>CBFHVZ010000004.1:0-92037 GCA_965659195.1 Litorivicinaceae bacterium
CGTTATGCGCAGGCACTCGAGGCCACGGACGCCGGGACGCCCTAACCCATGGCCATCAAAGCACATGAATTTGATGGCCGCACTTGGCAAGACTCCCTTTGGCCTGTCACCGCACTGGTCGGAGACGAGGCGTTCTTTATCACTCGCATCGGCGACCTCTGGCGACGCGCGGGGCGAGCACAAGGATTTTCTGAACGGGTCGTGATTGATCAAACCGATACCGATGCAGCCGCTGCACTTCGTGACGAACTCGACGCACTGTCCCTCTTTGCAGACCAAAGCTTAGTCGAGCTCCGACTGGCTCGAGCCACCTTGGACGGTGGGTTACGAGATGCCATTTCACATTGGCTGGATCAGCCCACCCCCGATAAACGGCTCCTAATCATTGGTCCAAGTCTCGGCAAAGCGGAAGCCAATCAAACATGGGCAAAGACACTGGACTCCAAACAGGCATGGATTACAGCGCAATCTCTGAGCACCGCTCAGTTTCCGCGTTGGCTCGACAGCGAATTGACCTTTCAAACATTGCGGCTCGACCCAGACGCCAAAGCTGCCCTCATTCAGCACACAGAAGGACACCTGTTGGCAGCCTCGCAAGCGATTGAACGGCTGAAACTAGTCCAGCCCGATTTATTGGCTGGAGACGTCATCGGCTTGGATCAAGTGATGGAAGTATTGAGTCAGAGTGCCCGGTACAGCGTCTATGACTTGGTTGACCGAGCATTGTCAGGCGATGTGGGCGATTTGACTCGCATGTCCGATTTATTGGCTGCCGAAGGGGTGGAACCGATGAGCGTGCTGTGGGCGATTCATCGCGAGATTGATCTATTGGCTAAAATTCGGCATCGAATGGACCAAGGTGAATCGGCCAATCAGGCCATTGGAGCACTCAGAGTCTGGCGCTCGCGAGAAGGGTTGGTCAGAACCACGGTCAACCGGCTGTCACTGATGCAGCTGCGCCGCTTATTGAGTCTGTGTCATGACATCGATCGCACCATCAAAGGGGCAAGCAAAGAGCCTGCGTGGTTGATGATCAAAGATGTCCTAATGGGCTTGGCCGGCCACCCACTGAGCCGTTAAGGTTTTCGCAATCTGCTGCGCCACCGCATCACCCAGCGCGTCGGGGTCTTGAGCGATACCCATCTCATCAGACACCTGTGTGACAGCCATCCCCGCATAACCGCAGGGGTTGATTTGAGCAAAGGGCGCTAAGTCCATGGCCACGTTTAAGGCCACTCCATGGTAGGAAACCCCATGACGAATCCGAAGACCGAGGCTCGCAATTTTCGCCCCACGCACATAGACGCCCGGTGCATCAGCGCGCGACTCCGCCTCCACGCCTCGTTCGCCGAGAACAGCAATCACGGCCTCTTCTAGCAAACTCACCAGTGCTCTTACATTGAGACCAAACGCTTTCAACGGAACCAGGGTGTAAATAACCGTCTGACCGGGTCCATGATAGGTTACCTGCCCTCCGCGGTCTGACTGCACCACCGGAATATCTCCGGGTGCGAGAATGTGCTCAGGACGGCCGGCCTGTCCTTGGGTGAAAACCGGGGGGTGCTCAACGACCCACAATTCGGCGTGGTCAGCGCCCCGGAGCCTGGCCACGGCCGATTGCATGGCTTGATGGCACTCACGATAATCCCGGCGACCGAGATGTGAGATGACCACGGATTCCATTAAAGCACCATGTGTACGGCGCCGGTGGCCTTTAACTCTTCGTGTAATGTGCTCAGTTGTGCCTCGCTTTGTGCACAGATGCAAAACCGAAAACTTTGGTAACTGCCATTTCGACTTGAGGTCACTTTGAGTGTCTCAGGGTCATAATCCGGACAATGGCGACGGATGATGTCCTCCAGTACAGCGACAAATCCATCGGTGGTATTGGCCACCACCGACACGGGATAGCCTTCGCACGGAAATTCAATTTTGGGCGGCTTAGGTTCTGACATGATCAGGGGTGCTCGTGCAGTAATTCATCGTATCGAGAAGCCAGCGCTTCAAACTCGGAGTGTACTCCACCCGCACCGACCTGGCCGCCGGGTTCTAACCGATCGATGGGCATCAGACCACGAGTCGAACTGGACACAAACAAGGTCTCTGCTGAGGCCAGTTCAGAAACGGATACCGGGGTCTCGTTAACTTCCAGCCCGAGATCATGAGCCAGCTCCAAAACCAAGTGACGGGTGATGCCGGGCAAGATGTCATCCGACAAGGGTGGCGTCCTCAGCGTCCGATCTTTCAGCAAGAATACGTTAGAGGTCGAGGCCTCAGTCACCCACTGATCGCGGTGCAAGATCGCCTCACCGGCACCGAGTGCCTTGGCTTCTTGTTGCAACAAGACGTTGGCCAACAGGGAAGTCGACTTAATGGCATTACGTCGCCAGCGAATGTCTTCTCGAACCAGGGCGCTGACCGGCGCCAGCCGGCTTGCCGTAAATGGCGACACGGTCAAAAACACGGTGGGCTCGACCACCGATGGGAAGCTGTGCTCGCGCACGGCCGCAGGCCCACGGGTTGCCTGCACATACAGCTTGGCATTTTGAAGGCCAGAGGCCTCAAGCACTCTCTGCAAATCATCAAATACCGCATCCACCGACACATCCAATGCAATAGCAGCCAACGACTGCTGCAGTCGAGCGCGATGCAAAGAGGCTGCCCGAATCCGGCCGTCGACACAGGCTAATACCTCATAGACTCCGTCGCCGAATAAGAAGCCCCGATCCATAGGAGAAATACACGCCTTTTCAAGCGGCATAATCTCCCCGTTTAGCGCACAAAGGCTCATGCCAAGAGCTTCATCACAAAATCAATCAGACGCTTGAACAGACCACCTTGCGGAACGTCTGAGGCAACTGCCACCGGAGATTCTGCCAACACACGGTCCCCGAGCATGATGCGCACAGTGCCCACCACATCACCCTGGTTCAAAGGTGCATCAAGCGTGTCCGGAGCGTCTAATGTGGCCTGAATTGAGCTTTCTCGACCCAGTGGCAAGGTCACATACAGTGGCTCAGTGGTCATCAACTCCACTGAATCGGTCTGTCCAAACCATACTTTGCGAGTACTCTGTGGCAACTCCGCCCCCGCTTCAAACAACGTTTTACCACTGAAATAGCGATACCCATACTGCATCAACTTCGTGGTTTCTTGTTCCCGAGCCTTCTCACTGTCCGTGCCCATCACCACAGAAATCAAACGGAAACCGTCGCGATTGGCGCTGGCCACCAAACAATATCCAGCCTCTTCGGTGTGACCGGTTTTCAGACCATCGACCGTCGGATCACGAAACAACAGGGTGTTGCGGTTGGCTTGACGGATATTGTTGTAGGTAAAGCTTTTTTCCGCGTAAATCGAATAGGTTTCCGGATAATCCGAAATAGTCCGAGCCGCCAAAAGTGCCATATCCCGTGCCGTGGTGTAATGGCCTTCGGCAGGCAGTCCGGTTGAGTTTTTAAATTGCGAACCGGTCATGCCAATGGACACTGCGGTTTGATTCATGAGATCGGCAAACACCTCTTCAGACCCAGCTAAGTATTCCGCCAAGGCGACACTCGCGTCATTGCCCGACTGGATAATCACCCCTTTCAGGAGGTCTTCGAAACGCACCTCGGTGCCCTCACGCACAAAGGTGCGCGAGCCGCCGGTTTGCCATGCTTTCACACTGATCGGCACCAGATCGTCCATCGACGCCCGGCCCTCAGCCAACTCACGCTCGGCAATATAGGCGGTCATCATTTTGGTCAATGAAGCCGGCGGCAGACGCTCATCGGCATTGTGCTCGACCAACACTTCCCCGTTTCGTGCATCAATCAGCAAATAACCGGTTGCATTCAACTTTGGGGCCGCAGGAATGGGTGGGCCGTTACCCAATGCCTCGGTCAAGGGCACATTTGCCATGGCCATACCGCTGACCAATGAACACGCTGCTATCCACAAAAACCGCACCCTACACTCCTTTTTCAATTTGCATTAATTCAATTCCGTTCGTGCTAACAGACGCTGCGGCGTCCAACCGAGGCCTATCAATTGCTGCATGACCGCCTCAATCACTGCTTCATCTGGCCGAGGGACAACCTGCACTCGATACAGACCTGTACCGGTCGGTTCCACTCGGACCCGTACCGACTCAGAGCCTATCTGACCTGACAGTTCATTGGCTAACACGCGAGCCTGTCCCTCATCCGATAAGGCGGTGATTTGCAGCACCGCCTGCGCTGGGGTAACCAAGGGGTTGGCGACTAAGCCCGGGCGATTAACAGGGACTTTTAGCACTTCATAGCGCACCTCAGCCGTTCCCTCAGCTTCAAAGCCCAACCGCTTAGCTGCCGCCCATGAAAGGTCCAGTACGCGATCGGGTTTAAAAGGACCGCGATCATTCACTCGCACAATCAGCGACCGGTTATTGGCTAAATTAGTGACTCGAACCCACGCCGGAATCGGCATGGTTTTGTGAGCGGCGGTGAAGGTAAACATGTCAAAGGGCTCGCCCGATGACGTTAAGCGGCCGTGAAATTTCCGGCCGTACCAACTGGCAATGCCCGTTTCACTGAACCCCTCAGGGACAGGTTCGACTTGGTAAAACACGCCATCGACTTCATACCGCTCGGGGTTGCCGTAGCGAGCCAGCGGCTCGTCGGCGGGTCGAGGCTCAGGCAATGCATCCACATCCACCGACACCAACAAAGGTGGACCGTCTGGCACCTCTGCCGAGGCCGGCTCACTTTGCAAGCTGCCGGCGTCACGGCCCATCCATTGGCCAACCGACGCACAGCCGGTCAAACCCAAACATACCAATACGATCCAAACCCGCATCAAGGGGTGATTTCCTTTTCTATCTCAGACGCCAATTGGGTCACTGCCATGGCGTATAGGGGACTTCGATTGTACCGAGTTATGGCATAAAAGTTTTTAGTCACTGCCCAATACTCAGTACCCTGAGCTCCATCAAGACCCAACACATCCAGATCCAAAGCAACCCAGTCAGTTGGCAAGCCCGTCACACCGGCGGCGATTAATTGATCTCCGCGGTGTTGGATTTTAATTGAACGCTCGAGTTCAGGTGCGAATTGACTGGCTGAGCTGATGGGGTGGGCAATGCCTAGGTTCGCATCCCAACCATGGCGTGCCAGGTAGTTGGCAACCGATCCGATGGCATCCACTGGGTTTTCCAATAGATCCCGGCGCCCGTCGCCATCAAAGTCGATTGAATAGGCTAAATAACTCGACGGGATAAACTGTCCGTAGCCCATCGCGCCCGCATACGATCCTTTCAAGGCCAAAGGATCTAAGGATTCAGCCTTACCGAGCAAAAACAGTGACTCCAATTCGCCCAGGAAAAACTCAGCGCGCCGTGGGTAGTCGAGGCCAAGGGTCGCTAAGGCATCAATCACGCGGAAGCTGCCCTTGTTGCGACCGTAATAGGTTTCGACACCGATGATGGCCAAAATAATTTCAACCGGCACACCGAGCTCCGCTTCAGCCCGGTGCAGCGTGTCACGGTGAACCGAGTAGAACTCCGCCGCCGCCCTGGCCCGCTCAGGCTTTAAAAATATCGGCCGATAGTCACGCCACGCTTTTCGCTCAGCGGGTCGATTCATCGCATTAATCACTGAATCCAGTCGCTTCGCCTCACCCATGGCAGACAACACGAAGTCTCTCGATACGCCTTGAGTTGCCAAACGATCGGCCATGGCTTTGACTTCAGGGCGTTCCGCATAATTGGCGTATGCGATTTGCGCAGTCGATACCGAGACTGCGGCAACCAAAGCGAGTACCTGTTTTTTCATGGAATGTCTCCAGACAATACGCGGTTAGTTCGTTGCATGGCCATCATTAAGCCAAAGCCCGTCAATAAAGAAACCACTGAGGTTCCACCGTAACTAATCAATGGCAGCGGGACACCGACCACAGGCAGCACCCCACTGACCATGCCTAGATTAACAAATACGTAGACAAAAAATGTGAGGGTAATTGACCCACACAACAGGCGACCAAATAGCCCATCGGCGCGCAGCGTCATAATTAAACACCGGCCCAAAATGAGTCCGTACATCAAAAGCAACAAGCAGACTCCGAGAAAGCCCAACTCCTCGCCGATCACAGCCACAATAAAATCGGTATGCGACTCGGGCAAAAACTTAAGCTGGGCTTGGGTGCCCAATCCGTATCCTTTGCCAAAAATGCCCCCGGAGCCTAAGGCTGTCATCGCCTGAATCGTATTCCACCCAGCACCTAAGGGATCACTTTGCGGATCAAGCAAGGTCAATACGCGTGCCTTTTGATAGTCGTGCATGACGTGCCATAAGAGCGGTAAAGCCGCCAGAGCCAAACCACCCAACCCCATCAAAATGCGCCAGGAAAGCCCCGCCAGAAACACCACAAAAAAGCCCGAACCGGCAATGATAATACTGGTCCCTAAATCGGGCTGCCGCGCGATAAGCAACACCGGACAGACAATCAGAGCCCCAGCCACTAAAAACTGCCACAGTTTGAGTGGAATCTGATGTTGTGTGACCCACCAGGCCACCATCGCCGGCAACGCCAGTTTCATTAATTCAGATGGCTGGAATCGGGGCAGCCCCGGCAGATCGAGCCAGCGTTGCGCGCCTTTCGCGCCGACGCCAATCCACAACACCATGACTAATAAGAGAACCGCCACCACAAACACGAAGGGCGTGATTTGCACAATCAGGTCGCGGCGTACTTGAGACAAAAAAGCCATCATCCCCAGGCCGACAAATAAGTGCACTGCTTGACGCATCACCATCGCCTCGTTTTGACCGGAGGCGGAATACAAGACGGCCAATCCAAAAATACCCGTGATCAACAGCATCAAGCTTAAAAACGGATCGAGGCCGTATCGCTGTGCGAAGCGTTTAGGCCGGAAGCCTTCAATGTGTCCGGTATCAGTTGCGGTAACCATGACTTCTCGATAACACCGTTTCGTTGACCCGGGCCACACGCTCTAAATCAGGCGGCAGAGCCCCAGATTCCCGCTCCACCAACCAATAATCAAAAATTGCTCGAGCCACTGGTGCAGCAGTGGTGCCCCCAGAGCCTCCATTTTCCACAATCAAAGCCACCACTAAGGTCGGATTTTCGGCCGGTGCAAATCCGACAAAGAGCGCATGATCACGCAACCGCTCTTCAATCTCGTCTTCGTTGTACTTCTCATCTTGGCCAATTGAAAACACCTGCGCGGTGCCCGTCTTGCCGGCGATTCGATAGGCAGCGCCCTGGCCGGCTGCGCGTGCCGTACCCCCTTCGCCGTGCATCACCGCCTCCATGGCCTTGATCATTCTGAGCCAATCCGACGGCTGCCCGATATTGACCGGTGTGCCTTCATGATCTGCCTTCAACGCAAAGTGGGGGTCTAAGAAGCTGCCGCGACGTGCCATTACATTGGTGGCTGCAGCCAATTGCAACGGCGTGGTGACCCAATAGCCTTGGCCGATGCCGGCGATCACCGTCTCGCCTAGATACCATGATTCATTTCGGGCCTCACGCTTCCACCCACGGCTGGGCAGAATCCCAGGCACATCCCCCAAGATGTCTTCGCCAAGGCGACGACCAAACCCAAAAGGCGCCATCCCTTGGGCCATTTGATCTACCCCGAGACGCACAGCCATGTCGTAGAAATAAGTATCACATGATTCCACCACCGCTTTTTTCATATCGACCACACCGTGGCCCCAGGGTTTCCAGTCACGGTATCGGTGGGATATTCCGGGCAATTGGAAAAAGCCCGGATCCTGGATCGAATAGTCCCAAGTGACGGCCCCATAATGAATGCCGACCATACCCAACATCGGCTTAATGGTGGATCCGGGTGGGTATTGCCCTCGAAGCGCCCGGTTGAACAAGGGTGCATCGCGATCCTCTTGAAGTGCTTGATACAAGGCACTCGAAATACCGCCGGTGAATAGGTTGGCATCGAAACTCGGGGCGCTGACCAAAGCGCGAACCCCTCCGGTCGCTGGGTCCATGGCAACCACAGCCCCACGTCGATCCCCCAAGATGTCAAAAATCGTGGCCTGCAATCCAATATCCAAATGGATTTGGATGTCCTCACCTGGAGTCGGTGGTTCCTGATCGATGGTGCGCATGATCTGGCCACGGGCACTGGTTTCAACCCGTTCCAATCCGACCTGACCCAGCAGGTCTTCCTCATAGGCTCGCTCAATGCCTGTCTTGCCAATCATTTGTGTACCGGCATAACGACGCTCATTCACGTCCTGCAACTCATCGAGGGACAAACGACCGACGTGCCCCAAGCTGTGCGCCGTTAACCCACCAAAGGGATAGAAGCGACGGGGGCTGGCATCGAGACGCACCTCGGGGAACAAAAAGGCATCGACTGCTAAACGGGCCGTTTCCTCGTCGCTAATCTGATCCTTAAGCACGACCGGTTCACGCGGCCGCCGACGGCTGCTGACACGCTTTCTAAAGTCTTTGATTTCATCGTCCGTTAAGGAAATGCGAGATTGAATATTGAATAAAAGTACATCGAGGTCGTCGGACTCTTCGGGAATCACGGCCAATTGAAGCCGAGGTCGATTCTCGGCCAACACCACACCCTGATGATCGAGGATCTGCCCACGCGCCGGAGGCAATGGCAAAATTTGAATTCGATTGGCCTCAGACGCGGTCACAAAGCGTTGGTGTTCAATCAACTGAAGCCAAACCAAACGCCCAAGCAACGCCATCAAGAGCACACCGCTCAGTGTGGCTGCGACAGCCAATCGCCGACTGATCACTTGTCGTTCTTCTATGCCACTGGTGAGCTTCAACTCAACTCCTATGGTATGGGTGACCCTGACGGACCGAGTCCGCCCGGTAGAGTTGTTCAATGACGATTAGCCGAGCCAGTGGGTGCGGAAACACTAAGGAGGACAGACTCCACACAGCATCGGCTCGCTCGCGAGCGACCGCATTCCAGCCATCAGCCCCACCTATAGCAAAGACCAAAGAACGGCCAGAGAGTTCCCAACGCGTCAGTTGTTCAGCTAAAGATTCCGTACTCCATTGACGCCCTCGCTCATCCAAAAGCACCAAGAAATCAGTCGACTTAATTCGCTCGAATAACCGCGCTTGATGATCAGCCTGCGCTAGAGCGCCTGACTTCTTGGAGGCGGGAATCTCGTCCAACAGCACCCGGAATTGGTGTCTGAATCGAGGCAAATAGTCCGCGCACCCTGCTTGCACCCAAGCTGGCATTTTCTGCCCTATCGCAAGGATGCGAACATCTGCCATCAGCTTTCAGGGGAGGCGTCTGCCTCGGCACCCCGACCGCGTCGCTCCCACAACCGTTCGAGATCATAAAACTCTCGAATCGGCGGTTGCATGACGTGGAGCACTACCGAATCGAAATCGACCAACACCCATTCGGCCGCATCTTCTCCCTCACTGCCCAAGGCAGCCACACCGTGTTTGGTCTTCAGCTCCGTCGCCACATGGTCGGCTAGCGATTTCACATGACGACTCGAGGTACCGCTGGCGATGACCAGAAAATCGGTGACTGAGGTCTGACCCTGAACGTCCACCACCCGAATATCGAGGGCTTTCAGGTCTTCTAAGGCATCGACAATCAGCCGAATGAGCTCGTTATCTTCAATCATTTACAGTCCGATAGAGGTTATGGTTCGAAATATAGTCGTGGATTTCTTTGGGAACCGGAAGCGTTTCAACGCCCTCGGCGATGAGTCCTCGCACTTCCGTCGAGGACGTGGGTACTGCGGGTGTCTGTAATCGGCAAAGGCACCCAAAGGCGCTATCTGCTAGCGCGTTAATCGAATTGACGGGCCGCATCGAAGCCAGTACCTCAGGGGTTTCAGCTGTCTGTCCGTCTCGATCCAAGATACAGACATGAGCGAGCTCTGCGATCCGCTCGGGCTGATGCCATCGCGCCAACCCACGTGCGGCATCCGCGCCCATACTCAAAACCAGAGGCTCATCCGGCCCATACTCAGCCCGAAACGCTCTCAAGGTATCAACGGTGTAGCTTGGGCCATCCCGCTCCATCTCGATGCGATCGACCGTAATGCGTTCATACCCTGATAGCAAAAGATCGAGCATCGCAAGACGGTGTCCTGAGTCAGCCACCGTCTGGCGATGGGGCGGCAACCGATTGGGGATCACGTGAACCAAGGCATGGGGGAAGGCCGCCGATAAGGCATCCATCATCGCCACGTGACCGTTGTGAACCGGGTCAAAGGTGCCACCAAACAGGATCTGCACTAGCGCCGTACCTGTCCGTCTCCGAACACAACCCACTTTTGATTGGTGAGGCCTTCGAGGCCTACCGGCCCACGTGCATGAATTCGATCTGTGGAGATACCAATCTCCGCACCGAGCCCGTACTCAAACCCGTCTGCAAACCGCGTGGAGGCATTGGCAATCACTGACGCAGAATCGACCGCTCTCATGAACTGCCGAACCGTCGTGTAATTTTCAGACACAATGGCATCGGTGTGATGCGAACCATGGGTGTTAATGTGATCAATGGCGACGGTCACATCGGGCACCACACGAATCGCAACGATGGGCGCCAAATACTCGGTATCCCAATCGTCATCGGTGGCCGGGATTGCATTCGGTATCGCCGCACAAGTCGCTGCACACCCCCGAATTTCGACCTCGTGACCGGCTAACATGGCACCAATCTGCGGCAACAACGCATCGGCCACATCGGCGTGGATCAAGAAACTCTCTGCGGCATTGCAGACGCCGTAACGGTGTGTTTTTGCATTCTCCAAAATCGCAAGCGCCCGTTCTGAGTCGGCATCGACATCCACATAGACATGGCAGTTACCGTCTAGGTGTTTGATCACCGGCACGCGCGCCTCGTCAGCGATCCGTGCGATCAGACCCTTGCCACCCCTTGGAATAATCACGTCGCATAACGGATGCGCACCACCGATCATGGCACCGACAAACGCCCGGTCTGCGGTGGGGGCCACCTGCACCACAGCCGCTGGCAAACCGGCGACTTCTAGGCCTTTTGTAATACAAGCAGCGATCGCCTGGTTGGAATGGAATGCCTCACTTCCGCCTCTCAGCACCGCGGCATTGCCGGACTTGAGACACAGAGCCGCCGCATCGACGGTGACATTCGGACGCGATTCGTAAATGATCCCAATGACACCCAAAGGCTGTCGCATCAAGCCTACCTCGATCCCTGAAGGTCGGCGGCGCAACTGACTGACCTCTCCCACGGGATCGGGCAGTGCAATGATTTGTCGGACGCCCTCGATCATGCCGTCAACACGACTGTCATTCAGTTCCAATCGGTCGAGTAAAGCCGCATCCAACCCAGAGGCACGTCCGTGATCCATGTCTTGGCTGTTCGCCGAAAGAATGTCAGCGCGCTGCGCTTCAATGGCATCGCAGATCGCAGACAGTGCATGATTTTTGGTTTCAGTGGACGCCGTCGAAATGGCAGCCAGTGCCGCCCGGGCGCGGCTCGCGATGTCTTGATACTGCATCCAGATTCCCTGCAAAACGTCAGTATACCGAGGGACGGGCTGGGATCCTAGGACCGGCCTTGGTTCTGCAATGCGATCACGTCGTTCTCGAGTTCTTCGAGCCGCTTGATCGGATCAGACAGCTCGAATAGCTCTTGCTTCCGCTCAGTTTCGATCGGCAGCAATTCAGTCAGCCGCGCACCCACTTCGGCCGCATCGGTGTAATCCACATCGCCTACCATGCCTTCAACCGCGGGGTGTTGTCGAAGCCCCTTAAGCAACTCCACCAAAGCAATATGATCGTGAGGCAGCGCCACCGAGGGCTCCATAGGCAATGGCGCTGAATCAGCGAGCCAAAGTCCGTCTTCGCGCTGACGCGGATTAAACAACTGCTGTTTGGATTCACCGACTGCCAGGATGCCGAGCAACCCGTTACTCAGTTGATCGAAATCTCGGATGGAGACTTCACAGCCCACATCAGCAAACCCCTCAGAGCGGGACATGGTGACAATAAAATGCGTGCCGTTGCGCATACACTCGCCGACCATGTCGAGGTAGCGAGCTTCAAAAATCTGAAGCGGTAATCGGCCCCCGGGAAACACCACCAAGGGTAGGGGAAATAAGGGCTTAGCCACAACCGCCTCACGTTTGATTGATTCGAACATCATGCGGGATTTATGTGGGGCAGGCCTCAAGAATTCAACGCATACTCAAGGCGTCTCGCAATCGTTTTTGCAGCCCATTGAAGCCGCCATTGGACATCAATACCCATTCACCCTCAGCCGACTTTAAGATTTCAGGCACCAGATCCTCTGACGCACTGCGAATGGACGCGCTCCCATTGACCCGGAGCAAACATTGGGTGTCCCACGCTGTGGCTTGTGGCACCACCCACCAAACCTGATCTGCCAACTGAGCGGCTTGTTTGAGCACGTCTCGATGCACTCCTTGCTTCATGGTGTTCGATGCCAACTCAATGACCGCAGTCACAGGACGATCACCCGCTTCTGCCTTAACAGCCTCCAAGGTGGCCGCAATAGCCGTCGGATGATGCGCAAAATCGTCCCAAATCCGAAACGCCGAGGTCTCATGCAAGACATTGAGACGACGCGCCACCCCATCAAACTCAGCGATGGCCTCGAGCGCGACGGCCAAGTCGACCCCGACCGAATGCGCCATAGCAACAGCCAACTCTGCGTTTTCTGCATTGTGCTGCCCCCGAAGCGACCAAGTCACCCTCGACTGGGAGCTCTCATGACAAAGCTCGGCCCCTTCTGCGCGGAGGCTGAACTCTGTGCCCGCCCCCACACGGGACAATGAAGACCAGAGGCCTCGCGCCAACACTCGGTCCACGGCGTCGATCCCGTTCCGAGCGATCACCGAACCTTGGCCTGGCACACGACGGATGGCGTGATGAAACTGAGTCTCGATGGCCGCCAAATCGGGAAAAATATCGGCATGATCGAACTCGAGGTTGTTGATGCCAAACACGTCAGGATGATAGTGCACAAATTTAGAGCGCTTATCGAAGAAGGCTGTGTCGTATTCGTCTGCCTCCACCACAAACAAATCGCCTTCTCCCAATCGAGCCGACACGCCAAAATTACGCGGCACGCCACCAATTAAAAAGCCGGGTGCACGACCTGCATACTCCAGGATCCAAGCCAACAGACTCGAGGTGGTCGTTTTCCCATGAGTGCCGGATACCGCCAACACCTGATGTGGTTCAGTGAGACGCCCGAGCAACTCTGGGCCGGAGATAAAGGGTATTTTCCGATCTAACACCGCTTCCACCACCGGGTTGCCACGAGACAAGGCGTTCCCAATGACCACGCAGTCCAATGGGGCATCAAGAACGCTCGGGTCATATCCCTCGTGTAAGGTGATACCCGCATCACGCAGTTGGTCAGACATCGGCGGGTAGACCTGCTGGTCTGAGCCGGTGACCTCCCATCCAGATGCCCGACACAGTTGCGCCAACCCCGCCATGAAGGTCCCGCAAATACCTAGAATATGAATTCTCACTAGAAACTCTCGTTTTGCTTCTGCACAATCACGCCATCGAACAAGGACGGACCATGGCTGGTAAAAATGCATTCTACGCCCAATCCGGGGGCGTGACCTCTGTCATCAACGCGTCGGCACTTGGCGTGTTTGATGGCATTGCGGCACATCCGGAAACCTTCGGCACCGTGTATGCCGGTAAAAATGGCATCATCGGCGCACTAAAGGAAGAGCTCATCGATGTGTCTGCGCTCACTGAACGCGAGCGCTCCGCACTGAAACATACGCCAGCCGGTGCATTTGGCAGTTGCCGGTTCAAACTCAAAGACATCGAAAGCCAGAAGGCCGAATACGAGCGACTGATCGAAGTCTTCAAAGCGCACGACATCGGGTATTTCTTCTATAACGGCGGCGGTGACAGCCAAGACACCGCACACAAAGTCAGCCAATTGTCAGAGCGGATGGGTTATCCAATCACTTGCATCGGAGTACCCAAAACGATCGATAACGATCTGCCGCACACCGACTGTTGCCCCGGATTTGGATCAGTTGCCAAATACGTAGCAACCTCTATCCGAGAGGCGGCGCTTGACGTGGAGTCCATGGCTGCGACATCCACCAAGGTATTTATTTTGGAAGTGATGGGCCGTCATGCCGGTTGGATTGCTGGTGCCGCAGGGCTTGCACAGACCGACGAGCACCCCGCCCCACACATCATTTTATTCCCTGAACGGACTTTTGACCGCGACACCGTAATGGCCAAAATACGTGAGACCGTTGAGCGCCAGGGGTTTTGCACCATTGTTGCCAGTGAAGGCATCAAAGATGCCGAGGACCGCTTTGTGGCCGAGACCGGAACACGCGATGCCTTCGGTCATGCCCAGCTAGGCGGTGTGGCTCAGCGATTGGCGGAAATGGTCAGAGACGACTTAGGTTATAAATACCACTACGCGATTGCCGATTATTTGCAACGCGCCGCCCGTCATATTGCCTCGCAAACCGATGTGGACCAGGCCTATGCCTTGGGTTATCACGCCGCTGAATTGGCGCATCAGGGCCACAATGCGGTGATGCCGGTGATCGTGCGTACAGCGGATCAGCCCTATGCCTATCGACTCGACAGCGTATCCTTAAGTGAGGTTGCCAATATTGAGAAGCCCATGCCGGATCACTACATTACGGCCGATGGATTTGGCATCACAGAGGCCGCTCGAACCTATTTTGCGCCGCTGATCGAAGGAGAAGCATTTCCACCATTTCACAATGGCCTTCCGGACTACGTTCGGTTGAAATACCGCCTTATCGAACCTAAATTGCCGCCGTTTACGGTGTGATCCGATTTTTTATCTAAGTGGAGACCCACATGAGTTTCAATGACATCCCGGCTGGAAAGGACATTCCAAACGACATTTATGTCGCGATTGAAATCCCAGCAAATTCTGACCCGATCAAATACGAAATCGAAAAAGAGTACGACGCCGTATTCGTCGATCGTTTCATGGCGACGCCGATGTTCTACCCAGCCAACTACGGGTATGTGCCAAACACCTTGGCCGACGATGGCGATCCACTCGATGTCTTGGTAGTCACACCCTACCCGGTCATGCCAGGTTCTGTAATTCGCGCCCGTCCAATCGGCATTCTCGATATGAGCGACGAAGCCGGCCGTGACTCCAAGGTGCTGGCAGTGCCACACGACAAGCTGACTACTTTGTATAAGCACGTCAAAGAGCCTGAGGACTTGGGTGAGTTGTTGCTTAAGCAGATTGCTCACTTCTTCGAGAACTACAAAGACCTCGAAGCGGGTAAGTGGGTGAAAGTGGACGGATGGCGCGGTTCAGACGCGGCCCGTGACGCAGTCATCGCATCCGTGGAAGCGGCTAAGAAGTAATTAGCCCTGAGCCAACAGCGTGCGCAGATCCGACATGGCTGCGTGCGCTCTGGCAATGTAACTGGCCATCACCAAAGAATGGTTGGCAAACACCCCAAACCCTGAGCCATTCAGAATCAGCGGCGACCACACCGTTTGCTGAGTCGCTTCGAGTTCTCGAATAACCTGCCGTAGAGACACGCGAGCATTTTTATTCTCCAGCACACCGGCAAAGTCCTGCTCCACCGCGCGAAGGAAATGCAGCAGTGCCCAGGCCGAACCGCGCGCTTCAAAAAAGACATCGTCGATCTCGAGCCATGGAGTTTTGACAACGCGTTCGTCCAACTCTGGCGTGGATTGAGCGGCTGCAGGGTCGCCTGCCAAGTCCGTGTTAAATCGCATCTGCCCCACACTCGCAGACAACCGCTGGCTGAGGGACCCTAACCGGGTTTCCACATCGGATAAATAGTTCCGCAAATTGTCAGCCCGCGCATAGAACTGCGCATTCTCACCATCGATGGCAAGCCGCGCCTGGTACCGAGTGGCTGCCTCAATCGCTTTTCGATAGCTGGATTCAGCCGATGGAAACCATTTGGTGCTGTCGTAATTCAGGGCCGGTTCGGCAATCACCAAATCCGCATCTTCGGTGGACTGCGACTGGCTTCGCGACAGATCTTTTCGTAAGGCTCGGGCGAGATCTCGCGCTTGCACCAAGGCCCCAAACTCCCAATTTGGCATGTTGTCGAGCCACACACCCGGCGGCGTGAGGTCGTTTGATAAGTAACCACCGGGTTTATCCAAGAGCGTTTCAGCCACATGGATCAAAGCGCCCACGGTGGCCTGTCCGACCGCGGGCGATCGTTCTGCCGTGAGCGTTTCGCTTAACATCCGATCCACCGGGGTTTGACCCGGCGGCTGACTCCAGTGGATCCCAATCAACAACGCGCCGACCAGATACAAAGACAGCGCACCCAAGCCTGCAAACACCCAAGTCGATCGACCAGTCCAAGCAAGCCAACGGGTTTTTACAGCGTCCATCATGGGGATCCATTCCATTCATCAAGGTTTTCAGTATGCTAAGCCAATATGACGATCCGAGACATCAAGTGCAACGAAACTGCCTGAAAATTTTGACGCTGACCTTAGCGCTCGCGAGCACCGCAGTGCTTGGCGCCGGACTGCTCGGCAATCCAACCCAGACACCGACTGTATTGCCGGTCGAGGAGGCCATCGTCGTGGAGCGGCCCTCGCAGGCTGAGATCACGCTTTCTATGGCCCCGGGCGTGTACTTATATGACGAGCGGACTTGGGTTGAGACGGCTGACGGGACGCGGCTTGAGACCGAACGGCCGAATGGCACCCCCTATGACGATCCGCTGTTTGGCCTGACGCCCATTCATCGCGGCAATATTTTATTAACGCTTCCCAATCCCCCGGAGCGCGTGGTGTTACACTATCAGGGCTGTGCCGACATCGGTTTTTGCTACCCACCTATGCAGACAGAACTGTCATTTTCACGTTAGTTCGCGCAAAATACCCGCAGATTTTCAGAATTTAGGGTCAAAAATGACAAAGGTGCTCATTCTAAACGGGCCGAATCTGAACCTGCTGGGCCGCCGAGAACCTGACATCTATGGTTCGACCACGCTCGATCAGTTGAACGAGCACCTTGCACAGTCTGCTCCCGAGGCAATGACTCTCGATTTCTTTCAAAGCAATCACGAAGGCGAGATGGTCGAGCGAATTCAATCACTGATGGACCAACCGGTCGATGGCATTGTGATGAACCCGGCCGCCTGGACACACACCAGCGTCGCTATTCGAGATGCAATCGCCGCGATCGACACCCCCTTAGTGGAGGTTCACATCTCAAATGTGCATCGTCGCGAACCGTTTCGACATCAATCGTATTTTTCAGACTTGGCCATCGCCGTCATCGCAGGATGCGGACTAAAAGGCTATGAGTTTGCACTCCAAACACTACATCACCATTTGAAGGATCAATAAACGATGGACATCCGTAAGATCAAAAAACTGATCGAGTTGCTTCACGATACCGACGTGGCTGAAATCGAGATTTCAGAGGGCGAAGAAAGTGTTCGCATCACCCGGGGCAGCGGCAGCCAAGTCATGATCCAAACGCCTCAAATGAGCGCACCCATTAGCGCGCCTCAGCCTGCGGTTGCAGTACCTGTCGAACCATCGGCACCGGCTGCAGCAAGTACGCCGGCAGGTCACCAAGTGAAATCACCCATGGTCGGTACGTTCTATCGCTCACCGTCACCTGAATCTGCCGCCTTTATCGAAGTGGGCCAAACCGTGAATCAAGGCGACACGCTTTGCATCATCGAAGCCATGAAAATGATGAATCAAATCGAGGCCGATGCCTCAGGCAAGATCCTCGCCATCTTGGTCGAAGATGGGGATCCGGTTGAGTTTGATCAGCCGTTGGTGGTGATCGGGTAAGATCATGTTTAACAAAATCGTCATCGCCAATCGAGGCGAAATCGCGCTCAGAATCCTTCGTGCTTGTCGGCAATTAGGCATTAAGACTGTCGCCGTTCATTCCACTTGCGATCGGGATTTAAAGCATGTGAAGTTGGCCGACGAATCGGTGTGCATCGGACCCAACCCCTCGCCAAAAAGTTACCTCAATGTGCCTGCGATTATCGCAGCTGCAGAAATTACCGACGCCGAAGCCATCCATCCCGGTTATGGATTTTTAGCGGAGAATGCGGACTTTGCGGAGCGCGTGCAGCAATCAGGCTTTACCTTTATCGGCCCGTCTGCAGACACCATCCGGCTGATGGGCAACAAGGTGGCCGCGATCGAGGCGATGCAGGCCGCCGGCGTACCAACCGTCCCTGGATCCAACGGCCCACTTGGGACCGATGAGGCAACCAACCTCAAGCTGGCCGCCAAAATCGGCTACCCCGTCATTGTCAAAGCCGCAGCAGGCGGTGGCGGTCGCGGCATGCGCGTCGTGCACACCGAGGCCAATTTACTGAGTTCTATCCAAATCACGCAGAGCGAGGCGAAAAGCGCCTTCGGCGATGCCACCGTCTACTTAGAGAAGTTCTTAGAGCGTCCACGGCATGTCGAAGTCCAAGTGTTGGCTGACCAACATGGACAAGCCGTTCACTTATACGACCGCGATTGCTCACTGCAACGTCGCCATCAAAAAGTATTGGAAGAAGCTCCAGCGCCTAATGTGGATGAGGCTGCCCGGGCCGATGTGCTAGCCGCCTGCGTCAAAGCCTGTCAAAACATGGGCTATGTCGGCGCCGGAACCTTTGAGTTTTTGTATGAAGACGGCAGGTTCTACTTCATCGAAATGAACACGCGGGTTCAGGTCGAACACCCTGTGACTGAGATGGTGACCGGTGTCGACATCATCCGTGAGCAAATCTTGGTGGCCGCTGGCCACCCATTGTCCATCAAGCAAGACGACATCCAGTTGAATGGGCATGCCATTGAGTGCCGGATCAACGCGGAGAATCCCGCCACTTTCTTGCCGAGCCCTGGGACCATTGGTCGTTACCACGCCCCAGGCGGTCCGGGCGTCCGTGTCGACTCACACATTTACTCTGGTTACACCGTGCCACCGCATTATGACTCGATGATTGCGAAATTCATCACCCACGGCCGAGACCGTCTGGACGCGCTGAAACGGATGGAAATTGCTCTGTCTGAGTCGCTGATTGATGGCATTGAGACCAACATTCCATTGCAGCGAGACATCGTAACCGATGCCACCTTCCTGCAAGGACCGGTCAGCATTCATTACCTCGAGAAAAAGCTCGGGCTGTCATGACCGAGTTTCGGCAGCTGTCACTGCTGTGCCGTGGCGACGAAGTGGACCTCCTCGAAGAGATTCTCTTTTTAACCGAGGCCCAAGCGGTCACCTTAGCCGATGACGGTGACAGTCCGATATTTGAGCCGCCAGTTGGGACGCATCCCGTCTGGCCGGTTACTCGGCTGTCCGCACTGTATGCAGATGAACGAACCGATTCAGACATTCTGGATACATTAAACCTGTACTTACAGCGCGCGGGCTTGGTGATCGAAACACCAAAGAACCTCACCCACCTGCCCGACCAAGATTGGGTGCGCGTCTCATTAGCGCAATTCCAACCCCTTAAGATTGGTGCCTTTTGGGTCCGCCCGTCATGGCATGATCAGCCACCGCCGGAAGGGACCACGCTACTCCACCTGGACCCGGGATTAGCATTCGGCACCGGCATGCACCCCACCACGCAGTTGTGCTTGGAGTGGCTTAGCAATCATCCACCGGCGGGCCAGAGTGTGCTCGATTTTGGCTGTGGTTCGGGGATTTTGGCGATAGGCGCTGGGTGTTTGGGCGCCAAACCCCTAGTGGGCCTAGACATTGATCCTCAAGCGCTGATCGCCACCCAAAGCAATGCGGCCCTCAACGGATTATCCATCGACACCCGGCTTCCTGATGAGACCCCTGAGGCTTCCTTTGATTTGGTATTGGCCAATATTCTGGCCAACCCACTGATTGAATTAGCTTCGATCATCAGCGGCCGAGTGAAACTGGAAGGCTCTTTGGTGCTGGCAGGGCTCCTCGACGAACAAGCGGAAGCTGTCATGAACGCGTATCCCAATATCGCATTTGCACCGCCTATTTCCCGTGATGGCTGGACCTGCTTGTCTGGAGTCAAACGCGCATGCGGATCGGCGACCTAACCTTCGACAACCCCGTTTGGTTAGCACCCATGGCTGGCGTGACCGATCGACCGGTTCGAATTCTCTGTAAACAGCTCGGTGCCGGCATGGCCATCTCTGAAATGGTGCATGCCGACATTGCACTGTGGGAAAGCAAAAAAAGCGCCCATCGCTTGGATCACGACAACGAGCCCGGGCCAATCAGTGTGCAGATTGCTGGCTACGATCCTCGCATGCTTGCCGAGGCGGCCCGGGAAAACGTGGAACGTGGCGCCGATATCATCGACATCAATCTCGGGTGCCCCGCCAAAAAAGTCTTAAAAAAAGCAGCCGGATCGGCCCTGATGCGTGACGAACCTCTGGTTGCTGACATTTTTCGTGCCGTAGTAGGGGCTGTAGACGTTCCGGTCACAGTCAAAATGCGCACAGGCTGGGATCATGGCTCACGTAATGGGCCCAACATTGCCAAAATGGCAGAGAGCCTCGGCCTACAAGCCGTCACCATGCATGGTCGAACCCGGTGTGACATGTATCGAGGCGACGCCGAGTACGACACCATCAAACGTACCCGCGAGTGCCTGACGATCCCGCTCATCGCCAACGGCGACATCGCCTCAACACACAAAGCACGTGACGTTCTCCAGCAAACCGGAGCTGACGCCGTCATGATCGGTCGAGGGACTCAGGGCGACCCTTGGCTGCCCGGAATCATCGCCGCTGAATTGGCGGGTGAAACACGCATGCGGCCTGACACCGAGACGCAAATTCGTGTCATGGCCCAACTGGTTTCAGATATTCAGACTTTTTATGGCGAGTTCACCGGCGTCCGAATGGCCCGTAAACATTTGCAATGGTTCTTAAAACGGTTTGCAAATGGGGCCAAAGCATGGTCAGAATTACGGGAAATAACGGATGCCGAAACGCAAACGCGCCGGCTGTTAGAATTAATAGACGGAGGAGGACTCCGCGATGGGACTCAAGGAACTGATCAAGCAGCAGCTCGATCAGTACTTTAATGAACTCGACGGTGAGATGCCGCAAGACCTATACGATCTCGTGATCGGACAGGTTGAGCATGCACTTTTGCTGTCGGTGCTTGAGCAGACAGGGCAGAATCAATCGAAAGCCGCTGAGATCCTAGGCATTAGCCGGGGCACGTTGCGGACCCGAATGAAACTCTTTGGAATGCTCTCCTGATTTAACAGACACTGGTATACTCCCCCCCTTTTTTACAGGGGAGTGGATAAGGGATGCCAAACTCTGATCGTATCCAGGTGCGTCGAGCGCTTCTGAGCGTGTCCGATAAATCGGGCTTGATCGAACTCGCCACTGGCCTACATGGCCATGGGGTGGAGTTAATTTCAACAGGTGGCACCTACAAGGCCCTCCTCGCTGCCGGTTTACCTGCGGTCGAAGTGTCGTCAGTGACCCAGTTCCCCGAAATGATGGACGGCCGGGTAAAAACCCTGCATCCAAAAATCCATGGCGGGATCTTGGGCCGTCGCGACCAAGACGCAGAGGTTATGCAAACACACGGAATCGAGGGAATCGATTTGGTGTGCGTGAATTTGTATCCCTTCAAAGAAACCATCGCCAAGCCCGACTGTACCGATGCTGATGCGATTGAGAATATCGACATTGGTGGTCCGGCCATGGTCCGCTCTGCAGCCAAGAACCACGCATTTGTCGCCATTGTGACCGACCCATCACAGTATGCCGGTATTCTGACCGAACTCGAGGCGGGCGGTATCTCATTCGACACACGCCGGACCCTGGCCAAAGCGGCGTTTCAGCACACAGCCGCCTATGACGGCGCCATCGCCAACTACCTCGGCCGTGACCCCGAGCAACCGGCCTATCCCGAACAGCTTTTTGTGCATTTTGAACGAGACAGCACCTTGCGATATGGCGAGAATCCGCATCAGTCTGCTGCCTTTTATCGGGAACCTGGCTTAACCGCGTCGGTCACTGGCAATGCCAAGCAATTAGCCGGTAAAGCGCTGTCGTTTAACAACATCGCCGATACGGATGCAGCACTCGAGTGCGTGCGCCAATTCGATATGCCCGCCTGTGTCATCGTGAAACATGCCAACCCCTGTGGGGTCTCGGTGGCATCCGACATCCTCACGGCCTACGAGCGGGCGTTCGAAACCGACCCTACCAGTGCGTTTGGAGGCATCATCGCCTTCAACCGACCCTTGGACGCGCGAACCGTCTCGTACATCCTCGAACGGCAGTTTGTCGAAGTCATCATCGCGCCAGGCGTCGAATCCGGGGTCGTCGATTTATTTGCAGCCAAACCCTCAGTACGTCTGCTTGAAGTCGGCGACCTGACTCAGGCGGCAAGTCAATTGGATTACCGCCGTGTGCAAGGTGGGTTGCTGGTTCAAGAAACCGATACCGGGGTCCGCACACTGTCCGATCTAACCTGTGTCACAGAGGTAACCCCATCCCAGGCTCAACTGAATGATCTGCTGTTTGCATGGCAAGTCGCGAAATTCGTGAAGTCCAATGCCATCGTGTACTGCAAAGACGGCCAAACCATTGGTGTCGGCGCCGGTCAGATGAGTCGAGTGTATTCAGCACGCATCGCTGCAATCAAAGCGGCCGATGCGGGCTTGACCGTGGCAGGATCAGTGATGGCTTCCGACGCCTTCTTCCCGTTCCGTGACGGGATCGATGCGGCCGCTGAAGCGGGCATCAAAGCCGTGATTCAGCCCGGCGGTTCGATTCGTGACGATGAAGTCATCGCGGCAGCCAACAGCCACGGCATTGCCATGGTATTCACCGGCATGCGACATTTCAGGCATTAAGGATTTTTGACATGCAGCTTTTAGTCATCGGCGGCGGTGGCCGCGAACATGCGTTGGCCTGGAAACTGGCAGCCTCACCTCGAGTCAGCCAGGTATTCGTAGCACCCGGCAACGCCGGCAGTGCGCTTGAGAACAAAGTCACCAACATCAACATCGATCCGCTCGACATTCCTGCTCTGATTGAGTTCGCCAAGGCAAATGAAATCGCCTACACCGTGGTCGGGCCAGAAGCACCGCTTGTTGCTGGATTGGTTGATGCGTTTGAAGCCCAAGGATTAGCTTGCTTTGGACCACGCCAAGATTGCGCACAACTGGAGGGCTCGAAAGCCTTTACCAAAGACTTTCTCGCACGTCATCAAATCCCGACTGCCGCGTATGAAACCTTTACCGATCGGGCAAAAGCCCATGCGTATCTCGATCAAGTCGGCGCGCCCATTGTGATCAAAGCCGACGGCTTGGCAGCTGGCAAAGGCGTGATTCTCGCGCAGACCCTCGATGAGGCCAAAGCAGCCGTCAGCGACATGCTCGAAGGCAACCAATTTGGGCAAGCGGGGCATCGCGTGGTCATCGAAGAGTTCCTGACCGGAGAGGAAGCGAGCTTCATTGTGATGGTCGATGGATCCGATGTATTGCCTCTGGCCTCGTCTCAGGATCATAAAGCCGCATACGATGGCGATACGGGTCCGAATACCGGCGGCATGGGCGCATACTCGCCTGCCCCCGTGGTGGATCAGGTCTGCCACAACCGAATCATGGCCGAAGTCATCCAGCCCACGATCAAAGGTTTGGCCGAAGACGGCCTGCGATACCGAGGTTTCCTTTACGCGGGGATCATGGTCACCGCCGATGGCACACCCAAAGTGCTCGAATTCAATTGCCGCTTTGGCGATCCCGAGACACAACCTATTCTGTTTCGTTTGAAAAGTGACTTGCTGGATCTCATCGAGGCCGCATGCCATGGCCGCCTGAATAATGAGATCGCATCGTGGGATGCTCGGGCTGCACTGGGCGTGGTCATGGCAGCACCGGGCTATCCGGGCGATTACCCCAAGGGCGCACCGATTTCTTTGGGTTCTGACCAACCAGACACCAAAGTGTTTCATGCAGGCACAGCACTCAAAGATTCGACACCTGTCACCTCAGGCGGTCGGGTTCTGTGCGTGACCGCACTTGGGCAGACCGTCAGTGAGGCACAGAAAAAAGCCTATCAACGAATCGATGACATCTCGTTCGACGGTGCTGAGTTCAGAACGGACATTGGCTATCGCGCCATTGCGCGTGAGGGTTAATCCGACAGATGCCAAGGCAGGGGTGCGCCGAGCGCGATCCCCTCGAGGTTAATCTGGGTCGATAGGGCGTGGAAGTGCACGCCAGCGTCGGCCGCCAGACGACAGGCTTCTGAGAACTTGGGATCAACCCAGCGTGCGGGCTCAACGGTTCGGATACCTGCGTGCATGGCGACCCACACCAAGTGCGTTTCAACACCCTCAGCTGCCATGGAAGCCAGTAAGGCCACATGCGACTGAGCCCGCTCAGAAGGCGCATCCGGAAACGCACCTCGACCCGACTCACACAGTGTGACCGACTTCACTTCCACATACACAGGCGCGCCCTCGCGCTCAAAGGCCAAATCAAATCGATGCGAGCCGACACGCGGTTCACGCCCAACCCAAGTGGCTCCCGGCAACCAAGACTCGGTCGGCGAAACCGACAGCAGTTGATTGGCTCGTGCTGTATTCACACAGGCCAACCCCTCCGGCGTATCCATCAATTCCCACGCAAATGCGAGTTTGCGGCCAGGGGGTTGAGCGCGAAGCCAGCCCGTCCGACCCGGGTGCAGTAATCCGGTCATCCGCCCGGTATTCGCACAATGAGCGGTCAACGTCTGGCCGTTACGATCCTCAAAGTCTGCAAAGAATCGCTTGTAGCGTCGCACATAGGTGGCCTCAATGAGCTCTGAATCAAAGCGAAGCATTTAGGTACTCAGCTATTCGTGAAACCGCCTCATCGAGACGTTCGACCGGTTGTGTGTAGGCGATTCTCACCCAATGGTTTGGGAGGCGTTCCGAGAAATCGATCCCCGGCGTGATGGCGACGCCTGTGTGTCGGATGAGGTCGAGACAGAACTGACTCGCATCCGAAGTCAGCCGGCTGGCATCCGCAAACACATAAAACGCCCCCTCCGGAACGGCAGCGATCTCAAAACCTAACGCTTGTAGGGCCGGGATTAAACGATCCCGGCGAGCCTTAAGTGTGTCACGTCGTGCATTTGCTTCTGCCAACACGTCGGGACGGAAGCAGGCGATGGCGGCCTGTTGTGCCATCGCCGGCGCACAAATGAATAGATGCTGCGCCAACTTCTGAGTGGCGGCTAAGGCATACTCAGGTACTACCAACCACCCCAAACGCCACCCTGTCATATTGAAATACTTCGAGAAGCTGCCGGCCACAAAATGACGGTCAGAGGCACACAAACTGGTTTTGACCTCGGAAAAGCCGAGGTTGAGATAGATCTCATCCACTACCAAATGCCGGGCTGTTTCTTCGCACCATTGCATAAGTTGGCTAAGCGTGGACTCAGGGACCATCATCCCCGTGGGGTTGGCGGGGTGAGCCAGCATCAACACGCGATCCCTCTCACCCGCTGCCGCTTTGACTCCGTCGAGCGTCGGCTGAAATGCTGTCTTTGCATCGGTGGGCAGCCAATGCACCTTACCCCCGACCGTTTCAATAAATCGGGGATTGCAGGGATAACCTGGGTCAGCGAGTAATACGCTCTCCCCAGGATTGACCGTCACCGCAGAGGCCAACAACAAGGCCGCCGACGCCCCTTGGGTGATCTGGATCCTTTCTGGAGAAACGAGCGCCCCCTGCGTGGCATACCAAGCGGAAATGGCTTCTCGTAAAGGTGCAAGCCCTCGTGCATCAGTGTAGCGAGTCACACCCTCGGACAACGCGGTTTTAGCCGCCTCCACCACAGGGGCCGGCGTGGCAAAATCGGGTTCACCGATCTCCAAATGGATGACATCCACACCGCGAGCCTCCAGTGCCTGAGCCTCTCTCACCACTTCCATCACATAAAACGGAGGGATGGCATCGACACGCTCGGCCAATGAAGGTGTTGTTTGGTCCGACAAAGGAAGTCCCCCTGAAAACAAAGAAGGTGGTACAGTCAATCACGTTCTGCTACTTTTCCGCGTCTTATTTTTGTGTGGAGTCGGGTCGACCATGGCAAACAACAAACAAGAATCGCTCTTAGGCTACGTTCAGCCGTATCAGGCAGCTAAAAACGAAGAGTACATGAGTGAAGCGATGCGCGCTCACTTCACCCAGATTCTGAATCAATGGAAGCAGAATCTCATGGAGGAAGTGGACCGTACGGTGTCCCACATGAAAGAAGAAGCCGCCAACTTTGCAGATCCGGCAGATCGCGCCACACAAGAGGAAGAGTTCAGCCTAGAACTCCGAACACGGGATCGGGAACGTAAGCTAATCAAGAAGATCGACAAAACACTCGAAGCCATCGACAACGATGACTTTGGCTACTGTGAAACCTGTGGCATCGAGATTGGTTTGCGTCGATTGGAAGCGCGCCCCACTGCGACCCAATGCATTGACTGCAAAACGTTGGATGAATTGCGCGAAAAGCAAACGGGCGGTTAACACGCCATGACCTACCGCGGCCGTTTCGCTCCTTCAGCGACCGGCCCGTTACACACGGGTTCCATCTTTGCGGCCTTAATCAGTTTCTGTCACGCTCGCGCCCATCAAGGCGAATGGCTGATCCGTGTGGACGACCTCGACACGCTTCGTTGCCGCCCAGAATACGCCGAGAGCATCCTGCATTGTTTGACCGCCTTCGGGCTTTTAGCGGATGCGCCTGCTCATTATCAGTCGTCACGCATCGCAGCCTATCAACAGGCTTTTGATACTTTAAATGCACAAGGCCGGTTGTACAGCTGCCGTTGCAGCCGAAAAGACCTGCCTCGAACCGGTTACCCCGGAACCTGCCGCTCACGGCTTGGTGAGCCCCTTGATCTGAACCTAGCCACACGCATCCATACTGAGGGGTTACAGTCCGACTTCACAGATTTGATTCGAGGCGAAACGACCTCTGCCCTGCCAGGCGATTTTATCGTACGGCGACGAGACGGCCTGTTTGCCTACCAGTTAGCCTGCGCCCTCGATGAGTCAATCGACGGCATCACACACGTCATCCGAGGTCACGATTTAATTGGATCCACCCCGATGCAACGCTTCGTGGCTCAATGCTTGGGCTTAGAAAGTCCTGTGTATGGGCACTTTCCAGTCCTGACAGACGCCTCTGGCCACAAACTATCCAAACAGACCTTCGCTGACCCAGTCGACCCTGCCAAGCCGGGTATCACATTGCATCGCATTGCCACCCTACTGCTACTAAAAAACACACCCAGCGCACATGCAAATAGTCGCGACTGGATTGATTACTTTGTCAGTCTGGGCGACCCTGTGAGCTGGCTTCCAAGGTATGCGACCGTACCTATCGCATAGAGTCATAATAAGGACTGAGCGGCCCCACGTGATTACGCTACTTCTTGTAACAGACGAGAGCATTATTCAAAAAGCATTGCGGATCGGACTCGAACACGCGGGCTACCACGTGCGCGTCTCGGAATCGCTGACTGATGCAAAAAATCAACTGGACTCGATTGATTGCGCGATCGTCGAGCACCGCTTGACCGATGGCAGCGGTCTGGACCTGATCGAGGCGGCCGACCGCAACACGCCGGTCATTGTGATGATCAGTCAATTATCCCTCCAACATGGCATCCTGGCCATGCGACGGGGTGCATTTGACTGCTTAACCAAACCGGTTGATCACCAAGATTTAATTCGAACCATTGAGCGGGCTTTAAAAGACCGACCTGCACCGCTTGAGCCTGGCACCATGATCGGGCGATCCGCGCCAGTGGAGCGACTCAAACAGCAAATTACTCGCGTGGCCCCCTTAGATACTACTGTTCTGATCGGTGGTGAATCGGGCACGGGTAAAGAGTTGGTGGCTAAGGCCATCCATCAACAGTCACCTCGCAAACATCGAGAGATGATTTCGGTGAACTGTGCAGCGATTCCCGAGTCACTCATTGAAGCTGAGTTGTTTGGTCATGTGAAAGGCGCCTTCACCGGTGCGACCGATCATCGAGCCGGTCTCATCGAATCCGCGCATTTGTCCACGCTGTTCTTGGATGAAATCGGTGAGTTGCCACTGGAAGCCCAAGCGCGGTTGCTTCGAGTATTGCAAGAAGGCGAAATTAGACGAGTGGGTAGCACCGAGCGGACCCACGTTGACGTCCGGCTCATCGCTGCCACCCATCGCAACCTGCTCGATATGGTCGAGAAAGGCCAATTCCGCGAAGACCTGTACTACCGCTTGAATGTGATTCAGTTAAATTGCCCCGCACTCCGAGAGCGAGGCGACGATCTATTGCTACTAGCAGAGGCATTTCTCGCACATTCCAAGGCACAGATGGACCGTCCCAAATTGCATTTCCACGCAGAAGCCAGGGCTGCCATGCAAGCTCATCCGTGGCCCGGTAACATCCGGGAATTGCAAAATGCCATTGAGCGAGCGGTGGTGCTGTCCGATGGGCCGGCGATTACGGTAGACGACTTGGGACTCATATCACGAGGTACGGGACGACCGGCAACGCCTCAGTTTGACGGCACACCCGCTCGGGTCAGCGTCGAAGCCAACCCCTCGATGTCACTGGAAGATTACTTCCAACATTTTGTGCTCGCCCATCAAGACCAGATGAGCGAAACCGAACTGGCAAAGCGTCTAGGCATCAGCCGAAAGAGCCTTTGGGAGCGAAGACAGCGCCTGGGGATCCCCCGTAGAAAGGATGAGTCATCGACTTAAGATGCATGCTAAATGGTAACAGAGTGTTACCAAAAGTAATGAGTTGCCAAAACTACCCATACTACCTTCGACGAAACATCCCACAACTATTTCAGCAAGCCACTGTTTTTCAACATAAAAAATTCAAATGAAAAGTTGGCACGCTAACTGCTTACTGAATCATGCGTTCGACATAATTTGAATAAAAAAGAACGAAACGGTCAAAACATAACAATAAGCCGGCCGGGTAAAGATCACGGTTCACTGTGAGAACTGTGCTTCGGGGGGACACGATGTCTCCCGGAACCGATAAAAATAACAACGCTAAGCGTGAAGGTTCCGGTTATATGGACAATAGCTTGAGGTTCAGATTGCACACTGAAAGGTGATTTTAAAACGCGTTTACAATAACAATAACTTCCTGCGTAATTCGAAAGGGCCCTATGGGCCCTTTTTTATGCCCAAGCTCTGCTATCATGCGCGTTTTAACGGTAGGAGCAGGGCTTGTTTTCACTGTTCAAGTCACAAAGGCGGGATCCATCCATCGACATCTTTAGAGACGCCATTGCCCAGGAGTACCATGGGATTGAACATCGAGACTTATCGCCTGGCAGTCTACGTGTCATAGAAGATCTCCAGCGAGCGGGATTCGAGGCCTACCTCGTCGGGGGCGGTATCCGCGATTTATTGCTGGGCAAACACCCAAAAGACTTTGATGTTGCGACCAATGCGCGCCCTCAAGAAATTCAACGGGTCTTTAGAAAATCACGATTGATCGGTCGGCGCTTTCAGATCGTGCATGTTCGCATGGGCGCTGAAATCATTGAGGTCACCACCTTCAGGGGCTCGGCTCAAAACAGTAACCTGCAACAAGCCAATGCCTCAGGCATGCTGGTGCGGGACAATGTGTTTGGGACAGTCGAGGACGATGCCGTGCGTCGCGACTTCACCATGAATGCCCTGTATTACAATCCAAAGACGCACGAGGTCCTCGACTTTGTCGGTGGCTACGATGATTTGGAAGATCAGGTCATCCGAATCATTGGGGATGCAGACACCCGCTATCGAGAAGACCCAGTTCGCATGCTGCGGGCCATTCGGTTTATTGGCAAACTCGGGCTTAACCTCTCCGAGGAAACGGCTGAACCGATCCGTCGACTAGCCCCCTTGTTGAGGGACGTGTCTGCCTCGCGACTTTTTGACGAAGTGCTGAAATTACTGCAGGCAGGCTATGGACGAGCCACCTTCAAGGAGTTGGTGAAGTACGATCTCTTAAAGCCGTTATTCCCGCAAACCGATGCACTCCTTAAAGAAGGCGACGATCCACATTACGAGGCGCTGATCCAAGCGGCCTTGACCAATACAGACACACGCTTAGCCGAGGGCAAGAGCGTGACACCGGCTTTTTTGTATGCCGCTTTGTATTGGCCTCAGGTGCATCGCAGATGGCAGGAGCTCGAAGCTGAGGGGCACGAGCGCTCCAACAGCCTAATCATTGCCGGCGCCGAGACACTCGACTTCAATCAACAGTTTGTTGCGGTACCGAAACGATTCACCACGACCGTCCGTGAAATCTGGGAGCTTCAAACCAAACTGGAAAAGCGCCACGGACGCCGTCCGGACTCCACCCTAGAACATCCAAGGTTCAGGGCAGGCTATGATTTCTTACTGTTGCGCGAGCGCTCAGGTGAGATTGCACCTGGACTGGGGGAGTGGTGGACGCAATATCAAATCGCAGATGAATCTCAGCGTCGCGCAATGATCCAAGCTGCGGGCGATGAAGTACCCGAAACGAATCGGCGCAAGCCCAAACGACGGCCTCGGCGTCATGGCAACGCACACTGAGGTGTACTTAGGGCTAGGCGCGAACTTAGACCAGCCACTGGCCCAGTTATCGAGCGCGCTTCGGTCCCTCAAAGACTGTCTAGCTGACCTGCGGGTGGGCGGCTGGTATCGCTCCCAAGCGCTTGGGCCAGCCGGCCAACCTGACTACTTCAATACCGCCTGTCGGGGGCTGACCACCTTGACCCCGGATGCTTTATTGACACAATGCCAAGCGATTGAGGATGCACACCATCGGGTTCGAGAGATCCGCTGGGGACCAAGGACGCTGGATATCGATCTACTCTATTACGGCGACCAACACATCGAACAACCGAACTTGGTCATACCCCATCCGGAAATCCTAAATCGAGCCTTTGTGGTCTTGCCGCTTTTGGATCTCATACCAACGGCGGTGTCGCCGACAGGTGACCGACTTGACGCAAGTCGTTACGATCCAACAACCATAGAACGCCTAATTGCCGAGGACATACCTGCATGGGACGCGTGACACTGAGCCATCTAAAACAACATCGAGCCAATCACACTCGATTCAGCATGGTCACTGCATACGATGCCTGCTTCAGTGCGGTCGCATCCGACGCAGGGATCGACACGCTTCTAGTGGGTGATTCACTAGGCATGGTGTTGCAAGGACACGACAGCACACTGCCGGTGACGGTCGACGATATTGCGTATCACACTGCCTGCGTCGCCGCCGCGTCACCTCATAGCTTCATTGTCAGCGACATGCCATTCATGGCCGCTGCCACGACACAAGACGCCGTGCATTCGGCGAGGGCACTGATGCAAGCCGGGGCCCATGCCATCAAAATCGAAGGCGGAGCAAACCTCGTCGATTTGGTTCGACTATTTAAAGACCAGGGCGCCGCCACCTGTTGCCATCTGGGTTTAACCCCTCAATTCGTTAATCAGTTTGGGGGCTATAAAGTACAGGGGCGGACCGACGAGGCTGCTAAACGCTTGGTAGAGGCCGCGCACCGTTTAGATGAGGCAGGAACCGATCTCCTCTTATTGGAATGTGTGCCCAATCGAGTCACCGAGCAGATTATGGACGCCACTCAGGTTCCGGTCATTGGAATCGGTGCAGGGCCTGCTTGCACCGGACAAGTCTTGGTCATGCATGATCTCTTAGGCATTACACCCGGAAAGCCTGCTCGGTTCGTGAAAAATTTCATGCAAGGCGCCGATAGCATTCAATCGGCATTTAGCGCATACGATCGTGCCGTCAAAGACGGCATTTTCCCAGCCCCGGAGCATTGTTTTGTCGACTGATAAACCCACAGTCATCTCCTCTGTCGACGGACTGCGGAGTGCATTACAGGCCCGTCGCGCTAAAGGCGAGCAGATTGGCTTCGTTCCGACCATGGGCAACCTTCATCAAGGCCATTTAGATCTCGTGTCTGCAGCAAGCCAATATGCGGACTGCGTGGTGATCAGCATCTTTGTGAATCCCATGCAGTTTGGGCCGCATGAAGACTTTGATGCCTACCCCCGTACACTCGATGTGGACTGCCATGCATTGACAGACACAGCGTGCGACATCGTGTTTGCACCAAGCGTGCGTGCCATGTATCCCAAGGGGGTCAATACCGAGATCGACGTGCCCAGCCTCTCGACTATTTTGTGTGGACACCACCGCCCAGGTCATTTCAAAGGGGTGGCAACTGTGGTCACCAAGCTGCTTAATATCGTGCAGCCGGATGTCGCAGTGTTCGGCAACAAAGATTACCAACAACTGCAGGTCATCCGCACCTTAGTGGCAGACCTGCTGCTCCCCGTACAAATTGTCGGTGCCGACACGACGCGGGAGCCCTCGGGATTGGCTATGAGCAGTCGAAATGCCTACTTATCCCCCGCGGGAAAAGAAACAGCCGCTTTGTTGTTTGCCACGCTAAGCGATATCGCGGCCGCACTCAAAGCCGACAGCCAAGTCGCTGCGACACTCCGTGAAGGAAGGGGCCGACTGATCAACGCAGGCTTTGACCTCGACTATCTTGAAATCCGAGACGCGGACGATCTGACCAAGCCCTACCTCGATGCCGAGCGTGCGGCCATCTTAGTGGCTGCCCGCCTAGGTAAAGCCCGTCTGATCGACAATCTCGTCGTAGAGTTAGGGTAAAAAAAACCCCGGTCTAGCCGGGGTTTTTCATGCATCGAATTGAGATTACATGTCTTTCATGGTGAGCTTGATCCGGCCACGTGCGTCGACGTCCAATACCTTCACCTTCACAATATCACCCACTTTCATGTGATCTTCGACATTTTCAACCCGCTCTTCAGAGATTTGGCTGATGTGAACCAAACCGTCTTTGCCTGGGAGAATGTTAACGAAGGCACCAAAGTCGACGATACGCTCAACCTTGCCTTTGTACACACCGCCAATTTCCGCTTCGGCTGTGATCGCCTCGATCATAGAAATGGCTTTCTGTGCCGCATCCTTAGTTTCTGCATAGACGCGTACCAAACCATCGTCTTCGAGGTCTACCGTCGCGCCTGAGGTCTCACAGATGTTTCGGATCACAGCGCCGCCCTTACCAATCACCTCACGGATCTTGTCTGGATCGATGCGGAAGCTGTAGGTGCGAGGCGCTGTATCCGCCACTTCGTCACGCGCTTCACCGATGACTTTGTTCATCTCACCTAGGATATGCAGACGCGCATCCTGAGCCTGAGCTAGGGCAACGCGCATGATTTCTTCAGTGATGCCTTGGATTTTAATATCCATCTGCAACGCGGTAATACCGTCCGACGAGCCCGCGACTTTAAAGTCCATATCACCCAAATGATCTTCATCACCCAAGATATCGGTCAAGACCGCATAGCCTTCATCTTCTTTTACGAGACCCATAGCAATACCTGCCACAGGCGCGCGCAATGGCACACCAGCATCCATCAGGGCCATAGAGGCACCACAGACCGAGGCCATTGAAGAGGATCCATTGGATTCGGTGATCTCACTGACCACTCGAATGGTGTAAGGGAACGTTTCTTCATCGGGCAACATCGCATACACACCACGGCGCGCAAGACGGCCGTGGCCGATTTCACGGCGCTTAGGACCTGACATCATGCCGGCTTCGCCCACACTGTAAGGAGGGAAGTTGTAGTGCAGCATGAAGGTGTCTTTTTCATCACCCGTCAGGCCGTCGATGATTTGTGCTTCTTTCAGCGCACCCAAGGTGGTCACAACGATGGCCTGTGTCTCACCGCGGGTGAAAACAGCCGATCCGTGCGCACGCTTCAGTTTGCCAACTTCGCAATGAATCGGACGCACCGTTTTCTGATCACGGCCGTCAATACGCGGTAAACCTTGAATCACACGACCCCGAACCACGTCTTTTTCGACTTTGCTGAATAGCTCAGATACGGCTTCCGCCTTCTCGCCCTCAGCGCCACCTAATGCAGCGATGGCTTCGCTACGGATTTCACCCAATGCGGTGTACCGCACCATCTTTTCAGAGATTTGGTACGCCTCAACGATACGTGGCTGATAGTCCGCTTTGATCTGACCTAACAGCGCTTCGTCAATGGCAGGAGGCTCCCAAGACCAGGCTTCTTTACCAAACTTCGCTTGGAAATCACCAATGGCATCAACCGCCACTTGGAATTCACGGTGTGCAAACATCACCGCACCCAACATCTGGTCTTCCGTCAGCTCGTCCGCTTCAGATTCCACCATCAGTACTGCGTCTTTCGTTCCCGCGACCACCATATCGAGACGTGATTCCGACAGCTGCTCGAACGAGGGGTTCAACATGTACTGGCCGTCTTCAGAGAAGCCAACACGGGCCGCGCCTAGCGGACCGTTGAATGGGATGCCAGAAATCGCCAATGCGGCTGACGCACCCAACATGCCTGCGATATCCGCATCGTGAGTCTTTGAGGCCGACATCACCGTCAGCACCACCTGCACTTCGTTCATAAACCCATCTGGGAACAGAGGGCGAATCGGACGGTCAATGAGTCGCGATGTCAGCGTTTCTTTTTCGGTTGGACGCCCTTCACGCTTGAAGTAGCCGCCTGGGATTTTCCCAGCCGCATAGGTCTTTTCCTGATAGTGCACTGACAGTGGGAAGAAATTCTGACCGGGCTTGACGTTCTTGGCGCCGACCACGGTGGCGAGGATCTGTGTATCCCCCATAGTGATGACCACAGCACCTGTGGCTTGGCGCGCAATGGCACCGGTTTCCAGCGTGACATCCTGCCCGCCGAACTGAAATTGTACGATTTGCTTTTCCATTATTTCCTACTTCCAACATGCTGGATCCCATCCAGCTAAAACGCAAGAACGGCCCCGAAGGGCCGTTCTTGTTTTTGAACCGATTAGCGGCGCAGACCAAGCTCCTTGATCAGGGCGGCATATCTGTTCAGATCTTTCGACTTCAAGTAATCAAGCAACTTACGACGCTGGTTCACCATCCGAATCAAACCACGACGGCTATGATGGTCATGGATGTTCTTTTTAAAGTGCCCCTGCAGCGCTTCGATATTGGCAGTCAACAACGCCACTTGCACCTCAGGTGATCCTGTGTCGTTTTCGCCGCGGCCAAACTTTTCAACGATGTTCGCTTTTTGCTCAACTGATAGAGCCATGTTTTCACTCCTTGTCTGGCATGCCCGACCCTAACGGCCCAAATCCCGAATCGCCACGCATGCCAGCAGCGACCGGAGATAACATGCGTTTCGCGCGGATGGTTCCAGACTCATCGGCTGATACCAGCCCAATAAATCCACCGCCCTGCAAATACGCGCGCATAGTATGGCATAACTCTTGGCCTCGACCGAGAAGTTTTTGCCCATGAATCAATGTCATGCAGTCATTTGCATCAAATTCCATCTTCGGAAAATGAGCCACCAATCCATCGATCGGGAGTATCCAGGCATCGCAGCCGGTCTCATCGGACTCTAAGCGTGCTTCACAATCGGCCAAGGCATGGGCGTCGGTCAACGTCAGACCCCCAGCGTCCACCCGACGGAGCGCCGACAAATGACCCAAGGTGCCTAACGCCTTCGCAATCGACTCGGCGAGGCTTCGGATATAAGTGCCTTTAGAACAACGGACAAAAAAAGACAGCGTGTGTGAGGTGGCATCGTAGTGCGTTAGCGTCAGCTCGTAGATCTCGACCGGTCGTGGCGTGCGCTCAATCTCAACCCCCTGACGCGCCAAATCGTACCAGCGGCGGCCGTCTTGCTTGAGCGCAGAGACAAGGGGCGGCAATTGCTCAATAGCGCCCCGATGGCCGACTAAAGCGGACTCAATCTCTACGGCATCGAACGGGTGAACCGAAACTTCCTCAATGACCTCACCGTCAGCGTCTAGGGTGCTGGTGGCCTGACCAAACTGGATCGTGGCCTCGTAGGCCTTATCGGCATCCAACCCGTATTGGCTGTACTTACTCGCCTCACCCAATACCACCGGCAAGACACCCGTCGCCATGGGATCCAACGCTCCGGTATGCCCTGCTTTTTGTGCGTTGAGTCTGCGCTTGAGTCGATTGACGACAAAGGACGAGGAAATGCCTTTGGGCTTATCGACCACTAAGATGCCATGCAGAGGACGCCCTTTTTTGCGCCTCGCCATTATTCGTCCGGGGTATTTTTAAGTGCCTTATGAATCAAGGCATTGATATGAGCACCGCGCTTTAACGAGTCATCGTAGTGAAATCTCAAATGCGGCACTTTTCGGATCTTTAACCCGCGACCGAGCAAGGTTCGCAGAAAAGTTTTTGCCTCATTCAACACCGTCATGCTTTGCACGATTTTTTCTTCGCTGTCATCGGCCACCAGCACGGTTACGTTCACGTCCGCGTAGGCCAAATCCTTGGACAACTCCACGAAGTTCACGGTGATCATGCCCAACCGAGGGTCTTTGAGTTCACGCTGGATGAGCATCGCCAAATCTCTTTGGATTTGCTCACCCAAGCGTTGTGTACGACTGAACTCAGCAGGCATTAGATCTGACGAGCCACTTCGCGCACGTCGAACACTTCGATTTTGTCGCCGGGACGGACATCTGTGTAATTCTTCACACCGATACCACACTCGGTACCGTTACGTACCTCAGCGACGTCGTCTTTGAAGCGACGCAGTGACTCGAGCTCACCTTCATAGATCACCACGTTGTCTCGTAACACGCGGATTTTCTTATTTCGGTACACGATGCCCTCAACCACCATACATCCGGCAATCTGACCGAATTTGGGTGAATTAAACACATCACGAACCTCTGCCACCCCAACAATCTCTTCACGAAGCTCGGGCGCCAAGAGACCCGACATAGCCGCTTTGACGTCATCGACTATGTCGTAAATCACACTGTAGTAGCGAAGTTCGACGCCGTCGCGCTCGATCACCTGGCGTGCACCGGCATCGGCCCGCACGTTAAAGCCCATGATGGTCGCACCCGTACTGGATGCGAGTGTCGCATCAGACTCTGTGATACCGCCCACACCTGACGCGATGATGTTCACTCGAACCTCATCCGTCGCAAGCTTGAGAAGGGCCGCGGACAGGGCTTCCAATGTGCCGCGTACGTCTGTCTTCAATACCAAATTGAGGTTGGCGACTTCGCCCGCTTCCATGTTGGCAAACATTTGATCCAACTTAGCTGCTTGCTGACGCTTGTGCTCATTTTCGCGAGACCGTGTGGCACGGAACTCAGCCACCTCTCTTGCCTTCCGCTCACTCTCGAGTACCAAGAGTTCATCGCCGGCATCGGGCGTTCCAGACAAACCTAGAATTTCAACTGGGATTGATGGGCCAGCCTCTTTGGTTTGCTTGCCATTCTCATCAACCAGCGCTCGAACTCGGCCGACTTGCTCACCCACCAAAATGGCATCGCCTACCTTCAATGAACCGTTTTGAACCAGCACCGTAGCCACCGGACCACGACCACGATCAAGACGAGACTCAATCACAGCACCACGGGCAGGCCCTTCATGAACGGCAGAGAGCTCGAGCAGTTCCGCCTGAAGCAGAATCGCATCCAACAGACTGTCGATACCCTGACCGGAATGAGCGCTCACGGGGATGAACTGCGTATCACCGCCCCAATCCTCTGGAATCACATCCCGGCTGGCCAACTCATTTTTCACACGGTCTGGATCGGCTTCGGCTTTGTCGATTTTATTGATCGCAACCACCACGGGGACGCCTGCTGCTTTCGCATGCTGAACCGCCTCTTCCGTCTGCGGCATCACACCGTCATCGGCTGCCACAACCAATACCACGACATCGGTCACCTGAGCACCGCGAGCGCGCATGCTGGTGAAAGCCGCGTGACCGGGCGTATCAATAAAGGTGATCATGCCGTTGTCGGTGTTTACATGGTAAGCACCGATATGCTGCGTAATACCGCCCGCTTCACCTGCGGCAACGCGCGCTTTCCGGATCCGATCCAACAAGGACGTCTTGCCGTGGTCTACGTGACCCATTACGGTCACCACCGGGGCTCGTGGCTTTTTCTCGCCTTTGACTTCGTCAAATTCGATTTTCACCGACTGTTCGAGCGCATCATCAGCAACCACTTCAATCTTGTGACCCATCTCTTCGACCACCAATACTGCAGTGTCTTCGTCGAGCACTTGGTTAATAGTCGCCATCACGCCCATCTTCATGAGCACTTTAATCAGTTCGCCGGACTTCACGGCCATTTGACTGGCCAACTCAGCCACTGTCACCGGCCCTGAAATCTTCACCTCACGGACGATCGGGGCAGCCGGCTTTTCAAAGCGATGCGAGGACAACTCTTCTGCTGCCTTGCCTGGCTTCCTTTTGCCACGCATCTTTGGACCCCGGCCATCGTCGGCCAGATCCACGGTGCGCTTTTCATCCCGCTTGCCGGTCGGCTTGCCGTGGCGCCGAGGACCGTCGTCGTTATCGCGCTCGCGACGAGCATGCGTTTCTTTTTTATGTCGTTTGCCATCCCCTTCTTTCACAGGATCAGGCAACACATCGACCGGCACCACATCGACTGGAGGCAGATCAACAGGCACTTCGGCCGCTGGCGTGCTCTCAGGTTCTGCTGCCGCAGCCTCTTTGGCAGCCGCCTCAGCCTGCGCTCGCGCTTCCGCTTCTTTCAGCTCCCGCTCACGCGTTTCTTCTAACTGCCGCTGTTTCTCAGCTTCTGCCGTGGTGTCACGGTGGACGTACGTCCGTTTCTTACGAACTTCGATATTCACCGCCCCAGATCCTGTTTTCACAGTTGAGGTGGACTTACGGCGCAGGGTTACCTTAGCCGGCTCCGTCGCTACACGCGTTTGGCCTGAGCGAATGTGTGCCAGCAATGCCTGCTTTTCCTCATCCGTGACCACGTCGTCGGTTGAGCTTTTCGAAATGCCTGCATCGGACATTTGTGAAAGCAGTTGTTCAGCGGATATCCCAACTAAAGATGCCAGCTGTTTTACGGTCGATTGCGACAAAATTTACTCCTGTTCGCTAGGTGTTTCGGCGTCTACGTCATCCGTGGCGAACCAAGGTTCGCGCGCCTTCATAATCAGAGCAGCTGCCGACGCTTCGTCTACGCCGTCAATTTCCGTCAGCTCATCCACTGACAGTTCTGCTAAATCTTCCATTGAGCACACGCCGCGATCCGCCAATTGATAAGCAAGTCCCGGTGTCATGCCTTCCATCGTCAATAGGTCGTCTTGTGGCTCGCGCGACTCATCGCCTGCTAGCGCGGCTGTTAACAACACGTCACGTGCGCGTGCACGCAGTGTCTCGACCAGATCTTCATCAAAGCCGTCGATCGCCAACATCTCATCTAGAGGCACATAGGCCACTTCGTCGACGGAAGTGAAACCTTCGTCCACGAGCACCTGAGCCAATTCTCCGTCCACATCCAAACGAACCATGAACATGTTGAGAAGCTTCTCAGCTTCAGCCTCTTGGCGCTCTTCCGCTTGCTCTTCACTCATCACGTTGAGCTTCCAGCCAGTCAGCTCAGACGCTAAGCGTACGTTCTGTCCGCCCCGACCAATCGCTTGGGCAAGATTGTCTTCTGTAACGGCCACATCCATTGAGCGATTGTCTTCATCCATCACAATCGATGAGACTTCAGCCGGCGCCATGGCATTGATCACCAACTGCGCAGGGTTGTCGTCCCACAATACGATGTCGACTCGTTCACCATTCAATTCGTTAGAGACCGCTTGGACACGCGAGCCGCGCATCCCGACGCATGCGCCCACAGGATCGATTCGACCGTCATTGGTCTTAACCGCGATCTTTGCACGAAGTCCTGGGTCACGCGCGGCACCTCGAATCTCGATGGTTTCCTCAGCAATTTCAGGTACTTCGATCTTGAACAATTCGATCAAAAATTCCGGTGCTTTCCGGGACAAGATCAGTTGCGGGCCGCGACCTTCTGCACGGATTTCGTGCAAGATGGCGCGGATACGATCATTCACCCGGAAAATTTCACGGCCAATCAGATTTTCACGCGGCAATAAGGCTTCCGCAGAGCCACCCAAATCCACAATGATCGCATCTCGAGTCACTTTCTTGACCGAGCCATTGATCAATGTGTGCAGGCGACTTTCATAGTCAGCCACGACTTTCTCACGTTCTGCTTCACGTACTTTCTGAACGATAACCTGCTTGGCGGTTTGCGCCTCGATCCGGCCAAATTCAACCGATTCCACTGGGATCTCCCGCACGTCACCCACCTTGAGAGCAGGATCAATTTCATGCGCTTCTTCAGTGGTTAACTCAGAACCCAAAATGGCCAAATGATCGTCTGGCACAACAACCCAACGGCGGAAAGTTTCGTACTCACCGGTCGCACGATCGATGGTGACTCGGATGTCGGCTTCCTCGTCCTCATAACGCTTACGAGTCGCCGTGGCCAACGCCTGTTCCATCGCTTCAAAAACCACACTCTTCGGAATGCCTTTTTCATTTGAAAAAAGCTCAACGACCTGAAGAATTTCCTTACTTCCCATGCTTGCTTCCGCCTGCCTCTGTGACATCTGCCACGATCAATTGTCCACGCTCGATGTGCTCAATCGGAAACTCATATTCGGTTTCGTCCTGCTGTATACACACCGACTGATTTTCAACACTGACGATCACGCCAGTGAAATTCTTTCTCCGCTCGAAGGGGACTTTGAGTTTGATCTTCGCTAAGTAGCCGATGAATCGCTCAAAGTGCGACAACTCATGCAGTGACCGTTCAATCCCGGGCGACGACACTTCTAAGGTGTATCGCTCCGGCAATGGATCCTCAACATCCAAAATACGGGATACCTGCCGGCTGACCGTCTCGCAGTCTTCAACGCTAACCGGCCGTTCTGGGTGATCAATCACCAACCGAAGCGTCGCGCGATTGGCTCGCCCGATGATTTCGATCGCCCACAACTCAAGACCCTCGGCCCGAACGGTTGGGGCAAGCATGTCAAACAGTTGTTGTTGCTTCGGTGTCATTTTTTGATCTGCCAAAAATGAAAAAACCCCAAAACGGGGTCTCGGCCTGCGTATTCACTTTTCACTGCCATCGATGAAACGCAGCTTCATCAAGGCCCCCTCGTCAAAAGTGGCAGTAGTATGACGAGGGACAGCCCAAAAATCAATGACTAGGCGTGAACGCTCCGATCGACAGTACAGCGCTCTCCTGGGCCGCACAGTAAATTGCGAAGCACACTGTCGCGCCGCTCTAATGCTTCAGCCTCTCTGCCAGGGGCTGGGTATGGACGGAAGCTCCATTGCTGCAGCCCTTTTAGGAAACGAACGATTCCCACGGGCCTACCGTCTCTAAATACTTCAAAACTGCGTCGACCGAGACGCTTGATGGTCAACATAGTCTGACCTCCTTGGGATTTTCTATTTTTATGAATAACCCGGTTTTGAACCGGAAGATGAGTCTATGCAGAGGCGGATTCCAATTCAACGGGGTAAGGGTCTAATGCCTGACAAACGTCAATATTGACTAAGTCAATCGATCAAATAACACCGCACCCCAAACGATGACTGTGAGGCACAGCGACACAAAGACAGCCGCCGAACCCAAATCTTTGGCACGACCTGACAGCGTATGAGGCTCATCACCGACTCGATCCACAACTGCCTCGACCGCTGAATTCAGTAATTCCACAATGACCACACCGAGCAATGTCGCAACTAACAGTGCGACTTCAACAGGCGTTCGACCGAGCCAAAAGGCAAATGGAGTCAATGCGCAGGCTAGAACGACTTCTTGCCGGAACGCCGATTCGTACTTCCAAGCCGCTTTAAATCCTTTGGCAGAATACCCAGCCGCTTTAATCACCCGGGTCAAGCCTTGGTTTCCTGGTTTTGCCATGAGCACTCCGTACAAGACAGCGTGGAGAGATTAACGATTCACTGACCGTTTTGCGAGCGGGATACCGCGGAAGAAAAATGGTGCCGAAGGCCGGACTTGAACCGGCACGAGCTATGCTCACTACCCCCTCAAGATAGCGTGTCTACCAATTTCACCACTTCGGCAGGGGACGCGCAGGTTAAAGACCTGCGCCTTAAAAATCAAGAAATCAATCGACGGTTTTGGGCGCGCCCGGTGCGGCGCCTGACCCATCTGCGCTCGGCATTTCAACCTGGGGCAAACCCACCTGTCCTGCTGTGACCGCTTTATTTTTAGCAATCACCGCCAATGCCAAACTGGTCACAAAAAACAACGCGGCCAAGCCTCCGGTCAACTTCACCATAAACCCCGTCGAACCGGCTGAGCCGAATACGGTTTGTGAGGCGCCGCCGCCAAAGGAGGCACCCGCATCGGCACCTTTACCTTGTTGCATGAGAACCAAGCCAATCACGGCAACCGCAATTAACACATGCACAATCAACAATACTGTTTCCATTATCTCTGTTCCCAAGCCGCCACAATGGCTGCAAATGATTCACTGTTCAGGGACGCGCCGCCCACGAGCGCTCCCGACACCTCAGCAGACGAGAACACCTCGCTGGCTGAGTCCGGTGACACGCTGCCACCGTATAACACCAAACTGTCCTCCCGGCCGAGTACCGACCGGATACCATGATGCATCGCATCGATGTCGTCTGCGCTGGCCGATAAACCGGTTCCAATCGCCCAAACCGGCTCGTAGGCGATCACCACACCGCTTAAGTCCAAGCCCGCCGTTAACAGCGGCGCCAACTGATCGGCTACTGTGGTCTGCGCCTCGCCCCGCTCGCGCTCGGCCAAGGTCTCCCCGACGCACACCACCGGAAACAGGCCCGCTTCCAATACCGCAGCAATGGCCGGCAGCAACTGTTCCGTCGTCTCGCCAAAGCGCGCGCGGCGCTCGGAGTGACCTAGCACACTAAACCCCGCCCCTGCTTCTTGGATCATGGCGACGTTCACACATCCGGTCTGCGCCCCATTAGGATCGCCGACGCAATCTTGTGCGCCGACCCACAACCGGGAACCTGCGACCGACTGGCACACCGGATCCAACCAAATCATCGGAGGGCAAATGCCAAGCGGCGTCTCAGTCTGATCTGCCTGCCGGGCGATCGACTCGGCCAACTCAATCGCTGAGTCCCGCGTGGTCTGCATCTTCCAATTGCCGATGATCATGTTCTAACCGCTTTTAATCCGGGCGCGTAAGGTACGCGATTTATGCTGCGTTTTCCACCGATGCCGCAATCGCTTGCGCCGAGGCCTCAACCAGTGCCCGGTCTTGCCCCTCCACCATGACACGCACCACAGGCTCAGTACCGCTCGGCCTTAACACCACTCGGCCACTGGACTGCAACTTCGACTCAACATCAGCCACCGCACTCTGAACCGATGGGTGCTCCAACTGCGCCTTCGAGGTCAGTGGTACATTGATAAGAATTTGAGGGTACTTCGACATACCAGAGACAGCCTCGCTCAGCGACTGACCGTACATCCGAAGCGCATTGACTACCTGCAGTGCCGCGACCAAGCCATCTCCGGTAGAAGTCAAATCGGAACAGATAATATGGCCCGAGGTTTCGCCCCCAAGTCGCCATCCGTGGGATTCCATGGCCTCAATCACATAGCGGTCTCCCACTTGCGTTCGCACCAGAGGAATATCCATATCCGCTAGCGCATGCTCAAGACCCAGATTCGTCATCAGCGTCCCTACCACGCCGCCTTCCATGCGACCGCGTTGTGACCGTGATGCTGCGATCACATAAAGAATCTGGTCACCATCGATCAAACCCCCGCGCTCATCTACCATCACCACGCGATCAGCATCGCCATCTAAGGCAATACCCAAATCCGCTTGGTTGGAGACAACCGCCTCAATCAATGCGTCCGGCGCCGTCGACCCGACCCCTTTGTTAATGTTTAAGCCGTCTGGAGACACGCCAATTGCAATGACCTCAGCACCTAATTCAGAGAACACCTTGGGTGCCACCTGATAAGCGGCACCATGGGCGCAATCAATAACCACCTTTAGCCCCCTGAGCTCGGTACCGAGTCGCAGCGTGTGCTTACAAAACTCGATGTAACGACCTGCTGCATCATTGGCTCGCGAGGCGCGACCTAACAGTGGACCGGCCACGGTCGCAAGGGGCTGATCGAGCCATTTCTCAATCTCGAGCTCGACCGCATCGGGCAGCTTTTTGCCCTCTCCGTCGAAGAATTTAATGCCGTTGTCTTCATAGCCATTGTGACTGGCACTGATGACAATGCCGCCGGCGGCTGAAAATGTCCGGGTTAAATAGGCGATCGCAGGGGTCGGCATCGGACCCAACATCACCGGATCCACACCTGCCGCAATCAGACCGGCCTCTAATGCGGTCTCAAACATGTACCCGGAAAGACGCGTGTCCTTGCCGATCACCACACGCGGGCGTCCGGCATGTTGCGCGCGAACACTCTGGCCAAAGGCCCAACCGAGCTTTAATACAAAGTCTGCAGTAATGCAGCCTTCACCCACTCGACCGCGAATGCCGTCTGTTCCGAAATACTGTCGATTCATTGTTGCATTCCTTGCGTTAATTGCCGCATGACCGCCATTGCGTCTCGCGTTTCAGCCACATCATGAACTCGAAGCACGGAAGCACCCGCCATAGCGGCCATAGCGGCAGCGGTGGCACTGCCTACCGTACGCTGGGCCAGTGGACGACCTGTTATCTCACCAATCATCGATTTCCGAGATACACCCACAACCAACGGGTACCCCGTCTCTACGAATTGGTTCAGCTGCTGAAACAGCGCGACATTATGCGCGAGGGTTTTCCCAAAACCAAAGCCTGGATCGATCAAAATTTGATTCCGCTTGATCCCGGCGATCTGACAGATGTCCGCCCGCTCCAGCAACCAAGCCTTCACTTCGGCAACGGGATCATGGTACGCCGGATTGTCCTGCATGGTTTTCGGGCTGCCCTGCATGTGCATCAGTGATACCGGCAACCCAGTCTCAAGAGCCGCCTCTAAAGCGCCGGGGCGAGTGAGGGCACGGACATCGTTGATTAATCGCGCACCGGCTTGGGCGGCTTCTGTCATGACCGAGGCGGTCGAGGTATCCACCGATAAAACAGCCTCAAATCGAGAGGCCAGCGCCTCCACCACCGGCACGACGCGCGACAGCTCTTCATCTTCAGACACCGGGTCAGCACCCGGACGCGTGCTTTCACCGCCAATATCCAGGATGGTGGCACCTTCCGCCACACTCAGTGCGGCCTGATCCACGATGTGATCCAACTGAGGGCGGCTATCAAACAAACGACCCCCGTCAGAGAATGAATCGGGGGTCACATTGAGAACTGCCATGATTTGGGGGCCGTTAAGCCCCAAATCTGGCCAACTAAGAACAGCTCGGCCCATTAAGAGGTGGGTGCTGTTCCGTCGCTCGCATCCGATGCCGGACGGCCTTGATCGTCTGCTTCTTTCAGATCGTCATGGGCTTCAGGCTGTCCACCTTCTGGCTTGTTACGATCGTCCCATCCCTCAGGCGGGCCCGGACGCTTGCCTTCCATAATCTCATCGATCTGCTTCGCATCGATGGTCTCATACTCCATCAATGCATCCGCCATCAAATGCAACTTATCCATGTTATCGACAAGGGTCTGCTTCGCTTTTTCATAACAGGAGGACAGAATCGCCTTCACTTCCTCATCAATCATTCGCGCCGTGTCGTCTGACTGACCATTCGCTGGGCGGCTCATCGAACGGCCCAAGAAGGGCTCGTTGTCTTCCTCGTCGTACATCTGCGGACCCATCTTTTCAGACAGACCCCATTTGGTCACCATATTCCGAGCAATGGTAGTCGCCCGTTGGATATCGTTAGACGCCCCGGTCGTGACGCCTTCCGCACCAAGCGTCAATTCTTCGGCGATTCGTCCACCATAGAGTGAACAAATTTGACTCAACAAGCCGCGCTTGGAGTGGCTGTACTTGTCCTCTTCTGGCAAGAACATCGTGACACCGAGCGCACGACCGCGCGGAATAATCGACACTTTGTACACGGGATCATGTTCTGGCATTAACCGACCCACAATCGCGTGGCCGGCTTCGTGAAATGCCGTATTCCGCTTTTCCGACTCTTTCATCACCATGGACTTCCGCTCAGCGCCCATCATGATCTTGTCTTTCGCCTGCTCGAAATGGCTCATGGCCACGACCCGAGTATTCTGACGCGCGGCAAACAATGCAGCCTCGTTCACCAGGTTGGCCAGATCGGCACCCGAGAAGCCAGGGGTTCCACGCGCAATCAACGCAGGATCAACTTCAGGAGCCACAGGCGCCTTACGCATGTGCACCTTAAGGATCTGCTCACGGCCGCGAATATCCGGCAGTCCGACCACCACCTGGCGATCAAAACGACCGGGACGCAACAACGCTTGGTCGAGCACATCCGGACGGTTGGTAGCCGCAATCACGATCACCCCATCGTTGACGTCAAATCCGTCCATCTCAACCAAAAGCTGGTTCAGAGTCTGCTCACGCTCGTCGTGTCCACCCCCTAAACCTGCGCCTCGCTGACGGCCGACCGCATCAATCTCATCGATGAAGATGATGCATGGCGCCTGTTTCTTCGCTTGCTCAAACATGTCGCGAACACGGGACGCACCCACACCCACGAACATTTCGACAAAGTCCGAACCTGAGATGGTGAAGAATGGCACTTTGGCTTCGCCGGCAATTGCTTTAGCCAGCAACGTCTTACCGGTTCCGGGAGGACCGGCCATGAGTACACCACGAGGGATGCGACCGCCGAGGCGCTGGAATTTGCCTGGGTCTTTCAAAAACTCAACCAACTCGGCCACGTCTTCTTTGGCCTCATCACAACCCGCCACATCGGCAAAGGTCGTTTTAATTTGGTCTTCGCTAATCAAACGGGCCTTTGACTTACCAAAGGACATCGGACCACCACGGCCGCCACCCATGCCGCCCTGCATCTGGCGCATAAAGAACATAAAAATCGCCAGAATGATCAACACGGGGAACGCGGCAACCAATAGCTGCATCCAAATGGACTGCTGTTCAGGACGACGACCCTCAACCACCACATTGTGCTGAATCAAATCGTCCATCAAACGCGGATCATCCACCGTGGGACGCACTGTCTCGAACATATCGCCATTAGAACGGGTCGCGGTAATGGTTTGCCCGTCAATCACAACGCGGCGAATTTGATCCCGGTTCACCTCTTCCACAAACTGAGAATAGTTCACCTGCTGCGACTGCGTTTCCACGCTAAAGTTATTGAATACGGTCAACAAAACTGCCGCAATCACCAACCAAAGAACCAAATTTCTTGCCATGGTTTTCTCCATTCCTTCAGAGGCGCCTGAACACCTCACTATAGCGTGGTTTATTTGGGCATTACACCCAGATTCAACGGATCACTGCCCGCGAAAGCCGGTTGCGAGGAGGTAGGTTTCTCGACTTCGCGACCGAGAGGCTTCAGGCTTTCGTGTCTTTACGACCTGAAAATCGTGCCGAAGTTCCTGTAAAAATTCATCAAATCCCTCGCCATGGAAGACTTTGATAAAGAAAGAGCCCCCAGGCACTAGGGTGGTCCGAGCGAAATCAAGAGCCAGCTCACACAGATACATGGCCCTGGGCTGATCCACGGATTTGTTACCCGACATGTTCGGCGCCATATCCGACAACACCACATCCACATCACGGCCGTCGAGCTCGGCCATTAAAGCATTCAGGACCGACTCCTCAGTAAAGTCACCCAGCAATATCTCGACATCGGCGATGGAATCCATCGGCAAAATATCGAGCGCAAACACACGCCCAGTAGGGCCTGTCCACTGGGAAACGAGCTCGGTCCAACCGCCAGGCGCAGCCCCAAGATCCACCACCACCTGACCGGGTTTAATCAAATGGTCGCGTGCTTGAACCTCTTCCAACTTGAAGCTCGCCCGCGACCGGCGACCCTCTGCCTGCGCTTTTTGCACATAAGGGTCATCAAAATGTTCTTTCAACCATCGTCCACTGGACTTGGATCGTGCCATGTTTTGCTCTAGACTCGCGCGCCCTGTTAATGGAGACACCTATGTTAACGCCAGAACGCAAAAAGCAGATGCGGGCGATCGGACATCATCTTAAACCGATTGTACTGGTGGGTGATCAAGGCATGTCGACAGGTCTTCTTGAAGAACTGAACCGCGCCCTGAACGACCACGAACTGATTAAGATCAAAGTGCGCGCTGAACGCGATACGCGCAAGGTGTTAATTGATTCGTTGTGTGCCGAGACCGGTGCCCATTGCGTCCAATCCACCGGCGCCATGGCGCTTTTGTTTCGCGCCGCTGAACGCCCAAACCCTCGTCTGTCGAACTTAATCCGACCGCTCTAATCAGAGATGCTCGACGGCATCGATCTCATAGGAGACGATGCCACCGGGCGTGGTGACATTGACCTCATCACCCACTTCTTTTCCGATCAAAGCCCGCGCTATCGGCGAGGTGACTGAAAGCTTGCCGCCTTTTACATCGGCTTCGTCTTCGCCCACGATCTGATAGGTCACTTCCTGATCGGAATCGAGATTAATCAAGGTCACGGTCACCCCAAAGATCACCTTGCCACTGTTTTCAATCTGCGAAATATCGATGACATGCGCATGCGACAACTTGGCCTCGATGTCCTTAATCCGACCTTCACAAAACCCTTGCTGCTCACGCGCCGCATGGTATTCCGCGTTTTCCTTAAGGTCACCGTGCTCTCGAGCCTCTGCAATCGCTTGAATGATGCGCGGACGCTCCACCTGCTTCAAACGCGACAGCTCAGCACGCAGCGCCTCTTCGCCCTGCTTGGTCATCGGAATTTTATTCATGATTTCTCTTGCTCACTTAGCTCAACGCGCTGGTGCAAATCCTGCAATCGACGCACATCACGCTCATCACCAAACTTTAATGCCCGAACAATAGACTCACCGCCCGCTAAGGTCGTGGTATAGCACACCTTAGCCTGCAATGCCGAACGGCGAATCGTGGCGGAGTCTGTAATCGCTTGGCGACCCTCGGTGGTATTCACAATAAACGCAATGGCGTCGTTTTTGATCATATCCACGATATTAGGACGGCCCTCAAGTACCTTGTTAACGCGCTCGCATGGGATGCCATGCTCGGCCAAATAATCGCAGGTGCCGCGGGTGCCCACCAATGAGAAATCCATCTCCAACAGGGTTCTTGCCAGGGTCGCCGCACGAGGCTTGTCAGCGTCGCGAACCGAAATAAAGGCAGTGCCTACTTTCGGCAATCGATCCCCTGCAGCGGCGTGCGCCTTGGCAAAGGCTTCATCAAAGCTGTCCCCAGTCCCCATGACCTCGCCGGTTGATTTCATCTCTGGCCCCAAGATCGGATCGACCCCCGGGAACTTGGCAAAGGGGAACACCGACTCTTTGACACTGTAAAATGGCGGGATGCGCTCACGCGTCACACCCTGATCTGACAGCGATGTACCCGCCATGCACCGAGCCGCCACTTTCGCGAGTGATAAGCCAATGCATTTCGACACAAAGGGGACAGTCCGTGACGCGCGCGGATTGACCTCAATCACATACACATCGGTCCCTTGAACCGCCATTTGCACGTTCATCAAACCGACCACATTCAGCTCACGCGCCATTTTAATGACTTGTTCGCGGATCTCGTCCTGAATCGCCATGGGTAAGCTGTATGGAGGCAACGAACAGGCCGAGTCTCCGGAGTGGACACCGGCTTGTTCGATGTGCTCCATGATGGCACCAATCACCACCTGATCACCGTCACTGACCGCATCCACATCCACTTCGATGGCCGGATCTAAGAACCGATCCAGCAACACGGGTGAATCATCACTGGCGACCACAGCATCCTGCAGATACCGTTTCAATTCGGTGAGATTCGATACCACCTCCATGGCACGGCCGCCCAACACATAGCTTGGACGAACCACCAAGGGGAAACCTAACTGCTCAGCCAGCAACAGGCCTTCTTCCAAACTGCGTGCCGTGGCATTAGCAGGCTGACGAAGTCCTAGGCGCTGCACCATCTGCTGGAACCGCTCCCGATCCTCAGCCCGATCAATCGCTTCCGGCGAGGTGCCGATGATCGGGACACCGGCCGCTTCGAGATCTCGCGCCAGCTTCAAAGGTGTTTGACCGCCAAACTGCACGATCACGCCCTTGGGCTTCTCCAGATCGACAATGGCCAATACATCTTCCAAAGTCACCGGCTCAAAGAACAGTCGATCCGAGGTATCGTAATCGGTGGATACGGTCTCTGGGTTGCAGTTGACCATAATCGTTTCATAGCCGTCTTCGCGCATCGCAAAAGCCGCGTGCACACAGCAATAATCGAACTCGATACCCTGACCAATCCGGTTGGGGCCGCCGCCCAGCACCATAATTTTGTCGCGGGTGGACGGACTGGCCTCACACTCTTCCTCGTAGGTCGAGTACATGTACGCAGTTGGCGTGGCAAATTCAGCCGCACAGGTATCGACCCGCTTGTACACAGGACGCACATCCAGCTTCAGTCGACGCTCTCGCAGCTCTTTTTCAGACACATCAAGAAGTGTCGCCAGCCGCTTGTCGGAGAAGCCTTTTCGCTTCAAACGCCACAGCCCGTCACGATCCAAGTCCGACAACGCCATTTCCGACAGGCGCGTTTCTTCCCAAATCAAGTCCTCAATTTGTGCCAAGAACCAAGGGTCGATTTTCGAGACTTGGTATAACTCTTCGACGCTCATACCGCTTCGGAATGCATCGGCCACACACCACAGTCTGCGGGGGCCGGGATTCGCTAGCTCATGACGCATCGCCTGAACCGCCTCTTCGGTATCCCATTCATACTGCGGATCAAACCCAGACACGCCAATCTCAAGACCTCTGAGTGCTTTTTGCATCGACTCTTGGAACGACCGGCCAATGGCCATCACCTCCCCGACCGATTTCATCTGTGTGGTTAGGCGACTGTCTGCCTGTGGGAATTTTTCAAAGGTGAACCGAGGCACTTTGGTGACCACATAGTCAATCGACGGCTCAAAAGAGGCGGGCGTCGCGCCCCCTGTGATGTCGTTCGCCAACTCATCGAGCGTATAGCCAACCGCCAGCTTCGCAGCCACTTTGGCAATCGGGAATCCCGTCGCTTTAGATGCGAGTGCCGACGACCGAGAGACCCGCGGGTTCATTTCGATGACTACCAAACGGCCAGTGTCCGGATTCACCGCAAACTGCACGTTACTGCCCCCGGTCTCTACACCGATCTCACGCAATACCGCAATCGATGCATTTCGCATGATTTGATATTCCTTATCGGTCAGGGTTTGCGCCGGCGCGACGGTGATGGAGTCCCCTGTGTGCACCCCCATCGGGTCAAAGTTTTCGATGGAGCAGACGATGATGCAGTTGTCCTTTCGGTCACGGACCACTTCCATCTCATACTCTTTCCAGCCAAGCAGTGATTCATCGATCAGCAACTCGTTGGTGGGGGATAAATCCAGGCCACGCTCACAGATTTCTTCAAATTCTTCGCGGTTATAGGCCACGCCGCCACCGGACCCACCCATGGTGAACGACGGGCGGATGATGCACGGAAATCCAAGATCTGCCGCAGCCGCACGGGCTTCGTCCATGGTGTGCGCAATGTGGCTCTTGGGCGTTTCCAGACCAATGGCTTTCATGGCCTTATCAAACCGATCTCGGTCTTCGGCCTTATCGATGGCATCCGCATTGGCACCGATCATCTGAACGCCAAACTTCTCCAGAATGCCTTCCCGGTCCAAATCGAGCGCACAGTTCAGTGCGGTTTGACCACCCATGGTCGGCAGGAGCGCGCTCGGACGCTCTTTCTCAATGACTTTAGCAACCGACTGCCAACGAATCGGCTCGATGTAGGTCGCATCTGCCATGGCGGGATCGGTCATAATGGTTGCAGGGTTCGAGTTCACCAAAATAACTCGATAGCCCTCCTCACGAAGCGCCTTACAGGCCTGCGCACCGGAATAATCGAATTCACACGCCTGACCGATGACAATTGGGCCCGCGCCAATGATCAAGATGGATTCAAGATCGGTACGTTTTGGCATTAGCGAGCCTCCATGGCAGCAATAAATTGATCAAACAGCGGTGCCACATCGTGCGGACCGGGACTGGCCTCTGGGTGACCCTGGAAGCTAAACGCCACCTTGTCTGTGCGAGCGATGCCTTGCAATGACTGGTCAAACAGCGATCTGTGAGTCGCTTTTAGGTGATTCGGCAGGGTCGAATCATCGATCGCAAAACCGTGGTTTTGACTGGTGATCATCACCTCACCGGTGCCTAAATCCTGCACCGGATGATTGGCCCCATGGTGTCCGAATTTCATTTTGATGGTCTTTGCGCCCGAGGCTAGGCCCAACAATTGATGCCCCAAACAGATTCCGAATACTGGGATATCGGCTTCCAAGATGGCTTGGATCGCGTCAATGGCATACGTACAGGGTTCTGGGTCGCCGGGGCCGTTTGATAAAAAGACCCCGTCAGGAGACATCGCGAGCACCTCAGCAGCCGGCGTTTGCGCAGGCACGACGGTCAATCGGCATCCCCGATCGGCCAACATCCGCAGAATATTGCGCTTCACTCCGAAATCATAGGCCACCACATGGTACGGCGTGTTTTCGATGGTCGGATGCCCCTCGCCCAACTTCCAAGAACCTTCGGTCCAGGTGTATGGCGACGCCACCGTCACTTCTTTTGCCAAGTCCATTCCCGCCAACCCAGGGAAAGCAGCCAGGGCCGCTTTGGCTTCTGCAATACCGGCTTCAGAGCAAGCAGCCTCACCAGCCATAATCACACCCGCCTGCGCGCCCTTTTCACGGAGAATTCGCGTCAGCTTTCGAGTATCAATGTCTGAAATACCCACCACGCCCTCGGTTTTCAGATAGCTGTCCAGTGATTGAGTGGCGCGGAAATTACTGTGTGCAAACGGCAAGTCGCGGATAATCAAACCGCCCGCATGAATTCGATCGGACTCTTGATCTTCCGGGTTGACCCCCACGTTTCCGATGTGGGGATAGGTCAAGGTCACCAACTGACGCGCATAGGAGGGGTCAGTTAGGATTTCTTGATAGCCCGTCAAGGCAGTATTAAACACGACTTCGCCGACTGAAAAACCGTCAGCACCTATAGAGCGGCCAGCAAACTGGGTGCCATCCGCAAGCATTAATATGGCAGGAGAATTCAACCGGGGGTCCTCTGTCTCGAACAGACTCGGCAGGCGCCGAGCGATTGAGCGAGTATTTTAGGGATCTTGGGTCGGCTTGTCTATGAGAAGCGAAGGCTTCAATCCAAGCCGAGCACCTGACGCATGGTGTAAAGGCCTGGGGACTGATTCACCGCCCATGCCGCGGCACGCACTGCACCGTCGGCAAAGGTCCGGCGATCGCTGGCCTTATGGGTGATTTCGACGCGCTCACCATCGGCGGCAAACAGCACGGTGTGCTCGCCGACAATATCGCCTGCGCGGACGGTGGCAAATCCGATTTGCTCCCGGGGACGTGCTCCGGTGTGGCCTTCACGGCCATACACTGCAACGCGCTCCAAATCACGACCGAGTGCTCCAGCGACTGCCTGGCCCATAGCCAGCGCCGTTCCACTTGGGGCATCGACTTTATGCCGGTGATGCGCCTCCAACACTTCGATATCGACCGTGTCACCAAACACCCGCGCCGCACGGTCAAGCAGATCCAACACCACGTTGACACCGACACTGAAGTTTGGGGCGTAGACCACAGGAATGGATTCGGCGGCCTTGGCGATGACGCGCTCTTCGTCTGGGGTAAACCCAGTGGTCCCAATCACAATCGGACACCGCTGATCCACACACCATGCCAGGTGATTGAGAGTGGCCTCGCGCGTGGTGAAATCAATGACCGCGCCCTGCGACACCGTCGCTCTAGGCAAGGCATCCGTCACCGCGACGCCTAGGGTGCCATGGCCGATCAACTCGCCCGCATCCACACCCACTAACGAGGAGGCCGGACGCACAGAGGCCCCTAAGAGCGTTACGCCCTCGGTCAGATAGGCCGACTCGATCAGTGCCCGACCCATCCGGCCACTGGCCCCGGTTACCCAGACGTGTGTCATTAGAATTTCATCTCATCAAAAAACGATTTGACGCTATCAAACCATCCTTCGCGTTTAGGTGCATGGGTTTTGTGGTTCAAACTGGCATGCAGCTCTTCAAGTAACTCGCGTTGTCTTGAAGTCAAATTCACTGGTGTCTCAACCAACACGCGGCACAATAAATCGCCTTGAGCCCCACCCCGAACTGGCTTCACGCCTTTCGCTCTGACCCGGAACAGCTTACCGGTCTGGGTCCCTTCCGGCACTTTCAGCTTGACCCGACCGTCCAACGTAGGCACCTCGAGCTCACCGCCCAACGCCGCATCGGTGAAGGAAATAGGCACTTCACAGTACAGATCCTTTCCGTCTCGTTTAAACAAACGATGCTCTTTGACGTTGACCTGAACGTACAAATCGCCGGCAGGCCCGCCATTCAGACCGGCTTCGCCCTCGCCAGACAAGCGAATGCGATCACCTGTATCCACCCCGGCTGGGATTTTCACTGACAGTGTTTTGGTCTCTTCCTTACGGCCTTGACCACGGCAATCGCCGCAGGGATCTGTGATGACCTTGCCCTGACCCTGACACCGAGGACAGGTCTGTTGGATGGCAAAAAACCCTTGCTGCATCCGAACCTGCCCTTGACCATTACAGGTTTGGCAAGTTTTCGGAGAAGAGCCAGGCTTAGCACCACTTCCTTGGCAGGTCCCACACTCGGCGAGACGCGGCACCCGGATGGTCTTTTCCACCCCAAACACCGCTTCTTCAAGGGTGAGGTCAAGGGTATATCGAAGGTCGCTGCCGCGATGAACAGACGACCGTCCGCCGCCGCCTGCACCGCCGAAAATGTCACCAAAGACATCACCAAAGATGTCGGAGAAGCTTGCGCCGCCACCATGGAAGCCACCCTGACCGCCGCCCTCAAACGCGTCATGACCATACCGATCATACGCTGCCCGCTTCTCGGGGTCGGACAGGACTTCGTAAGCTTCGGACAATTCTTTGAATTTAGCTTCTGCCGCAGCGTCACCCGGATTTCGGTCCGGATGCACCTTCATCGCCAATCGCCGATAGGCTTTTTTCAGGTCGCCTTCAGACACATCCGAAGACACACCTAAAATGTCATAGTAGTCGCGCTTGGCCACTCAACTCTCCTTCCTTGGGATGCCAGTGCTGATCACTTCTTGTCGTCGTCTTTCACTTCTTCAAACTCGGCATCGACCACATCGTCGTCTGCACGATCTGAAGACTGGGATTCACCCTGACCTTCCTGGGCACCGGCGTCTGCCGCCGCATACAACTTCTCAGCGATCTTCGCAGACGCCTCAGTCAGAGCGGTTGTTTTCGCCACAATCTCATCCTTGTTGTCGCCCTTCAAGGCCTCTTCCAATTCAGAGATAGCCGCTTCTACCGGTGCTTTTTCATCATCAGACAACTTGTCGCCCGCTTCAGCCATCGACTTCTTCGTGGCGTGAATCATGCTGTCCGCGGTATTACGAGCCGAAATCAACGCCTCAAACTCACGATCCGCCTCGGCATTGGCTTCGGCATCTTTGACCATTGTTTCGATTTCTTCATCCGACAAACCAGATGATGCCTTAATTACAATCGACTGCTCTTTGCCTGTGGCTTTGTCTTTCGCCGACACGTTCAAGATACCGTTGGCATCAATGTCGAAGGCCACCTCAATTTGCGGCATGCCACGAGGCGCAGGCGGGATATCTGCCAAGTCAAACCGACCCAACGACTTATTCTGGGCAGCCTGCTTGCGCTCGCCTTGGAGCACGTGAATCGTCACCGCCGTCTGATTGTCGTCCGCCGTTGAGAACACCTGGGTCTTCTTGGTCGGAATGGTTGTGTTCTTCTCGATCAACGCGGTCATCACGCCGCCCATGGTCTCAATACCGAGCGACAGAGGTGTCACGTCCAGCAAAAGAACGTCTTTCACATCACCGGCTAAGACCGCACCCTGTATAGACGCACCCACAGCCACGGCCTCATCTGGGTTCACATCGCGACGCGGCTCTTTACCGAAGAACTCTTTAACCTTTTGCTGAACCAACGGCATACGGGTCTGACCGCCGACTAAGATCACGTCATTGATCTCACTCGTCGAGTGACCGGCATCTTCCAATGCCTGCTTCACAGGCGCTAACGTCCGCTCGACCAACTCTTCAACCAACGATTCGAGTTTGGCGCGAGTGAGTTTTACATTCAGGTGCTTAGGACCTGAAGCATCTGCCGTGATGTACGGCAGGTTGACATCGGTCTGCTGGCTTGAAGACAGTTCAATCTTGGCTTTCTCAGCCGCCTCTTTCAGACGCTGCATCGCTAAAGGATCGCCCTTCAGATCCATGCCTTGTTCTTTTTCGAACGACTCGGCCAAGAAATCGATGATCCGGAGGTCAAAGTCCTCACCCCCTAAGAAGGTGTCACCGTTGGTCGACAACACTTCAAACTGATGCTCTCCGTCGACTTCAGCGATTTCGATGATGGAAATATCGAAGGTGCCGCCGCCTAAGTCATACACCGCAATGATCGAATCGCCGCGCGATTGATCCATGCCAAAGGCCAACGCCGCTGCCGTTGGCTCGTTGATGATGCGCTTCACGTCCAAGCCCGCAATCTTGCCGGCATCTTTCGTTGCTTGACGCTGACTGTCATTGAAGTATGCAGGGACTGTGATCACCGCTTCGGTGACGGCTTCGCCCAAATAGTCTTCCGCCGTCTTCTTCATCTTTTTCAGAATTTCGGCAGATACCTGTGGCGGCGCCAATCGATTGCCCTTAGCAGACACCCACGCGTCGCCGTTGTCGGCTGCCACAATTTCGTAGGGCACCATTTTGATGTCTTTTTGCACCACGTCGTCTTTGAACTTCCGTCCAATCAAACGCTTTACGGCAAACAATGTGTTTTGCGGGTTGGTGACTGACTGACGCTTCGCCGGCTGCCCCACCAAAATCTCATCGTCGGTGTAGGCGATAATCGACGGGGTCGTGCGATCGCCTTCCGCATTTTCAATCACCCGTGGCTTGCCGCCTTCGAGCACTGCCACGCATGAGTTAGTTGTCCCTAGATCGATTCCAATGATCTTTCCCATGGTAAATCCTCTCTGTTCATCCTTGTCCGGCGAGCCGGTTCACTGTCTGTTAAATTGCGGTCAACCCGCCGCATTCAAGGGTTAATTTGCTGGCGCTTGCGTCACAACCACCATTGCAGCCCGAATCAAACGACCTTCAAGCTTGTAGCCTTTCTGCATCACTGCCATGACCGTATTTGGCTCATGATCCGCCGACGGCACCATACTCATCGCTTGATGCTCTTGCGGGTCGAAAGGCGCACCGACTGGGTCGATTGCCTCTACGCCATGTTTTGCCACGGTATCCATCAATAACTTATGGGTCATCTCGGTACCCTCTAGCATCGCGGCGTCGAATCCCTCGGTGGTTTTCGCCAGTTCAAGCGCGCGATCCATGGAGTCCAAGACGGCCAACAGGTCTTTGACAAATTTCTCGATGGCATACCGATGCGCATTCTCCACATCACGCTCAGCCCGACGACGCACGTTCAATAGCTCAGCCTGGGCCCGCAATACAGATTCTTTCAACTCTTCAATCTGGGTCTCGGCACTGGCCGTATCTGCAGTCGCGCTTTGCTCCGATTGCTCAGTGTCCATTGCCTCGCCTGTCTCAGGCTCTAGCGACTCTTCCGACGCCTCGGTATCTGCTGATTCTGCAGATGCTTCGATCCCTTCCTCGTCGACCGGCGATTTCTCGTCTGCCATCTTCTCCTCCTTGTTTTCACCACGACTGAGCTACACTCTGTCGAGAACCGCATGTATAAGGTCAGATTCACCAGTTTCAACACGGGAACAAATGCTCACTTCGTTACACGTGCAAAATCTCGCGACTCTGGCGTCCGTTGAATTGGACTTGCCAGCCGGCTGTATCGCCATCACTGGGGATACAGGCGCGGGAAAATCCTTGATCCTCGATGCGCTTGAATTGGCGCTTGGAGGTCGATCGGATGCTGGCTTGGTGAGGGCGGGCACGGACAAAGCACAGGTCATCGCGAGTTTTGAGATCGCAGGACTACCCGACGCCAAGGCATGGCTCGAAGAAAATGATCTTGAGGGTGAAAGCGAGCTGATCTTAAGACGGACCCTCACCGCAGAAGGCCGATCCAAGGCCTACGTCAATGGCACACCGATCTCGACGGGGCAATTGAAAGAGCTGGCCGAACAGCTGGTATTCATGCACACCCAGCACGCAAACTTAAAATTACTTCAAACCAAACATCAATTGGCACTGGTCGATGCCTTCGCCGACGGGGGCGCACTTGCGAGTGAGTGCCGTCAACACTATGCCCTTTGGCAACAACGACAATCCGATCTCGACACCTTGATTCAGCAATCACAGCAGGCCGATCAAGAGCGGGATTTGCTGGCATTCCAAGTCGATGAGCTACGCGCCCTGCAGCTTAGTGAGGGGGAGTTCGAAGCACTCGATACCGAACAAAAACAGTTGGCATCCGGCGAGAGCTTCTTGCGAGTCACTGCCGACTGTCTGCTTCAGCTGCAGGGAGAAGATCAACCCGGCGTCATTGGGGTGGCCGAGCGATTGGCGCTCGAACTCCGAAAGCTAAGCGCCGATCACCCAGCACTTGCCAATGCGGCCGAACTGCTAGAACAGGGATCCATTGCCCTAGAAGAAGCAAAGCAAGATATCCAGCATGCTGTGGATCGGTTTGAGATCGACCCTGAGCGACTTGCCTGGGTTGAGGAGCGTCTCGCCGCGCTGTTCACCTTGGCTCGGAAGCACCGGATTGAGCCGGAAGGATTGTCTGCCCTCCAGGCACAGCTTGAGGTGCGATTGGCAGATATCTCTGGTGCACATGAACGTATCCCTGTGATGCAGCAGGAAGTCGACGCACTCAGGACTCAAGCCGAAACCTGTGCGAGTCGGCTCACCGAGGCTCGGACAGCCGCCGCTGCCGCATTGTCAGAATCCATTACCGCTCAATTTCCCGATCTCGGCATGCCGCACGCGCTGCTTGAAGTCCGACTGCAGCCGGCCGAATCACTGACGCCGCATGGCTTTGAAACAGTCCAATTCTTTTTTCAACCAAACCCTGGGCAGCAAGGGGGCAACCTCTCGAAGATTGCGTCAGGGGGCGAGTTGTCGCGAGTTAGCTTGGCGATCCAGGTCATCACCGCAGCCCGTCTCGCGACACCCACGTTGGTATTTGACGAAGTGGACGTCGGGATTGGCGGAAAAACAGCTGCCACCGTCGGACAGATGCTGCAACGACTGGCCGCAAACGCACAGGTTCTCGTGGTCACCCACCAGCCCCAAGTTGCGGGACAAGCGTCTGCACACCTGCATGTCAGCAAACAATCGGCTGCCGACGTCACTGTCAGCGACGCTCAATTACTCGATGAATCGGCGCGTGTTGAAGAAATAGCGCGCATGCTCGGCGGACACGAGATCACAGAAGCCACCCTGGCAGCGGCGCGGGATCTTCGCGTTTAGACCCGTTACGCGCCAACCAACCAATTGGCTGCTGCGTAATACAGCGGGATGCCAAAAATAATGTTGAAGGGAAACGTCAACCCAAGCGACAAGCCCAGATACAAACTGGGATTTGCTTCAGGCAAGGCATGCTTTAACACGGCGGGCACCGCGATGTAGGACGCAGAACCAGCCAGTACAGCCAATAAGGTCGCATTGCCAACCGACAGGCCGCCTAACCAGGCCAAACCCAAGGCGATACTGGCATGAAGCAAAGGGGCCAAGATGCCATACAGCGCAAGCCGCTTCGGCACGTCTTTAAGATCTCCCAATCGGCTTGCCGTAGCAACGCCCATGTCCAGCAAGAAGAAGGCAAGCATGCCTTTGAAGATCATCCCGGTAAACGGATCCATAATGCCCTTACCCACCGTGCCGGTCAGAAGTCCAATTAGCATGGCACCGATCAAGAGAATCTGCGTGCCTTCGGTGAACGACTCCCGCATCACGGCACCGATGCCAGTATGGGCCGCACGCGATTCTTGTGAGCGATACAGATTCGCCATCAAAATCGCAAAAATAATCGCCGGTGATTCCATCAAGGCCATGGCCGCTGCCATGTGCCCACCGTAGTCGCTGCCTTGCGTCTCAAGAAATTGCGTGGCTGTGATAAAGGTCACCGCCGAGACCGACCCATAGGTGGCCGAAATAGCCAAGGCATCGATCGGTCCGACCAAGGCTCGCAATAAGAAGAAGCCCAACACCGGCACCAATAGCGCCAGAAAGACGGCCAAGGCGAGGTCTCGCACGATTTCAATATGGAAACCACTCTCAGCGAGCGAAAAACCACCTTTCAAACCCAGCGCCATCAGTAGGTAAAGCGACAAAAATCGGGCAATAGCCGACGGGATTTCCAGATTGGATCGAATCAGTCCAGCAAATAAGCCGAGACCAAAGAACAGAACACTAGGGTCTAGTAGCGGACTCGAACTCATCCCTGGCCCTGACAGTCAGGGCATGTCACATACATAATGTGTGTGTGATCGACGATGTCACATCCATGCGCTTTTGCGATCTGTTCCTGCAAAGCCTCAAGCTCCGCACTGTGGAATTCAATAATCCGCTGACACCGCACGCAAATCATGTGGTCGTGGTGTTCATCGGTTTTCAATTCAAAGACGCTGGTGGTCGCATCGAACTGGTGACGATCCACCAGCCCCGCTTCCTCAAATTGCGTCAGCACCCGATAAATGGTGGCTAAATTCACATCCACTCCGGTCTCATGAAGCTTGCGATAGACGGTTTCCGCAGACATGTGCTCTTGATCGTTTGCCAACAAAAGCTGAAGGACGTGTATGCGCGGCAACGTGGCCTTCAGGCCCACCTTTTTTAACTCATCGGTTTCAAACTGCATCGCTCATGGACTCTCTTGGATTCACTCTCTATTATTCTGACCTTTCACCTACATGGGAAGGCATAGATGCGAATCATTGCAATTTCGGTGGCACTCTCTGCCGCCATTTTGACCGGCTGTAGTTTCCCCGGCGTCCACAAAGAGCCCGTCGAACAAGGCAATGTGCTCTTGCCAGAGCGCTTGGAACGACTCGAGGTCGGCATGACTCGCGATCAGGTGCAATTCTTGTTGGGCTCACCGATTACCGTGAATACCTTTAACCCGAACCGGTGGATCTATTTGGAGCGCACCGACTTCGACGGTGAAATTCGTAACAACGACTATGTGATTGTCGAGTTCATTGACGATCGCGTTTCTGCGATTCTGCGCGAGAGCGGCGGCTCTCCTTCGGATCCACTGTCAAAGGTCGATACAACTCCACCCGATCGCCCGGACGAAGGGTCGTGGTGGTGGCCGTTTTAATTCGAACACCAAAAATACCCATGGGCGTCTCGTCTAACACAATGTCAGGGCACTGATCCAACAACCCAGAGGCGATCACCGCCTCTTGGGCCGTCGCCCCTTCAGCCACCTCGACCGCAATAATCCATTGCTTTTCAGGCGTCGCATACGCCACCTCAACGCGCATGACTCGTCCCATACAGACGATCGGCACGGGCACAGAATGCGTCGACCATGCTCCCGGCAATCTGCGAAAAAACAGCACCAATGGCCATCGCAATCAGTCGGCCCGAAAACTCGAACTCAAGACTCAAGGTGACACGGCACCCTACATCACCGACCGGGTCAAACTGCCAGGATCCACTTAACGATTTAAAGGGGCCACTGACCAGCGACAGGTCAATGCGCTCTGGCGGGGTCAAGGTGTTGCGTGTCGCGAACGTCTGACTAATGCTGCCTTTTTGGATACTGAGTTCACCGACAATTTCAGAGTCTGTTTGAGAAATAACCCGCGCGCCCCCGCACCAAGGCAGGAACTCTGGATAGCTTGCAAAGTCATTTACCAACTCAAACATTTGCGCCGGGGTGTGCGAAACCAGCGCAGTACGCGTAATCTTAGGCATTGAATCCTCACACGTCATTTGACGAATCGGGAAATATACGTAAAGTCGCCCGCCATGGCCAAGAAACCGAAGACCTCATCCAATCAAATTGCCACCAACAAACGGGCACGATTTGATTACCACATCGACGAAACCTTCGAGGCCGGGCTGCAGCTGCATGGCTGGGAAGTGAAATCGATTCGTGCCGGCAAAGCAAATTTGACCGACACCTATGTCATCGTGCGAAACGGCGAAGCCTTTTTGCTGAACGCGCAACTCACACCCTTAGAGTCCGCATCGACTCATGTAATTGCCGATCCCACACGGACCCGAAAACTGCTCCTTCATAAAAAAGAATTGGCCACCATTCATGGGGCGCTGAGCCAGAAAGGCCATGCTTGCATTCCACTCGAGATGTACTGGAAAGGACCGTATGTCAAAGTCAAAATCGGGCTCGCACGGGGTAAGAAGCAGCACGATAAACGCGATACAATTCGGGATCGCGAGTGGAATATTGAGAAACAACGGGCGGTTCGCCACCGAGTGCGCTGATGACCGACGCACAGTGGCTGCAATTGACACTCTTGTGTCTGGCGGGCGCAGCATCCCCCGGACTGTCGTGGCTCATCATCACCCAAATGAGTTTGCAACGCGGCCCCATGGCGGGGCTTGTCGGTGCCATGGGGCATGGATGCGGGATTACACTTTGCGCACTGGCCACGATCTTTGGGCTGAATTGGCTGAACACATGGGCTCCAGGCATCTCAAGCGTCTTAAACTGGCTCGGAATTGGATTTCTTATATTTTTAGGGCTCCAGCTGTGTCGCTCCCCCGCATCATCTCCCACCCAGTTAAGCCAACCCGAGTCAAAAGGATTCTGGATCGGCTTAACGGTCGCGCTTTTAAATCCCAAAGTATTGGTTTTTTTTCTGGCCGTGTTCGCACCCTATGTGGACTGGGCCACCACGCTCAACGATCGTTGGCTGATGGGCTTTCTCGCTGGGACCATTGATGCCATGGTCTACGCCATGGTTGCCCTCACGGCCGCTTCGGCCAGACGATTCCTGACAGGCGATCGCTTGGTGTGGATGAACCGGGGTATCGGCGCCCTGATTCTGGCGGGCGCCGCCTGGCTCATCCTCACGACCATTTGAGATTCCAAAGAAATAGGCGGATAATCGGAATTTCGGGGACGATATGGATTCGACGCCGGTTACAAAACCAAATGTGCATGCCGAGCAGTTCTACAGTGTTCGTAAACCCAACTGTGGACTCGTTAGCTATAACTGCCAACGACGAAAACTACGCTCTAGCAGCATAAGCTAGACCCTGGGTGGGGATCGTCTCTGGTCTTTACCAACAGGGTTCGCAACAGAGACTCGCTTCAAAACTGTGTTCAGGGTCGCGAAGCTAAACTTTTAACTGAACTCGGAATGGGGATCCCTGTGCGTTGGGAGATCCGGACTTAAATTCAAAAACGCGACTAAGCATGTAGAGCGTTTGGCAGCGGACTGACGGACGCGGGTTCAAATCCCGCCGTCTCCACCACATCACAGGGGCTCGGTGTTATCCGGGCCCTTCGTACTTTCAGACCCGACACAAGGTCTTCAAATATGCTAAATTTGATTTTGAAAAGCACTTCCATTTTTTGAAATCGACGCCATCTTAGGCGTAGATAACTAGTTTGACGGAGCCCAATCATGACCGAGCGCACGCAATGCGGAGACTTACAAGTCGCCACCGAACTGCATCGTTTCATTACCGATGAAGCCCTGCCTGGCACCGGTATCGATGCCGCAGCGTTTTGGAGCGGTGTGGATCAACTCATTCATCGCCTCACGCCTATCAACCGCGAGCTGCTCGCGAAGCGCGACGCGCTGCAGGCCAAGATCGACGAATACCACAAGGCCCATCGCGGCGACGGCTTCCAATTTGATCACTACAAGGCGTTTTTAGAAGAAATCGGCTATTTACTGCCAGAACCTCGAAGCGTTCAGGTCACCACCGAAAATGTGGACGCTGAAGTCGCGACCACGGCTGGACCGCAATTAGTGGTTCCTGTGATGAATGCACGCTATGCCTTGAACGCAGCCAATGCTCGCTGGGGCAGCCTGTACAATGCACTCTATGGCACAGATGCCATCTCCGACGAAGGCGGCGCGGCCGCAGGTTCTGCGTACAATCCGGTACGAGGCGAAAAAGTGATCGCCTTTGCCAAGCAATTTCTTGATGATGCGGCACCTCTAGCCAATGGCAGCCATCGTGATGTCACTGGATACCAAGTTGAAGGTGGCGCACTGGTCGCCCTGACCGCTCAAGGCCAAACTGGCTTAAAAACACCCAGCCAACTGGTCGGATTCCAAGGCACCACCACTCAGCCAAGTGCGATCGTACTGGTGCACAACGGACTGCACTTTGAGATCCAAGTGGATGCCAACAGTGAGATCGGCAAAACCGACGCCGCCGGTGTGAAAGATATTTTGATGGAATCGGCACTGACCACCATCATGGATTGTGAAGACTCGGTTGCGGCCGTCGACGCCGAAGACAAAGTACTGGTCTACAAAAACTGGATGGGGCTGATGAATGGCACCTTAAGTGAAACCGTTGAAAAAGGCGGCAAGCAATTCACCCGGACCTTGAATCCAGACCGTAAGTACACCGCGCCCAACGGAAGTGACACGGTCACGCTGCCCGGCCGCGCATTGATGTTTGTGCGCAATGTCGGTCATTTGATGACCAACCCTGCGATCTTGGATAAAGACGGCAACGAGGTACCCGAAGGCATCATCGACGGCATCTTCACGAGCCTCATGGCGATCCATGATCGCAACCGCGATGCCAACCAAAACTCTCGAAAAGGCAGCGTGTACATCGTAAAGCCGAAAATGCACGGCCCTGAAGAAGTGGCCTTCGCTAATCGTTTGTTTGGCGAAGTTGAAGACCTTCTGGGTCTGCCCCGCTTCACTCTGAAAATGGGCATCATGGACGAAGAGCGTCGCACGACAGTGAACCTTAAAGCCTGTATCAATGCCGCCTCAGAACGGGTTGTCTTCATCAACACAGGCTTCTTGGATCGCACCGGCGACGAGATGCATACCTCCATGCAAGCAGGCCCCATGATCCGTAAAGGAGATATGAAGCAAGCGACCTGGATCTCAGCCTATGAAAACTGGAACGTGGACATCGGCTTGGAGTGTGGCTTACAAGGTCGCGCCCAGATTGGTAAGGGTATGTGGGCGATGCCAGACCTGATGGCGGCCATGATCGAACAGAAAGTGGGGCATCCAAAGTCTGGAGCGAATACCGCCTGGGTCCCCTCACCCACAGCGGCCACCTTGCACGCTTTGCACTATCACCAGATCGACGTGTTTGCACGCCAGGACGAATTGAAGGGTTCACGGCGAAATTCGGTTGATGAGATTTTGACCATCCCGGTGACTGCAAATCCCAACTGGAGTGCAGAAGAGATCCAAGCAGAACTGGACAACAACGCTCAGGGTATCTTGGGCTATGTCGTTCGCTGGGTCGATCAGGGTGTGGGTTGCTCAAAAGTTCCGGACATCAACAACGTGGGGCTCATGGAAGACCGCGCCACACTTCGCATCAGTTCGCAGCACATCGCCAACTGGTTGACTCACGGCATCACCAACGAAGCACAGGTCATGGAGACCTTGAAGCGGATGGCCGCCGTGGTCGACAGCCAAAACGCGGGTGACCCGAACTACCGTCCCATGGCGCCTAACTTCGATCAATCGATCGCATTCCAGGCGGCCTTGGACTTGGTACTGAAAGGTGTAGAGCAGCCCAACGGGTACACGGAGCCAGTTCTCCACCGCCGTCGGCTTGAGCTCAAGGCAGCTCACTAAAAGCTCGCCAACGGATTGGCTCTTTAAATAAGGCGCCTCTGTGATTGGAGGCGCTTTCTTGTACACTTCATGTCATGGCAGGGGCGCTTCGGCTGAGATGAACCCTTCGAACCTGATCCGGGTAACACCGGCGTAGGGAGCCAGGATTGTTTCACTTCTATATAAGTGAGAGATCTCCTGCCAGTCACGCACATAAGGAGAGGTCTCATGACTCATCATTCAAGCCCAAAAAACCTGGCGCGTTGGTGCGCAGGCGTTGTGCTGTCACTCACTGCCGCCGTAGCCCAAGCAGATAAAGTGACAGTGTTACTCGATTGGTTCATTAACCCAGACCATGCCCCGTTAATCATCGCGGAAACAGAGGGCCTGTTTGAGGCCGCGGGTCTTGAGGTGACTCTGGTCGAGCCCGCTGACCCCTCATTACCCCCAAAATTGGTAGCCGCCAAACAAGCGGATATCGCGGTCAGTTACCAACCGTCATTGATGTTGGACCTTGCCAATGAACTGCCTCTTGTTCGAATCGGATCGCTAGTCGACAGCCCGCTGAATTCATTGGTCGTTTTGGATCAGGGTCCAATCCAATCGATCGCCGATCTAAAGGGGAAGACCGTTGGTTTTTCTGTGGGTGGATTCGAGGATGCACTCTTAGGGGCGATGCTTGAGACCCACGGACTGACGCTTGATGACGTGCGTCTGGTCAATGTGAACTTCAGTCTGTCTCCGTCACTGTATAGCGGACAAGTCGATGCCGTGATTGGCGCGTTCCGAAATTTTGAGCTCAATCAGATGATGCTGGATGAACGTCCCGGGCGCGCTTTTTATCCTGAGGAGCATGGGGTCCCCACCTACGAAGAGCTCATCCTGGTGACTCACCCCGACCTGGCCGGCAGTGACAAAATAGAACGCTTCTTAGACGTGCTTGACCAAGCCATGGCGCTTATTTTGGCGGATCCAGAGACTGCGTATCGGAATTTTGTGCGGTATCGTCCTATGGATTTGGACACCCCCTTAAATGAAGCGGCGTGGAAAGATACCCTGCCAAAACTCGCGCGTCATACGAGAGAGCTTGACCGGGCCACCTGGGTCGAATTTGCCCAATTCATGCAATCACGAGGCTTAATCAGTACACTGCCGGATTCTGAGAGCTACTTGCACCGATCCACCGAATGATTGACACCGTTTTTGCCGTTCTCGCCCCAGTCTTGGCACTGGGGTTGATTGGGTACGTGGCCACCAAGACCGGACACTTCCAGTCCACCCATCGAGACGGCTTGGCAAAATATGTGTTCGACTTCGCAGTGCCTATGCTGCTGTTCTCTGCGGTGGTTGAGCTCGAACCCCCCAAGGCCTCAACTACCGCGCTGTTCATCAGTTATTACCTGCCCTTGTGGACCATTTTCGTGTTGGGTCTGTTATTAGCCTGGACGCTCCTAAAGCGCTCCCTGGTTGAGTCCATGGTGATTGGCTTAGGGGCCTGTTTTGCCAACACGGTATTGCTCGGCATCCCCCTCATTCCGCGCGCCTTGGGCGAAGAGGCGCTGTTTCCATTGTTCCTGTTGATTTCCATCCACGGCATTACCGTATTTACGGTCGTCACTGTGATCATCGAGGTCGCGCGCGGTCGCGATGCGGGTTTATCGAAGCTGCCCCTTCAGGTCGCCAAGGGGCTGATTGCCAACCCCCTGATCGTCGGACTCGCGACCGGGTTCTTATGGAAAATGACCAACCTTGGTCTGCACCCCATTGTGGCTGATATGTTCGACTTGGTCGCAACCAGTGTGACGCCTGCTGCCCTCTTTGTACTCGGCAGTTCATTGGCCGGGTATAAGCTGTCGGGGTCGATTGGCCCTGCGGTGTTGATCAGCATTTTGAAAAATACCTTGCATCCGTTGTTGGTATTTTTAGTGGGCCGCGCGCTGAATCTCGAGCCCTTGTGGCTTGCTGTGGCAGTCCTTCTGGCCTCGATGCCGACCGGCATGAATATGTACTTATTTGCCAACCGCTATCAGGTGTCTCCGCCCACAGCGACCACCAGCATATTTCTCTCCACGATCACCTCGATCCTCTCGGTCTCGATCGTGATTGCGCTGTTAAAAGATCTTTAGAAACGCCCCGTTAAGGCTCGATCAGAATCGCCCGGAAATCATTGACATTGGTCCCAGTAGGCCCAGGGATCACCGAATGGTCAATGGCCGAGAAAAAGCCGTGGGCATCTTGGCGCACTAACGCATCGCCGACGCTCAAGCCTGCACTCTGTGCAACATCCAGAGTATGTGAATCCAGATAGGCACCGGCAATTTGCGCCCCACCATCGACACCATCCGTGTCGCAGACAATGGCAGAGATGCCGTCTTCACCGGCCAACGCGTCCAACAAGGCCAGTGCAAAATGCGCATTGGGGCCACCGAGTCCCTCGCCGGACACCTTCACCGTGGTTTCACCGCCAGACAATAAACACAGTGGCTGCGTACGCTGTCCATGCCGACGCTGCCATAGAGCCGTCTCGGCCATCACCCGTGCAACGGTTTCTGAGTCCCCCTCAATCGAGTCACCGAGCACCCAGCACTCGACACCAGCCGCCTCGAGGACGGCTTGCGCGGCCTTGAGTGACTGAGATGGCGCGGCGACCAAGGTCGTATGCACGCGATCAAAACAGGCATCGTCCGGCGCCGGAGTCGCCCAAGAAGAATCGGCCAGCCAGGGTTTCAACGCCTCGCGTCCAGAAATTTGATGGCGCTCAAGCACAGACCATGCATCCGCCTGAGTCGTGTGAGCTGGTACGGTCGGGCCAGAAGCAATGAATTCCGCTCGATCCCCTGGCACATCTGAAATCAAAAAATTGACCACTTGCGCTTGGGTAGCGGCTGCGAGCCGCCCTCCTTTGACCAGCGACAACTGCTTGCGCACGGTATTTAACTCAGAAATAGTCGCCCCCGATGCCAACAAGGCTTGATGCATATCCAGCTTGAGGGCCAACGGCATCCCGGGTAAGGGCGCGGACATCAGGGCCGAACCGCCACCGGAGATCAAGCACACCAAACGATCTGCTGGGCCCAAGCTTTGTGCCAGCTCAAAGGCTCGCTCGGCTGCCCTGACACTGCCGGCATCGGGTACTGGGTGAGCCGCCTCGATCACCTCAAAGGTGGTATCCACAGAGTGGCCATGGGGCATGATCACCAAGCCGGTGGCATGGGGTAAGCACGCCTGTGCCACCGGTGCCTGCGCACTGGCAGCTTTGCCCACCACCAACACAACTGTGCGTCCCTCGACGGGCGGCAACGCCTCCAGATGCGGAATCAACACGTGGGCTTTCGCAGCATCCACAGCCGCTTCAAACGCCTGATGCAAAAGAGCTTTGGGGTTCACGAATGGGTCGGCGTGTTCGATTCGACCGTGCTCGGCAACCGGTCGCGTAGCGCACCGATCAACAAGCCGCCAAAAATCAAGGCCGAAATAAATAGGGACGGCCGTTGCAACACCCACTGGACGATGGGCAGCACAACCGCCACCAGGAAGGTCAAAACCACGAGCGTGGCCGAAATGTAATCTCGACTAAGGCCCTTCCACAGCTGTTTAAATCCATACACAGCCGCCGCCGCACCCACAGTAAATGCCATCAAACTGTAAGCTTGCGTTGAGGGGTAGTAGTGATGGAACGCCAAAGTGGCGAATACCACGACCAGACAGGCCATGGCATACGTTGAAGCGCGGATCACGGAATTAAAAAGCCAACGCGAGAATAGTCAACGTCATCGCAATCAACATCAATGCGAATCCGGTATCTCCGTGGGTCAGTTCTTTAAAAAATTTCATGAGGCTCCTCCTGTGTCCGCGCATTGTATACCAGATTTTCGCCGTCGATGAGCCCCCAACTCAGAGACAGTGCGCACTCGCAGACATCGCCATCCACAGGTTCTCATCGGTGGGTAGACGGAGCACTCGCACGCGGGATCGATCGGTATGCAATGTCTCAGACTGCGCCTCATTGGCTGACGCATCCAGTTCCACCGGCCACCAACGCGATAGCCCCTCGCAAACACGGCTTCGAATCTGCACTGAATGTTCGCCAATACCTGCGGTGAAGACCAGCACATCGAGGCCGCCCAAAATCGCTACCAAAGCACCGATTTCAGCTTGAATCCGGTAACTGAAATACGCCAAGGCAAAGGCAGCTCTCGGATCCGTCGAAGCTTCAAGCGTTCGGACGTCACTTGAAATCCCAGACAGGCCTTTAAGTCCCGAGTCGTGGTAGAGCAGGTGTTCGACCTCTTCAACCGTCCAACCGAGCTGATCGATCAAATGCAGCACCACACCCGCATCCAAGCGCCCCGCCCGAGTACCCATGGGCAATCCATCTAGGGCCGTAAATCCCATGGTGGAGGCCACCGATTGACCGCCCTGGATCGCACACAAGGAGGCGCCATTGCCCAAATGACAAACAATCACGCGATCGGTGTCGCTCACGTTATGGCGGGGCAACTCGCTGGCAATGTAGGCATAGGACAAACCATGGAATCCGTATTTTCGCACCCCTTGCTCAAACAAATGCTCAGGCAAGGCAAAGTGGGTTTCCAGCGGGCTCTGTCCGAAATGAAATGCGGTATCAAAGCAGGCAATTTGGGGCGTATCCGGATACAGCTCGGTAAACACATCGATGCCCGCCAAGTTCACTGGCTGATGCAGAGGCGCCAGATCCACCAAGGACTCTAAGGCGTCACGTACCGACTCCGTAACGCGCACCGGCTCCCGAAACATGCTGCCGCCATGCACCACACGATGCACTACGGCATCTGGAGCGTTTTGAAACTGCTCAGACAATGTCTCAGCCACCGCCTCTAACAGCACAGACACCCGGTCGTGTTCGGTGTCCAAAGACCACCCGGGTAAGGAAAACGAATCCCCATTGGACTGAGTGCCTGACACCGTGACTTCACCGTCGCGAACAGACGCTTGACCTGACTCAATCACCGAAGGGGGTTGATCGCGATCGAAGACTGCGAACTTGACGCTCGAGGAACCTGCATTGATGACAAAGATCACACGGACTCTCCCTGACGATGCGCGTGCAGGATCACCGCCAACGCACAAGACCCCAACCGGGACATCGCATCGTCGGCCCGGCTGGTCAGAATGACAGGCAAACGAAGACCCAGCACGATGCCCGAGCCTTCCCCATGGGCCAGGTATTCCAACTGTTTGGCCAGCATATTGCCGGACTCAAGGTCAGGTGTGACCAAAATATCGGCACGGCCGGCGACCGGCGATTCAATGCCTTTGATTTGAGCCGCCGCCTCTGAGACCGCGTTATCAAATGCGAGAGGGCCGTCCAACACGGCGCCGGTGATCTGGCCGCGCCGAGCCATGGTGCAAAGTGCGGCTGCATCGAGTGTGGATGGAATGGTGGACGTGACCGTTTCCACTGCCGATAAGATGGCCACTCTGGGCTCTTCAATTCGCAACGCATGGGCTAATTCAATCGCGTTTTGCACGATGTCCCGCTTGGCCAATAAATCCGGCGAAATATTAATCGCGGCATCGGTAATCAACAGAGGGCGTGGATAGGTGGGCACATCGAACACGAACACGTGACTGACGCGCCTGTCGGTCCGAAGTCCTGAACTCCTCGAGAGAAGGGCTGCCATCAATTCATCCGTGTGTAGCGAGCCTTTCATCACAGACTCCACGGCGTCCTGCTGGCAAAGCACCACAGCACGCTGACAGGCCGCATGTGAGTGGGCCACGGGGTCAATGGTCACACCCGTTAAATCGAATCCACAGGTCTCAGCGACTGCGCGAATTTTGTTTTCCGGTCCAATCAAAATGGGCTCAATCAAACCCCGCGCCCGGGCAGCCAACGCGCCCCCAAGGGATACCTCATCACAAGGATGCACCACCGCCACCTTAAGTGGTCGATAGGCGTCGGTGCGTTTGATAAGGTCTGTGATCTGCTGGCGTTCATTGAGAAAGACATCCGGCAACTCCACCACTTCAGATTCAATTTTCTCAGTCGGCGCAATCACCACGGCTTCGCCCGATAACACCGCCTCCCCTGCCTGATTCCACACCTCACAGGCAAAGACCACTTGATCGTCAGGCCGTTTTTCTTTGACAGTGACCGTGACTGTCAACGCATCGCCGATTCGAACCGGCTTCAAGAAATCCAGGGATTGACTGACATACAGTGTCCCGGCACCGGGCAAGACGGTACCTAATACGGTACTGACCAGTGCGCCGCCCCACATGCCGTGGGCTACGATGTCATGGAAGCGACTCGACTTGGCGAATTGCGCATCGAGACTGACGGGGTTCACATCGCCCGTCATCACCGCAAATAAGCTGATGTCTTCCATGGTCAAACGCTTCTCGAGAGACGCAGAAAGACCCACTGTCAGTTCGTCATAGGGTGTATTGGTCAAGCGAGTGATGGGCGTCATGGGCATCCTTGCAAATACGATTTACTGCATTGCACAATAATTTGAAGTCAAAACAATGACAATGGCCACCGAACTGGCCTAAAGAATGACCCTGAACCCGACCTAAATCAAAAAGGCCCGGATAAACCGGGCCTCTTACACGCGTACTGCCTAAAAATTAAGCGTCGCTTTCCAGTAAACGGCCTGTTTCGATCGAAATGCTTCGCGGCTTCAATGCCTCAGGCAATTCACGGTATAGCTCAATGTGCAGCAAGCCATGCTCCATCCGTGCGCCTTTCACGAACACATGGTCGGCCAACTGAAACTTGCGTTCGAAGTTCCGATTGGCAATGCCACGATGCAAGAACTTCCGCTCTTCGCGCTCTGCGTCCTCGGCCTTCTGGCCAGACACGGTTAATTCGTTTTGCTTGGATTCGATGGACAACTCATCGTCGCTAAATCCAGCCACCGCCATGGTGATCTGATATCGGTCTTCGCCAATCACTTCGATGTTGTATGGGGGGTAGCCCGCACTTTCTAACCGGTTGGCATTTTCCAGCATGCCGGCCAATCGATCAAAACCAATAGCTGTGCGGTATAGGGGTGATAAATCTACAGTCATGTGATCCTCCTAAAGCGATCATGTGTGGCCTCTCCGAAGACGAGGCAGTTACCTATGAGACCCAAATTGGCGTCTCATCGTTTATGTAAGTCGCTTAGGTGATTTTTCAAGACCCGGGTGCTAAACGCAGTGCACGACGCCTGCCGGTCAAATAGTACAAAATGGGCACTACGAATAAAGTCAGTACTGAACTGAAGCCCAGACCCCAGACAATGGCCGTGGCCACAGGACCCCAAATCAATGATTTACCCCCCAAGCCTGCAGCTAAAGAAAACAGACCCGCGATGGTGGTCATCACCGTGATTACGATGGGCACCACCCGACGACGTCCGGCGTACAAGGTGGCATGACGCAAACTCATACCCGCCCGCAATCGATCGTTGGCGGCACTGATCAGAACAATCGCTGAATTCACGGCAATCCCAGCCAAGGCCACCACCCCATAGAGGGTATACAGCGACAGCGGATTACCGGTCACAAAAAGCCCCAACACCACACCGGTAAAGGCCAGAGGTACCGTCACTAAAATCAACACCGGCTGTCCGTAGCTCTTAAATTGGGTGCCAAGGATCAAATACATCACACCAAGCCCGAACAGGAATAAGAATCCAATCGAGTCGAGGCTCTCCTGGATATCATCAAGCTCTCCCGAGAAGTCCAGGTTTACGTTGGGATAACTCGGTTGAAGCGGAGTCCAAGCATCCATAACGGCCATGTTGGCTGTGACCGTATCGGTCACCGCGCTGTCAATTTCGGCTTCGACGGTGATGGTGCGGCGGAAGTTGTAATGTCGGATCGTGCCCAAGGCCGGTGTTCGTTCGGCATCCACCACGTCACCTAAAGCCACCATGCCACCAGAGGGTATCGGCAGTTGGGCGGCCAATAGAGCCTCTGGGGAGGCCAAGGCCTCGGAGTCGGCTAAGACCCGCACATCAACGGTTTCGCCACCGTCTTGCACCGTCGCAACTCGCTCGCCATCCACCCACAGACGGATGTTTCGGTTAATGTCTGCGGGCGTTAAGCCCGTGCGCGCCAATTGATCCCCGCGAATCTTGAGATCGAGTGCCATGCGTCCGTCGGAGGCATCGTCGGTAATTTCTTTGACGCCAGGCGTGTTGGCTAAAATCGATTTGATGGCATCGGCGGCCGCTCTCAGCTCGGAAAAATCCGTGCCTCGCACTTTAATCGAAATGGGCTTGGCCGCCGGAGGGCCGCCCGCCAATTCTAAGAAAGTGATTCGAGTCGGGCCTGGCACCTGCTCAACGGCAGCGCGCATACCTTCGACGATGTCACTGACTTCCCGCCCATTCGGGGCCAGACCCACTAAAATTTGACCTAAATGCGTACCCCTTAAGGGTTCGGTGTCTGTGAATTGCTGACCGGCATAACTGACCACACCGCGGGCCTCGCCGTCTTGTAAGTTGGCATAGACCACTGACTCGGCTCTCAAAGTCATCTCAAGGGTAGACTCCAAGCGAGTGCCTGGCTCAGCTTCGATGTTCACATAAAACACACGGATCGGATCGGCTGCGAAAAAATCAGCCCGAATCTGGCCGCTCGCCAACAACCCAATGGCTCCAAGAAATGCTAAGCAGGCCACTCCTAAAGTGACAAACGGACGGCGCAGCGCACGTACCAACAGATGGGTGTAGACATGCCGTATCCCACGATTGAAGCGGGTTCGAAACTTCTGCATCCGCCCTTCGGTATTCAACCGCATCCCAGAGCCCAACACGTGCCCCGGCAACATCCAGAACGCTTCAACGAGGCTGATCAACAAGGCAATCGAGACCACCAGGGGAATCACCATCATGAATTTCCCCAAAATTCCAGGCAACAGCATCAAAGGCATAAATGCCGCCACCGTGGTCAGCACGGCCGCTGTCACGGGAGCCGCCGTTTCTTTCAGAGCGTCGAGTACCGCGTCCATACCCTGCATGCCCCGCTCAATGCGGTAATAAATGGCCTCCACCACCACTACGGCATCATCGACCAACATGCCCAAAGCAATGACGACCCCAAGTAAGACCGTGACATTCAAGGTCTGCCCGAGGCCACTCAAAATCCAAAAGGTTCCGGCGAGAATAAAAGGGATGCCCAGCGCGGTCAGCGTCGCGATCTTAAAGCCCAAAAAGACCCAGGCCACGATCAACACTAAGATCAATCCGATCAGGGCGTTGTTTTGCATAATCGTTAAGGCTTTACGGGTCGGGATGGTTTGGTCATCAATCAGCACCAACCGGGTGCCGGTGGCCGTTTCCAACGCATTACGCTCTTCGACGAAGGCCTTCACCTCATCGACCAATTCCAAGGTATTGGCGTTTTCCGCCTTCATGACCGCCAAAACCACGGCCGGCTGCCCTTCATAGCGAACCAGTTCAGACCGCTCTGCCTGGGTGCGCGTAATACGAGCGACGTCCTGAAGGCGAAGCGCTCCGGACCGGCTCAAAATCGGGAACTCATTCAACCCCGAGGCCTCGACCGACTTACCCTTCAAACGAACCAGCCACTGCTTATCGCCCACAGACAATTCACCGGCGGCTAAATCTTGAAAATAGGCAGACACCGTATTTGCCAAATCTGAGGGCGCTAATCCATTGGATGCCAAAGCCACCGGATCAAACTCAATACGAATTTCGGGGTCTGACAGGCCTTGGGTATCAATGCGATCGATCCGCGGACGACGTTCGAGTTCTTTTTCAATCAGCACTGCTTGCGATCGCAAACTGTCATCGTCTCCGGCACCTACCAATGCCAAAGTAGCCGCTGGGAACGCATTGGATGAGGTGATTTCAATAAAGATGGGATCGACCGCTTCATCGGGAAATTCGGCTTCGGCGGTGTTAACTTCACGCCGTAAATCCGCCAATCGACGCTCAAACACTGTCTCGGAGACGTCTTCAAACCGAACCAAAATCGACGATTGACCCTCGCGCGAGTAACTTGAGACGAAGTCCAAGTCATCGACTCGCTGAATGGCGTCCTCCATGGGATCAGTAATCCGACTCTCTATGTCTAACGCCGACGCGCCGGGCCAGGCGGTCACAATCACGATCCAGTTAAAATTGATGGTCGGGTCTTGTTGCCTTGGAAGATTCCAATAGGCCAGCGAGCCCACCGCCAACACTAAGATAAAAGTCAGATTAGTAAGAACGCCGTTCCCAATGAGTAGACGCGCTAAGCCCATCATGGGGTCGCAACCACCGCATCGCCGTCACGGACACGAAACCGGCCGTTTTCAATCACTTTAAGATCGACGGGAAGATCGGTGATCTCGACTGGCTGGCCCATCACCGCCTGAGGCCGCTCAATGAAGGCAGCGCGCGCACCATCCAATACCATCACACCCAAACGTCCGTCCCGCTCAACCAGGAAGTCTGCCGGTAAAAATTGACCCTCGGCATACACACGAATCCGCCCTGGCAATCCCGGTTCAAGGCGATGGTCCCGCGCCACAAACCGAACCAACCGAGTAGCCGTTTCACTCTCGACCGCTCCACCCACCGACACTTGAGTCAACGGGATCTCTCGACTGTCAGACACAAAGGTCACGCGGTTAAAGCTTTCAACATCTAAAGTGACTGGCACGCGCGCTCTGACCTCAACCGTTTGCGACACCACCTCAAGGATCGGCGTGCCGACTGCAACGCGTGTCCCTTGGGAGGCTAATTGTGCGGTCACCACGGCATCAAAGGGAGCACGTACCTCGCATCGAGATACCTGTAACAGTGCTTCCGCCAATCGTGCATCGGCCATCTCAAACGCCTGCCTGGCCCGTTCTACATCGGTGGCCCGCGTGTCTTTGAGTTCTTCACTGGCAATATTGCTCGCAGCAAGCTTAGCGATCCGCTCGGCTTGGCGTTTGGCAAACTCGAGTTCGACTTCGGTGCGCGCATGATCGGCACGCGCCACGCGTTCTCCCAAGTGGGCGTCACGACAATCGAGCAATGCAAGTCGATCACCCTGATTCACACGATCCCCTGGACGGACATCCAAAGCCAGAATTTCTGCAGATAACCCGGCCGATAATGCGCTGGTATCTAACGGCTCAACCGTCGCCGAATACGAATTTTGGCGCGTAATCGACTGAGTGGACAGATCAACGACGGTGACAGCGATTTCGGCCCATGCCGAGAATGAGGTCAGCCACAGAAAGAGCGCGACACTTGGCTTAGCCATGCAGATTCCTTGAATCGAAAATCAATTTGATGCAACGCACCAATCATGGGGCACGGCGCACGCGATTCCAATAGCTCCCATTGAATGTGTAATCAAGTCGGTCGTGTAAACGCGAACTCCGCCCCTGCCAGAACTCAATCCGAGTGGCGGTGACTGCATAGCCGCCCCAATGGGGTGGTCGGGGCACGTGGTCAGCATAGGTGGTCTCAAGCTCTGCCATGGCATCGGTCAACTCCGCATGCTCTGTAATCACAGTCGACTGGCGGCTTGCCCAGGCCCCTAATCGAGACCCCCGCGGGCGTTCTTGGAAATAGCCGTCGTTCTCCGCATCCGACAGCTTTTCAACCGTCCCCTCAATGCGAACTTGACGCTCTAACCGGTCCCACCAAAAACAGAGAGCGGCGCGCGGGCTTACCAGCAATTGTTCACCCTTGTGGCTTAAGTAGTTGGTATAGAAATGAAATGCACGACCCTGATGCCCCTTAAGTAATACGATGCGAGCGTGCGGGCAACCCATTTCGTCGACCGTAGCAAGCGTCATGGCATTTGGCTCAAGCTGCTCTGATGCGTGCGCGTCTTCCAACCATTGAGTGAACAAAGCCAAGGGGTCGTCACCTGCCGCCTCTTCAGTCAGTTGCCCCGCCTGGTAATCGCGCCGTAGTGCTTCTAAATCAACAGCCATCAAATAGCTCCAATACATCGGTTAAACGGGTCACTGGAGACACCATCATGCCATCAATGGCCTGCTTCGGGGCATTTGCTTTCGGTACGATCGCCCGTTTAAAGCCGTGCTTGGCGGCTTCACGGATGCGCTCTTGCCCCGAGGCCACCGGCCGGATTTCACCTGACAGTCCGACCTCGCCAAACAACACCCACTCCTTGGGTACAGGCTTCCCACGAAAGCTCGAAACACAGGCCATGAGAACCCCGAGGTCGGCTCCAGTCTCGGTCACGCGGACACCCCCGACGGCATTAACGAAGACGTCTTGATCCCCCAATTGAAGCTGCCCATGCCGATGCAATATGGCCAGCAACATAGCTAACCGCTGACCGTCCAACCCGACCGAGACCCGTTTCGGTGATCCCGCGAGGCTCCCATCAACCAGCGCCTGAACTTCCACGAGCAATGGGCGCGTGCCCTCCCAGGTGCAAATTACAGCCGAACCCGAAGCCACTTCATCCGGTCGCGACAGAAAAATCGCAGACGGATTTTTCACCTCTTTTAGGCCTTGCTCGGTCATGGCAAAGACACCGAGCTCGCCGACTGAGCCGAATCGATTTTTGTGCGCGCGCAGGGTTCTGAACCGGCCGCCGCTGTCGCCATCGAGCAATAACGAGGCATCGATGATGTGCTCAAGCACTTTAGGCCCGGCCAGCGCACCCTCCTTAGTCACGTGCCCTACAAGCAGCACAATCACGCCGGTGGCCTTGGCCAATCGCGTTAATAAAGCAGCTGACTCTCTCACCTGACCGACACTGCCGGGGGCTCCGCTTAAGGTTTCCACTTGCATCACCTGAACCGAGTCCACCACCAACAAGCGCGGCTTCATGTCCTCGACCATTGCGGCAATGGCTTCAACCCGGGTCTCGGAAACACATTCTAACTGCGGACCCGTCAGACCTAATCGTTGTGCCCGAAGCGCGATTTGCTCAAGCGACTCTTCCCCGGTGACATACAAACACCTCTCGGTGGCTGACAGTTCGGTCGCCACTTGAAGCAGAAGGGTACTTTTACCGGCACCTGGCGCACCGCCAAGCAAAATCACCGAACCCGGCACAAAGCCGCCCCCGAGGACTCGGTCAAATTCTGAATATCCGGAGTGCAGTCGAGACAATTTTTCGGGTTTGATCGCAGAAAGCTTCGCGCGCTCAGGCAACGCACCCGCATAGCCACGACCGCCTCCTGACACTTTGGCAGCCGGTGACTCTGTGACTTCCACTAAGGTATTCCAGGCTTGGCAACCTGGGCATTGCCCTGTCCACTGTGCCACCGAGGTGGCACAGGCTTGGCATTGAAACATCGAACGATTTTTGGCCACGTCATTCCTCCGTGGCCACAGGATAGACTAGTTTCTATCGCGCAGCTTGATCCGTTGGGGCCGTTAATGACCGTTTGGGGCGTTTCGAATTGCGTCCGGCCTGCTCAAGCGCCTCGGCGAGCACTTCAAGGACGACCTGGCAAACCAATCGGTTGGTAAATCGCGCCAACGTTGCAGACGACGAATCGAGTACCAAATCCAATGTGCGATGGCATGCGCGTGCCAGTGGGGATCCGGTGGGCGCAATTGCAATCAAGCGCGCGCCTCGCTCATCAGCCAACGTCGCCGACTGAACCATGGGGGCCGTCTCGCCGTTAGTGCACAAGAACAAGAATAGATCCCCTTCACCTGCGGTATTGGCTGTTAACTCTTGGATGACCGCATCGGTATGAACCAACACCGTCACTGGCGCTCCGATGAATAACTCTTGCGCTCCTCGCGCCAACCCCGAAGTGGGCCCTAGTCCATAAATCAACAAACGCCGGCAATCGCGAATCTCGCCAATCACCCCGGCCAAATCCTGCTCTGGCAATCGTGCGCGCGCTCGGCTCAAACGCGACATCGCCGTCTCAAACATTTTGTCGGCGAGCAATGGCGCGGTATCGGTGTCATTCAGACCACGGACTTGAAAACTCGCCGGGTTGGCCAGAGTTTGAGCTAAACGCAACTTAAAGTCGGGGAACCCTTTGCATCCGAGCGATCGACAAAAACGATTGACCGTAGGCTCAGATACGCCGGCCGCCATGGCCAGTCGAGCAATACTTAGATGCACTGACCGCTCTGGGTCCGAGAGGATGGTTTCAGCGACCGCCCGTTCGGACTTGCTGAGATTTGAAAGTGACGCCCGGACTTGATCCAGCATTGTGTCGCTCCGTTGTAATTCTTCACATTTAATGAGCACACTAGGGTCAGCGGTCCTTCTTAACCGCTTTACATGGAGAATAAACGATGTTCAATCGTAGGACAATCTTACTGGCATGCATCTTACTATTTAGCGCAAAAAATGCGATGTCGATGGATGGATTGACCACCCTAGACAATCGCCCTGCAGCGCTTGAAACACCGGCCGTTGTGAACTTTTGGGCTACCTGGTGTGCGCCCTGCATTAAAGAACTGCCAGACCTTGAAACGCTAGGAGAAAAGTTGGGAACCGAGGCAACGGTGTACCTGGTCAACTTCGGCGAAAGCACCGAGACCATCGAAGCCTTTCAGGCGAAGCGGCCTGAACTCTTCGGCCCACACACCACGCTCCTAAAGGACGCCAGCATGAAGGCACTGTCTGCCTACGGGGTTCGCGGCATCCCAACGACTCTGCTGATCAATCAAACAGGGCAAACCGTGGATTCCATTCAAGGCATCAAGGCGTGGGGCGACGATCGGGTCGTAGCCGAAATTAAAGCGCAGATTATCGACTGAGCGCAGCCTCAAGCTCTGAAAATGTCGGGAATTGCGACAAGATCTTAGGCTCTCGATCTGGATAGTGCACCACATACAGAGGCACACCGACACGATCGAATCGATTTAAATACGCGGTGATTGTCGCGTCATACCGTGTCCAGTCGCCGGTCATGCGAACCACGCCGGCGGCATTGAATAAGTCCTCAACCGCCTGGGTATTCAGTAACCGCTGCTCGGTCACTTTGCAGGTAATACACCAATCCGCTGTCATATTGATAAAGACGGTCTGACCGGAATTCACATACGCCTCAAGTTGGCTGCTTGAGTAAGGTTCACTGTCGGCAGTAACCGCGGACTCCGATTGGGTTTCCGGGGTCCAGCGTGCCAACGCAGGGAGGGCGGCGATCGCAGCCAAAATCACCAAAACACCCAGCCCACGAGACCACCCAGATGCTCCTTGTCTGAGCCAAAGACCGAATATTAAAAGGAGCGCGCCGCCTAAAATCAAAGGCATCGCATCAGCGCCCGCTTGTCGCACCAAAACCCACAATAACCAAATAGCGGTCGCAAACACTGGAAAAGCCAGCAACTGTTTTAAGCGCTCCATCCAGACACCGGGTTTCGGCAAGTGATGTGACAGACCAGGCGCCACAGCGAAGACCAACAAAGGCAAAGCCAGTCCCAGACCCAAGGTGGCGAAGACCAACCAGGTAATCCACCAAGGTTGAGTCAAGGTATAGCCCATGGCAACGCCCATAAAAGGTGCCGTACAGGGTGTGGCCACAATGACCGCTAACACACCGGTGAAAAACTCAGCACGACTCGATTGCCCTTCCGTCAGTGATTGGCCAAAACCCGCCAACTGTCCACCCCACTGCAGCCAGCCATAAAGCCACAGCCCTAGGAGCACAAAAACATAAACCAAAAGCCCGACAAACCAGGGCGTTTGCAATTGAAAGCCCCAGCCAATCTGGGCACCACTGGCACGCAATGCCACCATCAAACCGGCCAATACCGACATACTGGCCACGATGCCTGCGGCATACAGCAATGCGCCCCGGCGAACTTCAGTTCGCGTCTGACTGGACTGCTTGGCAATGGATAACGCTTTAATCGACAACACCGGAAACACACAGGGCATCAGATTCAAAAGAAGCCCACCGGCCAGCGCTAATACCAACACCCAAGCCAATGAGAGCCCCGTATTCAGTGATGCAGGTACTGCCATACTGGGATCAAGACGTACGCGCACGCCGGCATCCGGTGTCCGAATGACCCAATGCGCTTCGGTAAACTCAGACAGAGTCAGTGGGCGATCCAGGGTGATCCAAGTGCCTTCGGGCGTCGATTGAGTGCGCTCAATCATGCCGGCAACTTCGCCTGAGGTTTCGGGCATGGCATCCAAAATTGAACGTCCAGACAACCCTTCGATCCAAACCCGGTTTGGGGCCACGATCGTGAGTCGTCCTGGGTAATCGGTTGGGATGCGTGCCCGTGCTGCATCTAAAGACAAAAGATCTGTCGAACGGTGGACCTCGCGGGTGTCGGTGACGACCGGCAACGACAAGCGCACCGTTTGCGATTCGGGAATGCAAATTTCTCGACAAACTAACCAGCGCGCCTCACCCACAAATTCCCATTGACCTTCAGCGGCATCAGGTACTGTCCATTGAAAAGGATGAGTGACTTGGTCGACATAGCCATAGGTGAGCAAACTGGCATCGTCCCCGAACGGCTTTGTTTCGGGGGTTGGAAAAAGCAATGAAGCGTCTAGTTGCGTTGACGCCTCGGTTAAGGTCGGTGGCAATCCGGTCGCCCCAGGATTCTGCCAGTAAGTATTCCAACCCGGAGCAATGTCGAGTGCTAAGCCAAGCCACAGCGTTTCACCAGGCATCACAGCGGTGACCGGTGCGATCAACCGCGCACTCACCTGATTGGCGGAGGCGGTCACCCACGGGCCACATAAGCTCAGGATCAAAAGACAAAGACGATAAATCATGGCAGGCAGAGTAGCGGATTGACTTTGCCAAATAACTGTATTTTTATACAGTCATGCAGCAGAGCACACTCAAACCACTCTTCGAAACCGGCCGGCTATGGCAAGGTCATTCAGCCCCTCAATTCCCTGTGAGTTGCAGCGGCTTCACGATCCTTAACCAGCAGCTAACGGGCGGCGGGTGGCCTGCCCATATGTTGATCGAATGGCTGACCGATGAGCCTGTATGTGCACCGATGACTCTAGCCATGGCCACTTGGCGGCAACAACGTGACGCACGGAGCCTAGTGTTGCTCAACCCACCTCATTGGCCCTCAGCCGAGGGATTGTGGCAACAAGGTATCCAGCCTGCTCGGGTGGACATCATTCAGGCACAATCCGCAGACGCGGGCTGGTGTCTCGAGCAACTGGCCAAAGCCGACTCAGTGGCCAGTATTTTGGCTTGGGACACCGCGCATTTTGAGACCACCGCTTTGCGGCGCCTGCAATTGGCTTGCCAACACGGAAACACTCAATTGTTTTTGGTGCGATCTCCTGAAGTGCGATCTCGGCCCTCTCCAGCGCCTGTCCGCGCTTACTTAAGCGCACACACAAAGGGCGTGTCATTAGAGCTTTTCAAACAACCCGGGGCACCCGCTCGGGCTGCCGTTTCTATTAAGCATGCAAGCCATCCGCTATACAAAACATCGCCTGCGGCACGCCAGGTTTCAGCTCATACATTCGATTCGATCTCTCTGCATTAAAACACCATGCTGTACGCTCAACTGCAATTTCCAGCCTTATCGCTTGAGGCGCTCGGCACAGACTACGTAGACACCTGCGTGGCTGTGCATGACGGTCATGCCATAAGCCAAGCGTCACCCCGCGCCCTCGCAGCGGGCGTTTTACCCGGCATGACGCTTGGCATGGCACTCACGCTATGCGACACACTCACTGCCCGCCCTCACGCACCCAAAAAAGAACAGAGACTCCTGCATCAACTGGCACACTGGGCATATCACTTTTCCAATCAAGTGGCGATTCGAGAGGGTGGCCTATGTTTAGAAATTGGAAAAAGTGAACGCCTGTTCGGCACCCCTGCCGAACTGGTCAGCCAACTCAAGCAGTCGGCAGCTCGCGCCGGACGACCCATGCGGATTGCGCTTGGTGACACCCCTGAAATGGCGGATGTTTTTTTAAAACAGCAGTGCTGCCCCATGCCCGATGCATTTCAAGACACTCTGAAAAAAACACCGCTATCGCTCACTGGATTGCCGGATAAGGCCTTGCGGCGTTTGTCACTCATGGGATTTCGGACCCTAGGCGACTACGTTCAAGTCCCCACCCGGGCTAAGCAAAAGCGTCTCTCGACCACAGACTTCGCTCACTTAGAGGCTATATTAGGCCGACGCATGATGCCTCTTACGTGGTTCACACCACCCCCGGTCTTTTTGCAAAGCCAGAGTTTTTTAAGAGGCTTGGAAAGTCATGACATGCTGCGATTTCCGATGCACCGCTTAAGCCAAGAAGCCTCCCGCTGGCTCTGCCATCAACACCGTGCCAGCGATTGTTTGAACTGGACTTTGACCCTAGAGAACCGCCAAAACTTACTGTTTTCTGTGCGCCTTAATCGACCTGAATGGCAGACGGATATTCTGTTTGAGCCCAGCTGGCTCGCACTGCAGACGCACACATTGGCAGCACCGGTGGTTGAGGTCAGTTTACGGATTCAAAACACACACGCCCAACATTCCGAAACGCACGACTTCTTTCAAAAGACCGAATCAAATGATCGAGGGCATTTATTGGATCGATTAAAGGCTCGACTCGGCGACTCGGCCATTTACTCCATCTGCCGCTTACCGGATCCGCGGCCTGAAAAAGCCAACCAGTGGCACACCAAATCTGACTTCACTGAGCCACCCCCTTTACCGCCTCGGCCTGTATGGTGGGTCACGCCTCCCGAGCCCTTGGGCTTACAGCCAGAGCTCAAGGGACACGAGCTTGTGCAAGGCCCTGAACGTTTGGAGAGCGGATGGTGGGATTTCGATACCGTGTGCCGCCAGTACTGGATCAGCCGTCACGCCCATCGATTGGCATGGATCTATCAAGATCAACACACCAAACAGTGGTGGCTTTCTGGCTGGTTTGCCTGAACCGAAAAACAACCTGCTACACTTTGCCGACATATTAAGGATGTCATCTTGGACCTCAATCGCTTCAATCCCCGTCAACGCGAAGCCATCACCCATGTGGGATCGCCCTTGCTGGTGTTAGCCGGAGCCGGCAGTGGAAAAACCAGTGTGATCACACAGAAAATCGCTTGGCTGATCCAAGAGGGTGGCATCCCTGCGCGTCATATCACGGCCGTAACTTTCACAAACAAAGCCGCACGAGAAATGCGTGAACGCATCGGGTCGGTTGCACCCAAAGACCAAATCCGTGGCTTAAAAGTCTCCACATTCCATACCTTTGGTTTGAACCTAATGCGCACTGAAGCGAAAGCGCTTGGTCTGAAACCTGGGTTTTCAATCCTCGATTCCGAAGACGCCAAAAGTATTCTGGGCGACTTATTAAAACGGGCATCAGTCGACGACAAAGAGCTCATCGGCCAAGTGCAGGCGGCCATTTCAAACTGGAAAAACGAGGGCATTACGCCCGATCAGGCCGAGCAGCTTGGCTCAGAACCTCAACATGTATTGCAAGCATCTGCGTATCGCGAATACGACCGATACCTCAAAGCCTGTAATGCAGTGGATTTTGATGACCTGATTCTGAGGCCGGTGGAGTTATTCCAAACCCATCCAGAACTCTTGGCAAAGTGGCAGCGGCACATTCGTTATCTGCTGGTCGATGAGTACCAAGACACCAATGGCATCCAATACACCCTGGTTAAACAACTGACGCAATTATCTGGCGCGCTCACCATTGTCGGCGACGACGATCAATCCATTTATGCCTGGCGGGGCGCTCGCCCTGAAAATTTAAATGCGCTGAGTTTGGATTACCCCACACTGAAAGTGGTCAAACTTGAGCAAAACTACCGATCGACACGATTGATTCTAGAGACTGCCAACCATCTGATTTCACACAACCCTCACATCTTCGAGAAAAGCCTGTGGAGCGATAAAGGCTATGGCGATGCCATCGAAATTTTTCCTGCGCGTCATGACGAGGATGAAGCCGAACGCATTGCGTCGATGATTCTCGAGCGGAAACTCAGCCAGAAACGGAAGTTTTCGGATTTTGCGGTGCTCTACAGAAGCAATCATCAGGCCCGGATTTTGGAATTTAAACTTCAGCACTTCAAAATCCCTTACAAGTTGAGCGGGGGTACCAGTTTTTTTGCGCGCTCTGAAATCCGAGATCTAATGGCCTATCTTCGATTGCTCATCAACCCCGATGACGACAACGCACTGCTTCGTATCATCAATGTACCGAGACGCCGCATTGGGCCAACGACCCTCGAGGCCTTGGGTGGCTACGCGCATGAACGCCACCGTCCTTTATTCGCCTGCATCGATGAAGTCGGATTAAGCACACGCATGGACCCCGAGGCCATGCGTCGCCTTGAACAGTTCCACGGCCTGATCACCACTTGCCGAGATGCCTTATTGCAAGGCGACGGCCTGAAAGCCATCGACCGCTTATTGGATACCATTAACTATCGCGGGTGGCTTTCTGAGCAAAGCTCATCAGAGGCCATGGCCGAACGTCGTTGGGGCAATGTGATGCAGTTGATTGAGGCTCTCCGCAAAGATTTGAAACGAGCGCCTGAAGACGAAGAGACGCTCGATTTTAGCGATGACGCCCCAGATGACACCTCAGTCAATGCCGATGAGTCTCAGGTAGAGGCGGCGATTCGAAAACTGGTGCTTCGAGATTTGCTAGAACGTGAGGAAGAGGAAGATCAAAGCGACAGGGTCCAGTTGGCCACCTTACACGCTGCCAAAGGACTGGAGTTTCCTGAGGTGTTCTTAATGGGTATTGAGGAAGATCTTCTGCCCCACCGCAATGCCATTGAAACCGATACGATCGAAGAAGAGCGCCGTCTGATGTATGTCGGAATCACGCGCGCACAGCAAAAGCTCACCCTCACCTACGCCAAAAAAAGAAAACAATTTGGGGAGCTCTTTGAGACTACGCCCAGCCGATTTCTAGATGAACTGCCGAAAGAGCATGTGATTTGGCACGGCAAACAGGCCGTAGACCCAGAGCTTCAAAAACAGAAAGGCCAAGACACGCTTGGGGCGTTGCGCGCCCTACTCGACGGAGCCCAAGCATGACTTTAGTCCGCCCCATCATTGTGGGCTTAGACGGTCCCACCTTGAGTCAGGCCGAGCAAGTCTGGTTATCTGACTTACGCCCTTATGGCGTCATTTTATTTAGCCGAAACATTGAAACCCCCGATCAGCTAAGAGCCCTAACTGCCAGCATCCGAGACTACCTTGGTGCCGACGTCGCTATTTTGATTGACCAAGAGGGGGGGCGGGTGCAACGAATGAAAACCCCGCATTGGCCCGACTTGCCCTCGGCTTTAGCCATTGGAAAACTGTGGCGCCGTCATCAATTCGAGGGCCTTAGTGCCGCCAATGCCCTAGGTCAGTTAATCGGAAGCATGCTGGCAGAGGTCGGCATCACGCACACCTGTGCCCCGGTGTTAGACCTCTGGTATGAAGACGCGGATCCCGTGATCGGAGATCGGGCATTTGGCAGCTCTCCAGCTGAGGTGATCCCGCTCGCCACGGCATTTATTGACGGCCTCTCCAGAACCGGAGTCCAAGGTATTATCAAACACCTTCCCGGAATGGGGCGTGTAACAACCGACAGCCACCATGCGCTTCCTACGCTGAGTGCATCCGCAGATGAGTTGGCTGCCACCGATTGGCTTCCGTTCCAGCGAGTCAGCGGAGTGCGCTGGGGAATGACCGCGCATGTCCACCTCCCTGAGTGGGGACCGGGCCCCGTGACCACCTCGGCTGAAGGCATTACTCAGTTGCGAGCACTGTTTGGTGATCTGGGACTTATCTCAGATTGCCTCACCATGGGAGCCATCCAAGGCTCGATTGAAGAACGTGTTGGCGCCACATTGGATGCGGGCGTCGACTTGGCTCTGTATTCCAATGGATCAGATGCCGAGCGAGCTCGCGCGGTGACAGCGGCCGGCATGCCGCGATTGGTCAGAGAGTCTTCAATAACGCTTGCGCCGTTATCAGTGGCTCAACAAGAAATGCAACGAACGAAGCTGTCGTGCGTTCAAAACACACAAATAAAAACGGCCGACCCCACATGGAACCGGCCGTCAACGTAGTCTGTGGTGACTATCTTTAGAGTGCGTCTAGCATGTAGGAGACAGCTGCCGCCAACTCCTCATCTGAGCAATCACCGCACAGTCCGCGCGCAGGCATCGCGTTGTAGCCATTAACGACGTGGCTGACCAAGGTCTCCATCCCTTTATCCACTCGGCCTGCCCAATTGCCTGCATCACCCAATTTAGGGGCGCCGGCAGCACCGCTGTTATGACAGGCGGCACAGGCACCGTTATAGACCTGATCCCCAGTCCGCGCTGATGCAACCACAGGTGCTGCACCCAAATTCTCAGCGCAAGCATCGCCCATCACACACACGTTCGCGGGCGATTTCAGACGCTCCATTACTGCGTCGCTGCCCGCCGTTACCGCCCAAACCGAAGTGGTTGCACACACTGCCAAGGCTGCAATCAGTCGTTTCATCAGTTGCCTCGTTCACATAGTCCGTTCAAAAGTTGGCGAAAGTATACGCCGGTCGACGATGCCTCGCCACTAACCTGACTGTGATGGACCCAGTAGCGCGCTGGCAATGCCACCTGAGATCGCGCCCAAGATGCCACCCAGCACGAATACCGGACCTGACATAAATTCGCCGCCTAAAAAAGTGGCTACCACGCCAGTCAGTACCCACACCGCAATACCCACTGCAAATCCCATAGACTTCCTCCTCAAATGATTCAGACATAGGGCGTGATGAGTCGAAATCAAAGACCCGCGCTCTGTTTCCTACTCCACTGACTCTCCATGAGTTGTCCATTTCATGAAGACAGAGTCTCTCTAGACTCCACATCATCACAACATGAGGAAAACACGATGGATGAGTTAAGTATTGGGTTCGCGGGCACCCTGATTGTATTTGGCGTTCTGTTACTGGTTTGATGGATTAGACGCACTGACAACGGATTCAATCCATGAGATCAGTGCTTCTAGAAGCACAAAATACCCATTGGGCAGGGGTTGGTCTTGCCCACCCAATTTTCGCAGTATGAACAATCGGTCCGTGTCCAACTGCTTGAGCATACCGTCCGCGACCACGCGAGTACGATTGTCTTGCTCGGGCTGGTCATCCAAAGCTTCATGGGTTTTCGATGCGGCAAGTTCCACGCTCAGATAGCCTTCCAAACCGCCCACTAAGGCGTTGTAAACCGACTCTATCCGAGATGAATCGATACCGCTTTCGGCAATGGCATCCACTAAGGGGGCTACCCAGGTGACGTTGGGCTTTCCGTTACCGCGGAGACTCAGAATCAGGTGTCGATGCAGATTGGGATGGTCGAGCACTTCTTCACGACGCGCAGAAAAAATTGCACGAATTTTTTCCTGCCATGACATCTCAGGCGTCAAAACCGCCAACCGCTTGGTCAATAAATATTCAGATACCCAGGCCTCAAGTACCGAGGCACCCTCAGCACCAAAATGCCAATACAAGGTATTCGGATAGACACCAAGCTCTCTGGCAAGACGACGGACGGTCACCGATTCCCAACCTTCGGATCGAATCAGCTCAATCGCTTTTTGAACAATCGCAGATTGTGTAAGCGAAAACTGTTCCCTTCGAGCCATAGTGTCACGATCTTCCTTTTTAGCATCTGCACTGGTTGTTTCGGCGTTAAAACCTCATTATTGTACACCGGACAATAAATTCGCGAAGTCGCAATAACCCCTTGGTCAGTTATGGGGTCACTTTGCTCTCTGACTCAACCCTGCCTGAGTTACTAGCGCCTCAGGCAGGGTTGTAATGTTTTACCCAAGCTTCCGAATCAAACTCACTGCGCGCAAACGCGCAGCCTGAAGTTCATTTGCAATTGCTGATAGAATGGGTTTCGTGACATAAAGAAGCGTGTACAATCGCGCCTCTTCTTGAAGCGCCCGTAGCTCAGCTGGATAGAGCGTTGCCCTCCGGAGGCAAAGGTCAGAGGTTCGAATCCTCTCGGGCGCGCCATTCAATTGTCGCCTCCATGGCACCAGCTGCTACCTCAGTCGTTCCAAATGCGACTGAGTGCTGAAACATACAAATTCAACACAACTTTGTTAGTAAGCGCACAATCTCCCAAATCAAAAAATCCCCCACAAGGAGACAATTACGTGTCGAAAAATATATTGTTGGTCGCCGCGAGCGCACAGGGCATTGAGTCTACAAGTTTTAAAGTCGCGAACGATGTGGTGAGCGCGCTCAAAAGCGATACCGTTAAAACTCGAGACCTGTCGCAAGGTTTAAAAAGCATCGATCAAGCGTGGGTACATGCAAATTTGACTGAACAATCATCACGTTCTGAATCTCAGCAGCACCTATTGGCTGAATCAGATGAGCTGATTGACGAATTAAAGTGGGCCGATGTTACTGTGATCGCATCACCCATTTACAACTTCAGCGTGCCCAGTGCTCTCAAAGCTTGGATCGACAAAGTATGTAGAGCGGGCCTGACCTTCAACTACACAGAAAATGGCCCCGTTGGCTTACTAGGTGGCAAGCGCGCTGTTCTCACAATGTCCTCAGGTGGAGTGCCTGTGGATTCACCGGTCGACTATGCAACGCCCTACCTGAGACAAGTATTGAACTTCATTGGCATCAGCGACATCCAGACAGTTAGGGTCGACCAGCAAGTGACCACAACCGACTACTTAGAACGTGCTGCCCGGGATATTGAAACACTTAACTAAAGCACCCCCGTGAGGCCGCACGACAACAAATAGAGGCGGCCTCCGGACATGACGCACCGCCAGACAGTATCCTTTGACCAAAACTCAAGCATTAAGGCCTGACTCTGACCGCGTACCTCTCACTATTTATATCCGCGCTACTGGCAGCGACTCTGTTTCCGGCTCAATCTGAAGCGGTGCTGACTGGCTATCTGCTTCTAAGGCCCGAAGAGATGACCCTGTTAATCGCAACGGCCTCAACCGGAAACATATTAGGTTCCGTCGTAAATTGGGGGCTGGGCCGTTTTTTTAGGAAACAAAGCGGACGGTTTTTCAATTCCGATTCAAAGTCAGTGACGCGCGCGCAATCGTGGTACCAACGATGGGGTTGGTGGTCACTGTTGGCGAGCTGGGTACCCATTATCGGCGACCCTCTGACCCTTATCGCAGGTCTGATGCGAGAGCCCTTCTGGCGGTTTTTATTGGTGGTTTCAGTGGCAAAAATTGGCCGCTATCTTGTGCTGGCTTGGATTGTTCAGGCCTCCATTTAAACGCTCAGTGTTTGCCAGCGCCTTCGTGCATCTCAATCGCCATTTCGAGTAAGCGCTGCACGTCGAGCTTTCCATAATTTACTCGACTCCACTCAAGCCCTTCCCTCAATTGCTCAACATTCATGGCAAGCAGGCCCTCAATAATCTGGTCGTGCGCACCACGCACCAGAATTTCCACATCACACTTTTTATCGGCCAAGGATCTGTCCTCTTTGGGTTTCATCCAAAGATTGCTCTCTGTCTCGCATATTTCAAGCGCCTTATGAAAACCAAAAAAAACCCGCGGCCAGGGCCGCGGGCAAATTGAGGGGTAGTTCAAGTAACTTGATTAACGACCGGTCACATCGAACCGATCGGCATTCATCACCTTCGTCCAGGCTGCGACGAAGTCGCGGATGAACTTATCGTGACCGTCGTCTTGGGCATACACCTCCACATAGGCGCGGAGAATTGAATTGGAACCAAATACCAAGTCCACGCGAGACGCCGTGAACTGGGTGGCACCAGTAGCCCGATCGATAATGGCGTAACTGTTTTTACCAGTCGGCTCCCAACGGTAGGCCATATCGGTCAGAGTGACGAAAAAGTCTGTGCTCAACACCCCTTTACGGTTTGTGAATACACCCTGCTCGGATTCACCGTAGTTGACCCCGAGTACGCGAAGACCCCCGATTAATACCGTCATCTCTTTAGCGGTAAGGCCCATTAACTGCGCACGATCGAGCAGCATTTCTTCTGGACTCACCACGTAGTCTTTCTTCACATAGTTCCGGAATCCGTCGTGCACAGGCTCTAACACCTGAAACGATTCGACATCGGTCTGTTCAGCGGTCGCATCGCCACGGCCCGGCAAGAATGGCACCTTGATGTGAGAGCCACCCGCTTTCGCCGCCTGCTCGATCCCAACCGAACCTGCCAACACGATGGTGTCGGCCACACTGATGCCAAAATCTGCTGCAATGGGCTCCAGCACAGACAGCACACGCTGCAACCGCGAAGGCTCATTGGCTTCCCAA
>CBFHVZ010000004.1:92136-95707 GCA_965659195.1 Litorivicinaceae bacterium
CTGATGCCAAAATCTGCTGCAATGGGCTCCAGCACAGACAGCACACGCTGCAACCGCGAAGGCTCATTGGCTTCCCACTCTTTTTGAGGGGCCAGACGAATCCGCGCGCCGTTTGCGCCACCACGAAGATCTGAACCACGGAACGTACGGGCACTGTCCCAGGCAGTTGCCACCATGTCGGCAATCGTCAGACCACTGCTTGCGATTGCAGCTTTGACTGCATCCACTTCGTAGTCGCTGCGACCTGCTGGAATCGGATCCTGCCAGATGAGATCTTCGGCCGGCACCTCAGGTCCGATATAACGGGTTTTTGGCCCCATGTCCCGGTGCGTTAACTTAAACCACGCGCGGGCAAATACCTCGGAGAAGTACTCAGGATCTTGATAGAACTTCTCAGAAATCTTCCGATATTCTGGATCCATCTTCATCGCCATATCGGCATCGGTCATGATCGGGTTCAGGCGGATACTTGGATCCTCCACATCCACGGGCATGTCCTCTTCTTTGATATTGATTGGCTCCCACTGCCACGCACCTGCTGGGCTCTTTTTCAGCTCCCAGTCATAGTTCAACAACAAGTGGAAATAGCCGTTGTCCCATTGAGTTGGGTTCGTGGTCCACGCCCCCTCAATCCCGCTAGTGACGGTATCTCGACCCACACCACGGCCAACATGATTGTTCCAACCCAAGCCCTGCTCATGAACATCTGCACCCTCGGGGTCAGGCCCCAAATTCTCAGCGCGTCCATTACCGTGGCATTTCCCGACGGTGTGGCCACCCGCGGTCAAAGCGACCGTTTCTTCGTCATTCATCGCCATGCGGGCAAAGGTCACACGCACATCGTGGGCTGTTTTGATCGGATCCGGTTTTCCGTTCACGCCTTCTGGATTCACATAGATCAAACCCATTTGTACCGCCGCCAGCGGATTTTCAAGCGTTTCACGGTCTTCTCCGTTGTAACGCTCAGAGCCTAACCAGTCCTTTTCTGCGCCCCAGTAAATGTCTTTTTCAGGATGCCAAATATCTTCGCGGCCAAACGAGAAACCGAAGGTTTTTAAGCCCATGGACTCATATGCGACATTGCCGGCCAGAATAAACAGGTCAGCCCAGCTGATTTGATTGCCGTATTTCTTTTTCACAGGCCACAACAGGCGTCGCGCCTTATCGAGGTTGGCGTTATCCGGCCATGAGTTCAACGGGGCAAAACGCTGGTTGCCCGTTCCAGCACCACCACGACCGTCGGCGACTCGATAAGAGCCGGCGGCGTGCCAGGCCATACGAATCATCAATCCACCGTAGTGACCCCAGTCGGCAGGCCACCAGGCCTGACTGTCAGTCATTAAGGCATGCAAATCGGCTTTTAACGATTTAACGTCAAGCTTTTTGACCTGCTCTCGGTAATCGACTTCAGGCACAGGGTTCGTCTTGGCATCGTGCTGATGCAAGATGTCTAGATTTAGGGCATTTGGCCACCAATCCATAACAGACTGAGTTGATTGCGTGTTGGCTCCGTGCATGACGGGGCACTTTCCACTAGATGACATAACAGACCTCCTTATTGATCACGATTATCAATATAGAGGTTTTGATAGATAGTTAAATTTGAATGTTTCTATTCGAACGATAGCAAAATACTAATATTATGCAGAGACAGGCTTAACCCAACGGACGCGCACCTTCTCAATGATCAAGCCGGCTAGCAAAGCAGCAAAGAGTCCGCCGAACCAGACAAATGGGATCATCAAAGCAATGACGACCTGACAAGAGGGTCGCACCTTAACGAGAGCCCGCGGGTCAGCCAGCACCCAAGCCGCATAAACAACCAGCGTGACCAGCACTTCAGCCGGAATGGCCAACAACACCACGCCGGCTTGCGCACCAAATAACCCAGCGATTGCGACGCAGGCCACACCAAAAACGGCAATAGACCATCCAGTTCTAGAACCCATCGCGCGATGGGCTACCAAACCACCTGCCCCATGACACATAGGCATAGCCCCTAAAGGTGCTAAGCACAAATTGGCAACACCCGAGGTGAGCGCAAATCGTTGCTCGGTCAATCGACCGGATTGAACATCTTCCGGGAAATACTCTTTCGCGATTACTGCGGTCAAAATAAGCGCATTGGTCAGAGTCAACGCCAATTGCGGCAAAAGCGTTTCCACAGCCGCCACCTGATAGCTTGGCAGACTCGGCAGAGTCCATGATGGCCAAGTCCAACCGATCGGCAGACCGGTATCAGGCAATCCTGAGGAATAGAAAATAACGCCGATCACGATCACCACAACCGTGCTTATGGGTTTCAACGGGGTAAACTGCAAACCGATCAACAAAGCCAGCAAGAGCGCCACGCCCATATAATTTGTTGGCATCAGTGACAGTACAGACACAATTAAACTGATCGCCAATGCCACACGCATGCCGTGCAACACGGTTTTCGGGATCCATTGTTTGAACTGTTCAATGCGCGCCGTACGACTTAATACGATTAAAATAAGCCCCATCATCACGCCTGTGGCGATGAGCACATCCTGAGTCACCAAGCCCGCGATACCCATCGCAGCCACGGCTTTCATCGGTTGAACAGGGATCGGTCGACGGTAAACCACTGCTGTAAATAGGGCAAACGCACCAAACCCATAGAGCAAACCCACTGGGTCCATCCCGGCAATTAACACCAAGCCCAGAACCAACGGCAAAAACGTGCCGAGATCCGCGAACGCCGCGGAAAACTCTGCAGGCTTTAAGGATCGGAGATCGTGCGCCAAAACAAGTTCCATCTAGGGTGAAAAACTGAGGCTCAATTAAACCCCTTGCAATTATTTTTGCATACCCCAGAATTATGCTTTATTTACGCAATCTGAAAAATAAACATATAAATGCTAGGCGATGCATTCACAGAAGCTCTGACACTGATTGTGTCGGCCAACCCCGATCTGATGGAAATCCTCGGACTCTCGGTCCAAGTCAGCCTGACCGCACTTCTGTGCTCCGTACTATTGGGCCTGCCGATTGGGACCGCCTTGGCCATTGGTCAATTCCCGGGAAAAAAGGCCTGCGTCACCGTACTCAACGCGCTAATGGGCCTACCGCCCGTGGTGGTGGGTCTACTGGTATACCTCATGTTATCGAGATCTGGACCTTTGGGGGTCTTGGGGCTTCTCTATACCCCGACGGCCATGGTCATTGCCCAAGTGGTCTTAATCACACCGATCATCGGTGCGCTGACCTATCAGGTCATGGACGATTTACATCGTGAATACAGAGACTTGTTCCAAAGCCTACAAGTCCCTCTAATCAAAGCGGTGCCAACTTATTTGTGGGATGCGCGCTATTCACTCATCACCACAGTGCTCGCTGGGTTTGGCCGAGCAATCTCTGAAGTCGGTGCCGTGATTATTGTGGGCGGCAATATCGATCATCTAACCCGAGTGATGACCACAGCCATTGCACTGGAAACCTCCAAAGGGGAACTCGCCATTGCTTTGGGCCTCGGCATCATCCTTCTCACCCTTGCCTTGATCGTCAATGCCTTGGTGACCGTGGTGAAAACTGCGGGGCAAAAAAATGC
>CBFHVZ010000005.1:0-85073 GCA_965659195.1 Litorivicinaceae bacterium
TGGCCCTTGAACCCAACGGTTCAAGGCGGGAGGCGAAGGCACACATTAGGCTTTCCGAAACCGGACCTGCGCACCGCGTGCCAGTTGCCACCCTTGGTAGTGATTATCGGCTCGAGGACATAACCCACTCGCGCACAACCCAGGATTGGGTTCAGTATATCAGCCTAAATCTGTGGCTGACAGACGCGCGAGTGTCTGCTCGATGCGCTGAGCTAACTGACTCAAATCGGCATCCGCCGCGGTTGAATCGCCGTTTAGATGTTCGTGGGCGATGTTCAACGCCGCCATGACCGCTAACCGCTCCAACGCATTGGTGCCGGTCTTCTCTTTGATCTCTCGCATCCGATTGTCAACGAAGCTCGCTGCCGCTTCGAGCTGACTCTCCTGGCCAGCGGGGCAGGCCACTGGAAACTCGCGCCCGAGAATTTGGACTTTTACCGTGGCAATTTCGGTCACGACAACACCTCGTAGTTTTTCAGTCGAGTCAGTACCGCATCGATGTGGTGACGTGCTTCGTCGCGTTGCTTGAGCAAGTCAGCACGCTCGCGCTTCAGCTCCACCTGTTGTTTCTTTAGGTGACGATTTTCTTGATCAAGACGGTCGAGAAGTTGGATGAGTTTCTCAACTTGGCTTTCCAACTCCATCAAATCGTTACGCATTATGCGATCTCCAACGGCATCGCTGCATCATACGTCTGTGCCCTCGCCTGCACAACAGACGTGCTAAAGTAGAGCCCTTATTCAAGGGGGATGACATGGATCGGTATCGTACGCTCGACAATTGGTTGGTGGATCAGGATGCGGATATTCGAGCCTCCGAAATACAAGGACTGTTGGCTGGTTTGCTGGCCGCCTCCGATCGCCTCAAACTTGAAGAATACGTCGGGCGTTTGGCCGAGTATGCCGACCTCCCTTTGGCATCGATGGCCCCGATTTCCAGCGAGTTGCAAGGTTTGTATGACACTCTAAAAACCAGCTGGGATGGTTTGGGTATGGACTTTGAGCTCCTCCTGCCGGAGGACGATGAGCTGATTGAAGAGCGAGCCGATGCACTCGGCGCGTGGTGTGAATCGTTTTTGGCAGGGCTTGGTCTGTCGGGTGAATTCACCCGTGACCGTCAATTGTCTGAGGATGCACGCCACGCTCTCGAGGATCTGTCTGAAATCGCGCGAATTGAGGTGGATGGCGCTGAAGAGGGCTTGGAAAAGGCCTTCAGCGACGTCAGTGAACATGTGCGGTTGGCTGCCTTGCTGGTGGCCACCGAGTTGAAGCCGGCGGACACCCAAGCCGGGTCACCGTCTGTGCACTAGGTGGGAGCCAACATGTTAGGTCTGCATGTGTATGAGGATCGAAGGCAACGGCTGAAGGCCACGCTGCCGCCGGATTCTTTGGCGGTCATCTCGGCTGGACATGAAGTGATCCGTAACCGGGATGCGGAGTATCCGTTTCGGCAATCGAGCGATTTTTGGTATTTGACCGGATTTACCGAGCCGGATGCCGTTTTGTTGCTCGCTCCAGGTCAGCCCGACAAATTGTTTGTGCGCCCCAGAAATCCAGATCAAGAGGTTTGGACCGGGCGTCGACTTGGGCCCGATCGAGTGCACACGCATCTCGGTATCGATCAAGGGTTCCCTCTAGACGCATTGGAAGCGGAACTTGAGGCACAACTGCAGAAGACGCATTGGATCGAGTACCCCTTTCAGTGTCCATTCACCACTGAGCTGTTAGACAAGGCATTCAAAGCCCGGGCGCATCGAGCCCGTCGTCAGGGGTTGCTGTCTCATCGTGTGGATCTGTCTCGGAACCTTCATCGACTGCGGATGATTAAGACCCGAGACGAGCTCGAGGTGATGCGGAAAGCCGGAGAGATCTCGGCGCAGGGACACATTGAGGCGATGCGCCATTGTCAGCCAGGCATGACCGAAGACCAATTGGCTGCGATTGTGGAGCATACGTTTCGTATGCAGGGCAGCCCGGCCGTGGCGTACCAGACCATTGTCGGCGGTGGCGACAATGCGTGCATCCTGCACTACATCGATCGAGCCGACCGCCTGGTTTCGGGCGATCTGGTGCTAATCGATGCCGGTTGTGAGGTGGAGGGGTATGCCGGGGACATTACTCGGACCTTCCCGGTCAACGGGCAATTCACCGGCGCTCAAGCAGAGCTATACGATTTGGTACTGGCAGCGCAGACCGATGCGCTCGCTGAAATGGTGGTGGGAAAAACCATCAAATGTTTCCATCATGCGGCGCTCCGTACCCTCACCCAGGGCTTAATCGATCTGAAGCTGATTGAGGGGCCATTGGAAGATGCGCTCGCTGACAAACGCTTTTTACCCTATTACATGCACGGAACAGGCCATTTCTTGGGGCTTGATGTGCACGATGTAGGGCCCTACGAGGTCGACAATGCGCCTATCGCCCTAGAAGCGGGCATGGTGATTACCTGTGAGCCTGGGTTGTATGTCAGTCGCGAGTCGAACGCGCCTGCTCGGTATCGAGGGATCGGTATCCGGATTGAAGACGATGTGGCCATCACAGCGCGTGGCCCTGAGGTATTGACCGGTTTGGTACCTAAGGCGCGTGATGAGATAGAAGCCCTTATGAGCGGATCATGATGGACGCAGTGGTCATCGGGGCGGGTCCAATTGGGCTGATTGCGGCACGTGCGCTCGCGCATCGCGGTGATCGAGTCCGGCTGTTTGATCCCTCGGTCGAAAAACCCAAAATGTCTTTGGCGCTGGCCGAATCGACACTGCAGCTGTTGGCACGGTTGGGTGTCGATGACGTGGCTGGGCAGCCGATTGGGGAGATCCACGTGTCTGAAAAAGGCGTGCCTGGCTCAGCCTTGATGACCGCGGAATCCCTCGGGTATCCGCGGTTTGGACGGGTCGCCTGTTCTCACGATCTTGAGGCGGCTGTGCGAACGAACTTATCTGTCGCGATTGAGACAGAACGGGTCGTTTCGGTGCGAGCCCGGGGTGTCGAAACACCGCCTAAGGTGATTCTCGAAAAGGGTGACGTCCTGACGCCCGATGTGGTGTTGTTGGCTGATGGTGGGCGCAGCCCTTTGACCGAGTCACTGGGATTCGTGGCGCAAAAGCGCCCCTTTGATCGGACGGCTTTGTTGGGTCGGGTACGGGCCAGTCGACCCATCCCAGGTCGCGCGTATGAACGGTTTGTCGGTACAGGGCCCTTGGCCATGTTGCCCTTGAGCGAATCAATCTATGGGTTTGTGTGGTCGCTCGAACCCTTAGTGGCTGAACGCTTATTGGCGCACCCGAGTGAATTGATGGCTGCATTGTCTGATGCTGCCGACCCGGCGCTTGGGGTCCTTGAGCCAGTGAATGAGCCTGTGGCAATACCCTTGGTCGAGCGGTGGATTGATCAACCCTATCGACCTGGGGTGATGGTCATTGGGAACGGCGCTCAGACAATCCATCCGGTGGCCGGTCAGGGATTGAACTTGGCGCTTCGGGGCCTGTCACGTTGGCTGGCCGCGTTGGATGAGAGTACGGTCGATGAAGCCATGTCCGTAGCCTTTTCTGAGTGGAAGCGCGATCGAGATCGAACGCGTTTAGCCTCTTCAGCCCTTGAGCGATTATTCAATATTCCAGCTGGATGGCGTCGTCTGGGTACTGCGGTCGGTTTGTCAGTATTTGATCAAAGTCCACAGTTAAAGCGTCAGCTGGCCGAGGCCGGGATGGGCCTCTTTTCATGAGAGCGGCGGTCATTGGGGGCGGAGCCATTGGCTTAGCGAGCGCCTTGGTGCTCGAGCAAGCCGGATGGGAGGTCGCTGTCTGTGATCCACAAGGATTTGACCTGGCAGAGCCGAGTGATGAGATCGGTGCGCGGGTTTGGGCTCTGGGCCCAAAAGCCCAATCGCTCTTGGAGCGGTTGTCGGCGTGGCGTGCCGATGCCCGCCTATGTCCGTATCAGACCATGCGGGTGATCGACTTTACCAGTGACGCCGAAGTGTGTTTCACCGACCGCGATTTGGGGGTGTTGGTTGAAGCCGATTGGGTCCGAAAGCGTTTATTGGACCGCTTGACTGTTTCAAAAATCGTCACGCGTTCTGAGTCGGTCACTCAGGTGACACCCGAAGGTGAGGTTCTGGCCGGGGATACGCGCCTGATGCAGGCGGACTTGGTGATCTTAGCCGAGGGTCGGGCCGCGCGAATTGCGGTGGCATCGGGTTTTGAGCGGATTGACGGAGGCCATCATCAGAAGGCCGTTGTAGGGACCCTGGCCGCTACCTTGCCTCATAAAGGTGAGGCGTTTCAGGTCTTCACCCCAGAAGGCCCGCTCGCGCTTTTACCGCTCCCTTCACAGGGTGACGGGAATCGGGTCAGCCTGGTTTGGTCGGTCAGCTCTGAGGTGGCTTCAGCGCTTGAGCACCTGTCAGCGGAAGCGCTCGCACGTCGAATCACCCTTCGATCGGAGTGGGCCCGCGGGGATCTTTCCTTTGTCGCCGACCCAGACTGGATTCCGTTGTCGCAGCATCGGCTAGACCGCGATGCGCGGGGATGTGTGGTCGCCATGGGTGACACCGCCCATGGTATTTTGCCTTTGGCCGGCTTGGGCGCGAATTTGGGTTTTGCTGATGTGCGCGCATTAGAATCCATCCTCGCGACCGGGGTAAGAGACGGCGATCGGATCGCGCGAACAATCGAGCGGCAACGTCGGCTCGACCATCGTGCGGTGTCGGTTGCCATGGGTCTATTTTCCGACGGATTCAGGGACAATCGGCCTTGGGCTCGATTGACGCGAAGTGCACTGCTTCGCACCGCCAATGCGCATCCGAGTCTTCGGCGTATGTTTCAGGAGTTGGCAGGGTAATGTTTACAGGCATTGTGCAGGGTAAAGGAGTCGTCCTTCAGGCAGATCCGATCGAGGGACGGCTTCGGTTGACCGTTGAGTTGCCTAGGGGGCGATCCGAGGGGCTTGAGACCGGTGCCTCGATTGCCATCAATGGCGCCTGTTTGACGGTGGTCGAATTCACAGAGCGTTCGGCCACCTTCGATGTCATCGATGAAACCCTTCGATTAACCAACATTGGAGCGCTCCGTGTGGGTGACCCCGTCAACGTGGAACGGGCAGCGCGGTTTGGCGATGAGATCGGTGGGCATTTGCTGTCAGGACACATCCATGGATTGGCCACTGTGGTGGATGTGGTGCGAGACGAGGGCAATCTTGCGGTCTGGTGGGAGGTGCCTGCGCATTTGGTGAAATACGTGATGCCCAAAGGCTATGTGGCGCTGAATGGCTGCTCGTTGACCGTTGGTGAAACTCCTCTGGATCGCCGATTCAGTGTGCATCTCATTCCAGAAACCTTAAAACTCACCACCTTTGGTCAGGTTACTGTAGGCGATGTGCTGAATTTGGAAATAGACAGCCAAACCCAGGCCGTCGTCGACACCGTGGAACGGGTATTGGCATCTCAGTGATCCCGTGGCAACAGCACCTGAAACAGGCCATTACTTCGGCGGACGAACTATTAAAAGCCGTAGATATAGAGCCTGCATCTGTCCCTGAAAGGGACCGTGCGCCTGGCTTTCCCATGCGCGTTCCGCGCCCTTTTGTCAGTCGCATGCAACCGGGCAATCTCCAAGATCCTTTGCTGAGACAAGTCTTGTCAGATCAAGCGGAGTGGCAGGTCGCGCCTGGCTTTGTGGAGGATCCTCTGAAAGAGCATGAGTCCGTGCTTCCCGGCGTGCTCCATAAGTACGGCTCGCGTGTTCTCTTGGTGTTTCGGGGTGGGTGTGCGGTCAATTGTCGGTACTGCTTCCGCCGTCACTACCCCTACGATGAAGGCACGTTGAAAACCCGCGATCTCGGGGCTGTCGTGGATTATCTGTCGCGCGAGACGGGCGTCAATGAAGTGATTTTATCCGGGGGTGATCCCCTGATGGCGGACGATGACCGTTTGGCGACGGCTTTTTCGGCATTGGCCTCGGTCCCGACGATTCGACGGCTTCGCATCCATAGCCGATTGCCCGTGGTCATCCCCGATCGAGTGACTGACAACCTCTGTCGCATAATGGCGGACACACCGCTCCCGGTGGTGATGGTGATGCATATTAACCACGCACAGGAAATCGATGCAGCGGTGACCGATTCGGTCGCTGCCTTGCGAAGGGTGTGTCGGTCGATGTTAAATCAAGCGGTCATTTTGAAGGGAATCAACGACACCGTGGATGCGCAAGTGGATTTGTCCGAAACCCTATTTGCTTCGGGCATCGACCCCTATTACCTCAATGTGCTCGACCCGGTGGCGGGTGCGTCCCATTTTTATGTGTCCGATGACTCCGTCCAAACCCTCTATCAAGGCATGTTGAATCGGTTGCCGGGATATTTGGTGCCAAAACTGGTGCGTGAAGTGCCTGGGGCGGGCCATAAGGTGCCTTTGATCCAAACGAGTGCGGTCTCATGCTGAGCATTTTGCTCATCTGGGTAGCAGGCGCATGGGTGCTTGGGCAGATCGCACGGTGGGTCGGACTGCCGCCTTTGGTGGGCTATTTGTTGGCCGGTGCGCTCTTTGCGGCTGTGGGCTTAGGCGATACCGAGGGATGGCTCAAGACGCCTGCCGCGATTGGGGTCGAATTGTTGCTCTTTGCGATCGGCTTAAAGATGAGCCCTAAGTCTTTGCTGCGGGCTGATGTGGCGACTGGAACTGTTCTGCATCTGTTGGTGACGGCCACGATCATTTCGCTGGCGTTGACCCAGGATCTGTCGACCGAGATGAAGTGGGCACTGGCGATCACACTGGGATTCTCAAGTACTGTGGTGGCCGCCAAAGGACTCGAGGCGCGTCGGGAGATCCGAGCGTTCCATGGACGGCTTTCGATCAGTATTTTGGTGCTTCAAGACGTGGTGGCTGTGGGCTTATTGGCGCTCGGCGGTGACACGCAGCCGTCGCCTTGGGCGTTGTTGTTATTGGCGATTCCAGTCATCGCGCCGGTCGCTCGATGGATGTTGAGTCGGCTGTCGTTGGAGCCTGAGCTTCAGTTATTGGCTGGGCTATTGATTGCTTTGGTACTCGGTGCTGAGTTGTTCAAGGCCTTGGGTGTCAGTGGAGAACTGGGTGCGCTGGTGATGGGTATGGTCTTTGCCAACCACCCGGCAGCCAAACAGATGGCGTCTCAACTTTGGGGACTTCGAGAGCTTTTGCTCATCGCCTTCTTTTTAACGGTTGGGATGCAAGTGCCGCTTGATTGGTCGGTACTCAAGGATGCCTGGTGGCTGTTGGCTTTGTTGCCCGTGAAGTTGGCGGTGTTGTTTACGTTGTTGCTTTGGATTCGGCTTCGCGCCTACACCGCGTTTCTGATGACCATGACCCTGTTCTCGTATTCTGAGTTTGCACTGATTGTGTCTGCCAGCTGGGTGGAGTCGGGGTTAATCCCGGCAACTGTGCTGCCCACCATTGCCGTGGTGGTGACGCTCAGTTTCATCATCTCAGCGCCGCTCAATCACTATGCCCACGAGCTGTATACACGCTTTGAGCCCTGGCTTTTGTTGCTTGAGCGAAAAGACCGGCATCCAGATGAGCAGCCGCTCACCCTGGGTGGGGCTACGGTGCTGGTGATTGGCATGGGTCGCATTGGCACCGCTGTGTTTGATCGCTTGGTGGATTCCGAACAAAAGGTAGTCGGTATCGATGCCGACCCCGGCAAGTTGGAGTCGCATCGCGCGGCCGGTCGCCGGGTGGTGTTCGCCGATGCCGAAGATCCTGGATTTTGGGCGAAGTTGCGGTTTGGGCGCCTAAAGGCAGTGGTGTTGACCATGCCTGAGCCGGATGCCCTAGCTTGGGCGACGGAGCAGTTGCGTGCACGGGGCTTTGATGGGGTGATTGCAGCCAGTACGCGGTCTCGCCACACCGGCGGACAGATTGAAACGGCGGGTGCTGATTTAATTTACGACGCGCATGACGCAGCAGGCTTAGGACTCGGCCAAGCGCTGCTTAAGAGCCTTGATTCCGATCCATCAGATAGTCCCGTGCCTCGTTAATCAGCGCGGCCAGAAAGGTGTTGCCGTCCTTATCGGGGTGCATCTTGCCCATCAGCTTTCGATGTGCGGCGCGTATTTCAGCCGGCGTGGCGTCTTCAGGCACCCCCAAAATTTCCGCCGCCCGCTTGGCCGTCATGGGTTCGTCACCGCGCGGCTCTCGACTCTGTCCATGCGCGGCACCCGCTGCACCCGCGGCTGCACCCAAGCCCAAGAGTTTTCGAATCTGCGGGAACATGGTCAATACGCCACGCATCATCCAAAGTTTGCGGCCAAAAGCGGCCACAGGCGCGGCCAGCGCGGCCAATGCGGGCAACTTACCGGTGACCACCAGCAATAAAATACCGATTGCAACAGCCCCACCGATGACCTTCCAGCGATTCTCTTGAACCCAGGCCACAGAGGACTTTCGGCTCACTAAGTAGAACAAAACGAGCACGACGAGGGCGATGATAAAAAAGCGCATGTTCACCAAATATCTGGACAAAACCCGGACAAATTAGCCACACTTCCAATATGGCTGTCCTCGAAACCATTTCAAGCATCGGATCTGAGCCCAAGCACCCTATTCGCTTGGTGGCTCATCGCACCGGTCTGACCGTCGACTTAATCCGAGCGTGGGAGAAACGATATCAGGTTGTGGACCCGGCCAGAAGTGATACCAAGCGACGGTTGTATAGCGACCATGACATCGAACGCTTGCGGCTCATTCGTATTGCGAAACAGGCCGGACGTCGGTTGGCCGATATCGCATCGCTCTCGCTGGAAGAATTGCGTGATGTCGTATCAGAAGACACTCAGTATTCAGATCGCTTGGAGTCTGCACCGGTGTATCCGACCGGGTGGAACACTGAAGGGTCACGGGAGGCTGAGCAAGACCTAGTGGATGCCATGCTGTACGCGGTGGGCTCGATGGATCAGCATGGGTTTGACCAGTTGCTGCAAGAAGGCCTGGTCAACCAGTCGATACCCGTATTTTTGCAGCAAACGCTGGCGCCGTTTTTACGCGAATTGGGCGAGTCGACCCGCCGTGGTGAGCTTCGTATTGCCCATGAGCACCTAGCGACCGCTCACCTTCGAACGTTTTTGGGTGCGTTTCGGTTTCGTGAAAACTTCACCGGCCACGAACCTAAGATTGTGATCACCACGCCGACTGGTCAGTTACATGAACTCGGCGCATTGATGGTGGCGGCTTTGGTGTCCGTCGACGGATGGCAGCCTTTGTATCTGGGCCCAAGCACGCCGGCCGATGAAATTGCCGCGTGCGCTAAACAGTCTGGCGCCAAAGCGATCAGCTTATCGCTGACCTATCCAGCGGACGATCCACGCATCCCCACTGAGTTGACTCGCCTCGCACAGCAGCTCGATGGGTCGGTGTCGGTGTTTGTTGGTGGTCAGGCACTTCACCCTCACTTGGATTTGATCGAGCGTTTGGGCATTGAGGCCCCAGCGTCCTTGGATGAGTTGCGGTTGGCATTGCAGGAGCTTCGTGCCGGTCGCCGTACTCGGAACGCCGTATGACGTTAAAAGACATTAAGGGTCTCTTGGCCAGTGGCCACACGCCTCAATTTGAAATTCATGCCTTTGAAGGGATCATTTATTTGGTCAAAGTGATCACCGAGGTCGGTGAATCCATGTTGAAAAATGACCAAGGTGACAATCAGGTGTTCAAGTCGTCTACACAGGCGGGCATTGCCTTAGCGCAGGTCGGGGCCAGTGAGGCGGTGGTCGTGCATCAGTGCGCCTACGATGAGGTCATCGGCCATGAGCCGTGCCTGAGTGATGATCCGTCCCTAAGAACGCCCATGGATCTAAGACTGCTCGGTAACTTGGGTTAAGGCCATTGTAACTGGTTGGCCCGGGCGCACAGGGCGGCGTATTCAGGTGTGTTGTCACCGTTCAACACGCCGTGGCGAATCGCAAAATCCACGATCACCAGGTTGCAGTTGTACTTAAACCGATCGGTGGTCGCGATGATGTCGAGTACCGACTCGATCGGCAATAATTCAAACGACTCCACTTCGCCATCAGCACACACCGGTTCAAAGTCGGCGGGCAGCGCCAAGTCATAACAATACAAAATATCGCGTTTTAGACCGCGACCATCGGTATGGCAGTAGCTGAGGGTACCGGTCGCATGGGCTTGTTGCGCCAGTGCTTCGGGAATGCCTGCTTCTTCACCGCATTCTTTGATCATGTTTTCAAATAAGCCGAGGCCTTCCGGCTGGCCGCCGCCGACCATGTTATCGAGCAGTCCCGGAAAGGTGGGCTTGTGTTTCGACCGGGTCGCTACCCACAGCTTAATGCCCTCGGGTGTCACGACGTAGCCATTGAGGTGAACCCCAAAGGTCAAACAACCCAGACGCGCGGTCAGGGTGCGCTCCATGGTGAATCGAGTGTCTTCTTCAACGGTTGCTTTGACAGGGAAGGGCTCGCCGACCCAACTGGTTAAGAGTCCCTCTTTGAACACCGTGTCTGCAAAGGCGGCAAATTGGTCGGTTAGCGGTGCGCTTTCGCGCTCGACGGTGGTCAATCGATTGCCATCCCAACGCCAGAGCCCGAATTCAAGGCCTCGGTCTCGAAAAGCCGGTTGCACGTAGCCAAGCACATCCCCTTGATGGGTCCAGGGGGTCCATTGGCTGAGATCGGCATTGTGGGCGCGGTCGTAGTGGCGAAGGTACATTAAGTGCGTTTCCAAAGGGTGACAGAGAGCGGGATGATTAAACCCATAGCCAGCACACGAATCAAATGGTGCGTGGTGACATATAAGGCATCGGCGCCGGCCTCAAGGGCCACGACTGGCATGACTTGAAAGGCCCCCGGCATAAATCCAAGCACCGTATCAATCAGTGGAAATCCAAGGATTCGATGTGCCAGATACGCGCCTAAGAGCGCACAGCCCACGGCAAAGAGCGTGGACAGTGCGGCCGGTGGCAGGGTTTTGATCAGGACCTTAAGCCCTTGTCGGACGATGTCGACCCCAATGCGCCAACCAAACAGCATCATGGCAAAGGCGATGAAGAGATCCGGTGTTTGGATCACTGCCCATTCCGAGACGGAGACGGAACCCCCAACGGCGACACCCGCAATCAGGCCAGGCGTCGTGACGTTCAGTTGGCGAAGACCGAGCGTCAAAACCCAGCCAAGACTCATCAAGCCGAGCCACAGGAGCGCATCGGTTTCGGTAAAGGCTGGAGGCGGGGCCTCGGTGTCTGGCACCACAAAGAAAAAGGGCACCATCAGTGTTAAAAAGGCCAGTCGCAGACTTTGATAGACCGCCACCTGGGATAAAGCCCCTCCGCTGTGTTCAGTCACCGCCAATGCCGTCGATAAGTTACCCGGTGCGGCGGCCATGTGTGCGCTGACCGGATCGAGCGTAAGCAGTCGCCGATTGATGAGGCCGCCAAGTCCTAAGATCAGTGTCATGGTGCAGACCAGAATCAGCAGGCTGATTGGCCATAAGGTGATTTGCGCGAATACATTGGGCGTGACTTGGCCGCCTAAAGCCAGCCCAATTAATAAAATAGCCGCATCGTGCGCGCGCGTTCCGGGTGACTGAGACACGCCTTGCCAGTGCGCATAGAGTGCAACGGCCAACATGGGGCCGATCATTGCGCCTAGGGGGATTTTGAGTGCCTCAAACAGAGTGGCCGATGCCACAGCCACCAAGGCAAATCGTACGCCTTGGGTGTGACGCATCAGTCGGTCAGCTCAAGCTCCACGACGCCGTCTTCTGTGATGCGGATCGGGAATGTACTGACTGAGCCGTAGGCCGGGGCAGACAAGGCTTGGCCGGTTTTGACACAGAATCGTGCCCCGTGACGAGGGCATTCGATTTCACCATTGAGATACAGGCCGCCACACAATTCAGCGCCGTCGTGGGTGCAGAGATCCTCAATGGCGTAGAGATGGTCACCCTCCCGAAACACCAGCACATCGACCTCGTCGAAACTGAATCGTTCGTAATTGCCGTCCGCTAAGGCAGTGAGGTGGGCAATTTCAATCCATTGGCTCATGGGGCCTCCTTAAAATAATCCGGCTTCGAGGCGGGCTTCTTCCGTCATCCGACTGGCGTCCCAAGGCGGGTCGAACACCATTTGAATCGCAGCCTGATCCACGCCGTCCAGCGCCTCGAGCTTGGTCTTAATGTCGTGTGCCATAATTGGACCCATGCCACAGCCCGGTGCGGTCAGTGTCATGTCGATCGAGACGTGGGTCCGCCCATCGATCAGTGTCGAGATTCTCATATCGTATATCAAGCCGAGCTCGACGATGTTGACCGGAATTTCTGGGTCGTAGCTTTGTTTAAGCACTTCCCAAATTTGCGCTTCAAGAGAGGTTTCGACGGAATCTGGCAACGCCTCCGGTAGGGCAACGCCCAGTTTGGCCAGATCGTCGGTCTCAATCCGTGCCAATCGTCCGCCCACATCGACGGTCAAGGTGTCGCCGAGAGCTTGGGTGACTTGCACCACATCGCCCTGGCCAATCGTCAGAGGCACTCCCTGAGGTACTTGCTTTCCGACCACAGATTCGAGTGCGGTCAGCTCGACACCCCGCTCCAAAGAGGCGAACTCACGCATCAGGCGCTCAGCATGCCGATCACCCGATCGAGCGCCTGAAAAAATCGCTCAATCTCTTCGGGTGTGTTGTAAAACGCGAGAGAGGCACGCACCGTACCGGGCAGCCCAAAATGTTCCATGGTCGGCATCGCGCAGTGATGACCGGTCCGCACAGCCACGCCCAATTGATCCATCAACGTACCCACATCGGTCGGGTGAGCACCTTTGACATTGAACGAACAGACCGAAACCCAGTGGGCCGGATGACCCAGCACGTCGATCTCCGGACGTGCTTCCATGCCTGAGATCAAGGTGCGATGCAGTTGATCTTCCCAGGCCATGGCGCCGTCAAAATCAATCGATTCCAAGTAATCGAGCGCGGTGGCGAAGCCGATCGTATCGGCAATGTTCGGTGTGCCCGCTTCGAATTTCCACGGGAGCTCGTTGTAGGTGGTGCCACTGAAGCTGACTCGGTCAATCATGTCACCACCGCCTTGCCATGGGGGTAATGCCTCGAGTAATTCTCTGCGTCCAAATAGCACGCCGATGCCTGTCGGGCCGCAACACTTATGTGCAGAGAGTGCATAAAAATCGGCATCCAGGGCATTGCAGTCCACGCGAAGATGCGGGGCCGCCTGTGCGCCATCGATCACCGAATACGCACCTACGGATTTGGCAAGGTCAATAAAGCCTTGGGCGTCATTTACGGCACCGATGGCATTGCTGACATGTCCCACGGCGATCACTTTGACCGGATGGGATGCACAAAGCGCACGGGCGGCCTCAAGACTCAGTTGGCCGGTGTCATCGACTGGGATGGGCTGAACTTGGATGCCAATTCGCTGCGCCAGTTGTTGCCAGGGGACAATGTTGGCGTGGTGTTCGGTTTCGCCGACCAAGACCACGTCGCCGGCAGATAACTCACTGGCGACGCAGTTGGCGACCAAGTTCAGTGCTTCGGTGGCACCGCGAAGCAAAATGATGCGCTCAGGTTCTGTGATGCCAAACCAGCGACCGATCCGAACCCGGGCGCCTTCATACGCATCAGTCGCTTCACCGCTTAAGGTGTGGACCCCACGATGGACGTTGGAGTTGTAATGATCGTAATAGTGACTGATTGCGTCGATCACACACTGGGGCTTTTGGCTGGTCGCTGCGTTGTCAAAATAGACGAGGGGCTGACCGTGCACCTGTCGATTCAAGATCGGGAAATCGGCGCGGACGCGGTCGATGTCAAACATCGACCGACTCCTTCAGCTCAGCAATTAGCTCCCCGTGTTGCAATACCCCAAGTAACCGTGACTCCACGCGCTCCGCAATCGCCTCGTCGTCAATTGCCTCGACAATCTCTTCGGCAAAGGCGTACTGAAGAAATGCGCGTGCATCGGTTTCAGAGAGGCCGCGGCTTCTCAAATAAAAGAGCTCAGTTTGATTTAAGTTGCCCACGGTGCAACCGTGAGATGCGGTCACGTCGTCGGCATAAATCTCAAGCTCAGGTTTCGGGTTAATTCGGCCTTTGTCTGACAACAGGAGATTGGACACCGACTGCTCGGTGGCGCTTTTCTGTGCATCTTTCTGGATCAACACGCGCCCATTGAATGTGGCTTCGCCCTGCTCATCGACCAGCGTTTTGAACACCATCGCACTTTGCGTGTCGCCGACTGCATGATCCACGGACAGATGCGTGTCGTGATACTGACTGCCGCGCGTCATGGCCAGTCCATGCAAGGACGTCGAGGCACCGTGACCGGCCAAGGTGACGGAAATGTCCGTTCGGGCCAGTTTGCCGCCGAAGTCGACCGTTTGTGTTCGGTAGTGTGCGTTTTCAGCCAAATGCGCATCTATGCAGGTAAAGGTGTGAGCGCGTTCGTTGGCTGTTTGGCATCGCGTATGTACCAATTGCCCATCGCGGGCCACGTCGATCAAGATCATCAAGGAATCCAAATTGGATTCGTCCACAGACGCCTCATCGTATAACTCGGTCAGCGACAGCCGTGCATTTTGTGCCACGCGAATCACCAAGGTCGCAAACCCGGCTTCTTTGGCTTGGTTCGCCAGACGGGTGAGCGCCAAGGCCTGGTCGGTGCCTTTGGGTACTGTGACGACCAGCCGTTCAGACTCGAGCGCACCGTGCGTTGCCGCAAATCCATGCGCGCTGAGCAGTCGACCCAGGCGTGCCGATTCAGCCTCGGTCAAGGTCGGCTCGGATGCCTGAAGTGCATCGGGCAATCCACTGAAGTGTCCGCCTGAGAGCGTAAACCCAGACCCTGAGCGCGGGGTGGCAGGCACCCACTGGGTGCGCGATAACGCACGTGTCGGGACATACTTCCACGATTCGACGCGCGATGTGGGCAGGCCCAGTGCGCGTGCTTGGGTTGCTTCGGGGCTCGCGTGGTTAGCGAGCAATGCGTCAAAGCCGCTCATGCCGCTTCAATCCCTTCATACCCTTCTTTCTCAAGGCGCTGGGCCAATGAGAAATCACCGGAACGCACGATGCGACCGTCGGCCAATACGTGCACAAAGTCGGGCTTCACAATGTCTAGCAGGCGCTGATAGTGCGTAACCAAAAGCACAGAGCGCTCGGGTGCGCGCATCCGATTGATGCCCTCGCCCACCACGCGTAGCGCGTCCACATCGAGACCTGAGTCGGTTTCATCGAGTAGGGCTAAGGTTGGCTCAAGCAACTGCATTTGCAGAATTTCGTTGCGCTTCTTTTCGCCGCCTGAGAATCCTTCGTTCACATTTCTGTGCAGGAAGGCTTCATCCATCTGCATGACTTTTAGCTTGTCACGCACCAGTTTCAAAAATTCACCCGCTTTAAGTTCAGGCAGTCCGCGGTGTTCGCGGATCGCGTTGACTGCGGCTTTGAGCAAATAGATGTTCTTTACCCCAGGGATCTCAACGGGGTATTGGAACGACAAAAAGATGCCGGCCCAGGCGCGCTCTTCAGGCTCTAGCTCGAGTAGATCTTGCCCTTGGTAGATCACTTCACCGTCGGTGATTTCGTAATCATCACGACCGGCGAGGATCGATGACAGCGTGCTTTTCCCCGCGCCGTTGGGACCCATGACGGCATGCACTTCGCCTGGGTTGATCTCTAAGTTGATGCCTTTGAGGATGGGCGTGCCATTGATGGACGCGTGTAGATTTTTAATGGTTAACATCAGCCGACGGCTCCTTCAAGTGTGATGCCCAAGAGCGCTTCGGCTTCGACCGCGAACTCCATGGGCAGCTTTTGGAAGACTTCTTTACAGAAGCCATTGACCACCATGTTGAGTGCATCCTCCTCACTCATGCCTCGAGTTCTCAGGTAGAACAACTGGTCATCGCTGACCTTCGAGGTGGTGGCTTCGTGTTCAAGTTGCGCCGAGGGCTCTTGTGCCTCGACATACGGGAAGGTGTGCGCGCCGCATTGGTCACCGATCAACAGCGAATCACACTGGGTAAAGTTACGGGCATCGGTTGCGCCCGGCAGGACTTTAACCAACCCGCGATAGGCGTTTTGTCCGCGCGCCGTTGAGATACCCTTGGAAATAATGGTCGAACGCGTCCGCGGTCCGATATGAATCATCTTGGTTCCGGTATCCGCTTGCTGCTTCTTCCCGGCGACGGCTACCGAGTAAAACTCGCCTACCGAATCGGCGCCTTTTAAGACACAAGATGGGTATTTCCACGTGATGGCAGAGCCTGTTTCGAGCTGAGTCCAGCTGATCTTCGAGCGATCGCCTCGGCATTCGCCGCGCTTTGTCACGAAGTTATAAATGCCGCCTTTGCCTTCGTCGTCTCCGGCGAACCAGTTTTGCACTGTCGAATATTTGATCTCTGCATCATCCATGGTTACCAGTTCCACCACGGCTGCGTGCAGTTGGTTCTCGTCGCGCTGCGGCGCAGTACAGCCTTCGAGATAAGACACATAGGATCCCTCGTTAGCAATGATCAAAGTCCGCTCAAACTGCCCAGTATTTTGCTGATTGATTCGGAAGTATGTCGACAATTCCATCGGACAGCGCACGCCCTTGGGGATGTACACGAATGAGCCGTCCGAGAAGACTGCCGAATTCAAACAGGCATAGTAGTTGTCGGCTGGAGGGACCACGGTTCCCAGATATTGCTTAACCAATTCGGGATGCGAATGCACCGCTTCGGACAACGGGCAAAAGACCACGCCGGCCTCGTGCAACTTTTCTTTAAAGGTGGTCACCACACTCACTGAGTCAAAGACCGCGTCGACTGCGACGCCGGCGAGCAACTTTTGTTCTTCCAGTGGGATCCCAAGTTTGTTGTAGGTTTCGATCAGCGCAGGGTCGACCTCATCCAAGCTCTTCGGGCCGTCACCTTGCTTCTTTGGTGCTGAGAAATAACTGATCGCCTGAAAATCGATCGGTGGGTATTCCAAGTGCGGCCACTCAGGTGGGGTCAGTGCCAGCCACTTTTCATAGGCGGCCAACCGCCATTCGAGAAGCCACTCAGGTTCATTTTTGCGGGTCGAAATCTCCCGGATCACGTCTTCATTTAGGCCAGGAGGCAGCGTGTCCGATTCAATATCCGTGACGAATCCGTATTTGTATTCCTGATCGACCAACTGGTCGATGTCTTGGTTGCTCATCAGTGCACCTCCAGTGTCTCAATGCGTCGTTCAGGTCGCGCATGGAGCCCGTGTGGACTGATCAGGTCGCGCAGCGTGACATGCGTCAGCATCTGGTTGACTTGATCCCCTAGTTCTCGCCATCGCGCCATGACAGTGCAATGGTCGGTTAACCGACAAAGCGCTTCATCCGTGCCGCATTCGGTTATTGCCATGGGTCCTTCGATGGCTTCGATGATTTGTTTCACCGGTATTTCTTGGGGGTCGCGGGCGAGTGCATAGCCGCCTCGTGCCCCCTGGATCGAATTCAATAGCCCATGCTTTGCAAGCTGCTTCAAAAGCTTCGTGCAGGTGGGCTTGGGTACATTGGAGTGAGCCGATAATTGCGTCGCTGTCCAAAGAGAATCCGGCTCTCTGGCCATCACAGCCAATAGCACGGACGCGTAATCTGTCAGTTTGGACAACCGAATCATGGGCTCACCTCAATTCGCCGGGTGAGCATTATATAGGACTTATATAGTCCTATATCAAGTCAGTGGGCCCTTTTGGCCAGAATTTTTGCCGCATCTGATTTCAGGCGCGTCAGCATAGAGGCCAAGCCGTTGGCGCGTGTTGGGGATAAATGTTGAGCCAACCCAATGGCTTGCACGAACTCAGGCTCGGTATCGATGATCTCTTGCGCACTGGCACCGGAATACAGTCGAACCACTAACGCAATCAGACCAGACACGATGGCCGCATCAGAGTTTGCCTGAATGGTCACCGCATCCGCCGTGCCCTCGGTTTGCATCCACACTTGCGATTGGCAACCTCGCACCAGGTTCTCTTCAGTTTTCGCGGCGTCATCCATCGGCTCCAGTTCACGACCGAGGTCGATGAGATACTGATACTTGTCCATCCAGGAATCGAAGAATTGAAACTCATCGATAATTTCTTGTTGGCGTTGTTGTAATTGCATGTCGACTCTCACCTTCGGGGACGGCGTCAGGGTATACTCCTCGCCTAATTTATCAAACTGACAGGTTGTTATGTCTGACGCTTACTCAATCCAAGTCACTTCCGAAAATTTTGAGACCGAAGTCTTACGTAAATCCCAAGAAACCCCGGTCTTGGTGGATTTCTATGCCGATTGGTGCGGCCCTTGTAAGAGCTTGGGCCCGATTCTTGAGCGGTTGGCTGAGGAATACCAGGGCGCGTTCATCCTGGCCAAGATTGATGCCGATGCCGAGCAAATGTTGGTGTCTGGTATGGGGGTTCGTTCATTACCCACTGTGGTTTTGTTTAAAGACGGTCAGCCCGCGGATCATTTCATGGGCGCGTTGCCTGAAGGCGAGATCCGGGCGATGTTGGATAAGCACGTCGAACGGGTTGAGGCGAGTCCTGCTGAGCGCGCTCAAGCCCTGGTCGATGCCGGTCAGTACGATGAGGCCATCGCGCTGTATCAATTGATCACCGCGGACGATCCTGAAAACCACGAGGTGTATCTCGATATGGCACAGGCCCTCATGAAGAAGGGGGATTTAGACAGCGCGGAGGCGATTGTTGAGCGGTTGCCTGAGGCACAAAAACTGGACCCCCGTGCGAAAGCCATCGTGGCGAGTCGGACGTTTAAGGCCCTGTTGGATGGCGCACCCGATCGCGCCACCTGTGAAGCGCGCTTGAGTGCGGACACGAGCGATTCAGAAGCACAGTATTTCCTGGCGGTTCATCAAATGATGGCGGACGAGGTGGAGGCTGCGATCGAGGGGCTGTTGACCTTGGTTCGGACGGATCGCGCGTATAAAGAGGACGGGGCACGGGTCTTGTTAATTCAGCTGTTTGATCGTCTGGGTAACGAGGACCCACGTGTGCGCGCCGGGCGGAAAAGTCTGGCGGGGCTATTGATGGTATGAGCGCGCACGAAAAGCCCACCCACTTTATCCGTACAAAAATCGCCGATCAGATTAAGCAAGGGCAGGTCACTGAGGTAGTGACCCGCTTCCCGCCAGAACCCAACGGCTATTTGCACATCGGCCATGCCAAAAGTATCTGTTTGAACTTTGGTTTAGCCGAGGAATTTGGTGGTCGGTGCAATCTGCGTTTTGATGACACCAACCCTGAAAAAGAGTCGCAGGAATACATCGATGCAATCGAAGCCGATGTGCGCTGGCTTGGATTTCAGTGGGCGGAATTGCATCACGCGGCCGATTATTTTGAGCAACTGTTTGAATGGGCTTTGCACCTTATTCGGCAGGGTGACGCCTACGTCGATGAGCAAAGTGCAGACGAAATGCGTGCCAACCGAGGCACCTTGACTGAGCCCGGTGTTCCGAGCCCCTATCGTGACCGAGATCCAAAAGAGAGCGAGGCGCTCTTTTTGAAAATGCGCGATGGGAAGTTGGCGGAAGGAGCGGCTGTGTTGCGTGCGAAAATCGCCATGGACAGCCCGAACATGAATTTGCGTGATCCGGCGCTGTACCGAATTCGTCATGTGCCGCATCCGCGAGCGGGCACCCAGTGGTGTATCTATCCCACTTATGACTTCGCACACGGTCAGAGTGATGCCATCGAAGGCATCACGCATTCATTATGTACGCTCGAGTTTGAAGACCATCGTCCCTTGTATGAGTGGTTGTTGAAAAAGCTGCCCGTGCCCAGTCGGCCGAAACAAACCGAGTTTTCACGTCTCGAGCTCGAAGGCACCGTCACCTCGAAACGGAAACTCAATGCGCTGGTATCCGAGGGCCACGTCGATGGCTGGGACGACCCGCGCATGCCCACCATTGCAGGCATGCGACGCCGTGGATACTCGCCTGAAGGGATCAAGCTGTTTTGCGAGCGGATTGGCGTGACACGAAAACCCAACACCATTGAGCTCCAGATTTTAGAGGGCGCCATACGTGACGATCTCGAGGGGCGCGCCCATAAGGCGATGGCCGTGTTGGATCCACTCAAAGTCGTGGTGACCAATTGGGATCAGCCCGTATTGGATCTGGATGTGGCTTGGCACCCGAAGCGACCCGAGTTTGGGTCGCGGACCCTGCCCTTTGGTCCTGAACTCTGGATCGATCGCAGCGATTTTGAAGTAAATCCTCCTGAGGGCTTTTTTAGGCTTACCCCAGGTGGCGCGGTCCGCCTGAAGTACGGCTTTATCGTCGATTTTGAGGACATGGATGTGGACGCTGACGGTCGAGTGGAGACGGTCTATGTTCGCTATGACCCTGCCACTCGCTCAGGACAGGATCAGTCGGGTCGCAAGGTCAAAGGAACCATTCATTGGGTGCCAGGCAACGCGGCCCGGGTGCCTGTTAATCTCTACGACCGGTTGTTTACGGTGCCGGATCCGGCGCAGTACGAGGACTTCTCCAGTGTATTGAACCCTGCCTCCTTGGTGGTCTGCCAGGGTCTGGTCGAGCCCGCGCTTCTGAGCGCGATGCCTGAGGCCTATTTTCAGTTCGAGCGTGTGGGGTTCTTTAAGCAAGATCCAGCCACTGTGGACGGCCAGCCGATCTACAACCGAGCAGTGACCCTAAAAGACGCATGGGCAAAGAAACAGTAAATCTCCCGCCCACGGAGGGGGTGAATCCTGAGTTTGATGGATTCGATTCCGCCTCGGTGGAGACCCAGTTAACCTGGTTGTTGAACAGCCAACAGCGTGCTTTAGCGGCGGTCGAACAGACGCTGCCTGACATTGCAGAAGCGGTCCGACAGGCAGCCCAACGGCTCCGGGCGAGCTCGGGCCGACTGATTTATTGTGGCGCTGGTTGTTCGATTCGCATTGGGGTGCAAGATGGGGTTGAATTGGTGCCTACCTTTGGTTGGCCACTGAATCGGTTGGCTTATGCCATCGCCGGGGGGCCAGATGCCTTGTCTGTCTCGGTTGAAGGGGCTGAGGACGACCGTGGCGCAGCCGCACACTGCATCGATGCTTTGGCGCTGACCGAGCACGATGTGGTGATTGGAATTGCAGCGTCCGGTAACACACCCTTTACCCATGAGTGCTTACGCCAAGGGCGTGAGAAGGGGTCGCTGACTGTGGCCGTGACCTCAAATCCTAAGGCAGCGATGCGCTCGGCAGTCGACTATGCCCTGATCGCTGAAACAGGCAGCGAAGTCTTGGCCGGCTCCACGCGATTGGCCGCCGGTACCGCTCAAAAGGCCACCCTGAACCTTTTTTCTACTGCGCTGATGACGGCCCTAGGGCGCGTGCTTGGCAATGAAATGCTCTGCGTGCAAGCAACAAACGAGAAGCTCAAAGACCGCCAGGTGCGCATTCTGATGCGCCATGCCGATGGATGGTCAGGGTTCGCGGCCCGCGCGTTATTGGCTGAAAGCCAGTGGGATCTGCGCATCGCGTTGTTGCGAGCGCATGGGATGAGTGCGGACGCGGCGCGCGCGGCGCTTACAACGGAGCAGCCGTTTCAGGCACTGCTGACGTCGGCTCGCGGTTAACGGCCCCCGTCGGCCGCTTGAGGATCCAAGGCCTGCATGGCTTGGTGATGCGACATGAATACCTCGCCGTTGAGGTGCTCTTTGAAGCCGACACGATCCAGCCGGTCCATCACTGGGCCCTTCACCTCAGACAGATGGAAACGGATGCCTAAAGCCTTCAAGCGAGCATTGATGGATTCAAGCACTTCAAGTCCAGAGGCGTCGATTTCATTGATGCCTGCACACAACAGCACAAGATCCGTCATCTCAGTGTGCTCGCTGATCAGTTCGCCGACCGCATCTTCGAAGGTGTGCCCATTTAAGAAATAGAGCATCTCGTCGAGTCGAATCGCCAGAACGGTCTCACTTTCGAGAACCTGGTGACGGTCTTTATTTCGGTAATGTTGTGTCCCTGGAACCTGTCCGATGATCGCAAAGTGCGGCCGCGCAATTTTGGCCAGTAAAGAGGCGATCGACACCAAAATGCCGGCCACGATGCCTGCCTCGACGCCCACGCCCAACACCACCACGATGGTGGTCATCATGGCGGTGAAGTCTCTTTTAGAGAACACCCAAACCCGCGCGATGGCTTTCAAATCGACTAGGGACAACACGGCCACAATCACGGTGGCAGCCAATACAGCCCGGGGCAAAAACTCAAACCAAGGAGTCAAAAAGAGAGCGGTGAGCGCAATCATGACTGCGGTCATGACACCCGCCATTGGGGTTTTGGCGCCTGCGTCGAAATTCACAACTGAGCGTGAGAAGCCGCCCGTGACGGGGAAGCCGCCGCCGAATCCGCTGGCGAGATTGGCGGCTCCTAAGCCAATCAGCTCCTGATTGGGTTGGATGCGCTCACGACGTCGTGCGGCGAGGGTGTGACCCACGCTCACAGATTCCACAAAGCCCACCAAGCTGATGAGAAAGGCAGCCGGAATCAATTGTTCGACCAATGCGAGATCCAGTGGAGGCAGCTCGGGGCTCGGCAGTCCAGCTGGAATCACGCCCACAATGGGAACGCCAATTTGATCCAGTGCAAATACGCTGACCACCGAAGTGGTGACGATAACCGCAACCACGGGGCCAGCTTTGGTTAGGGTGCCGGCCATGAACGCGGACAGCCCTGCTTTTTGCAACAAGGGGTTTAAGCCGCTCCGAACCCAAAACAAAAACGCGATGGAGCTGACGCCAATAACCACGGTCGGCCAGTGTGTGTCGCCGGCATGAGTCCCTAAGTTATATAAGATATCGGGTAAGTCATGGCCGCTGACCGGGATCCCCAAGATGTGTTTTAACTGGCTGAATGCGATCAAAACGGCCGAAGCGCTGATGAAGCCGGAAATGACCGGGTGTGACAATAAGTTGGCAAGGAAGCCCGCTCGGGCAACGCCCAGGCCAATCAGCATCACACCCGATAACAAGGCCAGTAGGATCGCGGCCCCTAGGTATTCCGGTGTGCCCTGTTCGGCGACTTGGCTAACCGCTGCGGCCGTCATCAACGAGACAACCGCCACCGGTCCGACTGCGAGTGTCATCGACGAGCCCATCAAGGCATAAGCGATCAGCGGCAGTATGGACGCATAGAGTCCGACCTCAGGGGGTAAGCCCGCAAGCATGGCATAGGCCAAGGACTGCGGTATCAGCATGATGGTCACAATGACAGCGGCGATCGCATCGTCACTGAACGTGGCTGCTTTATAGCGGCTAAGCCATTGCATAAAGGGCAGTTTAATCACAATACATTCGCGTCTGAGTCATCCGTGAGACACATTCGGCCTGAGCTGCGTTCAGGCCGATGCCAACATCCATGCGGTTACGTCGGTTACAGCCGATGTGCGATGTCAACGATGCTGAGGCCGGTTTTGTCGACGGCTTCAACTAGTGTATTGACGTCTTGTTTGCCGCTTTCTGAGAGAGCCCACAGCTTGGCGCAGCGCGCGCCGGAACGGCAGTACGTGAGAATCGGTTTCGGCAATTCAGCCAGCAATGCAGCCTGTCCTGCCACATCTTCGTCGGTGATCATCGCACCATTGACCGGCAGATAGCGGAACTCAAGACCGAGTTCAGCTGCCTTGGTGGCCATGACGTCGGCGGTGGCATGAGGCTCACCTTCTTCGTCGGGACGATTGCAGACGACTGAGGCGAAGCCTTCAGCTTTCACCGTACTCAAATCATGAACCTCTAGTTGATCGGCAACGGCCAATTGGTCGTTGATAGGGCGAATAATCACTGCAAACTCCTCACACCGCATCCAATGGGATTTTCAGATAGCGTACGCCATTGTCTTCTGCCGGTGGTAGTGCTCCGGCACGCATATTGATTTGCACCGAGGGCAAAATCAGTTTCGGCATGTCCAGTGTTTTGTCTTTGGCTGTCCGCATGGCGACGAATTCGTCTTCTGAAATGCCGTCTTTCACATGGATGTTCTCAGCCTTCTGGGCACCGACTGTGGTTTCGTATTGCAGCTCCCGCCCATTTGGCATGTAGTCGTGACACATGAACATCCGTGTATCAGCCGGTAATGCCAATAAACGCTGAATGCTTCGATACAACGTGCGCGCGTCGCCGCCTGGGAAATCGCAGCGCGCTGTGCCGAAGTCCGGCATGAACAAGGTGTCACCGACGAACAGTGCGTCGCCCATGTGGTAGGCCATGCAAGCCGGTGTATGACCGGGTGTGTGCAGGGCGGTCGCGGTCATCCCGCCAATCTGGAAGGTGTCACCGTCGGTGAACAGTTGATCAAACTGGGAGCCGTCGCGACGGAACTCAGGTTCGACATTAAACAAGTTGCCGAAGATCTCTTGCACGTCGGTGATGTGTGCACCGATGCCAATTTTGCCGCCGAGTTGGTTGTGCAGGTAAGGTGCAGCCGACAAGTGGTCGGCATGCACATGAGTCTCTAAAATCCACTCGACAGATAAATTTTCTTGTTTGATCATCTCAATCACGCGGTCGGCACTGTCTGTTTTAGTGCGGCCCGAGGCGGCGTCGAAATCCAGGACTGAATCGACGATGGCGCATGCATTGGATGCGGGATCGCGCACCACGTAGGTCATCGTCCAGGTGGCGGCGTCAAAAAAAGCGTTGACGATTGGTTTCATCATATCCTCCGGCGTTATGTATAACGTTTGGTTATAACCTTATAACAATATATGATTCCATTCGACGCGATTTCCAAGTTTTTAACCTTGAGGTGCATCAAGCATGACTGAGTTCACACCGATATGGTCCTTATCAGGGGGCATTCTAATCGGCTTATCTGCCGCTGGGGCATTTTTCCTGTTCGGGCGGGTGATTGGCATGACCGGCATTGTGGCCCGGACATTAAATTTTGATTTTGGCGAAGCCAATTGGCGCGTGATGTTTTTGATCGGATTGATCGGCACGCCATTGTTGTTGTCAGTGGTTGCACCCTCGCCACACGGGTTTGAGGCACCGCCTTTGGCGGCTTTAGTCATTGGTGGGTTTTTGGTGGGCTATGGTTCGCGGGTCGGCTCTGGGTGCACCAGTGGTCATGGTATCTGCGGTATGGCGCGGCTCTCGAAGCGCTCGATCGTGGCTGTCTGTGTCTTTATGTTCACCGCCTTCGTAACCGTCTTTGTCACACGTCACGTGCTGGGGGTGGGCGCATGAGATCACTTGTTGCACTCGTTTTGGGCGGTTTGTTTGGCGGCGGTCTGTATTATGCCGGGATGACCAACCCGTCAAAAATTCTGAACTTTCTGGACCTTGCCGGTCAGTGGGATCCCAGCCTGATCTTTGTCATGGGTGGCGGAATCCCAGTCGCAGCGCTGGGTTATTATTTGTTAACGCGCCGGCAAAAACCGGTGCTGTTCGATGACATTCAGGTGCCCAAGTTTGGTGACATTGATCGGCCGTTGGTCGTTGGGTCTGCCATTTTCGGCATCGGCTGGGGGATCGCCGGTATGTGTCCGGGTCCTGCGTTTGCGGCTGTTTTGCTTGAACCCCAAGCGATTCTTGGCTACTTAATCGCGCTTTTATTAGGCAGTCTCCTGTACGAACGCATCCATCGGACTTGAGCTTTGCGGGCCATCACCCCTTGGGTGGTGGCTCTCGGTCACGATTCCGTTATAGTCTCCAAGGCCCACAGGCTCTTGGCAGTCTCTCTGCAATTTGGCACTGTGGCGATGGATTCACACAATGAGAGCATGCATCCTTGACCACACCAGCCACAGATTCCTTTGAACGCCTCTCGTTAAAAACCTACACCGAAAAGGCCTACCTCGATTATTCGATGTACGTGATTCTCGATCGCGCATTGCCTCATGTCGGTGATGGATTAAAGCCGGTTCAACGGCGGATCATTTACGCGATGAGTGAGCTCGGCTTGTCCGCTCAATCCAAGCATAAAAAGTCGGCTCGTACCGTCGGTGATGTTTTGGGTAAGTTCCATCCGCATGGTGACTCGGCTTGCTATGAAGCCATGGTGTTGTTGGCCCAGCCCTTTTCAACGCGGTATCCCTTGGTTGACGGTCAAGGCAACTGGGGTAGCCCCGACGATCCAAAAAGCTTTGCAGCCATGCGCTACACCGAAGCGCGACTGACTCCGATTGCCAAAGTGTTGCTCGATGAGTTGGGTCAAGGAACAGTTGACTGGCAGCCCAACTTCGATGGGACGTTGCGGGAACCCAAGCTGTTGCCAGCGCGCGTACCGAGTATCTTACTGAACGGCACCACAGGCATTGCGGTGGGGATGGCGACCGACATTCCGCCGCACAATCTCACCGAAGTGGTCAACGCGGCTGTGCATTTGCTCGACGACCCAGAGGCGACAACGGAAGAGCTGATGCGGTTTGTGCCGGGCCCTGACTATCCGACGACCGCCGAAATCATCTCGTCACCCAAAGATCTCGAGCAAATTTATGAGAGCGGTCACGGATCGATCCGAATGCGCGCGACCTATGCGACAGAGGATGGCGATATTGTGATCAATGCGCTCCCGCACCAAGCCTCGCCTGCCCGGATTCTCGAGCAAATTGCGGCCCAAATGCAGGCTAAAAAACTGCCGATGTTGGTGGATCTGCGCGATGAGTCAGACCATGAAAATCCGATTCGATTGGTGCTGACCCCCCGGTCCAACCGAGTCCAGGTCGACGAGGTGATGACGCATTTATTTGCCACCACCGATTTGGAAAAGTCCTATCGGGTGAATCTGAACATGATCGGGGTCGACGGAAAGCCCCAGGTCAAATCCTTACGAACCATTTTGACCGAGTGGCTGGATTGGCGCCGTCAGACTGTGACGCGCCGCCTGACACACCGCCTCGATCAGGTCATGGACCGCCTGCATGTCCTCGAAGGCTTGATGGTGGCGTTTCTCAATATTGATGAAGTGATCGCGATCATTCGGGAAGAGGAAGACCCCAAGGCCGAGCTCATGTCCCGGTTTGGGCTCAGTGAGATCCAAGCCAATGCCATTTTAGATCTTAGATTGCGACACCTTGCGAAACTTGAGGAAGTCAAAATCCAGGCAGAACAAGCCGAACTTGAAAAAGAGCGAAAAACGCTTGAGGGCATTTTAGGGTCACGGCAAAAAATGACGCGCCTCATGCGCGACGAACTGACGCGTGATGCGGAGACCTATGGTGATGCGCGTCGGTCGCCGATTGTTCAGCGTGCCGAGGCGCGCGCACTCCGGGAAGATCAGCTAATGCCTTCTGAGCCGGTCACGGTGGTGTTGAGTGACAATGGTTGGATTCGAGCAGCCAAAGGCCACGATGTGGACCCAGAGGCCCTCTCATACAAATCGGGTGATCGTTTCTTAACGGCAGCGCTTGGGCGTTCGAATCAACCCTTAGTGGTCTTTGATACCAGCGGACGGGCCTTTACCTTACCGACCCATACCCTGCCCTCGGCCAGGAGCCAAGGTGAGCCGGTTTCTGGCCGGATCGATTTGGCCTCCGGTGCCAAGCCAGTGCAATTGGCGCTGGCAGACGAAGGCGCGCGCTGGGTCTTGGCGACCGATCATGGGTACGGATTTATCTGCCGCCACGGGGACCTTCTCGGTCGGAATAAGGCGGGTAAATCGGTGGTCAATGTCGGTGAGGCCACTTTATTGCCGCCTGTGGCAATTGATGACATCGAGCTGGCACGGATTGCTGTGGCGGTTTCGAGTGGTCACTTGCTGATTTTTGAGGCGTCCGAATTGCCTGAGCTGGCCAAAGGAAAAGGCAACAAATTGATACAAATACCGGCAGCGCAGTTGGCAGAGGGCCATCGGGTCACCGCCATGACCGTGTTGCCGCCGCTCCGAGCACTTCGTGTGTTTGCCGGGAAGCGCCATGTCACATTAAACCCTTCGGACTTGGATAATTTCTTAGGGGAGCGGGCGCGCCGAGGTAAGCTGTTACCGCGCGGTTTCCAGCGCGTGGATCGTATGGAACCAGAATCGTGAGGCTCCTCTGGTTTGTCAGTGAGCCAGCGCACGAGAAAGCGTTTTTAACGCACTTCGCTGAGGCCTTAACTACACAGACCCTGCTGCATCGTCGCGCGTCTGAGTGGGATGTTCCGCCGAGTTGTGACTGTTTTGAGATCTCGAACGCCTCTGTGACGGAGGTGGATGTCAATGCATGGGCGGAGGCTTGCCAGACCGATGTCCTATGTCTGAATAGCCCGCCCCCCAAGTTGGCCTTATTTGATATGGACTCCACCTTGATCCAGCACGAGGTCATCGACGAGCTCGCGTCTGAGTTTGGCTTAGGCGCTCAGGTCTCAGCCATTACGGCGCGCGCGATGCGAGGCGAGTTGGATTTTGTCGAAAGCTTTACCGAGCGGTTGGGGCTGTTGGCGGGTTTATCAGAGTCTGCGCTCGAATCGGTGTACGCCAGACTGCAGTTAATGCCTGGGGCGGATGTGCTGATGGCCAACCTTCGCGCAGGCGGTGTTCGCACAGGCATTGTTTCCGGTGGCTTTTCGTTTTTCGCCGAGCGATTCCAGGCCCGTCTAGGCATGGATTTTGTGCTGTCGAACCCTCTGCAGTGTGTCGACGGTCAAGTCACGGGGCGCGTGATTCCGCCGGTCATTGATGGGTCAGTTAAAGAGTCTACACTTCGGTCAGAAGCGCAAGCCATGGGGCTCGAATTGGCCGACACCCTGGCCGTCGGTGATGGCGCGAATGACATTCCGATGTTGTTGGCGGCAGGCACTGGGGTGGCGTTTCATGCCAAGCCTGCCGTCGCGGCAGGTGCACGCCATGTCATGCGATACCAGGACTTAAGCGCCTTGTCCTACCTTCTGCCGGCCCCGACAGGTGCCTAGACCGCTGAGTGTTGGTACACTTCGCGCTTTGAGATTGCGTTCTAGGGACGGAAAGTGAATAGACCGAGCTGGATCTTGCCAGATGGCTTAGAGGAGTGCTTGCCCGAGGAGGCCTGGGCGATCGAAGACGGTCGTCGCGCTTGTTTGGATCTGTTTCGCTCCCGTCAGTTCGGCCTCATCATGCCGCCAATGCTTGAGTATCTCGACAGTTTGACCTCGGGTGTGGGCCAAGACCTCGCCGATCAAATCATGGTGGTGACCGATCGGCTTTCGGGTCGTTTGATGGGGATTCGCCCAGATATGACTCCTCAGGCTGCGCGCATTGATGCGCACTCACTTAATGAAGATGGGACGACCCGGCTGTGTTACTGCGGCAGCGTTTTGCGTGCGATGCCATCGGCCGGCGATTCGAGTCGCTCTCCGGTTCAATTGGGTGCCGAAGTGTTTGGTGAGCCGAGTTTGTCGGCTGACCGTGAAGTGATCCAGTTGGCCATCGACACGGTCCGGTTGTTTACCGATGAGCCGTTATTGATTGATTTTGGACACGCAGGCGCATTGCGTTCGGTGTTAAGTGACTTGTCTGAACCACAGAGAGCAGCGGCCCTTGATGGTTTGGCGCGTAAAGACGCCAGTGTACTCGATGAGTTAGACGCGGCAGCGCCCTACTTGGGGAGCTTGCGTCACGCTTTTGGTCCGCTTGAGCACGTTATGGCGTCGCTGACGGACCATGCGGTATTGGGTGCGGCCTGTTCAGACATCCAATCTGTGCAGCAAGCCCTCCTTGCAGAATCCGTCGAGTGGTATTGCGACCTCGGTGAAACCCACGGATTTTCGTATCACACGGGGTTGGTGTTCGGCGTCTATGCGCTCGAACGGGATCAGTTATTGGTCCGAGGTGGTCGGTATGACCACGTCGGGGAATCATTTGGACGGGCGCGTCCGGCCACCGGGTTTAGCGCCGATTTAAAAACCTTGGTTCGGCTCGCGAACTAAGTCAGGGTAGATCATGCAACAAAACATAGTGATTCTCGGCAGCCAGTGGGGCGACGAGGGTAAAGGGAAGATCGTCGATTTGTTGACCGAAAAGGTCGACTACGTGGTGCGGTATCAGGGCGGTCATAATGCCGGCCATACACTGGTCGTTAACGGCGAGAAAACGGCGTTGCACTTGATTCCCTCTGGGATTCTCAGACAAAACGTTCGCTGTGTGATTGGTAACGGTGTGGTGTTGTCGCCAGAAGCCTTGGTGACTGAGATTAAAAAGCTTGAGGCGCGCGGTCATTCTGTTGTGGATCGTTTGCACGTGTCGACCAACTGCCCACTGATCATGCGTGTCCACGTAGCACTCGATCAGGCGCGTGAAACCGCGCGCGGTGACGCAAAGATCGGCACCACGGGACGCGGTATCGGTCCGGCCTACGAAGATAAGGTGTCGCGGCGCGGATTGCGTGTGGCCGACGCAATGGACCCAGAGCGGTTCGCGGTCAAAGTGCGTGAGCTGATGACCTACCACAACTTTATCCTCGAGCACCTTTACAAGGCAGAGCCTGTGGATGTGGAGGCGATGATCGCGGAGACCCTAGAGGCGGTTTCGTATTTTAAATCGGCGGTCTGTGACACTGTGGATTTGATTCACCGAGCGCGGAAAGACGGCAAAGTGATGTTGTTTGAAGGCGCTCAAGGCAGTCTCCTAGACATCGATCACGGCACCTACCCTTACGTAACCAGCTCGAACACCACCGCAGGCGGTGTGGCGACCGGCTCTGGTTTGGGTCCCCGCTACATCGATGCGATCTTGGGCATTACCAAAGCCTATGCCACGCGCGTCGGTTCGGGACCGATGCCGACGGAACTATTCGAAGAGGTGGGTCAGCATTTGGCTGAAAAAGGTCAAGAAGTTGGGACCACCACAGGCCGCGGTCGTCGCTGTGGCTGGTTTGATGCCGTGGCGGTCCGTCATGCGATTGAGGTGAACTCAATCAGTGGGATTTGTTTGACCAAGCTCGATGTGCTCGATGGACTCGATGAGGTAAAAATTTGTACGGCCTATCGTCTCCCATCCGGTGAGGTGGTGGATTACCTGCCCAGTGGTGATGAGTTCGAGAGTGCAGAGCCTGTGTATGAAACGTTGCCGGGCTGGTCAGACATCACCTTTGGCATGACGGAACTCTCGACCATGCCTCAAGCGGCGCGGGCTTATATTGATCGTCTATCGGAGCTGGTCGGTGCGCCGATCGATATTGTCAGTACCGGGCCGGATCGAGAACAAACCATCGTGCTTTCTTCACCTTTTGGTGTAGACTGATGTGCAGGGGCAACATCTGTGTTAGACCCCGCTTAGAAAAACAATGCAAACAAGGCAGTCGTGGGGAAACCCGCCTTTTCGGAGCCGCAGAGGATGATTGGCTCCACGACCGTCCGCTATCGGGAGGTAACCATGTCAAAAGGGCACTCACTACAAGACCCTTTCTTGAATATCCTGCGCAAGGAACGCGTACCCGTATCGATCTTCTTGGTCAACGGGATTAAGTTGCAGGGGCAGATTGAGTCTTTCGATCAGTTTGTCGTGTTGTTGAAAAACACAGTCAGTCAGATGGTGTACAAGCATGCCATCTCCACCGTGGTGCCAGCGCGCAATGTGAAGTTGCCCGCATCCGGGATGGACGATGACGGCGAAGACGACCGCTACGACCTAGACAGCTAACCTTCACTTGCAAACAGGGCAGGGGTCCTCTAGACTCCTGCGCCCTGCTGTCTGTCAAATAGGCAGTCTCCTTGTCACTTGGATGGGCCAAGTGGCGAAACCCGTAAGGAGTCAGAATGAATCATTACGAAATCGTTCTGCTGTTCCATCCGGATCAGTCAGAGCAAGTGCCAGCAATGCTTGAGCGCTACACCAATACCGTCACTGAAGCCGGCGGTTCTGTTCACCGTTTTGAAGATTGGGGTCGTCGTCAGTTGGCGTATCCGATCAACGATCTGCACAAAGCGCACTACATTCTTTGGAACATCGAGTGTTCGGTCGCCGTTTTGGACGAGTTGACGACCACTTTCCGTTTCAACGACGCAGTGCTTCGCAACATGGTGATCAAGCGTGACGAAGCCGTCACCGAAATTTCACCTGTGAAGGCGCAAGAAAGCCGTCAAGATCGTGATCGCTCAGAGCGTCGTCGCGATCGTGATGAAGACAGTCAAGACGAATCATCTAGCGACGACGTAGAAGTCGAAGCGGATGACGTTGAAGTCGCCGAATCGAACGAAGCAGAGTAAGGAGCAGAAACATGTCACGTTTTTTCCGTCGTCGTAAGTTCTGCCGTTTCTCGGCTGAAAACGTCAAAGAAATTGACTACAAAGATTTAGAGACCCTGAAGCAGTACATCACCGAAACCGGTAAGATTGTGCCTTCACGGATTACGGGCACGAGCGCGAAATATCAGCGTCAGTTGTCGACCGCCATTAAGCGCGCTCGGTATCTGGCCCTGTTGCCGTATACGGATTCGCACGACGTCTAAACGCGGGAGACCCCATGGCACGGCTGGCGCACTATTTGATGGCGTCTGAGTGGCGAGCAGCGCTGATTGCATCTGCGCTTTTGTTTTTGCCATTAATGTCGTGGGCTGGGGCCTCTGTTGTGGGCTTGTATGCCCTGCGCCGTGGCGCGACGAAGGCACCGGTTGTGATGGGCTTGCCCCTCACAGTGGCCGCGGTGATGGCCTTCGGATTTGACGACACAGCGATGTTGGTGGTGTTGCTGTTGACGTTGGCGTTAGCCAGCGTACTTCAGCGGTCTGCCAGTTGGGTGTCGGTGTTGCAAACCGGGTTGGTGGTTTCGATTGCCCTGGTGTTTGCGATGGATGTTCTGTACGCCGATGTGCTTGCGGGACTGGTGGCTGCGATCAAGCAAGTCGTTGCGACACCGGGCCAGTTGGCCTCTCTTGGGGTCGAGGGCGCTGTCCTCGATGCATGGATGGGGTCACTTGCGGTCGGCGCATTGAGTTTTGTGCACATGGTGAGTGCGTTTATGGCCTTAGTCCTAGCGCGTGCGCTCCAAGCACAAGCCTTTAACCCTGGCGGGTTTAAGGCAGAGTTTGAAGCAGTGAAGCTGCCGACCCTCTGGGCGGTGGGGTGTTTGCTGCTGATGGTGGCTGGGTTCCTGATGGGGCCATGGATGGTGCGATTTTCACCGGTCGCGGCACTGCCACTGATGTTTGCCGGTATTGCGTTGGTGCATGGGCTGACAGGCATGCGGAAGTCGAAGTCGCTTCTGATCATGTTTTATGCAGCCATGTTGTTTTTTACGCCGTACCTGCTGTTGTTATTGGCGTTTTTGGCCGTGATTGATGCGTTTGTGGATTTTCGAACCCGTGCGCGCCAAGAACCGCCTGAAGATGAGGATGAGTAAATGGAAGTAATTCTGCTTGAGAAAGTGGGCAAGCTCGGTGGTCTTGGCGATCGAGTAACTGTCAAAGGTGGCTATGCACGGAACTTCCTGTTGCCACAGGGCCGTGCCGTATTGGCGACTGAAACCAACGTAGCTGAGTTTGAAGCCCGTCGTGCTGAGCTCGAAAAAGCAGCTCAGGAAGCTTTGGCAGCGGCAGAAGCGCGCGCTGAAGGCTTGAATGAGAAGCGCATTGAGATCACAGCCAAAGCCGGTGACGAAGGCAAGTTGTTCGGATCGATTGGTACACGTGACATTGCAGAGGCAGCGGAAGCGGCCGGAATGACGCTTGATAAGTCGGAAGTGCGTTTGCCTGAAGGTCCTTTGCGTACCACCGGTGAGCACAGCGTTCAGGTTCAGTTGCACGCTGAAGTGTTTGCAACGGTCATCGTGGCTGTGACTGGAGAGTAATTCCATGGCGTCTTTCTCAACCAGTGAGTTCAAGTCTGGCGTGAAGGTCCTGATTGATGGGGATCCTCATGCGATCGTTGAAAACGAGTTCGTGAAGCCGGGTAAAGGCCAAGCGTTTAACCGGGTGAAAGTGAAGAACTTGAAAACCGGGCGTGTGGTTGAGAAGACGTACAAGTCAGGGGACTCGCTAGAGGCCGCTGACGTAATGGATGTCGACATGGAGTTTCTCTATGGCGACGGCGAGTTCTATCACTTCATGATGACCGATGGTTCGTTTGAGCAGCATGCGGCTGACGCAAAGGCAGTTGGTGACGCAGTGAAGTGGCTCAAGGAACAAGAGACCTACGTGGTGACCTTGTTCAATGGGGCGCCGCTGGCCGTCACCCCACCGAATCACATCGAATTGGAAGTGGCTCAAACCAATCCAGGGGTTAAAGGCGATACCGCACAAGGCGGTTCAAAACCTGCGACCTTGTCGACAGGCGCGGTTGTGAACGTGCCGTTATTCATCGAGGAAGGTGAGATCCTGCGCGTGGACACACGAAGCGGCGATTACATCTCGCGTGCGAGTAAGAAATGAGCTGGCGGCCCACGGCCGAACACGCTGCCCTTGAAGCCCGTGCCACCTTGGTGGACGGGCTTCGTCAGTTTTTTAAGCACCGCGATTCACTCGAGGTCGAAGTACCCACCATCGCTCGAGCGCCGGCCTCGGACCCTTGGATCGATAGTTTTTCAGTTCACGATCCCGCCGGGGCGTCGGTCGGCTTTCTGCTGAGTTCTCCGGAATCCTACTTAAAGCGATTGTTGGCCGACCAGCCACGGCCATTGCACGCGTTCACCAAGGCCTATCGCGCCAACGAAAGTGGGGCACAACATGCCAACGAATTCAGTATGTTGGAGTGGTATCGACCGGGTGATGCCGATCCATTTGCCGCTATGGTGGACGAGTTAACTGAGTTGGTCGCCACACAGAGTCGATTTGGGACGCCGACCGTGGTGAGCTATCGAAGCCTGTTTGAAGCTGAGCTTGGGATTAATCCACATGCCACAGACGCACGGGAACTGGCGTATCCGGCCAGTGATCTGGTGGGCGCCAAAACGGCCGCTTCCTTAGACGACGACAGCCTATTAAATCTGCTGTTTTCCCATCGGATTGAGCCGCAGTTGATGAACCATATCGTGGTTGATTTTCCTGAGATTCAGGCCGCCTTGGCACAAGTGGCTGTTTCGGCGGAAGGGGACCGCGTGGCGCGTCGCGCCGAGCTGTATTTGGATGGCGTGGAAATTGCCAATGGGTATCATGAGCTCACGGATGCAGACGAACAGCGGGCCCGTTTTGCCAATGATCAGGTGAAGCGAGCGCAATTTCATCGGCCCGAGGTGCCCACAGATGAGGCCTTGTTGTCTGCGTTGACGGCCGGTTTGCCAGACAGTTACGGTGTTGCTCTCGGCGTCGACCGTTGGGTGATGGTTAATCTAGACGTCGGTCGTTTGGCTGAATGCATGAGTTTTTGGGAGTCTCCATGAAAGATCCACACAATCTGATTTGGATTGATTTGGAAATGACCGGTTTGTCGCCGGAGCAGGATCGAATTATCGAAATTGCTACGGTCGTCACTGACAAAGACTTAAATGTGCTTGCTGAGGGTCCGGTGTTTGCTGTCTCTCAGCCTGGCGCTTTGTTGGATGGCATGGACGCTTGGAACACCGAACAACACGGTCGCTCCGGATTGACTGAGCGAGTGCGCGCCTCAAATGTGACCGAAGCCATGGCGGAAGCCGAGACGCTGGCATTTTTGGCAGAGTATGTGGCACCCAAGACCTCACCGATGTGCGGTAATTCCATTTGCCAAGATCGTCGGTTTTTGGCCCGTTATATGCCGACTCTGGAAGCATTTTTTCACTACCGGAACTTAGACGTATCCACCCTCAAAGAACTGGCGAAGCGCTGGAAACCGGGTGTACTCGAGGGCATCACGAAGTCTGGGACTCATTTGGCACTGGCTGATGTGCACGAGTCCATCAACGAACTCAAACACTATCGGAGTGCGTTTCTTTCGCTCGATTCGTGAGGGCGTTGAGTGCCCACTGAATGTGGGTATCCAAAACATCCCCATGTTGCCCCAACCGAGCCACCAGCGCTGCCATGGCAGATTCGGTGGCCGGTCCATTGCCAAGCCCAATGGCCACATTCTCCAAAAATTTCACATACCCGGCTCGGCGAATGGGGCTGCCCTCGGTGCGGGTCAAGAAAGTTGCCTCGTCCCAACCAAACACCGTCTCGAGATCGATGTCCTCAAGCCCATGGCGTGGCAGGAAGGCAGGATCGCCGGTCCGCGTGTATCGATTCCAGGGACAGACCAACTGGCAGTCATCGCATCCAAACACTCGATTACCCATGGGCGCTCTCAGTGGCTCAGGGATCTCTCCCGTGTGCTCGATGGTTAGGTACGAAATACAGCGGCGGGCGTCGAGCCGATAAGGCGCCACAAAGGCCTCGGTGGGGCACACATCCAAACAGGCTGTGCAGGAGCCACACCGTGGTGTTTCTTGGGTTTCCGTTAAGGGTAAGGGGCAGTCGGTGAATAGCTCGCCTAAGAAAAACCAACTGCCTCCATCGCGCGACAGCAGCAGGGTATGTTTACCAATCCAACCGAGACCGGCTTTTTCAGCGAGGTGCTTTTCCATAATCGGTGCGGAGTCACTGAATACCCGATAACCGTGGGGGCCGACTTGGTCGGTGAGCCAACTGGCCAACTGATTGAGTCGTTTTCTAAACAGCTTGTGATAGTCCCGGCCGAGGGCATAGCGCGAGATGTAGGCTTTTTCAGGACGCTTAAGAAGGTCCCATTCATCGCCTGCGGCCGGTCGGTAGTCGAGGCTGACTGAAATAATCCGTTGGGTACCGGGTAATAGGGCTTTAGGATCTTCCCGAAGGGGTTGATGCGTCTCCATCCAAGCCATTGAGCCGTGAAGCCCTTCATCAAGCCATTGCTGTAGAAAGGGGCGGTGAGCACTGACATCGGTGTCGGTCACACCAATGCGTGCAAACCCTAATCGTTGGGCTTCATCGGTCAGTGCCTGAAGGATTTCAGTTGATTGGTGCCAAGAGGTCTCCATGACCGGTACACTACCAGAGTCGTAATGAAGCGGAACCCACAGATGCGCATTGAGTTGGTCGACGAGGCGATGACCCGTAAGCTCGGTAAAGCATTAGCAAAGAGCTGTCCAAAGTCGCCCTTCTTGGTGACCTTAACTGGCCACCTAGGGGCTGGCAAAAGCCATTTAGCGCGGGCGTTTTTGAAAAAGCTCGGTGTCACCGATGCCATTCCCTCCCCGACCTACACCCTGTGTGAGACCTACCCCATCAATAAAAAGTTAACCGTGTCCCACATGGATCTTTATCGCTTAGAAGACCCCGAAGAACTTGAGTACTTTGGGTTTCGTGATCTGCTGGATCATCAAGGCCTTCTAATTGAGTGGCCTGAACGGGCCGGTCCATTGTTGCCAACGGCTGACTTGGATGTGCATTTGATGTGGCACGACGTGGGTCGTTTGTGCGTGATGAGTGCGCATACGAAAAAAGGCCGGCGCTGGCTCGACGAACTCAAGGTGCCAAGCGCCGCATGAGACGACTTGCCTTTTTTTGGATCCTCTGTGTCCTGCCAAGCGTTGGCTGGGCAATTGGCTTGGAAACAGTCCGTGGGTCGGTGACCCAAGACAGTTCACGGGTTGTCCTAGAGTTCTCAGGTCCGCCTACATTTAGCTACTTCGATCTTGATAACCCTGAGCGATTGGTGGTCGATGTCCGAAACTTGAATCCACAAACGGCCGAGCAAATTCGAATTACCGACGATTCACGGATCAGTCGAGTCAGAAGTTCTTCACGAGCCGGCGGTACGCGATTGGTTTTTGACCTAACCGGTGATTATCGAACCAATGTGTTTGCGCTAGATCCCGCAGATGGCGTGGCTGCACGTTTGGTAGTCGATGTCATTGGCTATGTGGCAGGTGAGGCGCAAGTGCGTGATGTGCCGGTGGCGGATACGCCCGAACCCCCCGTGCAAAAGCGCGACATTGTCATTGCCATCGACCCAGGACATGGTGGAAAAGACCCTGGCGCCTCGAGTTATGGGGTGGTTGAAAAAGAGGTGGTGCTCGAGATTTCTAAGCGAATCGCCCGTCGGTTTCAAAATGAACCGGGCTACCGAGCCGTACTGACTCGAAGTGACGACCGGTTTATCAAGCTCTCCGACCGGCCTCGGAAGGCGCGTGAAGCCGGCGCAGACTTTTTCGTCTCGATCCACGCCGACAGTTTTCCTAAAAACCGAAATGTACGCGGCTTTGGGGTCTTTGCCTTATCGCTTCGAGGGGCCAATTCGGAATTGTCTAAGTGGCTGCAAAATACTGAAAACGCGGAAGATTTAGCCGGCGGTGTGGATCTGGGTGACGTCGACGATGACACGCGCGAGGTGCTTTTAAACATGTCGATGGATTCTGCAATTCGAATCTCAAAGCAAGCCGGCGAAGGGTTATTAACTGAGTTTCGCCGGGTCGGGCGTGTGCATAAAAAATCCTTGGGCTTGGCTAACTTTGTGGTGTTGAGAAATCCGGATATGCCCTCGTTATTGATTGAGACCGGGTTCTTATCCAACCGGTCTGATGCTGAGCGACTTTCTAACGGGCGAGAGCAAGAGAAGATTGCCGAGGCTATTTTCCGTGGGATTACGGGTTACTTTGAACGAAACCCACCGGCCAACACCTACGTGGCATGGCGAAAACAAAACGTGGGAAGCCAAGTGACTGTCGAGGTCAAACGGGGTGATAGCCTGTCTTTGATTGCTGCCCGGTACGGTCTATCGGTTCAGGCGCTCAAGGAATTTAACGGATTAGACAGCGATGTGATTCGTCTGGGTCAGACCCTAGAGGTGCCGGTGGCACCGCGGTAGGATACCCAAATGAAACCTCTGTCGTTTGATATTCGAAATCTTCCATTTGCCGGTACTGTTACTCGATGGCATTCAGTGAATTGCCATCGGTATCCGTCGGTGGCTGAACATTCCTGTTTGGTGGCGCTGTATGCGCGTGAGATCGCCTCGCGCGTGTTGCCAGATATGTCGGCCGAAGACCAGGTGCTTTTGTACGAATTAGCCCTGATGCATGACCTCTCAGAGGTGGTGACTGGGGATATGCCCTCGCCGATCAAGCGGGAATTGAAAAAGGTCTTCCCACCCGGCGAGTCGCCGATTGATAAGCTCGAGGCATCCATTTGTCCCGATGCGGCGGCGCGTGAGCATCACGCGACGCACAATCGGCCGCATGTGTATTACTGCGTCAAACTCTCTGACATCCTCGATGCCATGGTTGTGATTAAGCAAGAAGGCAAGGGCCCGGTTGCAGAGGTGATTGAGAAAGAGCGGACCGCAGCCTTTGAGGCCTTATTGAACAAAGCTCAAACGGAATGCCCCGATGGGCACTGGGCGCGTGCTCACGAGGTGCGAGAAGCGGTCATGAGTCTGACGCACGTGCAAATCGATGAAATCTAAGCCGGCCTCGATTGAGGTCTTATCACCCCGGCTGGCCAACCAGATCGCCGCAGGCGAGGTAGTTGAACGTCCCGCCAGCGTCTTAAAAGAGTTGGTCGAAAATGCACTCGATGCAGGCGCCTCGCAGATTGATGTGGAGGTTGAAGCGGGTGGCATTGCGCGAATTCGCGTGCGAGACGATGGGGTAGGTATCGAGGCCGATCAGCTACCTCTCGCGTTATCGCGTCATGCGACCAGTAAGATTCACGATTTGGATGACCTTGAGGCGGTGGCCACTTTGGGATTCCGAGGAGAAGCCTTGGCCTCGATTGCCTCAGTGTCTCGGTTGGATTTGATTTCGGCGACCGAGGGCGCGGCGGCTGCTCAAGTATCCGTTGAGGGCCGGGATATGCGACCTGTGGTGGGTGCGGCCGCTCACCCTCGTGGCACGACGGTGGATGTCCGTGATCTGTTCTTCAACACCCCGGCCCGGCGGAAGTTTTTAAAAACAGAAAAAACCGAATTCTCACACCTCGATACCGTGTTGGTGCGTCAAGCACTGGCGCGGTTTGACGTTGGGTTTCGGTTGGCGCATCAGGGTCGAGTGACGCGTCAGTTACCGGCAGCGACCAGTGACCCCGCTAAATTGGAACGAGTGCGCACCCTGTTAGGTCGCGACTTTATGGAGGCGGCAGTGCCGGTGGCGGTGGACGCGATCGGACTTTCGGTCAGCGGTTGGGTCTGTCAGCCGACCTACAATCGCGCGCAAGCGGATTGCCAATATGTGTTTGTTAACGGCCGGATTGTGCGCGATAAACTGATTTCGGCCGCACTCAGACAAGCCTATCGGGACGTGTTGTTCCATGGGCGTCACCCCTGTTACCTGCTCTATCTCTCGCTCGATCCCGCCCAAGTCGATGTCAATGTGCATCCCACCAAACATGAGGTGCGATTCAGGGACAGTCGACTGATTTTCGATTTTTTACTCAAAGCGGCGAGCCGAGCCTTGGCCGATGTGAGACCGGCTGAGGCCCAAGGGATGACTCACACCTCAAGCGGGATTGGCGCAGCTAAGGAAGCGCCCCAGTGGCAAACTTCGCTGGGGTTGGGTGTGCGGCAAGACCGCGGCGGGTTCGATGCCTTAGCGGCCCTCATGCAACCGCCTACGGTTGAGTCAGGACTCGAGCGGCCAAATGCGCTCGATCCGGTCACCGCCCATGAATCACCGGGTGAAGTGCCTCCTTTGGGATATGCCATCGCACAGCTGCACGGTATCTACATTTTGTCCCAGAGTGCGCAGGGTTTAGTGGTGGTGGATATGCATGCTGCTCACGAACGGATTACCTATGAAGCATTAAAGGCGGCGATGGATGCGAAAAAGCTGGTCAGTCAGCCGTTATTGATTCCCCTGACGTTGCATGTGAGTGACCGTGAAGCGGCATTGGTCGAAGAGGCCGATCCATTATTTTCTGAGTTTGGATTGTCGGTGCACCGAACTGGCCCCGAAAGTATCCGGATTGATCAGGTGCCAGCTATTTTATCTCAGGCCAATCATGCGGATTTAGTGCGCGATGTGCTCAGTGATTTGGCGGAGATTGGGGTATCCGATCGCATTGTGGCGGCGCGGGATCAACTGCTCTCTACCATGGCGTGCCATGGATCGGTGCGGGCCAATCGCCATCTGACGATCACCGAGATGAACGCGTTGCTTCGGGATATTGAAGCCACAGAGCGAGCGGGCCAGTGCAACCACGGACGTCCAACTTGGACGTCCATGAGTCTTCATGAGCTCGACCGGCTGTTTTTACGCGGTCGCTGATTACTCGCCGGTTGCTAGGATCCGAATCACACCGCGTGGACGCGAATTCACGTTCTGCACCAAGGCGGTTGGCTGGCTGAAGAGGGTGGTCTCTGCACCGAAATTATCGACCACTACGGCCCGTGCTCTAACGAGGCGATTGACTTCGTTTTGGCTTAAACGCAGAGAGTTTCCAGCAGATTCTGATACTGCTGTCCAGACTCGGCCATTCTCTGACGTTTCCCAAGTAGTCCGAATGTTCGCAATTCCGTCTTCGTCTCGAAGGCTGTCCGTATTGACTACGATCTGCTCACCTTTGCGCGCGATCCCATCGAGGACCACGACACCTTCGACTGGATCATCTAAGTTTTGAACTACGTCAGTCGCTGCAGTGACCAAAGTTTCCTGCGTTCCGAAGGAATCGATGTAGGTGATGGTTGCTCGGTAGGCATAGCCGACCTCAGACTGATTGAGTCGCAACAATGCTGGATTATTTCCATCTTTGGCGAACGGTGTCCAGCGAACGCCGTCCACTGAGCGCTCCCATTGATATTGGAATGGTCCTACCCCGTCTTCATCAGAGATTCCTGCGATTTCAATCCGGAGCGTGCTGTCTTCAACCAGAGAGCCACTGATGCGAGGCAGTCCTTGTGGCAAGTCGTTTACGTTTTGTACAGGTCCGGTTGGAGCGGTTTCAATCACCTCAAGCGTCCCTTGCCCATCCACATATTGGATGACCACCCTTAGAGATTGACCGACATGTGTCTGCCGTGGCGTAAACGATTGAGACGTGGCTCCGTCGATGCTGAGCCAATTGCCAGACACGCCTTGTGACTGCCATTGCACACCGAGAGTGCCTAATCCGTCTTCATCAAATAAAGTGGAAATATCAATGACAAGCGGTTGATCTTCTAACGGACCATCCCCTTGTGAGGCCACGGAATCCTGTGATGGTTGGGTTTGGGCAGGTGGAGTCTGTGCAGGTGTCGGGTCTACAGGTTGGGCCACTGTGGTCTTAACTGGCGGCGGTGCTTCGGTGATTGGGGCAGATTGTTCAGCAGCGCGGGCTGCCTCTTCGGCTACTTTTGCCTCTGCAGCTGCTTTTGCTGCCGCACGTTCGGCTTGCTCTCGAGCCAGTTGCTGGTAGTTAACATCGGCGAAACCGGATGGCATAAACCACAACCATGCCGTTAAAAGCAGGAGGCACTTTTGGTTTTTTGAAGACATGTTAAATCCTGTTATTTCGTCGGTTTTTCTAGCAATGGCAACTTACGAGTTGGATTCAAACATTCCCACTCATCTAAGGATCCTAAATTACAGATTTCTTCTACGCCAAGCCTGTAACGTTGTCAATTTACAGGGCTTGGTCTAAGCGACACAAGCATGATTTGTTGAGTTACGGGTCCAGGGATTCGTTGATGTAACTTTTCTTTGAGGCATTGGCGGCGCGTCCAATCAGATGGGCCGCAATTGGCGCGGTCAGCATCAAAAAGAACACCCCTATTAATGCTTTAATCGAGACAGAAGTGTCTGCAAAAAACAAGGCTGCCGCGAGCAGTGTCAGCGACGAACCCAGCGTGCCTGCTTTGGTTGACGCATGCATGCGAATAAAAACATCCGGCAATTTAATAAGACCGGCGCCGGCGATCAGCGTAAAAAAGCCACCTAGAATCGCGACGACTCCAATGACGTATTCCATCATTTTCCGGCCTCCTGCTTGCTCACTCGAGTCAGCCAGGTTTCGGCGAAGCGGGCCATGGCGACGGTGGCCAAGAATCCGATGAGTGCCAACACCACCACAATGTCTAAGAAGATGGCGTCATTTCGACTGATCGCGAAGATGCCGCAGAACGCGGTGATCGAAACGGTCATCATGTCCAACGCAATGATTCGATCAGGCAACGAGGGCCCCAACGCCAGTCGCACAAAGGCCAGAATGATCGAAGCAATCACCAGAAGCTGAGCCGCGTCGATTGCAAAGGAGAGAAATTCTGGACCGCTCATTTTTCAAATACCTTTTTCACTCGATATTCCATGCCGTTTTTGAGTTCCTTGATCAAGGCCTCGGGGTCTTCCGCAAACATCGCATGGATGATTAAGCAATGTCGCTTCCGATCCACGTCCAGTGTGAGAGTGCCTGGCGTCAACGAGATGAGATTCGCCACCAAAAATACTTCCATGTCGGATTCCACATCGAGTGGCATCTCAATAATTGCCGGACGAGACAAATGGGTGGGAGTCAATACATCCCAAGCCACACGCACACTCGATAAAATGAGCTCATACAAGAAGAAATTGATCAGTCGAATCACGCGAAACAGCCGCCCGAAGTAGGTGGTTTTGGTGTCGAACATGGGCTTTGCGATCCAAAGCACGGCAAAGCCAATCAGAAACCCCGATGCCAGTGAAATCATGGACTGATCCCCAATCAGGAGAAACCAGACCAAGGTGAGGATGAGATGCATGATGAATAGACTCACGGTGCACTGCCTCCTAACACAGCCTCAATGTACCCCGATGGATCTAGCAAGCTCTGAGCCGACATCTCAGCAAAGGCATAGAACGGACTTGGGAATAAGCCAATGATCACCGTTAGGGCCGCTAGAGTGCCAATCGGCACCCAAGCAGACCAGGCAATGGTTTTTCCGTTAAGCGCGTCGTCACCGGCAGGATGAGGCTTCCAGAAGGCTTCGCCCCAAATCTTGGTCATCGAATAAATGGTTAAGAGACCCACCAACAAAGCGGTCCCGGCGGCGATCCAGTCGCTTAGTTCCATGGAGGCCTGAATCAACACATATTTGGCCCAGAAACCGGATAAAGGCGGGAATCCTGCCAGTGAAAAAGCGGGAATCAGGAATAGGATGGCCAAGATCGGTTGCGCCGCATACAGGCCGCCGATGGATTTCAGTTGGCTGCCGCCTGTGACCCGATGAATCACCCCGGCCACCAAAAAGAGGTTGGCTTTGACGATGATATGGTGGATCAGATAGAACATGGCTCCGATCAGTGCAAGACGGCTATTCAGAGCCAGCCCGAGCACCATGTAGCCGATCTGACTGACGATGTGGAACGATAAGATTTGCCGAACTTCTTGTTGTGCAGCGGCCCCAATCACGCCAACAAACATCGTCAAAAGCGCACACCACAGCAAAATGTCTGCAAAGAGTGGCTCCAACGGCATGATGGTGGTGAAGGTCCGAATCAATGCGTACACACCGACCTTGGTCAACAATCCAGCAAAGATCGCAGAGACCGAGAAGGCAGGCGTGTGATAGGCGGCCGGCAACCAAAAGAACAGGGGGAACACGGCCGACTTAATGCCGAACGCCAAGAGCAGGAGCAGCGTCACCCAAGAAAGGGTCATCGAAGGCTCTAAGGCATCGATTGTGACTCTGAGGTGGGCCATATTTAAGCTGCCGGTTAGGCCGTATAACAGGCCCACTGCCGTTAAGAAAAAGATCGTCGAAATCAGGTTCAAAGCCACGTAAGGCATCGCACCTCGGAGCGTGTCTCGGCCTTTATTCAGCACCAACAGACCAAACGAGGAAATGAGCATGACCTCAAACCACACATAGAGGTTGAACAGGTCGCCGGTGAGGAAAGCGCCGGTGACACCCGCCAATAGCATTTGGAACAGTGAGTGAAAGCCGCTGAAGGTTGCACGTTGTCCGACGTCAGAGATGCTGTAGACGGCCACCGCTAGGCCGGTGATGCCGGTAATTAGGGTCATAGCGGCACCGAGCCCGTCGGCCACCATCGAAATGCCAAAGGGGGCCGGCCAATCCCCAAGTTGAACCGCTAGAATCGAGCCGCCTGCGACCTCGACCACCAGCAAGATGGACACAACGGTGTGCGCCAGTGCAGCGGCCACCGAAATCCAACGATCGATGCCAGTGTGGCGCGTCATAAAACACAGGATGGCGCCCACAAAGGGAATGAGTAAGGGCCACAAAACAGGACTCATTTAGGGCTCCCGGTTTTTGCAGGCGGCTGTGGCAGCGGCGTATTCGCATTGAGGTGGCCTAGGCGTCTAAATGTCCGAATAGCCAAGAACAAAGTAAACGCAAACAAGCCGAGACCAATCACGATCGCGGTCAAAACCAAGGCTTGCGGCAAGGCATTAGCGACCTCAGTCACCGGCGCGTCGGCACCCACGGGAATGAGGGGCGCGGCACCAATGGTGAGTCGTCCTGAGACAAACACCGTCATGGTGGCGGCGTTCGAAATCAGCACCAGACCCAACAAGAAGCGGAGGAAATGACCTGACAGCATCTGATACAGGGCAGCTGCAAATAACAGACCAATCAAACCGGCGAGTAATGCATCCATTACAGGTGACGCTCCATTTCCAGTACCAAGGCGACGATGGCTCCTAGGACGGTCAGATACACCCCGATATCAAAGAGCAACACCGACGAGATCGGCCAGCCTTTGGTGTCCTCGGTGGCGCCGACAAACAGCCATTGGCCTGCAAACACGCCTTCACCCAATGCGGGACCCATGAGCCCGGCTGCGAGTGCGATAGCCAACCCAAAGACGGCAAGGTGCTCTGGGTTGACGCGAAGGACTTTTTTGGTGGCCGCGATGTTTTCACTCATCTTGTAAACGATGAAGGCGACGGCACCAATTAAGCCGCCAATGAATCCGCCACCGGGTTCGTTATGCCCTCGAAGCAGCATAAAAATTGAGAACACCAACAAAATACCAAACAGCAGATTGGCGCCGACTTTATAGATCAATGAGTTCATCGTTTGCGCACCCTCATATCTTTTAGCAGTGCGATGGCGCCAATGGCTGCAGCCAGAACCACCGCGATTTCACCGAAGGTATCCAGCGCTCGGAAGTCGACCAAGATGACATTGACGATATTGCGACCAAAGGCCTCAGGCCAGCTGGTCTGCTCAAAATAGGTGGTCAACGACCGGTCCAGAGACGTGGTGAAGATACCCCACAGCGTCATGCTGATGAGAAGTCCCACGGCCAAGGATAAGAGCGCGTGTCCCACGCGAATACCGGTTTGTTTTGGCAGCGAAGGTAGATTTAGCAGAGCCACCGCGATCAGAACAACGAGTAGTGTCTCAACTAACAGCTGCGTGATGGCCACGTCCGGTGCGCCGAATAAAATGAAGACCAGGGCCACGCCAATGCCGACTACCCCTAAGCCTGTGATGGCTGCGATGCGAGACTGAGCGACGAGAGAGAGTAAGGTGCCGCCACAAATGAGTGCCCCAATCAGCCAGAGCTTCAAAGGTGCACGGTCCCATTGCCATGCAGGCCATGCGTTGTGGGACAGAATAACCAGCACACCTAGGCCCACCAAGGTTAAGAGAATCCAGGTTAGATCTGTGGTGAGTCGGTGGGTTTGGATCCGTGTGGTGAGCCCTTCGGCAAAGGACACGAAGCCTTTTAAGAAATCATCCCAGAGGGCATCAAAGGTGAACCATTGGCCTCGATTGAGGAACCGATAGATCCGCGAGTGCAGTCGTCCGAGTACCCAGCCGAAGGCCAGTGTCAGTGCGCTCAACCCCAGTGCTGCATTGACTCCGTGCCATAGACCCAAAGGCAAAATAGCGGACTTATCTTCGGGTGCGAGCAGATCGCGAATCAGTGGATCCGTGTAACCGGCCGCCACGGCGAGGATGACGCCAAGAAATGACATGATCACGGGGCCTGAAATTTCGGCTCGTGCGAACCCAGTGCGGGCCCGTTTGCTCGAGGTGTCAAAAATGCGTCGACCCACCGACCAAGCGATTGCGACCATCATGGCATTTGCAAAAAAGAGTCCTACCAGCATCCAGACGGTCATTTGGTCTGATTTGAGCAATCCATCGTAGAGCAGCTCTTTGCCGATGAATCCTAGGGCGGGTGGCAATCCTGCCAAAGACAATAGCGCGAATAACCAGGAGATGGCGAACAGTTTGTGGCGCTGCCAGAGTCCGACGAGCGTCCGGTATTTTTTGGCGCCTAAAGTGTGGTCTACCGCGCCGACACTCAAAAACAGCGTGGCTTTGTACAGCGCGTGTGCGACCAGAAACGCCATGGCAGCCGCGAATACGGCAGGGCTCGGCTGACTTAGGAGTGCGGTTAATGTCCCCAGTGCCATCAGCGTAGTGTAGGCAAGCATTTGCTTGAGATCGCGCTGTTTAAGCGCAAACAAACCGCCTAGCAGTGCGGTAATGACCCCGAGGGGCATCAAGATCGCTGTCCATAAGTCGGCTTGAGATAACTCGGGGTGGAATCTGGCCAGCAAGTAGATCCCTGCTTTTACCATGGTGGCAGAGTGGAGGAACGCACTGACGGGTGTCGGGGCTTCCATGGCGTTGGGCAACCAGAAATGGAATGGGAATTGCGCGGATTTGGTCAGTGCCCCAAGGCCCAAGAGCACAATGATGCCCGTGACCCATGGATGCGCATGAAGCGCTTGTGAATCGTTCAAAATCTCGCTGATCGAGAATGTGCCGGCCGCGAGTCCAACTAAAATCAGCCCGGCCAGCAAGCAGAGCCCACCGGCTCCGGTGACTAACAAACCTTGTAAGGCTGCCCGGCGCGAGCGCCCTTCTCGGTGACTAAAGCCAATTAACAGATACGAGGTGAGACTGGTCAGCTCCCAGAATACAAACAGCGTGATGAGATTATCGGCCACCACCACGCCGAGCATCGCCAGCATGAATAAATGCAGATAAAGAAAGAATCGTTGGAAGTGGATGTGTCCGGCCAAGTAGTTCCCGGAGAACAGGAAAATAAAAAATCCAATTCCGGTGATGAGCAGAATGAAAAGACGACTTAGCCCATCGATATAAAACGAAAGATCGATCCCGAGTGCCGGAAGCCAATGCAATGTCCAGACAACGGGGGACTCAAGCGGGATCAGATGAACCAAAGCCAATACGAACAGGCCGCCTGACCATAAGCAGGATGCCCACTGGGTCTGTCGTTCGATCACATTAATGCCCGCACCAGCTTGTTTAGCCATGCTGACTCTCAACAGTGTTCAGTCGGCAACAAAAGGTGGGGCTGCCAATCGGTCTTCTCAAAGTGTGCGCCTTTATGACTCTCGTTATTTACGTTCATCCGGCACAGCCGCTGGACTCAGCGCGCTCGCATAAAACTTTCGGATAACGGCCATAATCCATGTAGGCCGGTTCAGGGTCAAGAGGACCCGATAAAGCGCAGGATCGGTGGATAAGCCATGTGGCCATATGTTCGATCGCTTGGTGGGACTTCAATGGGCAGCGGCGAGGCGTGATCTGCATCTTTAAGTCGGATGTGTTGCCGTAGGCTCAACGGGCTATATACTCGTACTATATAACTTTTGGAGAACTCAAAGATGGCGAGAGGGTCGGTATTTACGAACAACCGGACTCAAGCGGTGAGATTGCCGGCTGATACCCGGTTTCCGGATGATGTGAAGCACGTGAGTGTGCGTGTGGTTGGAAAGGACCGTATTTTGTCGCCTGTGGAAAATACATGGGACAGTTTTTTCCTGTCTGACAGCCACGTAAGCGAGGACTTTATGGCGGAGCGTGCCACGCAAGATCAAGAGGGTCGTGAGGCTTTTTGATGATCAAGTTCATGCTCGATACCAATATCGTGATTTATGTCATTAAGCGGAAACCCGCGAAAGCACTAGTTCCGTTTAATCAGCATGCCGGTCAGCTCTGTGTCAGTTCGATCACGTTGGGTGAGTTGATTCACGGGGTTGAGAAGAGCGCTCAGCCGGAACATAACTTGAAGCTAGTGGAAGATTTCGTGTCTCGACTTACAGTCCTAGATTACGGATCTAAAGCGGCGTTCCACTACGGTGAAATAAGAGCGGCGTTGGAGCGAAAGGGATCGCCAATCGGTGTGAATGATCTGCATATTGCAGGGCATGCCAGAAGTGAGGGATTGACGCTGGTAACCAACAATCTGTCCGAGTTTGAGCGTGTTGAAGGCCTTAGGTTGGAAAACTGGGTGTAGCCCGCGGTACAGCAAGGATTGTCTAGGGTCTCTTTTATGAGCGCCCAATGTCTCAACGACGACCAAATGATTCATCGATCTCAGCCAAATGGGATGTTCGTGGTCTGAGTCCAACGATGTAAGCGTGTGTACGATGGTGCCCAGGAGAGGACTTGAACCTCCACGGAGTTTCCCCCACTAGCACCTGAAGCTAGCGCGTCTACCAATTTCGCCACCTGGGCAAGGGGCAGAAAATAGGTCGCGAAATATAGAGAGGACTCACTGCGAAGTCAAGGATAGGATAGACTTTGTGGATGTCATCTAAGTCCTTCCCGCTTCTTACAATTACTGGGCCTACTGGGGTCGGAAAAACCGCTTTGGCCATGCACCTGGCCGACCGAGAAAATCTCCGTTTGATCAGCGCGGATTCGGTCATGGTATATCGGCACCTTGATATTGGTTCGGCCAAGCCTTCTCCCGATGAACTGACACGCTATCCCCATGATCTTGTCGATTGTGTGGAGCCTGAGCATGCGTTCGATGCGGGCCAGTTTGTCGTCGCAGCCGAAGCAGCCATTGAGGAAGCTTGGGGTCGTGGACAAATACCGGTCTTGGTCGGCGGGACCATTTTGTATCTCAAAGCATTGTTGGATGGTTTGGATCAGTTGCCGGCTGCATCGCCGGAAATTCGGGAGGCCATTCGGGCTGAGGCCGATGTCCATGGATGGCCTGCTCTTCATGCTCAGCTGGGCGAGGTCGATCCAGCAGCCGCTGAGTTGATTCACCCCAATCACTCATCGCGCATCGAGCGTGCATTGGAAGTGATACGCCTGACCGGCCACTCAATTACTTCGTTCTGGACGGGACAGCATGGGGAGACGAGAATTGCCGGCCGCTTGGTGGATCTGTCTGTGCTTGCCCTATGGCCGGCAGACCGTGAGCAACTCAAAGCTCGACTCGATCGTCGCTTCGACGACATGTTGGCACAAGGGCTGGTTGAGGAGGTTGAGGGCTTGAGAGCGCGGCCTGGATTGTCCATGGACTGCCCGTCTATGCGCAGCGTGGGCTATCGCCAAGTATGGAATTACTTATCTGGAGATCTTGAATACGACATGATGTGTGACCAAGCCAAAGCGGCGACTCGCCAGCTTGCAAAGCGTCAATTAACTTGGCTGAGATCCTGGAAGCAGGATGTGTCATGTCGCCTGGATGTGGGTGATCGGTTGCCTGTATCTGACGCAGAATCTTGGCTCGAACGGTCTCTGTCCCATGTTCTTTGAACGCGAAGCTGGCGGTGAGCGCGCCATTATCTGCTCAGTCACTGTCCGTGAACCTCTGTACGTTCCCGACCCAGATGAATTCAGATCCCTGGTCGTGTCGGCCGGGGCGGAGGTGGTCGGAGAGTTAGTGGCCAATCGTCAACGCCCAAGCCCAGCCAACTATGTCGGGGTGGGCAAGGTTGAAGAGTTGGCGGCCTTGGTGGCCAGTGAGGAAGCCGATTTGGTTATCTTCGATGGTCATTTGTCCCCGAGCCAGGAGCGCAATTTAGAAAAACAGGTGAAGGCTCGAGTCATCGACCGGTCGGGACTCATTCTGGATATTTTCGCGAGCCGCGCGAAGACCTTTGAAGGAAAGTTGCAGGTCGAATTGGCACAACTTGATCACATTCGTACCCGTTTGATCCGAGGTTGGACGCATTTGGAGCGCCAAAAAGGGGGTATCGGTTTGAGAGGTCCGGGTGAAACTCAGCTCGAGACGGACCGTCGTTTAATTGGCGTGCGGATGACGTCGTTAAAAAATCGTCTTGAGAAAGTCCGAAAGACTCGAGACCAAGGACGGCGTGCACGGCGTCGCAATGACATTCCGACGGTCGCCCTGGTGGGATATACCAACGCCGGTAAATCGACCTTGTTTAATCGATTAACTGAGGCCGGAATTTATGCCGCCGATCAGTTGTTTGCGACGCTCGATCCTACGCTTCGAAAAATTACGCTGCCCGGCGGGGCGACGGCGATTCTGGCCGATACCGTCGGATTTGTGCAAAACCTTCCACACGCGCTGGTAGATGCTTTTCGTGCCACCCTCGAAGAGGCGGCTGAGGCCGATGTTCTGTTGTTCGTACAAGACGGAGCGCATCCCGATCGGTTGATGCAGGAGCAAGCGGTGTTGGAGGTTTTGCAGGAAATTGGCGCGGGCGAGGTGCCTCGAGTGATTGCTATGAATAAAGTGGATCAGCGGGCAGAGGTTCGTCCGGGTCGCGATGAGGCTGGGCGGATCTGGATTTCTGCGGCAACAGGTCTTGGCTTAGAAGACTTGGGTGAGGCGATTGCCGAGGCCATTGGCCAGCAACCGCTTGAGCATGCGCTGACGTTAGCACCCCATGAAGGCAAGTTAAGGGCGCGGTTGTATCAAGAAGCGGACATTCTTGATGAGCAAACCAGCGAAGCGGGTGAAACCTGCTTGAAAGTGCGTATTTCAGAAGATCGGTTGAATACTTTATTGCGTGAGGTTGGTCGGAGCTCGGTTCACTGAGTATGATGGACGGCCCGACGGAGACAGCATGACCACAGACGACCGCACCCTAGAGCAGTTAAAGACGCCTCCTCATTCTCGAGAGGCAGAGCAGTCCTTGTTGGGCGGTTTGTTGCTGGACGCTCAGTCGATGGACCAAATCGCCAGTTCGGTGACCCCCAATGATTTCTATCTGCCTGAGCACCGCTTGATTTTCGAAGCCATGATGAAGGTGCATGAGCGGAATCGCCCGGTGGATGTGCTGACCATTTCAGAGCAGCTCGATGTGATGGATGCCACCGAGCAGGTAGGCGGTCTTGGTTATTTGTCCGAATTGGCCGCTGCTGCCTCCAGTGCAAGCAACGTCACGGCCTATGCTGAAATTATTCGTGACCGTTCGGTTCTTCGTCAGCTGATACGAGTCGCGGGTGAGATGTCGGAAAACGCCCGAAAGCCTGCTGGCCGGAGTGTGGGCGAGATTCTGGATGAAGCCGAATCCAAAGTGTTCAAAATCAGTGAAGAGCGCCCTTCGCGGGGCGGTCCTGAAGGGGTAAATCATTACTTAAAGGTGGCGCTGAAGCGAATCGAGGAGCTCTACGAATCGGACTCAGCTATCACCGGTGTCACTACCGGGTTTAAGCGGCTCGATGACATGACAGCGGGACTGCAACCGGCTGATTTGGTGATCGTGGCGGGTCGACCCTCGATGGGTAAAACCACCTTCGCGATGTGCTTGGTCGAGTCTTGCGTGATTAAAGCAGAGAAACCCACTCTGGTCTTTTCGATGGAAATGCCCGGTGAAGCGATTGTCATGCGGATGCTGTCGTCTTTGGGGCGTATTGATCAAACCAAAGTGCGGACCGGTAAGCTCAGCGATGAGGATTGGCCTCGGCTGACGTCTGCGTTCAGTTTGCTCAATGAAAAGCCGCTTTACATTGACGATACCCCGGCCCTAACCCCGACTGAATTGCGGTCTCGTGCTCGTCGGATTGCGCGCCAACACCCTGAGGGGATTGGCATGATCATGATCGATTACATTCAGTTGATGCAGGTTGCCGGTGGTGGTGAAAACCGAGCCGGTGAGATTTCTGAAATTTCTCGATCACTCAAAGCCCTGGCTAAAGAACTGAATTGCCCGGTTATCGCGTTGTCACAGTTAAACCGATCGTTAGAGCAGCGGCCCAACAAGCGGCCTGTGATGTCGGATTTGAGAGAATCTGGAGCGATCGAGCAGGACGCTGACGTCATTTGCTTTATCTACCGTGATGAGGTGTACAACGAAAACACCGAAGAAAAAGGCATTGCGGAAATTATCATCGGCAAACAGCGTAATGGACCCATCGGCACTGTGCGGTTGGCCTTCTTAGGTCAATACACCCGATTTGAAGATTTGGCGGAATCCTATTATGAGGAGTATCCGCATGAGTAAATCGCTCCAAGACCAATTGTTGGCCCTCGGCGTTGCCGATAAGAAAACCGCAAAGAAATCCAAGCACGAGAAGCGCGTTTCAGCGAAACAGCCTAAGGGACCCTCGGTACAAGAAAGCTTGGCAGAGACCCAAGCCAGGGCGCGTGATGAAAAAAAAGCGCGCGATCAAGCATTGGCTGCCGAACGTGAACAGAAGCGTCAGCAGGCTGAGCGGTTGGCGCAAGTGCGCAACATGGTGAGTGAGCACAAAGTGGAGCGCGGTGCCGATGCCGATCGTGTGGATTTCAGATTCCCCTACGGTAAAAAGATTCGTCCGTTCCCCGTGGCGGCCGATGTGCGCGACCGTCTTGCCAAGGGATTGTTGGGTCTGATCGAGATCGATGGCGCCATCATCATTATTCCAAGAGACATTCTGGAGCGCTGCCGAGAACGGTTAGGCGAGCAGGCCGTATTTACTCATTTAGCAGCCCTTGAGGTGGAAGACGGGGATTACCCGCCCATTCCAGACGATCTGGATTGGTAAATGCTCGTTTATGACATAGCAGCACTGGCTGCATCCGCCTGTTTCGCGATGGGCGCGCTTTTTGCCATGGCGCCATCCCGAGCGTTAGGGGCCGTCCGATTCAACCGGATTCGGATGCTCATGATGTCCCTGTTGTTGGCCGGTGTGGCTTTATTGACCGACGGGTTTGCGTCGATTGCGTGGTCTGATTTCCCGATCCTTATCTTGTCCGGCCTGGTTGGGATATTTCTTGGCGACACGTTCTTGTTTGCTGGGCTTCGGCGTGTGGGCCCCCGGCGAAATGCCATTATGTTTGCTTTGAACGCCCCATTGGCAGCGATTTTGGGTGTGTTGCTCCTCGATGAAATGCTGGCACCGGCTGTCTGGCTTGGGTGTCTCACGGTGACAGCCGGCATCATCATCGCAATTGCGTTTGGTAGGCGTCGTTCTGGAGACAATCCCTGGGATGTGATCCATGGCTCGTTACCGGCAGGCCTTCTCTTTGGGTTCTTGGCCGCTCTCGGACAGGCAGGCGGTATCTTATTGTCTCGACCGGTCATGGAAACGGGCGCTGATCCTATTGCTGCGTCGGCAGTTCGAGTGGGTGTGGGCTGCCTCGCACTCTTGATCACCTACGAGATCCAACAATTCAGAAAGCCAAGAGATCACCGCCAGTGGACCACTCAATATGTGATTCAGACCTTTGGCAGCGGGTTCATTGCCATGGGCGTGGGGATGACGTGCGTTATGTTCGCGCTGATTGGTGGTAAGGCGGGATTGGTGGCCACACTCAGCTCGGCCGCCCCCATTGTCTTGTTGCCCATGATTTGGCTGACCTCTCGGCAAGCCCCAGCATTAGGCGCGTGGGTAGGGGCCTCGATTGTGGTGTTGGGCACGGCGCTGATTTTCAGCACCCGCTAGGTCTCGAGCCTATTTCGCACTGTGTTTGTGCAAATTTCGCCCAATAACGGTGCAAAGGCGCTTGTGCCAGTGGGATCACGGTGCTAGTTTTTATGTGATGGCGGCGGGCACGCGTCATTTTTCGACTTGGCATGTGAGTTGCTTAGTGAAAAAGGTGCGCCTAAAAATAACCAAGGCCCGTAAGAAACTAAAACAAACCGCTTATTCAGGAGTGTATCCATGAAATCTTTTAAAGTTGCATCCACAGCGGCGGCGGCTGCCTTTGCTGTGTCCCAAGTAGCCAGTGCAGCGACGTTAGATGACGTCCAAGCGCGTGGCGAACTCAAGTGCGGCGTCAGTGGCGGCGTGCCTGGGTTCTCTGCACCTAACGATGCGGGTCGTATGACCGGTATCGATGCGTCCGTCTGTGACGCAGTTGCAGCAGCAGTGCTGGGTGACGCAAGTAAAGTGACCTTTATCCCACTGACTGCCAAAGAGCGGTTTACCGCGTTGGCTTCGGGCGAAGTAGACGTACTGTCTCGTAACACCACGCACACCCTGACACGCGAAGCGTCCTTGGGTCTGAACTTCACCTACTACAACTACATTGACGGTCAGGGCTTCATGGTGATGAAAGACTCTGGCATCACCTCAGCGCTTGAGTTGGACGGGGCGAGCATCTGTGTGCAGGCCGGTACCACAACCGAGCTGAACATGGCGGACTACTTCCGTAACAACAACATGGACTTCACACCTGTGGGTTACGAGACCTCAACACAGACCCGTGAAGGTTTCGAAGGCGGCGCTTGTGATGTGTTGACCTCTGATAAGTCGCAGTTGGCAGCGCTTCGCACGGAAATGGCCGATCCTTCGGCTGCCGTCTTGTTGCCAGAAACGATCTCTAAAGAGCCTCTCGGACCTGTGGTTCGTCAGGGTGATGATCAGTGGATGGACATCGTAGCCTTTACTCTGTACGCGTTGATCAACGCAGAGGAAGCGGGCATCACGTCTGAAAACGTAGACGCGATGAAAGCGAATCCACCCAACCCAGACGTTGCCCGTATCTTAGGTGTTGAAGGCAACATGGGTGAAATGCTGGGTCTGTCTGCAGACTGGGCCTACAACGCGATCAAACAAGTCGGTAACTACGGCGAGATCTATGCGCGCACTGTCGAACCAATCGGCATTCCACGTGCAGGTTCTGTCAACGATCTGTGGACTCGTGGCGGCGTTCTCTACGCACCACCAATCCGCTAATTGGTCCTAAACGGCCGGGCATTGCCCGGTCGTTTTCTATGTGTTGTTGGATAAAGCTGTGACTGAACGCACTCGTATTCCTTTTCATCGTGACCCGAAAGTCCGCGCCATGGCGGTGCAGATTTTGGCGTTGGCGATTGTGCTTTGGGGTGGGTATTCCATCTTCCAAACCACAGTTGATAACCTGGCCGCTCGGGGTATTCAAACCAGTGCTGCATTTTTTGACGAAGTAGCGGGTTTTAAAGTCGGCTTCAGTCCGTTTTTAGATTTTACATTGGGGCAGACCACCTATCTGGAGGTCTTCTTCATTGGCATTCAGAACACCATTCTGATTGCTGTCTTGGGCATCATCGCAGCCACTTTGTTGGGCTTTTTTGTCGGTGTGGTGCGGTTGTCGCCCAACTGGCTGGCCTCCAAGGTTGCGCTTTGGTATATCGAAATGTTCCGCAATACCCCGTTGTTATTGCAGATCATGTTCTGGAACTTTGCCATTTTTTTACCAAGCCTCCCGGCACCGAAAGACTCGGTCGAAATGGGGGCCTTCTTCTTAAATGCCCGCGGATTTCATTTCCCAACACCCGTACTTGAGAATGGCACAGGATTCTGGCTTTGGGTGGCATTGATTGCGGTCCTCATCGCAGGGCTTGTGGTCTTTACGCGCCGCGCGCGCGAGCGGTTTGAAACGACCGGACAGCGTCTGCCGGTATTTTGGATCAATACGGCCGCGCTCTTGGGCGGCGGCTACATCCTCTATTGGATCTGTGGCGCACCACTGGGCTTTGATGAGCCGGTGTTGGGTCGGTTCAACTTTAAAGGAGGCGGCCAGGTTCCGCTGCCTCTGTTTAGTTTGTGGTTCGCACTGACGATTTATACCTCGGCCTTTATCGCTGAAAACGTGCGGGCGGGTATTCAGTCGGTGGCGCACGGGCAGACCGAAGCGGCGCACGCTCTGGGTTTGTCGCGGAAAAACACCATTTCACTGGTGGTTATTCCACAAGCGCTTCGCGTCATTATTCCGCCGACCATCAGTCAATATCTGAACCTGACGAAGAACTCATCGTTGGCCGTGGCTGTCGGATACGAGGAATTGGTAGCGGTCTGGGCCGGAATTACCCTCAATAATACGGGTCAGGCCCTGATCATTATTGCCATGACGATTGCTGTCTATGAGTGCTTGAGTCTCCTGACCTCGGCGATTTTGAACTGGTACAACCGACGTGTGCAGTTGGCGGAGCGATAATCATGGCTAATGAATTGAAAACCTTCGTCCCAATGCCCGATCGGGCGCCACCTTCGAGTGCCGTGGGGCCTTTGGCCTGGATTCGTCAGAATCTATTTAATTCGGTTTCGAGCTCAATCACGACGCTGATTTTCCTGTATCTGATCGTGATGTATGTCCCGCCCTTTATTGAGTGGGCGATCATCAATGCGAACTGGACCGGTACAGACCGGTCGGTCTGTGACGCCAATAAGGCCGGTGCCTGTTGGACCTTCATCAATGTCCGCTTAGAACAAATATTGTTTGGGCTCTATTTTGGTTCCAACCCAGATCAGGTGTGGCGTCCGATCACCATGTTTGTGGTGTTCTTTGCGCTGTTGATTCCTTTGATGATGGATAAGACGCCTCGAAAAGACATTTTGGGTGGGCTGTTGCTGGTGCCCTTCCCCATTTTGTTCTATTTCGTGGTCTACGGTGGATCCTTCGGAATTCCGGTCGCTGACACCACGCAGTGGGGTGGTTTTCTACTCACCTTTGCGCTGGCTTTTGTAGGTATTTTGCTGGCCTTACCGATTGGGATTTTGTTGGCCTTGGGTCGTCGATCAGAGTTGCCGGTGATTCGTGCGTTGTGTGTCACCTATATTGAGTTTTGGCGAGGCACACCGCTGATCACGATCCTGTTCATGGCGTCTGTGATGCTGCCCTTGTTCTTCCCGGCCGGTGTCGAGTTCGACAAGGTGGTCCGAGCCATGATCGGTATTACGCTGTTCCAATCCGCATACACAGCGGAGGCGGTACGCGGTGGCTTAGCAGCCATTCCGAAGGGTCAATACGAAGCCGCAATGGCACTGGGCCTTGGCTATTGGAAACGCACCATTTTCATCATCTTGCCTCAGGCTTTGAAAATTTCGATCCCATCGATCGTGAACACCTTCATTGCCCTGTTCAAAGACACCTCGCTGGTGTCGATCATCGGATTGTTGGATTTGTTGAACATGGCCCAGACGGCCGCCCGTTCGCTCGAATGGAACGGCTATGACATCGAAGGCTATTTGTTTGCCGGCTTTATATTCTGGATGTTCTGTTATGGCATGTCGCGATACAGCCAAAACTTGGAACGGAAACTGGACACTTCGCGGAGAAATGACGCATGAGCACTGAAAACCCAATCAGCCAGGCTGAGCTTGGTGACACCATCATCAAGATCGATCGACTGAACAAGTGGTATGGCCAGTTCCATGTGCTGAAAGACATCGAACTCGATGTGAAGCGCGGAGAACGGATCGTGATCTGTGGCCCGTCAGGGTCAGGGAAGTCGACTCTGATTCGGTGCATCAACCGCTTGGAGACTCACCAAGAAGGTTCGATTGTGGTCGACGGCATCGAGCTGACGGAAGACACCAAACACATCAACGACGTCCGTCGGGAAGTTGGGATGGTGTTTCAGCACTTTAATCTGTTTCCTCACCTGACGGTGTTGGAGAACTGCACGTTGGCGCCAATTTGGGTTCGGAAGACGCCCAAAAAAGAAGCGGAAGAAATTGCCATGCGTTATTTAGAGCGCGTGAAAATCCCCGAGCAAGCGAATAAATACCCAGGCCAATTGTCGGGCGGTCAGCAGCAGCGGGTGGCGATTGCGCGGTCCTTGTGCATGAATCCACGGGTGATGCTGTTTGATGAGCCGACGTCGGCCCTCGACCCTGAAATGATCGCCGAGGTGCTGGATGTGATGGTGGGGCTGGCGGAAGACGGCATGACCATGTTGTGTGTGACCCATGAGATGGGATTCGCGCGCAAAGTGGCCAACCGGGTGATCTTTATGGATGCCGGTCAGATTGTTGAACAAAACGATCCTGAAACCTTCTTCAACAATCCTCAAAACGACCGAACCCAGCTGTTCTTGTCGCAAATCCTCCAACACTGATTAATTTTTGAGTGGAAATGCCGGTGTGTGCCCCTATGATAGGGGCATACAGTTTTTGGCATGTTTGAAGGAGTCCACATGGCTTGGAATGAGCCCGGAAACAACGGTCGCGACCCCTGGGGTGGCGGCGGTGGCGGTAACCGGAACGATCAAGGCCCACCCGATCTCGACGAGGTGGTAAAGAAACTCCAGGATGGACTGAACGGATTGTTTGGTAAAGCCAAATCAGGCGGCTCTGGTGAAGGCGGGAGCGGGCCAGGGTTTGAGTTTTCGGGCAAGTTGGTCGGTGTTGCAGTCGCCGTTCTCTTGGTCGTGTACGGCGCGTTTGGTTTTTACAAAGTGGACGAACAGGAGCGTGCCGTGGTGCTTCGCTTCGGTCAGTTCCTAGAAACTAAAACGCCCGGTCTTCGGTGGAACGCGCCGATCATCGATGAGGTGAATAAGGTCAATGTGACACGGGTTCGGACGCATACCTCGCAGGGAGTGATGCTGACCGAAGACGAAAACATCGTCGATGTGACCTTGGCAGTTCAGTATGTGATTTCCGACCCGCGCGCGTTCTTGTTGAATGTGCGCCAGCCTGAGGTGACTTTGTCACATGCGACCGATTCCGCATTGCGTCATGTAGTGGGTTCGGCTGAGATGACCGCCGTCATTTCGGAAGGCCGTGAAGCCTTGGGTGCGGACGTCCAGACGCGGTTGCAAAACTACTTAGATGGCTATGTGGCCGGACTTCGTGTGGTGAAGGTCAACCTCGAGAACTCGCAACCCCCAAGCCAGGTTCAGGCGGCCTTCGATGACGTGATCAAAGCACGAGAAGATGAGCAGCGGTTAAAGAACCAAGCTGAGGCCTACGCCAACGGCGTCATCCCAGAAGCACGGGGTCGCGCGCAACGGGTTCTTGAAGAAGCCAATGCATACCGTGAGCAGGTGGTCGCTCAGGCACAGGGTGAGGCCGATCGTTTCTTGAAACTGTTGGCTGAGTACCGGAAAGCCCCCGAAGTGACCCGTCAGCGCCTCTACATCGATTCGGTGCAGGAAGTGATGCAGCGGTCATCGAAGGTCATGGTCGATGTCGATTCCGGATCGAACATCATGTATCTGCCACTGGATCGCATTGCGAGCCAGGCGGCTCCGAGTATCGCCAATCAAAACCGAGGCACCTTGACTCAGCCTTCGGTAGCAACCCAGCCGAGCGCGGGTGGCATGACGCCGGGCGATCTTCGCTCTTTGGCCGATCAAGTACTTCAGGAGCTGCGTGCGCGTCAGCCGTCTGAAACAGACAGAGGAGGTATCCGCTAATGTCAGGACGTCAAATGGCAATTTTGATTGGGTTGGTGGTGGCCATCGGTCTCATCAGTAATTCGATCTACGTGGTCAACGAGCGGGAAAAAGCGGTTCTGTTGAAGTTTGGTGAGGTGGTCGACACCGATATCAAACCGGGTTTGCACTTCAAGATCCCGGTGGTGAACGATGTGCGTCGCTTTGAGTCGCGTTTGGTGACTTTGGATGCGGCTCCTCAGCGGTATCTGACCTCTGAGAAAAAAGCGTTGATTGTGGATTCGTTTGTGAAGTGGCGTGTGCAAGATGCGGGGGCTTTTTATAAGGCAACCGGCGGTGATGAGTTCACAGCCAACAGTCTTTTGGCCTCTCGTGTCGACAACGGGCTGCGTAACAAGTTCGGTGAGCGGACGGTGTTTGAGGTGGTCTCCGGTGAGCGGGATGCTCTGATGGAAGAAATCACCGAAGAGCTCGATCAAATTGCGCTGAGCGAACTCGGGATCCACGTCACTGATGTGCGAGTGAAGAAGATTGACTTGCCGCCTGAAGTGTCGAGTGCCGTTTACTCGCGGATGAGTACGGAGCGGGAGCGTGAGGCACGTGACCACCGTGCACGCGGTCGAGAATTGGCCGAAGGGATTGAGGCGGATGCCGATCGCCAAAAGACGGTGATTGAGGCCAATGCCTATCGTGAAGCGGAGCAGATTCGTGGTGAAGGGGATGCGATTGCGGCAGAAATTTATGCCAATGCGTTCAACCAAGACCCGGAGTTCTACGCGTTTTACCGCTCGATTCAGGCCTACCGCACCGCCTTCTCAGGCAAAGAAGACCTCTTGGTGATCGATCCTGAGTCGGACTTCTTCCGATTCTTGAATGATCCGATGGGTGGTCGTTAAGACAGTCTGAGGCTGGGATCACGCCTGTGATCCCAGCACCTCCCCTAACTTCACCGGTTGGTCAGCCGACCAATCATCCGATAACTGGTATCCAGATTTGGGCGTCACCAGAATCACGGTGGACCCATATTGGAACCGACCGATTTCATCGCCCTGTCTAAACTTCAAGTGGCCGCCTTTGTGATAGTGCCAATGTTGGACATTTCGCCCCGGTGGCGTGATCACGCCCGCAAAAGGCGTTTCTATCGAGGCCACAAGCATGGCGCCCACGAGCACCAGTGAAAACGGGCCCTGTTCGCCTTTAAAGTGAAGAATGACCCGTTCATTTCGCGCAAAGACCGCAGGGATTCGGGTCGTGGTTTCTCGGTTCACTGAGAATAACCGACCCGGCACGTGGGTCATCTGTTTCAATTCACCTGCCATCGGGCAGTGCACACGATGGTAGTCACGCGGCGATAAATAGACGGTAAGGAACTGGCCGCCTTCGTAGGCCTGGTTGTATTCATCCGAGCCAAATAGCTCGTCGAGCCGAAACGCGTGGCCTTTAGCGTTCAGTCGTGTCTCGGCATCGATCGCACCAAAACCAAAGACGGCGCCATCGGCCGGGCAGGCAATCTGTCCCTCGCCGGGCATCGGCCGGATACCTGGCTTCAGTGCGCGCGTGAAGAACGCATTAAAGTGTGGGTAGTGGTCGAGATCGGTGTCTGCGACCTCGTCCATGTTGATCTCAAACTGTTTGATAAACGCTCGAATCAGCGCGTTTTTGACCGCGGGAATTTCGCAGGTGGCCAGTGCGCCTGTGGCGCGTGACAGCAGATGACCTGGCAATGCGTACTGGGCGAGTGTGTTGATCTGTTGCAACAAGCTCATGCGTTGCCTCCGGTTAAGGTGTCTAAGATGCGATGGAACGACAGCAGTCGTCGAATCGAGAGTTTGCCTTTTTCAATGGCGTCGCGAACGGCACACCCCGGCTCATGCCGATGGCGGCAGTCTCTAAATCGGCAATCGGACGCGAAGCGTCGGATATCGATAAAGCCCTGCTCCACATCGGTCCGAGAAATTTGTTCGAGTCCGAAGTCACGGATCCCAGGTGAATCAATGATCGAGCCGCCCCCTGCATAGGCATAGAGGCGCGCGGTCGATGTGGTGTGGCGGCCGAGGCGGGTCTGTTTGTGCAGATGACCGACTCGGATGTTTTCTTCAGGCAACAAGGCCTGGACCAGTGAGGATTTCCCGACGCCGGACTGACCGATGAATACCGAACTCTTATCGGTCAGATGGGCGGTCAGCGCGTCAAGACCGCCGGCCTCTTTGGTGCTCGCTTGGACCACGGTGTAGCCGATGTGCTCATACAGGCGCTGCATCGCCAGCAGAAAATTCCGGTGGGCTTCAGATTGGCGCATCAGATCGACTTTATTGATCACGATCAGTGCTGGAATCTCTGCCACTTCGGTCGCGACCAAATACCGATCGAGGATTTCAGGCTGAGGCTCGGGTTCGAGCGCTGTGACAATGACGATTTGATCGATGTTGGCCGCCATGGCTTTAATCACACCCCGTGAATCGGGCCGTTCGAGGACATTTCGGCGGGGCTCGCAGGCGGTGACAATCGCTGTGTCTGTAGCCGCTTGATACACCACCTGATCACCGGTGACTAAGGTGGTGAGATTGGCTCGCAGGTGGCATCGTATGGGCTCGCCTGCAGGTTGGCCCAGGTCATCGACCGGCACCACTTCCACCTGTTTTCCAAAGCGCGCGACGATGCGTCCGTTTTGTTCGGAGCCGAGACTGCCTTCCTGTAACAGCGATTCCACTTCGGTTTTATGCCGGGCGGCGCGGTCTAGGCGTTCTTTCTGAATTTTTTCAATTCGCCACGCCTGTTGACGTGTCAATTTCCGTTTGCTCATCGCAACTCGCGGTCAATGCGTGACTTCCGAAGGTTCGACGGCCATTATTGCAGGCATTGAAAGGAGAAACTATGTCTGATCCCTATGGCGACGCGGAAGCCTCTCGCTACGAGAGTCCCGTCGCATCGCGACAATGGTTAATGGAGCTTCTGGATGAAGCCGGACGCCCGCTTGAATTTGATGAGTTGGTGGCGCTCACAAAGACCTCGATGGAGAACCGAGATGGGCTGTTTGCACGGCTCTCGGCCATGACCCGAGATGGTCAAATTATTGCTGACCGGATCGGCCGCTACGTGTTGGTCGACCGCGCTGGTTTGTTATCGGGTCGTGTGGTGGCTCACCGAGACGGCTTTGGATTTTTTGAGCCGGAAGACGGTTCGGAGAGTTTGTATTTGCACGACCGTCAGATGCGGAAGGTGTATCACGGAGACCGTGTCTTGGTCGCAGCCATGCCGCCCTCCCGTGCATCCCGTCAGAAACGTGAAGCACGCATTGTTGAAGTGCTCGAGCGGAAAGTTGAGCGATTGATCGGTCGGTTGCGAGAGCAGGCGGGGATTAATTTTGTGACCCCCGAGGACGATCGATTCCAGCATGACGTGCTGGTGCCCGATGCTGGATTGAATGGCGCGAAATTTGGGCAGTATGTGGTGGTTCAGATTGACAGCCACCCGGCGCACAACCGACAGCCGGTAGGACACGTGGTGGATATTGTGGGCGCTGCGTCGGATCCAGGCATTGAAGTCCAGGTGGCAGTCCGCGCCCACGATTTGCCCTATGAATTTTCAGATGCGGCCTTGGCTCAGGCGTCCGCCTGTGGCGATGAAATCGATCCCAATGTGGCCAGCACGCGCTTGGATTTACGCGAGCTTCCGTTTGTCACCATCGACGGCGCTGACGCGCGCGATTTTGATGATGCGGTATGCGCAGTCCCCCGCGGTAAGTCCGGATGGACGTTGTGGGTCGCCATTGCCGATGTGGGGCATTATGTCACTGAGGGCTCGCCACTGGATCAGGAAGCTATTCAGCGCGGTACCTCGGTGTACTTCCCAAGCGAAGTGATCCCGATGCTGCCGGAGTCGCTCTCTAATGGCTTGTGTTCACTGAATCCGAAGGTGGATCGGTTGGCATTGGCGGTGTCTTTGGACATCGCCAGTACCGGACGGGTCAGCAAGTATCGGTTCCACGAAGTGGTCTTTCGTTCAAAGGCCCGACTCACCTATCAGCAGGTTCAGGATGCCTTGGACGCGGTGGGTGCATCGGATTTAGACCATAAGGGATTGATTCGGGAGTTGACCGAGTCGCGTCATTTTGAATCGCCTGATGTGGGCGAAAACATCGGTCAGCTCTTCAGTTTGTACCGCATGCTCAGAATGGCGCGTGAAGACCGAGGTGCTCTGGACTTTGATTCGGTGGAGCCGAAATTTAGCTTTGATGAGCGCGGTAAGATCCAGGGGGTCTCACCGGCGGTCCGACTTGAGACGCACAAGCTCATTGAAGAGTGCATGCTGGCAGCCAACGTAGCGGCAGCGCGGTGTTTGAAGAAATTTAAATTGCCAACGCTGTATCGGATCCATGAGGGGCCGTCGGATGAGCGCTTGGCGGCGCTTCGTCAGTTTCTCGGTTCGATGGGGCTAGGCCTCGGTGGCGGTGAGAAACCCGAACCAGGCGATTACCAAAACCTTCTAGAACAAGCGCATCAACGGCCGGACTTTGCGTTGATCCAAGCAATGATTCTGAGATCCATGCAGCAGGCGAAATACGCCCCCGATCCCGATATCGGCCATTTTGGTCTGTCGTATGACCATTACACGCATTTCACCTCGCCGATTCGTCGATATCCCGACCTGACCGTCCACCGGTTGTTGAAACGGATTATTCAGACCGGTGCACAGGATGACGCAAGCCACTTGGTGCGTGACGGGTTGCCTGATATGGCGCGGATGGTGGCTTTGGGTGAGCACTGTTCGATGACTGAGCGCCGGGCTGACGAAGCCAGCCGCGATGTCGGTCAGTGGCTGAAGTGCCAATTTATGCGAGAGAAACTCGGCGAGGAGTTCCAGGGCACGATCACCGGTGTGGCCGGGTTTGGCCTGTTCATTTTGCTCGATGAACTCTTTGTGGAAGGCATGGTCCATGTGACCCAGCTGCCCCCGGATTATTGGGTGTTTAGCGAAACCCAGCACACCCTCACCGGAGAGCGCACACGGCAAGTGTATCGTCTGGCTGATTCAGTGCGTGTGTCGGTCGCTCGCGTGGATCTTGAAGCTCGACGGATTGATTTTGCCATTGCCGGCGCCCCGGCGGGCCGGTCGGCCAAGCCTTCGGTCCGATCTCGATTGAAGGCGGGTCATATTCCCGGTAAAGGCACGGCTAAACCGAAAAAAGACGGTCGTAGCGGTAAAGGCAGTAAGGGCGGAAAGCGGAAGAAATGAGCGGACGCGGTCGACGCAAAGAGGGACCCTCGGGTCCACAGCAGTGGGTGATCAGCGGCGTCCACCCGGTTCGCGTGTTGTTAAAAACCGGACGCGTTTCGGCCGTCTGGATCCGGGCTGGCATGAAAGAAGGTCGAGTCCAAGCGTTATGGAGCGAAGCCCAGTCTGCCGGAGTCGCTATTAAAGAAGTCTCTGCTCGGGATTTTGATGACGCGTTGGCCTCCACAGATGCCAATCATCAGGGGGTGTTGGCGTTTGCCCGCCCTCGGGAGATGGAACCTGAAAATGCCTTGCCGGTGATTTTGGACGGCCTGAAGAACCCGTTGGTGTTGGTCTTAGACGGCGTCACCGATCCTCATAATTTTGGTGCGTGTTTACGAAGTGCAGAAGCCTTTGGTGCGGCCTGCGTCATCGTCCCCAAAGACCACTCGGCTCCTTTGAATCAGGTGGCCCGAAAGACCTCATCCGGTGCGTCTGAGCTGATTCCAGTGGTTCGTGTCACCAATCTTGCCCGCTGTTTACGCGGACTCCAAGAAGACCGGTTTTGGGTGGTCGGTGCCGCCGGTGAATCCACCGCTGCCGAAGGCAGTTTGGGTGATGACCAACCGTTGGCCTTGGTGATGGGTGCTGAGGGATCCGGGCTTCGTCGGTTAACGCGAGAGGTCTGTGATGCCTTGGTGGCGATTCCCATGTGCGGCCAAATTGAAAGTTTGAATGTCAGCGTGGCGACCGGGGTGTTGCTGTTCGATCTGCAGCGCCAGCGTGGGGCGCTGAGCGCCAGAGCGTATGAGGAGCGTGTGTAATGCGGTGTCCTTTTTGCCAAGCCTTGGACACCAAGGTGATTGATTCCAGACTCCACGCCGAAGGGGCTCAAATTCGGCGTCGCCGGGTCTGCCCGGAATGCGACCAACGATTTTCCACCTATGAATCGGCTGAGCTGGTGATGCCTCGGGTGGTCAAAAGCAATGGGCAGCGTGAGAACTTTGACGAAGAAAAATTGCGTCGAGGCCTTACCCGCGCGCTGGAAAAACGCCCTGTCAGTACGGTGCAAATTGACGCCTGCATCCAGCGCATTAAGCGCGCTTTGCAAAATGAGACCGATAAAGAAATTGAGTCGCGCCGTATTGGGGAACATGTGATGCGAGAGCTGAGAGCGCTGGATCAGGTGGCCTATGTGCGGTTTGCTTCGGTGTATCGGAGTTTCAGTGACGTCACCGAATTTATTGGGGAAATTGAGCGGCTGTCTGATGAGTGAGTGGTCCGACACTGATCGCCAGTGGATGCAGCGCGCACTCGAGCTCGCTGACCGTGGGTTGTACACCACACGGGAAAATCCGCGGGTGGGGTGTGTGCTGGTCAAAGACGGTCGATTGCTGGGTGAAGGCTTCCATCGCGCACCCGGTCAACCCCATGCCGAAATTGAGGCCATGGCCGGGCTAAGTGCCGATGCACTGGCAGGCGCCACTTGTTACGTGACGCTGGAGCCTTGTTCGCATTACGGCAAGACCCCGCCGTGTGCCGATGCGTTGCTATCGGCTTCAGTGGCTCGTGTGGTGGTGGCCATGGAAGACCCCAACCCTCAGGTGTCGGGTCAAGGCGTGGCGCGGCTGAAAGCCGCCGGCCTATCGGTTGAGGTCGGGCTAATGTCTGACGAAGCCCATGCTCTGAACCCCGGGTTTGTTAAGCGCATGACGGAACATCGGCCTTGGGTCTTCTTGAAAAGTGCGGCGAGTTTGGATGGCCGGACGGCGATGGCCGATGGCGAGTCAAAATGGATTACTGCCCCAGCGGCGCGTGCCGATGTCCAGCGCCTACGGGCCCGCGTTGGTGCCGTGATCACGGGGATTGAGACGGTTTTGGCCGACGATCCCTTATTAACCGTACGCGCCGACAGCGGTGCCTTTGATGAGGCACGAGCGCTTTCTGATACCCAACCCCTTCGAGTGATTCTCGACTCCAAAGGGCGGCTGCCAGACACACCCGCCTTGCTTGGGGTGGCCGGTGAGGTGCTGTGGGTGACCACAGGTCCTGTTGCGCATCCGGCGGTGACCTCCGGTCGTATGGGTCATTGGCAGGCGCCGTCGGATGCAGCAGGCCGTGTGGCGTTGCCAGCGCTGTTGTCGTATTTGGCCGAATTAGGGGTCAGCGAAGTCTTGGTTGAGGCGGGTGCCACCTTGGCCGGTGCGTTTATCACAGAGGGCTTGGTGGACCACGGGGTGTTGTATTTGGCCGGAAAACTGCTTGGGCCGGCCGGGCGATCGCTGTATGATGTCGCCCCCGCGCAACTGACTGATGCGCCAACGATTTTGATATCGACATGCCAGCCGGTGGGAGAGGATCTTCGCATCGATTGGCGATTAAGGAACGACTGATGCCCTTGGCTCAAGTGGAGACACTGATCGCGGATATTCGTGCCGGCAAGATGGTGATCTTGATGGACGACGAAGACCGTGAAAACGAAGGCGACTTGGTGGTTGCGGCGACGCATTGCACCGCTGAGCACATCAACTTTATGGCGCGCCATGCGCGGGGCTTGGTGTGTTTGACGCTGACTGAATCGCGGTGTCGTCAGCTCGGCCTGCCCCCCATGGTCACTGAGCACACAGAGCGGATGAAAACCGCGTTCACCGTCAGTATCGAGGCCGCCGAAGGGGTGACGACCGGCATCAGTGCGGCCGATCGTGCACGCACGGTGGCGGCTGCCGTGGCGCCTGCGGCCAAACCCAGCGACTTGGTGCAACCCGGTCATATTTTTCCAGTGCAAGCGCGTCCCGGTGGGGTGTTGATGCGGGCCGGTCATACGGAAGCCGGCTGTGATCTCGCGCGCTTAGCGGGCCTCGAGCCTGCGTCTGTGATTTGTGAAATCATGAACGACGATGGCACCATGGCGCGTCGCCCTGAGCTTGAGGTATTTGCAGAAACCCACGGCCTGTCGATCGGAACCATTGCCGACTTGATTCAATACCGGGCCATGAACGAAACCACCATTGAGTTGGTGCGTGAAGACACCGTGAATACCGCGTTCGGCGAGTTTCGTGTGTTGGTGTTTAAAGACCAGATTTTAGGCGGCACGCATCTGTGTTTGATTAAGGGGCAGCCCTCAAGTACGCGACCTTGTTTAGTGCGGGTGCATGTGCCCGACGCGCTTCGCGATTTGGTTCAAGTCGATTGGCAAGGCCGTGGCAGCTGGCCATTGCCGAAGGCCATGGAAGCGGTGGCTGAGGCTGGCGAAGGCGTGGTGGTGATTCTTGAGCATCGCGGGCAAGAAGGCCTCGATGAGCGGTTGGCGCAATACATAGACGACAGTTTGCCCAAACCAGGCAGTCGCCTGGTGCCTTATTTGACGGTGGGGACTGGCTCGCAAATCTTACGGCATGCGGGGGTCGGGCAAATGAAGTTGTTGTCGGCGCCTATGAAATTTAGTGCGCTTTCAGGGTTTGACCTGGAAGTGGTGGAATACGTGCAATACGGGGGTTAACCCATGCAGATGATTGAAGGTCAATTCACCGATATCGACGGCCGCTACACCATCGTGGTGGGTCGCTTTAACCAATTTGTGGTGGACGCACTGGTTGAGGGTGCAATCGACACGCTCGCGCGTCACGGCGTCAGTGACGACCACATTACCGTGGTCCGTGTCCCAGGCGCCTATGAGATCCCGCTGGCGGCACAAGCCGTGGCTGAGCGCGGTGATGTGGACGCAATCATTGCGCTGGGTGCAGTGATTCGTGGATCGACGCCTCATTTTGACTACGTTGCCGGTGAGTCAGCTGGGGGTCTTAATAAGGTGCAACTGGACACGGGTGTGCCCTGTGCCTTTGGTGTGTTGACCGTGGATACCATTGAGCAGGCGATTGAGCGTTCAGGGACTAAGGCCGGCAATAAGGGCGCAGAAGCGGCCTTGGTTGCGATGGAAATGGTCTCTGTGTTGAGACAGCTGGGTGAGTGAGTTGACCCAGCCGACTGCTTCACAACGCCATCGAGCGCGTGAGGCCATCATCCAAGCCCTGTATCAATGGGAGTTGTCGGGCTATCCGATGACTCAGGTGGAAGCGTTGTTCCGTGCAGATAACGATCTGAAACGGGCCGATTTGGCTTTTTTCCACCAAGCCCTTCGCGCAATCGATGAGACCCACTCGGAGTTGGTTGATGCACTGACGCCGTATTTGAAGCGTCCGTTTTCGGAATTGACCCCCATCGAGCGCAATATTCTGTTGCTGGGCGCGTATGAGCTGACTGCCCGCATCGACATCCCCTTCAAAGTCGTCATTGCTGAAGCCGTGGCACTTAGTAAAAAATTCGGTGCGACCGACGGACATAAATTCGTCAACGGTGTCTTAGACCAACTGGCGGGTCAATCCCGCGCTATTGAGGTCCAGGCGGCGGCTCCTCGTGACCGAGTTTGAACTGATCCAAACCTATTTTCAGCGTGGTGCACATGGTCCTTCGGTCGTGGTGGGCAATGGTGACGATGCCGCGGTAGTGAGCTCTACATCCGGTCATCAGACGGTGATATCGGTTGACTCGGTCGTCGCCGGCCGTCATGTCCCGACTCTTTGTCCGCCTGAAGGCTTTGCGTCTCGGCTGTTGGGTCGAGGTCTGAGCGATTTGGCGGCGATGGCTGCCACCCCGCGCTATGTGTTGTTGTCGCTGACTTTGCCTTCCTTTGACAGCGGCTGGGTCAATCAATTTGCCAAAAAATTCCACCACCTTGCGGTGCAATGGGGGGTCGATCTGATCGGCGGCGACACCACCCGGGGTCCGCTGTCGGGCCAAGTGACGGTGATTGGCGAAGTGCCAGAAGGCCAGGCGGTGACCCGGAAGGGCGCACGCTCAGGCGATCGATTGTGGCTTTTTGGTCAGGACCTTGGCGGCGCACGCGCGTATCTGGAGGTGCTGTCTGGATCAGTGGCTGAGCATGCGATCTGGGCTGAGCGCTATTGGCGACCTGAGCCCTTGCTGGATCTTGGCCAAGTACTCCGTGGTAAAGCCGATGCGATGATCGATGTCTCAGACGGCCTGTGCCAAGACGTGGGTCATTTACTGCACGGTGCGGCACAACCGCTGCATGTTGATATCGACACGGACTCGTTGCCCTTAGCCGATGGCTTGGTTGCGCGCTTTGGTCGTGAACGTGCGCTCGAGATGGCACTGACAGGCGGCGATGATTATGTGTTGTTGGCCGCTGTGCCACCGGATGTGTCGTTTGACGGCGGGTATTGCATTGGCCGCTTTGAGGCCTCTGAGGCGCCAGGGATCAGTTTAAACGGTCAACCGGTGCCGGCGGATTGGTCGCTTGGGTGGGATCACAGCCGATGAATTCAATAAAATTTTGGGTCGCCGTGGGATTCGGCAGCGGATTGTCACCCAAGGCGCCGGGCACAACCGGTACCTTGGGTGTATTGCCCTTGGTTGCTTGGGCATGGACCGCGCCACTTTGGGTGTGGGGATTGGGTTTGATCGTCTTCTGTACGGCCTCTCTATGGAGTATCGGAGAAGCCGGGCGGCGATTGGGTGCAGTGGATCATGGACAAATCGTGATTGATGAGTGGGCGGGCATGTGGCTTGCCGGGTTTGGTGTGGCCTTTTGGATGCCTGACCATCTCTGGCTGGGTTTGGCGCTCGCCTTTTTAGGGTTTCGGGGGTTCGATATTTTCAAACCTTGGCCGGTTTCTTGGTGTGAGAAGAGGATTCCAGGGGCACTGGGTGTGTTGGCCGATGATGTAGCGGCCGGACTCTATGTGCTCCTCGCTGCCTGGGTCTTTGCTATGATGGCGGGCTAATTGGGAAAACACATGACTGTTAAACACATTGATCACTGCCAATTGCCAACCCACTGGGGCACGTTTGAGTTGCATGGGTTTTTAGACGAAGCCACGCAGAAAGAACATGTTGCCCTGGTGATGGGGGAGCCGCGTTCAGAGCAGCCGGTGTTGATTCGTCTGCATTCTGAATGTTTGACCGGTGATGCCTTGTTTTCTGAGCGGTGCGATTGTGGGGCTCAGTTAGAGCACGCCATGGCGGCCGTCGCTGCCAAGGGCTCTGGAATCGTTTTGTATCTTCGCCAAGAAGGCCGAGGCATCGGGTTGATCAATAAAATTCGGGCCTACCATCTGCAGGATGAGGGGGCGGATACGGTCGATGCCAATGAGTCACTGGGCTTTGCGGCCGATCAACGGGACTACCACATGGTGCAGTCGATGTTGGCGCATTTTGGTGTCACCTCGGTCGAGGTCATGACCAATAACCCGAAGAAAGTCGAAGCACTCGAAGCGATGGGTATTAGCGTCGTGCGCCGCCATGCGATCGAGACGGGCTTGACGCCACACAATGCCAACTATTTGAAAACCAAATCAATCAAGCTCGGCCATCTGTTAAGCCAGCCTGAAAACTTCAGCTAAGCCGTTTGGCAATGGCCTGTTCGATGCCTTCCGCATCGAGGCCCACGCGTGCCAACATGGCGTCAGGTTTGCCATGGGCTTCGAACCGATCGGGTAACGCCAGTGTTAATAGGGATGGGCTTAGGCCTGCATCGGCATACCACTCACCCACGGCCGACCCGGCGCCACCCATCCGTTGATGTTCTTCTACCGTGACCAGCAACTTGGCTTTTGCGTGCGCTTTGAGCGTGTCCGTGTCCAAGGGTTTGACCCAGCGCATGTCATAGACTGTGGCATCAACACGCTCGGCGGCCTCTAAGGCGGCGTGTACACGCGAGCCGAAGGCGAAAATCACAATGCCGGACTGCCCCGTCCGTCGCTTGATGGCACGACCGATCTCAACGGTTTCAAGATCCGCGTGCACCTCGGCGCCTGGGCCTTGGCCTCTTGGATAACGAACAGCTGCCGGTCCTTCGTGGCGATAACAAGTCGACAGCAGACGACGACACTCGGCTTCGTCCGATGGCGCAGCCAAGATCAGATCGGGCAGTGTGCGCAGGTAGGCGATGTCGTAAACGCCTGCGTGGGTGGGACCGTCTTCGCCGACGAGACCGGCCCGGTCGATGGCAAAGGTGACGTCTAGGTTCTGTACACAGACGTCGTGAATCACTTGATCATAGGCCCTTTGTAAGAAGGTGGAATAGATCGCAACCACCGGTTTGGTGGTCTGTGTGGCCATGCCGGCAGCGACACAAACGGCATGCTGCTCGGCAATCGCCACATCAAAGTAGCGCTCAGGGAATCGCTCCGCGAATTGAATCAGGTCCGAGCCTTCTTTCATGGCCGGCGTGATGCCCACCAATCGAGGATCGGCCTCTGCCATATCGCACAGCCACTGCCCAAAGATATTGGAGTAGGTTGGCTTCGGCGCTTTAGGGGCGTCGCCCTTGGCACTCAATTTACTGATCGCGTGATAGCCAATGGGATCGTCTTCGGCGGGTACAAATCCGCAGCCTTTTTGTGTGACCAAGTGCAAAAACTGAGGTCCGGGCAGGTCTTTCATGTTGTTGAGCGTGCTGACCAGACCAGGCAGATCATGGCCATCGATCGGGCCGATGTAGTTAAAGCCAATTTCTTCAAACAGGGTCGCTGGGCTCATCATCCCCTTTAAGTGCTCTTCGGTCTTCTTTGCTAGGTGCGCCAAAGGCGGCAGGGGCTCGAGAAGCTTTCGCGCTTCATCGCGACTTCGCGTGTAGGCCTTTGAAGACAACAATTTCGCTAAGTAATCGCGGACGCCGCCCACGTTTCGTGAAATCGACATGTCGTTGTCGTTCAAGATGACCAATAGATTCGCTTTCTCACTGGCAGCATGATTCAGGGCCTCAAAGGCGAGGCCGGCGGTCAATGCCCCATCGCCGATGACGGCGACGTGCCGGCGTCCTGAGCCTGTGAGTTTGGCATCGATCGCCATGCCGAGAGCCGCACTGATGGACGTGCTTGAGTGCCCGACCCCGAAGGTGTCATATGGGCTTTCCTTGCGGTCTGGAAAGGCAGCCAACCCACCCTCTTTACGGATGGTCGGTAACTGATCTCGCCGGCCGGTCAGGATTTTATGTGGGTAGGCCTGGTGGCCTACATCCCAAACCAACTGATCAAAGGGTGTGTCAAAACAGTAATGAAGCGCAACGGTCAGTTCGACCACGCCCAGCCCAGCCCCGAAATGCCCACCGGAGATGCCCACGGAATACAATAAATACTCACGTACTTCATCGGCGAGCTGACGGAGTTGATCTTTACTCAGGCCTCTCAGGTCATGCGGCGAATTGATCTCAGACAACAACGGAATCGCCGGCCGCGTATCCGGAATCTCGTGGAAACATTTCATGATGGCCATCAGTGCGTCCGCTCCACGGCATCGGTCGCCAGTTGCATCAAGACGGTGGTATCACCTTTCAGTTGGCCCAAGGCTTGGTGTGCGGTCGCAACCAGTTGACGAGCGCGGGCCTGACTCTCGTGAAGTCCCATCAAGCTTGGAAAGGTGGATTTCTCTAACACCCGATCGCGTCCTTGTGGTTTGCCCATGACATCGGTCGTTGCCGTCTCATCTAATATGTCGTCTTGTATCTGAAATGCGAGCCCAATGGCCTCACCGGCACGGGTCAGTGCATGCCACTCGTCGTCGTCAGCGCGTCCGGTGGCGGCACCCATCAAAATGGACGCGGTAATCAACGCCCCTGTTTTTTTCTGGTGCATGGATTCTAACGCATCGAGGCCCAGTCGGGCGCCCTCGGATTCCAAGTCGATGGCTTGACCGAGCGCCATGCCGTTAAAGCCCACCGCTTCACCTAGGAGATGTATTTGTCGGACGACGGTGTCTGCATCTCGTCCATCGCTTCGAGACAGAACCTGAAAAGCCAGCGCTTGCAGCGCGTCGCCTGCCAGGATCGCGGTCGCTTCGTCATAGGCTACATGCACCGTCGGTTGGCCTCGACGGAGTGCGTCGTCGTCCATGGCTGGGAGGTCGTCATGAATCAGCGAATAGGTATGCAACAGTTCCACCGCGATGGCCGCAGAATCGGCGGCATCAAGATGGCCACCTGTGGCTAAGGCGCCGGCATACACCAATTTGGGGCGCAGTCGTTTGCCGCCACCGAGCACGCTGTAGCGCGCTGCTTTTAATAGGCGGCTGGTGGTCAGCTGGGCGGTTAGGGCGTCAGTTAGGACGGTTTCGATACGTGACGACCAGTCCGCTAGACGGGTTTTGGCGTCGGTCATGCGTCTCGTTCAAGCGGGCCTTCAGTGCCCGATTGCTTAATTTCCACAACCTTCTGTGACGCTTGGTCGAGAAGCGCATGGCACTCCCGTGCCAACTTCACACCCTGCTCAAAAGCGTCCAACGAGGCATCCAAGGGCATCGAGCCTTGTTCCATTTGTCGAACCAGGGATTCCAGTTCAGCGAGTTTTGCCTCAAAGGAGGTGGGTGCGGCGGTCTCTGTCATTTCAAGCCCCGACGAAAAATAGGTGATAGACCAACCGAATCACGACCCCAAGGATCATGAGGCCAATGCCGATGCGGTTGACGATGAACTCTTGGCGATCCAGTTGCATGCGTTTCTGCCAAAAGAAAATCACGGCTTTGATGTCGCCAGTGCGCCGGATGTACATCGCAAAGGATGCCAATACCACTGCCAAGCCAATTAACAGGGCGCCGTTTTCCAGGTACACCAACCAATCCATGATTATTCCTTTCTGACAATTTGTGCGTCCGCCAGCGCTTCAAGGCGAACCTGGCGGCCAGTATAACGCCACTCGTAGATCACTTGTGCACCGAGGACACGCTGGATGTAATTTCGTGTTTCTGAAAACGGCACCGAAGCGACCCACACATCGAGTGGTTTGGGGCGTTCGGGTAACCATTGTTCCACCCGATGGGGGCCTGCATTGTAGGCTGCCGCCGCTAAGGCCGGGTGGCCGAACCGGTCCATTTGGTCAGCCAAATAGAAGCTCCCAATGCGCACATTGAGGCTTGGGTTGATGAGCGTGTTGGTACCGCGCCAACGGATATTCAGGCGCTTGGCGACTTGTCGGCCAGTCCGCGGCATCACCTGCATCAACCCTAAAGCGCCGGCCGGACTTCGGATGTCATGCATAAACAAACTTTCTGATCGCATTAGACCCGAGAGAAACGACAGTGACAGTCCGTGCGCATCGGCCGCACGGGTCAAGGCATTTTGATGCGCCAAGGGGTAGCGAAGTTCATAGTCATCGGTCAGTCCGGACTGGTGGGCCGTGACTGCGGAGCGGGAATACCAGTTCCATTGATTGGCCAGTACGGCAGCGGCTTGTTGTTCGACTTCAGTGAGACGCCCCAGTACGAAGTCCCATTGCCGTCGGGCCATGACGGTGAGCCCTTCTTGAAACAGCAGTTGTGCGATGACCACGTCGGTGCGAGCGGCCACGCGATCAACGACTGGCTGGGGCGGTCGTGTGCTTTTAGGCGCAAACTGATACGGCAGACCCAAATAGTCCGCTGCTAGAAATCCGTACCAGGAATTAGACTCCGCCACGCGGATAAAGCCGGCTTGCGCCAGATCGGGGCTCCCGGTCATGGCCAAGGCTCTTGAGGTCCAGTAGGTCCACTCCAACTCCCGCTGCTGGTCGGGCGATAAACGGGCGATGGCGTTTAACACTTGAGGCCAGTTTTCTTGATCAATAAAGTACCGAACGCGCCAGACATCCAATACCGGATGCGCCGGCAGGGATTGGGACAGCAATCGGGCGGCTGCCGGATCTTTATCTAGGGCCATGGTCAAGGCTGCCCCGAGGGTGGCCTCGGGCTTTGCCAAGTCAGGGAAGTCAGGGTCTTCCAGTAAGGCCATCATTTTAGCGGCATCGGTCCGTGCCAAGCGATTGCCCGCCATTTCGGCCCACTCTGGGAATTCTCGAGCTTTGGTTTTGAAATAGCGCTCAGGGTCACGGCGAGCGATATCCCAGGCGTTGATGTGCCCTGTCGCCGTTTGATCAAGGGGACGTGCCAACCAACGCGCTAGGGACAACTGATTGCTAGCGAGTGCGCGATCGATCCGTCTAAGGCGCACCTCATCGGTCAAGAGACCGCGTTGTTCGAGTTTGGCGAACAGGGGGTCACAGGCATCCGGTTGGCTTCGGCCGTGGGTCCACAGCTGAACCGCCGCGCGACGGTCGCTTTCGGTGTCGCGTCCGAGTGCCATTTTCGCTTCCAAGGCGTAGCAATTCAGCTCAACCGAATCAGTGGGGCGAAACAAAAATAAATAGTCTTCGTGCCAGTTGGCACGACCGAGCCGGAACAGTTTGCGCCATCTCAAATTGGCGATGGCCACGCTGTCGGGGTATTGCGCGATTAAAGCCTCAAGATTTTGTGCGGAGATGCGCCCCAGTTGCTTTTCGGTCGCCTCTGCTACCAACTCGGAATACAAGGGTGAGTCCGCCCACGTTTTTTTGATGGCAGGACTGATGTGGCCGGCCCGTTCTACGGCCAGCCACGCTCGAGTGAAGTTGTCAGCGACTGCTGTCGCAGTCGCACCTGAGAGCGCGACCGACAACAGGGCCGTTGCAAAAAAGCGTTTCATCCCTTGCACGCGCACCGAATTGCCCAAACAGTGTCAGTGTGACGAAAGCGGTATCGGGCCGCAATGGGGGGTCACCTATGGCGCAAATTTTTATCACCGGAGGCACGGGGTTTGTTGGCCAAGCCCTGGTGCCAGAGCTTGTCAAAGCCGGCCATCAGCTGACGCTTCTGACCCGGAATCCAGACAAGGCGGCCAAACGATTGGGCGAGAGCGCCTCATCGGTTCGGTTCGTGCGCTCTGTCGATGAGTTGACGGATATGCCCGAGGGGGTGATCAACTTATCGGGGCTGGGCATTGCCGATGCCCGCTGGACCGATCGTAGGAAGCGCGAGTTGCGCGCCTCTCGCATTGGGGTGACCGACGCGTTGGCGGCGGTACTTGAGCGGTTGCCCGGTGAGCCGCAATGGGTGATCAGTGGCAGTGCGGTCGGCTATTACGGGCCACAGGCGACAGGCACCTTGTCTGAAGACGCGCCACCCGGCTGGGATTTTGCCGCGCGGCTGTGCACCGATTGGGAGGCCGCTTCGGAACACTTAGGCGGTGAGCAGACCCTTCGCTATCAACTGCGCATCGGCGTGGTGATGGACCGCCCGGGCGGTTTTTTAGGTCGCTTAGAGACCCCTTTTAAGTTGGGCTTAGGCGGTCCGCTCGGCCACGGTCGACAAATGCTGTCTTGGATCCACCGCGACGATTTGGTGCGCATGATCCGCTGGTGCATGGAATCCAATCCACCGGCCGGCGCCTACAACGCGGTCGCCCCCAATCCAGTTTCAAATCAGGTATTCACAGAAGCTATGGCGCGCGCCGTCCGTCGTCCGGCCTGGTTTCGGGTGCCCGAAGCGCCGATGCGACTGGTATTGGGCGAATTGGCGAGTCTTTTATTTGAGGGACAAGCGGTGGTCCCGACCCGCGCGCTCGCGGAAGGATTCGAGTTTAAACACCCGACCCTTCCGGAGGCTCTGGAGCAATTATTCCGCTGACACCCGGGCCAGTGCGCCCTGAGTCAGAACGCGGACACGCTGGCCTTCCTTGAACTGATCGACCGAGTCCACTTCCTGCACAATCGACAGGGTGCGACCGGAATCCAGTTCAATGGTCAGCTCAAGCCCCTGTGCGCGAGTCGCCTTTTCTTCGATCTGCTGGCCGAGAATGGCGCCACCCACGGCACCCAGCACGGTGAAGATTTGTTGGCCTTTGCCATCGCCTAAGGATGAGCCGGCCACGCCACCGATGATGGCACCCGGTAATTGGCCTGCGCCGGAGCGGTTGCCTTCGATGACGACCGGTTGCGTACCGATCACCGTGCCAAAGGCCACTTCTTGCACTTGGCGGGCTTCAGCGCGCGAATAGGTGCTGCCTTGAAGACCCGAGACACAACCGGTGAGTGCGACACTCAACAGACATAGCCCGAGAATACTTGTGGGGGATGACTTCATTTTCTGACTCCTCTGTCACATAGTGTCATGGAATTGAGATCAAACCGTGACACTCTGCCATTGTAAACCTGTTGTTAGACCAGTCTTGAGGCCAATGATTCCATGAGCACCAAAACCTTCGTTTTAGACACCAACGTGCTGCTGCACGATCCCATGAGTGTATTCAATTTTCATGAACATGCTGTGGTGATTCCAATGACTGTGTTGGAAGAGTTGGATGACATCAAAGATCGCAAAAAGAACGTGGCAGCAGAAGCCCGAACGGCGATCCGTAAGATTGACGAGGTGTTGGGTCATGCCACCCCCGAAGCCATCGCCGCCGGTGTTGAAATCCCTGTGGCGCTCAAAGGCGATGCAGGTTCCCAGTTAGGGACGTTGGCCATCCATCGCTCGCCTCTGGCGGATGCCTCAGAAGGGCGATTAGACGACATCGAGTCCAACGACAACCGAATCATCAATTGTGCACTGGAAATCCAACGGCAATTAGGCCCTGAGCATCACGTAATTCTGGTCACCAAAGACATCAACATGCGCCTGAAAGCCCTAGGCGCAGGTCTCGCCCGGGTCGAAGACTATCGCCGTGATCAGTTGGTCAGTGATGTAGAGCTCCTGCCCTCGGGACACCTAGAGCTTGATCATGAGTTTTGGCGCTTGGTCGATTCCGTGGATACCTGGAATGAGGGTCATCGTACCTATCATCGGGTGCCGCGTTCGATCTTCACCGAAGAGATCTACGTCAATCAGTATGTGATCGACAGCACCGAGGAATTTGCGGCCCGTATCAGTCAAATCGAGGCCGACAGCGTGGTCTTGTTGGACATCGGTCGGGCGCGTTTGGAAGACATGGAAGCCTGGGGCATCCGTCCGCTCAATGTGTATCAGGGCATGGCGATGCACGCGCTGTTGGATACCAGCCTCGATTTAAACCTGTTAATCGGTGCGGCCGGTTCGGGTAAGACCTTGTTGTCCTTGGCGTGTGCACTTGAATTGGTGGTGGAGCAAAAACGCTTTTCGAAAATTGTGGTGACACGGTCGACCCCGCCGGTGGCCGAAGACATCGGCTTCCTGCCTGGTACGGAAGAAGAAAAAATGATGCCCTGGTTGGCGGCAATCCACGACAACTTAGAAGCGCTTCACGAACATGACGACAATCCCGAGGCCTCGATTCGATTTGCCCTGGAGAAGGGCAATATTCAATTTAAGTCGCTGAACTTCATCCGCGGACGGTCAATCCAAGACGCGATCATTTTGCTCGATGAATCACAAAACTTAACTCCCCAGCAGTTGAAGACCATTATCACTCGCTGCGGAAAAGGCTCTAAAATCGTGTGCTTGGGTAACTTGGCGCAGATCGACAGCAACTACCTAACCGCGCTGACCTCCGGTCTGACTTATGTGGTGGAGCGGTTTAAAGGCTGGTCGGGTGCGTCCACACAACATTTGGAAGGCGTCGTGCGGTCACGACTGGCCTCCTATGCGGAGCAAAATCTCTAGGTGAGAGGCATTGTCATTGGGTTTGGCGGACTGATCCTGGTATGGCTGGGGTCGGCTCTGTTGCCGGTGCATTTTGATGAAGCACAGTATGCGACCTGGCTGGCCTTTCCGGACTTCAGTTACCAAACCAAGGGACCTTGGGTCACCTTCACTCAATCGTTAACGCACACCCTTTCCTGGTTGCCGCAGACCGTTCAAGTCCGGCTGCCGGCGTGGATCGCATGGCTGGCCTCGGCGGCTGCCTTGCTGTGGCTCGGGCATTTGGCGGGGCTCGATCGACGGCAATCGCGTCTGTTGCTTTTACTCTTTGTCACCAGCCCCTTGGTGTTGACGCTCGGTTCGGTGCATACCACCGATATTTGGTTGTTGTGTTTTATTTTGGTGGCCTATGGCGCCATGGCCTCGGTGCTTTCTGCGCCACCGAGAAGTCATCCGGAACTCTGGTGGATGGTGATGGGTGTGGCACTCGGTTTGGGGGCCTTATCGAAACTGTCGATCGCATTGATTCCGTTGTCGATCCTGCCCTGGGTGCTATTACGTTCACCGCACTTGTTGTTAACACCAGGGCCCTATTTGGGTGCGCTCTTTTGCGCGCTCTGTTTCAGTCCATGGATTGCGTGGAACTTAGACAACGACTTTTCTCATTTTAAGCATGAGTTTGGGCACGTCGGTTCTGAAGGTTCCAATCCGATGCATGCGGTGAATTGGATCCCTGGGTTTTTGCTGGCTGCTATGCCGTTGTTTGCTTGGCTGCTGTTGGGTGGGCTGCGGCTCAAACCGAAGGCCGCGAGCTTCGATGACGATGCCTCGGCGAGGGTGCGTGAAATGCTCTTGGCCAGTTTTGTGACCCTGGCGGCTTTCTTTGTGGTCAAAGGATTGTTCGGAGAAGTGCTTTTGAACTGGGCGCTGCCGCTTCTGCCAGTGCTTCTGATTTTGTGGGCTGAGCGGTTCAAAGGGTCACTGCAAACCGCCGCTGTCCTTGGGGTGCTGCAGGTGGCGATTCTGCTTTTACTGTTGTTTCCCTACTCGCTTGGCTTGTCTAAAGACCGCGATGCCTTTCAGAAAATACGAGGTTGGGATCGGGCGATGGCCGATGCGGCGGTCCTAGCCGGCCCAACCGAGGTACTCAGTGCAGGGCATTATTCGACGCTGGCATGGGCTTTGTATTTTTGGCCGTCCGAGGCGGCGGATGCGGCGCGCTATGGAGCGCCTCTGGGTCAGGTAGTTCCCGAGACAACCCGTCGATTGAATCAGTACGACCACTGGGGGGTGCTCAATTCACCGCACGCCCGCGTGGTGCATTTGGGGGGGTATTCGGAGGCTATGGCGGCACGGTGTGGCTCGTTTACCTTATTAGGGACCGTGTCCCAAATCATGCCAGACGATACGGTCCGCTCGACGCTCGATGTCTATGAGTGTTTGGACTTTGTGCCGGACCCGGTTTGGCCGGCGATTGTTCGCTATTAAGGCCTAAGTGACCAGACTCAGCGTCGGCATTTCTGCTGCAGTCGGTGGACTTCTGGTCAAGGCAAGTGTTTTGAGTCCGTTTCTTACTTTGGTGCCGATCGCCACCGTGGGCCGAGTGTCGGCCAAACGGCGGAGCACTCCCTGGCACAGAGGATCGTTCCGATCCGCGATCATGACGGTGGGGACAGAGGGCGATTCGCACGACAAGATGCGAAGCCAAGGTTTCACACTGCTGGGGTGCCCCGTTCGATCATAGGTACTCAGGAGCCGGTGGGTGAGCTCGTTTTGGATCACCAGGGCGGTGATGTTTGGGCTCAGTTCAAAGGGTCCCACGGATAGCCGGCCCTGGCATGTTGAACAAAGACCGTGACGGGTCGGGAGCGCGCAGCGAATACAGGGCTGCAGGTCGTCAACTATTTGGTGATACATATAATTGACGGCCTCTTGGTTTCCGGCTGTAATACACGCCTCATTACATAAGGAATACAGTATGTCGCAGGCTAATCAGGGTGTATTGATGGATGTCCTTTGGGACAACCAAGGGGGCCGGTTCCGTCAGCTGGCGCTTGTCGTTTTCGGTTCATTGTTGTTGACCGCATCGGCCAAGTTCCAGGTGCCGTTTTACCCTGTGCCGATGACGCTTCAGCCGCTGGTGGTGTTGATGCTGGGCGTGGTGCTCGGTTCGAAGCTGGGTGGCGCGGCCGTTTTGTTCTATCTAATGCAGGGCGCCATGGGTCTGCCCGTGTTTGCTGGCACGCCTGAAAAAGGCTTGGGTCTTTTGTATATGGCCGGTCCGACTGGCGGCTACCTGGCTGGGTTCTTGGTTGCGGCTGTGGTCACCGGTTGGTTGGCTGAGCGGGGCTTAGATCGAAGCCGTGTTGGCGCCTTGGTGGCCATGGTCACTGGCATGGCGGTGATTTATGCGCTCGGTCTTCTGTGGCTTGGCGTGTTTGTCGGGTACAACCAAACGCTCTTGAATGTCGGTTTATTGCCCTTTGTCTTCGGCGATGCGGTGAAGATCGCATTGGCGACGGTGTCTCTGCCGATGATTTGGGCTTGGCTTAAAAAATAAGCGACGCCCTCGCTGATCAGAGGCGGCCTAGCAGGTCGCCTCAAACTCCGCGAGCAATTGCGGATGATCGTCTAAGGGCAGTCTGGGTCCATAGGCGGTAATCAAATACCCCGAGCAATGCACCCCGAAGCGGGCTGCCTTTTCATGATTCCATCCTTGGCTGAGGCCGAACAAAAACGCACCGGCAAACATATCGCCTGCGCCGTTGGTGTCGATGGGTGTCACCGCACGTCCGGGTACGTCCACCCGACGCTCGCCGTCCCACACCGAAGCACCCTCTGCACCCCGGGTGCACACCCATTGCTTGGCCGTCTTTGAGAGCTCTGCCAAGGCCGATTCGATGTCGGAGGTCTCTGTCCAGGTCATGGCTTCTTGCGCATTACAGAACAAGAGATCGACTCCGGTGCCGACCATGGCCGTCACCGCGTCTTTAAAATAGGTCACCATGGCCGGGTCTGAAAAGGTCAGGGCCACTGGGATGCCTAAGGCTTCGGCTTGTTGTTTGGCCTCCAAGGCCGCCATGCGCGCTTTATCGGAACTGGCTAAATACCCTTCGATGTAGAGCATCTTGGATTGGCTGAGCGCCTCGACGTCCACTTCGTGCGGGCCAAGATCGCCGGTGATTCCCAAATAGGTATTCATGGTGCGCTCGGCATCGTCGGTGACCATGACTAGGCAGCGACCGGTGGTGCCTGCCTCTCGAATGCGATCGAGATTGGTGGCAACGCCTGAGGCGACTAAGTCGGTGTGATAAAAATCACCCAGGGTGTCGTCAGCGACTTTGCAGCTGTAGAACACAGAGGCCCCGAAGTTCGCTGCCGCAATCAGGGTGTTGGCGGCTGAGCCGCCGCTTGCCTGCTTGACCCGTTCAGCGTCTTGATCGAGCCGTGACTCGAGCTGACCTAAGGTGTCGGCATCGATTAAGGTCATCATGCCTTTTTCGACGCCAAGCTCAGCCAAGATGGTGTCCGAAACATGGTACTCGGTGTCTACCAAGGCATTGCCGAGGCCGTAGAAATCATACTGTGCCATTACAGAACCTTGGCGATCGCGTCACACAACGGATCGAGATTCGCCGGTGTGATCCCTGCGACATTGATCCGCCCGGAGCCGACGATGTAGATATGATTGTCTGCTCGGAGTTTCAATACCTGCGCTTCGGTCAGCCCTGAAAAACTGAACATGCCCTTTTGATGGTTGATGAACTCAAAATCGACCTTTGATTGACGGGCTGCCATGCCTGACACAAAGGCTTCGCGCATGGCTTTGATCCGTGTACGCATGTCGTTCAGTTCACGCACCCACAGCGCATTTAAGTCGCTGTCGCCTAAGATGGTGGCAACGATCTTACCGCCGTGTGCCGGTGGGCTTGAGTAGATGGCGCGAATCGCGGCCTGGATGTGACTGAAGGCCTTAGTGGCTAAGTCAGCATCCTCTTCCACCACGGTCAATGCACCAATGCGCTCGTTGTAGAGACCGAAGTTCTTCGAGAATGAACTGGCGATGAGGACCCCCAAACCGGCATTTAGCAGGGTATGAAGCCCTTGGCGGTCCTCAGTCAGACCGTCCCCGAATCCTTGATAGGCGAAGTCCACTAAGCACACCAAGCCTTTGGCTTTGGCGGCATCGGCCACAGCCTGCCACTCGGTCGGTCCAAGATCGATCCCTGAGGGGTTGTGGCAGCAGCCGTGCAAAATGACGATGTCACCGGACGCCATGGCTTCAAGGTCGGCTAAGAATCCAGCCCGATCAAGGCCTTGAGAAGCTTTGTCGTAGTAGCGGTAGTCTTTGACGGGGAAACCGGCGGCTTCAAAAATGGCGCGGTGGTTTGCCCAGGTGGGATTGGACAACCAGACTGTCGCCTTCGGTGCGGCACGCAAGAAAAAGTCGGCCGCTACGCGGAGCGCCCCGGTCCCGCCTGGGGTTTGTGCGGTCTTGGCGCGGCCTTCGGTGATGATGGCATGCCCTTCGCCAAACAAAAGCGTCTGCGTGTGGGCGGCCAACTCAGGAACGCCCGGAATCGCCAAATAACTCTTGGACTGTTCAAGCTCCAACAACCGAATTTCCGCTTGCTTGACTGAATCCAAGACTGGCGTTTTGCCAGTAGCGTCCTGATACACGCCCACGCCTAAGTTGATTTTGTCGGGGTGCGTGTCGGCTTTAAAGGTTTCAGTCAGACCGAGGATGGGGTCGGCGGGTGCAAGGTCGAGATGGAACATGCGGGCAGTCTCCGAAAGACAGTAAATAATAAGCCGCGAATTCTCGCACAGACCCGGGCCCAGTGCGAGATACACTCAGGTCTGAGGTCGCCGAGCCCAAAGTGCGGCCCGTTTGGGGCGAGGCAAGCCTTCGACAGTGCGTGTCGGGTCGGTTGGATCCAGGGCGTGCTCAAAGGATTCAAACTGCATCCAGTCGGTTTTTCGCTGCTCTTCGAGCGTGGTTTCAGACAGGTCCATCAACCGAATATCGGTGAATCCAACGCGCGCCAACCAGCGGCTCAGATGCGCAACCGAGGGCAGGAACCAGACATTATTCATCCGCGCGTACCGATCGGCAGGCACTAAGCAGGTCTGTTCATCGCCATCGACCACCAGGGTTTCCATTATCAGTTGGCCGCCGGGGGCGAGACAGTCTCTCAGTTGTTCGAGATGTACGATCGGGTCTTTGCGGTGATACAGCACGCCCATCGAGAAGACCGCATCAAACCGTAAAAGGCCTGGATTGAACTGCTCAAGCGTTAATGGCAAGGAGGCGGCTCTTGATTCCCCGATCAACCCCTTGATGGCGGCAAATTGGCAGTGAAATAAAATACTCGGCTCGACGCCGAGGACTTCTGAGGCGCCGGCTTCGAGCATCCGCCACAGGTGATAACCTGAGCCCGATCCCACATCTAACACACGCTGGCCTTGTAGA
>CBFHVZ010000006.1:0-74657 GCA_965659195.1 Litorivicinaceae bacterium
CCTTTTGGGCAACTCTCGCAAGCCTCCCCTTTGGAATCTGGATTGCCTGGGTACTCGCGCGCAAAGAATTTTGGGGGAAATCGCTGCTAAATGGCTTAGTCCACATGCCCTTGATTCTGCCACCGGTGGTCACCGGTTATCTGCTACTGATGCTCTTTGGCACCCAAGGTGCGATCGGACGCTGGCTGGCTGAGATCGGCATCGTATTTGCATTTTCGTGGACCGGTGCCGTATTGGCCGCAGCCATCATGGCATTCCCGATGATGGTGAGAGCCATTCGTCTATCGATTGAAGCCATTGACCGTCGTCTTGAGGACGCCGCCCGGACACTCGGCGCCTCACCGAGGCAACGGTTTTTCATCATTACGCTGCCATTGGCCTTACCAGGTGTCGTAACCGGCTCCATTCTGGCCTTCGCCAAAGCGCTCGGCGAGTTTGGTGCCACCATCACCTTTGTCTCGAACATCCCAGGTGAGACTCGAACCGTTCCATCGGCCATTTACTCCTTCATGCAAGTGCCCGGGGGAGAGGACTCCGCGTTGCGGCTAGTGCTCTTTGCCATTGCGATCTCAATGCTCGCATTGATTCTGTCTGAATGGCTGGCAAAGCGCGTGGCTTTGGTTGTGGAGGGTCGTTGATGCTAGACGTTGATATCCGTATTGCGTTTCCAGAGTTTTCACTCCATGCCTGCTTTAATGCCCCCAATGGCATTACCGGCATATGCGGTCCCTCAGGATCAGGAAAAACCACATTGATCAACGCACTCGCAGGCACGGTCCGGCCGGACCAGGGTCACATTCACATGGACTCCACGGTGTTTTTTTGTGCTGATAGGGGGATTTGCATGCCCACCGAAAAACGCCGTATTGGCTATATTTTTCAGGACGCGCGTTTGTTTCCGCACATGACGGTGGTCCAGAATTTAATGGCCGGACGTCGATTCCAGCACCTGCCAAATGACCCTGCCCTATTCCAAGAGATCGTGCAGATGTTGGGCATTGGACCCTTATTGAGCCGGCGCCCTAGCCATTTATCGGGGGGAGAAAAACAGCGCGTGGCGATTGGGCGCGCTCTGCTGGCCGAGCCTCAACTCATTCTGGCAGACGAACCGCTGTCTTCACTGGATGCAGCTCGAAAGGACGAGATCTTGCCGTATTTTGAAACCTTGCGTGACCGGAAAGCATTGCCGATTGTCTATGTGAGCCATCAGCCGGATGAGCTGAAGCGTTTAGCCAATACCACCCTGACGCTGGATCAGGGGGTATTACACCAAGAATCTAATTAGCCGTTAGTGTCGTCGGTCTTTGGCGCATCCGGTGCTTTGGGGGCGGGCGCCGTTTCAGCGCGGCCGGCCGGTGCTGCCGTTTTTCCACGAGGGCTTAGAGCCGTGATATCAACGCCGCTCTCCTTGTGGGAGAAATGGCCTTCAAGCTTGGCACCACGGGACACCGAGACCGACTGGTAGTTCACATCGCCTTTGATCACTGCGGTCTCTTCCAGAATTAACTCAGCCGCAGTGACGGGGCCTTCGACTCGACCCGACACTTTGACTTCTTTCCCAAAGACGCGGCCTTTAATCACGCCGGTCGCACCAATGGTCAATGCGACCGCTTGAATATCACCTTCGACCGTCCCGTCGATATGCATGCTGCCTTCGCTGATGACATTCCCCACGACCACCAGATTGGGTGGCAATACTGCAAACGCATCATTTTGTGGTTTCATTATTCGGCCCTCGTCCTCGATTCGCGGTTCACTGGTTACTGGCGATGGATTGCTCTTTGGCTTTGAAAACATACCGTCCTGCCTCGATAAACTCGTAAGGATCCACCGCCTTGTCGTGGATCCGGATTTCGTAATGCACATGTGGGCCCGTGGATCGACCTGAATTACCCACTGCACCGATGATGTCTCTGTGGGACACCACATCACCCTTTTTCACATTAATGGATTTAAGGTGTGCATACAGTGTCTGTATACCACAGCCGTGATCAATCACCACCAATCGACCGTAACCGCCTTTAACGCCTGCATGTCTCACCGTGCCAGCAGCAGTTGCCCGCACTTTAGATCCTGGCCACGCACCTAGGTCAACGCCGTTGTGCCACGCTTTCTTTTTAGTAAACGGATCCTTTCGGTTCCCGAAGCGACTGGTCATATTGTAGTAATCAACCGGGGAGGCCAGTGGCGTGCATTCCAAGAGTGCGTTCACACGACTGAGGTCCTCGCTCAAGGCCAACAAACGAGATGCCTGATCCTCAAACTCTTCAAACCCGGCGAATTCCAAACTGCTTTCTTCCAATCCACCCACGCCGTGCCGTGGGTTCCAAGCCACACCCGACAACTCCGGGTCCGCCAAGGGCGTTCGCTCAATCAAGTTGTACTGCGCACTCAAGGCATCCGAGAGGGTCGCGTATAAACTGTCCATTGCCTGAGTTTGTTGCTGGAATGAGGTCGTCAGCTGACCCGCCGTCTCACGGAACCATTCGGGTGTTTCAGTCAGATCGGCAGGAGGGGCTTGGCCTGAGATCTCAGCCACTGAAGTCGACAAGTTGGCCACTAAAGCAGTCAACCCTCTGTTTTCAGCATCCAAACTCCGGATGCGCTGCGTGAGCCGCTGATCAAGCCAGTCTGCCAATAACGAGGGGGACCGCGGCGCCAGATCGCCTAACACGGCCTGTGACGCAGTGCGAATGGACTCGAAGTCTCGAAGGAGCCGTTCATTTTTTTGCAATTCCGCATCGTAGCGGAGCCTGAGCTCGTACACGTGCTTTTGATCGTTCTCGAGGGCCGCTATGAATTCCGCATTTTGCGCGATGGTGGCATCGAGATCGACTTTGACTTGCTCTAACGCCCGGAAACTAAGTGCAAACCCCAAGCTGGCCGTGAGCGACCAAAACAAAATCAGCCCTAACAACGCCATCGCGGCCAGTTGATGCCAGGTCTTTACCACCAGATAGCGGACGTGCCCATCTTCGGTTCTAAGCACCAGAGAGCGCTCTGGGAAACGATGGCGCATTTGGTGGAGCAACGCTGACGGCATGTACGTAAAAATTCCGGTTAGCAAAACGAGGACTGAGACGGTATTGCGATGTGTTCAGTCGATATCAATCGACTGGCATTGTTGGATAGTTTGGGATCGAGATCAACCTTCCTGAGGCAGATAGTCTGGGTCTTGTAACTCACTTAACCGCGCTTCGACACCGGGATTGAAACTGAATGTTCTCTCCGAAGCCTTCTCGACTAGCATGCCATGAATCGCCTTGAGCACCGCCAACCGCCCCGACCGTTTGTCATTGCAATCCACCACATGCCAGCGCGGATGGTCACAAACTTGAATCATGTCTGCGACGGCCTGTTCGTAAGCGTCATGAAGCGCCAGGGCATCAAGATCGGACTCGGTGAGTTTCCACCGTTTCTCCGGAACGTCCGCTCGTCGGCGAAGGCGTTGACGCTGGGTTGCTTGATCGATGTGCATAAACACCTTGATCAGGTCGAAGTCCTCCTCGAGCAACTGGGCCTCAAAGTCCAGAATTCGCGCCGCACTCCGTTCAAACATCATCTGTGAGAGGCCACCCTCGACCCGCTCCACTAACAAGCGACCATACCAAGACCGGTCAAATACCGCGATTTGCCCCGGCTCCGGCAATTTTTGCCAAAATCGCCACAAGAATGGTTGGTGTTGCTCAGGCTCCCTCGGCGGGCCAATAGGGAATACCTCAAAGCCACGAGGGTCCCAAGCATAGGATAACTCCCGAATCACACCACCTTTGCCGGCCGCATCAAACCCTTCGAGCACCACGATCGCACGGCGCTTTTGGCGAAACATGGCAATCTGCGCCACCCGAAGACTGTGGTGTAACGCATCCAGCGTGGTTTTATAGTCTGCTTCGTCCATTGCCAACTGCCTCTCACTGCTCAGCGTGCGGGGAAGACCACCAAGTGTTCGACATCTAACTTCACACCAATCCGCTCACCGATTGCATGATTGTGGTGTGAGGGCGCAAAACATCCGAGCACCACGCCATTGTCTAAGCGTACTTCATAGAGATGGTGCGCACCGCGAAAATGCTTGCCCACCAAAGTTGCTTGGTAGGTCGAATCGTCATCGTGGATCAAATCATCCGGTCGCAAAAACAGATTCACCGGTGTCCCAGGGGCGAACGCCAAGTCTTGATCATTGCTGAGCACGCCGAGCGGACTCGACACCGAACGCGGACCCTCAACGACCGCATCGACCATTTCGCCCGGGCCTACAAAGTGCGCCACAAAGGGTGAATGGGGCTCATGATAGAGCTGATACGGTGTATCAAATTGACAAATGTGACCCTCGTGAATGACCGCGATGCGATCGGCAAAATCAAAGGCCTCACGCTGATCGTGGGTGACCAGCAATGAACAGATCCCATCGCTTTTTAAGATCGTCCGCACCTCGCTCGCCAATCGTCCGCGCAACTCGGTATCTAAACCTGAAAAGGGTTCATCCAACAGCAAAAGCTTGGGTTTCGGCGCCATGGCCCTGGCCAGGGCAATTCGTTGCTGTTGCCCACCTGACAGTTCATGAGGATAGCGAGACTCCATGCCACTGAGGCCGATCAGATGAAGCAACTCATCTACCCGAGTCTGGCGTGTCTCGAGCGGCCACTCGCCCAACCCAAAGGCGATGTTTTCAGCCACACTTAAATGGGGAAACAACGCGATGTCCTGAAACACCATGCCCACGCCTCGGCTTTCCGGGGGTGTGGCGTGACTGGACGAGGCCAGCAAGTGGTCGTCGAGCCAAATCTCCCCGCTATTGAGCGGTTGGAAACCGGCAATGGCACGCAGTAAAGTCGATTTGCCGCACCCACTGGGTCCAAGCAAACAACCCAGTTCTTGGGGTTTTAACGCCAACGAGAGATTTTGAATCACCGGCACCTGCTCATAAGTGAGCGACACATCGCGGATGATTAGGGACTCTGTGTCCATCTCTATTCCTTACTTACGGATCGGTTAAGCCAAATCACAGGCAACAAGCCCACCAAGACAATGAGGAGAGAGGGAGCGGCCGCATCGATCAGTCGCTCTTCGCCTGCGAGTTCGTAGGTTTTAATGGCCAAGGTGTCAAAGTTAAACGGTCTGAGCATCAAGGTCGCCGGCAACTCTTTGAGGATGTCGACAAAACACACCAAGACCGCAGTGAGCACTGAGCCCCGCATCAAAGGCACATGAATCTCGCGCAACACACCGGTTTGCGACAAACCAAGGAGTCGCCCACTTTGATCTAAACTCGGCCTAATCCGAGACAATCCACTGAAAATGCTGCCGTTGGCCACCGCTAAAAAACGCACCAAATAGGCAAACACCAAGGCAAACACGCTGCCTGACAACCAAAGCGTTGGGGGTACACCGAGGAAGGCCAATTGGGCTGACAACCAATGATCAAAGGAGGCAAAGGGGATCAGTACCCCGATGGCGATCACCACGCCTGGTAAAGCATAGCCAAGGCCCACCAACACCGTGAGATAGGACAGCCATCGGGAGGGGTGAAGACGGTTGGCGTAGGCAACCATCAAGGCCACCATGACAATGACTAAGGACGACCCGCCAGCCAAGGCAAAACTATTCAAGGTCAATTGCCAAAGAGACTGCAACTCGGCATAAAAAGCGGTCCAAGTGACTAGCAGGGCGGTCGGGATCAGAAAACCAAACAGCACCGGCAAGAGGCACAGAGTCTGAAGCAACAGCGCCCGCGCACCAGTCACATGCTGACTGGCCTGATTCAGTCGACGCAATCGATCCGAGTAATAGCGAATGCGGTGACGAGACAGTCGCTCCATCACCACCAAGATCGCCACAAAGCCCAACAACAAGGAGCTGAGTTGTGCCGCACCGGTCGTATCACCAAATCCGTAGTAGGTTCTCACAATGCCGGTGGTGAAGGTTTGCACACCAAAAAATTGAACCGTCCCAAAGTCCGCCAAGGTTTCCATCAAGGCCAACAAGGTGCCAGCAGCAATGGCCGGGCGCGCCATCGGAATGACGACGCGCCGAAACACCGCCCACCGAGATTGACCGAGGGTGTACGCAGCCTCCATCAGGTTGGCCGACTGATCTAGAAAGGCCGCACGGGCCATGAGATACACATAGGGATAGAGCACCAACGACAACATCAATGCAGCGCCAGGCAGGGATTTCAAATTTAAAATAGGATCCATCAACCATTGCGGCGAATCGATCGATCTCATCCAAGTGAGAACCGGGCCCGCATAATCGAGTACCCCGGTGTAGGTATAGGCCAAGATATACGCTGGATAGGCAAGCGGTAACAGCAATAGCCAAGACAACACATCACGCCCTGGAAACCGATAGAACGAGATCATCCAAGCCGCGGGGACGCCGATGGCAATGACGCCAAAGGCCACCAAAATGGATAACAGGATGGAGTTCCAAGCATAGCGCGCAAGCAGCGTCTCAACCAGATGTGACCACGCTTCCGACTCGCCAACAAATAGAAAACCCAAGACGACACAAATCGGCAAGGCCACACAGAGTGCGGCCAAGACGGTGGTCATTAAAAAGCCGTTTGGGCGATACCGTCCCAAACGGCTGCTGTAGGGCGTACTGTCTGTTATTGCCAACCTGCTCGGTCCATGACTTTGACTGCCGCTGAATTATTGGTGCCTAACACACCCAAGTTCAATTCATCGGCTTTAAATGTGCCCAGTGACTTGATGGTGTCTGACAAAGTAGCAGACTCTACCACGGGATACTCATGGTTAATTTCAGCGTAGTACGCCTGAGCCTCATCAGAGACCATAAATTCCAGCAACTGGATGGCTTGCTCCGGATTCTTGGCATGCTTCACGAAACCTGCTCCAGAAATATTAACGTGGGTACCACGGTCGTTCTGGTTAGGCCAGAAGACAGCCAAGGCGTCCACGACGGCCCGGTCTTCAGGCTTGGCTGAGTCGATCAATCGGCCAAAATAGTAAGTATTCGAAACCGCTAGATCGCACTGGCCGGCTGCGACCGCACGCAACTGATCGGTGTCTCCACCGGTTGGTTTTCTTGCAAAATTGGCGACCATGCCTTCGGCCCAGGCTTCTGTCGCTGCTTCACCGTTGGCCTCGATCATTGAGGCGGCCAGCGACTGGTTATAAATATTGCTCGATGAGCGAATGCAAATACGGCCTTTCCACTCGCTGTCCGTGAGTGCCTCATAGGTCGACAACTTGGACGGGTCCACTCGATCCTTTGCATAGAAGATGGGACGTGCACGTACGGTCAGACCAACCCATTGCTTGTCTGGATCGACCAAACGCTCGGGGATGCGTTGATCAAGCAAGTTGCTCTCAATCGACTGCAAAACGCCGGCTTCTTTCGCGCGGTGTAGATTGCCCGCATCCACCGTAATCAACAGGTCGGCAGGCGTTGCCGCACCTTCTGCTTTAATACGAGTTAACAGCTCTTCTGCTTTCCCGGTAATCAAATTCACTTTGACACCGGTTTGCTCCTCAAATTGCTCCAGAAGTGGCGCAATCAGCTTGTCCTGACGCGCTGAGTATACATTGACCTCGGCTGCCTGAAGGGGCAGGGCCAGTAGACCGGCTAAGCCGGCTGCAACAACGGGCGTAAAACGCATGTGGGGTCTCCTTCTAATCAACTGAGGCGCATAGTATCAAATGCAAAACCTAATGCAACCCATTTGCATTTAAATTTAAAATAAATTGATCAGAACGCAATGTAAGACGAAACCTAGCGAGCGTAGGCTATTTGAAACACAACAAATTGACGGGTATCAGCTCACCGCGAATTGCTTGAGAGCAGACGCCCCTCTAACCACACGGCTTGAGTCCGGTGGCCATCCCACACCCACAAATCGGCATAATTCCCGAGCGCGAGAGCGCCCCGCTCTGTCAGACCGAGCCACTCAGCGGGGCGTTGCGCCATGATCGCTGCAATTTCAGGCACGTCCAGCCCGAACTGCCGCAAGGTTTGAAGCCCTGTAACCGCAGTGGCAGCACTGCCAGCCAAGGTGCCATCCGCCAACCGTACCGCATCCCCTGCTTTACACACGGAGTGGGCGCCCAAGGAATAGGAACCGTCTGGCATCCCCGAGGCGGCGGTTGCATCCGTCACCGCATAGAGCTTCGGTATCTGCCGACGAGCCAGCTCAAACGCCGGGGCTTCGACATGCACCCCGTCACAAATGATTTCGCAATACTCTGCATGATTCAGCGCCGCCAGAGCCACGCCGGGGGCTCGATGCGATACCCCACTCATGGCGTTGTAGAGATGGGTCACGCCATGACCCGACTGCAATCGCATCAGGGCGTCGTGGTAGGCACAGGCGGTATGGCCTAGCTGGAGTTTCACACCAAACTCATTGGCCAAATCAGGCAACACACCGTCAGGATCCATCTCAGGCGCATAGGTAATTACCCGAATCACGTCGAGCTCAAGCCAGTCTCTTAGTTCGCGACGGTCCACAGGCCGGGTCATCGGTGGTTGTGCACCCAATTTCCCAGGACTCAGATACGGCCCTTCTAAATGCACCCCGTGACACCGAGCCTCATTCGGCCCCGGGTTGTCCATGACCACTCTCGCCGCATGCAGGGCGTGAGTAATCGAAGCTTGATCGGCTGTGACTGTGGTGGCTAAGAAACCGGTCATCCCAAATTGCGCGTGCGTTCGAGCAAGCGCCCGGATGCCGGCCTCCCCTTCCATCACGTCGCCTCCACCGCCTCCGTGGTTGTGCCAATCGAGGGTGCCGGGCAGGATCCACTGACGCGGCGCATCAGACAGGGGCTCTATGCTCACAATGCGCTGGTCAAACACCACACGGCCCGGAAAAACGGCATCGGGTGTGACAATTTGGCCGAGGACTTCAGTTGACAGAACACCACCTCTCGATCGTCTGCACAGGGCTTTGAGCATCTAACCACAGACCGTCGAGCGCGTCGCCTTTTGCCTGCACGGTCGATACCCCAAGCGCCTGAAATCGCTCTCGATACAAAGGCGCCAATCCACCCACCAAGGCGAGCGGCAATTCAGTCGGCACCTCGGCGAGGAGCGTCATCAGTTCACTCAGGGCTTCGGTGACCACCGTTCGCCCCAAGTGCAATCCCTCTTGCTCCAATTCAAAGACTAGCGGCGCGTATTTTGCAAACACATCCGGAGTCGCTTGTTGGCCAAATGCCACCACCTCCGCCAAAGTTGCCCCCACACCAAACCGCGCCAGCACCGCCGTATCCACGCCTGAGTCTTCCAGCCCATCCAACTGGCGAGCAATCCGCTGAAACGCACGACGACCGAGCCACGCGCCACCGCCCTCATCGCCCAACACAAACCCGAGTCCAGCCCGCTTTGCTATCGACCCATCGAGACCCATCCAGGCCAAGGCCACCCCAGTACCTACGGTTAAACAGGCCCCTGGTTTGCCCTGATGAGCGCCTAACAGTCCAGAATCGCGATCTGAAATCAGTGTCAGAGGGTATCGTGAGGTCGCAAGGAAACGGTCGCGATGCAGGGCGCTCTCAACGCCTGCCAAACCGCAATACAAAGCCTCAGGGGTTTGATCTAGAGAGCCCAATGCATCGTGGATCGAGGACCACACTTGGTCTGCACCCCGCGTGAGATTGCCAGGACCGGCCGTGGCCTCTCCCAAGATGTCTCCGTGTGCAGCATCGATTAAACGAACACGGGTTTTAGAACCGCCGCCATCGACCAATGCCCAAACGGTCATGCGCGATGACTACTCACCCAAGAGGACGGCAGTGAACGCACCACTACCTGCGGGGGTGCGATGCCGTTAAATTGTGTGGCACTGGCGAGGGTATAAGCACCCATGTCATGCATGACCACCACGTCATTCATATTCAGCACCGGAAACGTCGGGAAGCGCCCCAATTCGTCAATCGAGTCGCAGGTTGGACCGGCAAACACACAAGGGGCTTGCTCTGTCGCAGAGGTGAAGACGGTCATACGATACTGCATGCCATCAAACAACCGTCCAGACTGTGCACCGTACACCCCATCGTCTAGGTAGAACCACCACGAATCACCGCGACGGGCCCGGCCCACCACTTTACAAACCAGCGCCATACTTGGCGCCGAAATGACCCGACCCGGCTCAGCCATAACCTGAATCTCCGAAGGCACATCCGCGAGCACCTCACGAATTGGGGCACAAAAGGACCACAGATCAACCGGCTCATTAAGATACTGCGCTGGAAATCCGCCGCCGATATCAATCCGGGTTATAGGTGGCAATTCATCCGCTATGATGGCATCACACAACTCAAGACACGTCCGAAGCGCATCGGCATGCGTGACCGCAGATCCGGCTTGCGATCCCACATGGAAACACAGCCCATCCACCCGGACACCGGAATCATTAGCCACATCCAAGATACTCAATGCATCTTTGGGGGCCGCGCCAAACTTCTTACTCAAATCAATGGGGGCATCTGGCGCGATAAACGCCAAGCGGAGCATGACCCGAATGCTGTGTCGATAGGGAATCAACTTCCAAAGCTCATCGACGTTATCGACCACAAAGGTAGTGACGCCACTGGCCACGGCTTTCTCAATCTCTGCTTCGGTCTTGATTGGGTGCGTATGAATCATGCGCTGCGATGAAATGCCGACCGTTTCCAAGGCGCGAATCTCAGCGGCACTGGCCACATCAAACCCGGCGCCCTGTTCCGCCAGGGTAAAGAGCAAGGCCGGATGAGGGTTGGACTTCACGGCATAAAAAAGATCCACACCCGGCAGAGCAGCCGACAGTGCAGCCCATTGATTCACACAGACCGCTGGATCAAATACCAAGGCAGGCGTCGTTTCAGCCAGCTGCAACCATTCGGTCGCGGCTTCGCGGGGCTCTAAATGGATCAATCCCAGGTCCTCTGTGCCATGCAAAGACGCGCGATGTTAGAGAAATTATTCGATTTTTCAAGTGGTTCTCAGCAGAACCAGTCGATCCCTTTTAGGCGATATCCGCCAAATGACCGCTGTCTTCAAGCCACCGTTTCCGGTCGGATGCACGTTTTTTACCGAGCAACCGATCCATCACTTCGTCTGTGGCCGGACCCTCATCGTCATCTTCAAGTACCAACTGCACCAAACGGCGGGTATCCGGATCCATGGTCGTCACTCGCAATTGCGCGGGATTCATTTCGCCCAACCCCTTAAACCGAGTAACCGCAATTTTTCCTGATCGCTTTTCGGCCGAGAGACGATCCAACACACCCTGCTTTTCCGCATCATCGAGTGCGTAAAACACCTCTTTACCGACATCGATTCGATACAAAGGCGGCATGGCGACAAACACATGGCCACTTTCCACCACAGGTCGGAAGTGCTTCACAAACAACGCACACAAAAGCGTCGCAATGTGCAGCCCGTCACTGTCGGCATCGGCGAGAATACACACCTTCCCATAGCGCAGTCCGGTCAGATCCTCAGAGCCTGGATCCACCCCAATCGCCACGGCGATATCGTGCACTTCCTGGCTGGCTAAAATCTCACCCGAATCGACTTCCCATGTATTCAAAATCTTGCCACGGAGTGGCATCACTGCCTGAAACTCGCGATCACGGGCTTGCTTGGCGGAGCCTCCGGCTGAGTCACCTTCCACTAAGAAAAGTTCGCCTGCCATCGCATCAGCCCCAGCGCAGTCCGCCAACTTGCCCGGCAAGGCTGGGCCCTGGGTTACTTTTTTCCGAGCCACCTGCTTTCGGGACTTCAAGCGGCGTTGCGCGGCGGCAATGGCCAATTCAGCAAGCTGCTCCCCAACTTGTGTATTGGAGTTTAGAAAGAGACTGAACGCGTCACGGACCACACCGCTGACAAACACCGCGCATTCACGCGAACTCAAGCGCTCCTTGGTTTGCCCCGAGAATTGAGGGTCTTCAAGTTTGACGCTCAACACATACGCACAACGCTCCCACAAATCGTCTGGCGACAATTTCAAACCGCGGGGCACTAGGTTTCTGAACTCACAAAATTCACGTAACGCATCCATCAAGCCAGTACGCAATCCATTCACATGCGTTCCACCTTGTGCTGTTGGGATGAGGTTCACATAGGACTCAGTGACTAAATCACCCCCCTCTGGCAACCAAACTAAAGCCCATTCAACCGCTTCATGGGTTGCGCTGAACTGACCCACATAGGGGACTTCGGGGACCGAAACTGCATCACCGATTTCTGTTTGCAAATACTCAGTCAAACCGGCCTGATAACACCACTCTGTGGTCTCACCGCTTTTTTCATCGGATAGGCAAATGGTCAGCCCGGAACATAAAACCGCTTTTGCCCGCAACAGGTGCTTTAAGCGGGACACCGAGATATTGGCGGAATCAAAATAACTGGCATCTGGCCAAAATCGGACCGTCGTGCCCGTCTCTTTTTTCAAGCAGGCGCCTATTTCAGAGAGCTCACGGACCTTGTCGCCGTTTGCGAATCCAATGTCGTATCGGACGCCTCCCCGACGCACTTCCACATCCAACCGAGAGGACAGAGCGTTGACCACACTGACCCCCACACCGTGTAACCCACCTGAGAATTGGTAGTTCTTGTTGGAAAACTTACCGCCTGCGTGCAGCCGAGTCAGAATCAGCTCAACCCCAGGAATGCCTTCCTCAGGGTGTAAATCAACGGGCATCCCTCGCCCGTTGTCAGTCACAGACACGGAGCCGTCCGCACCCAACGCCACCTCAATCCGATTGGCATGGCCGGCTAGGGCTTCATCCACCGAGTTGTCGATGACTTCTTGAGCCAAGTGATTGGGTCGAGTCGTGTCGGTGTACATCCCCGGGCGGCGTTTGACCGGGTCAAGGCCCGAAAGGACCTCAATATCCTGTGCTTGATAGCTCATCAGGTTCTATTCCATAAACAGATAAATCGGCCATTCCATGATGCAAACAATACGACAGCCACTCACTTAAAAACTGATCCAGCTGCTCCCGCTCGTTAGGCTGGAGCATTTTGGGGTTGGGGTAGGGATAAGCCCCGGCAATAAACTCCTGACTGGTTTCATCCGTCACCTCCGCCAATTGCATGTCGTGATACAGGCGAACGGTAAAGGCTGGCAACGGAAGCCAGGTCGACTCGCCAGTTAACAAGCTGCACTGGCTTTCGCACAATCCGGTATAAGGGCCGAGCGTACGAAGACGCATGCGAACCTGGCAATCTTGGCCACCAAAGGGCAGCACAAATACCAAGCGATCGCCCTGACCAAACCGCTTAAACAGACGCATTAACAAGCCGTAGTTCAAGCCACAGCTGGCATGGTGTCGCTGTAAATTCGGCACGTGCTTGGCCCGGATTGGCACCTTAACTCTCCTTACTCGATGGCGTCTGCATCAGAAGCCACTGGAGGCCAATAATGGTCGCAGCGTTATTCACCTGTCCAGTCATTAAGGCATCCAAGGCGGCCATTCGATCGATCACATGCACTCTCAAATCCTCATGCTCCGAGGCTTGCCCACAGAACTCAGATACCTGGCGGGCATCGCAATGAGCCCAGTACAAATGAATCAATTCCGTGGACCCGCCAGGGCTTGGGTAGTAGGTGAATAGATGGTTGACCGGGCCGTCCAATACCATGCCCGTTTCTTCGGTGACTTCCCGTCGAGCCGTATCTTCCGGCGACTCACCGGGATCACAGATGCCTGCGACCCATTCCAACATCCACGGGCTGTCGGGCAACGAAGAACAAGCCGCCCCGATACGAAACTGTTCAACCATCACCACCGCATCTTGATCGGGGTCATACAAAATCACCACCACCGCAGGCTCACGAATAAAAAGCTCTCGAGACATCGGGCCAACGGCCTCTCGGGTATGACCACGATGCGTGAGCTCTAGACGATCTAATTGAAAGAAACCATCGGCCACGCGTTCCCGGGAAAGAAGTTTCCAATCGTGGGCACCAAGGGTCAGGGTTGGCCAATCGCTCACTTGGCCTCCCAGAGATTCCAGAAATGATGGACCGGTCCATGCCCCTGCCCCACATCCAGCTGATCTGCGTGGGCAATGGCACCAGAGATGTACGCCTTCGCATGCATCACCGAAGCTTCAACGGAATGCCCTTGCCCCAGATACGACGCCAACGCACTCGACAGCGTGCACCCTGTGCCGTGCGTATTTCGAGTGGGCACCCGCTCACTCTCAAACCACGTCTCGGTATGGGCGGTCACCAGGACATCCGGCGAGCCGGATGTCAGCAAATGCCCACCCTTTAACAGACAGGCTGTGGCACCGAGTGCAATCACCTGTTTGGCATGTTCGGTCATACCCTCTTTTGAAGAGGCCTCAGCGGTACCCAGTAAATCGGCGGCCTCAGGCAAGTTTGGCGTGACCACAGTGGCCCGCGGCAATAAGGCATCACGTAAAGCGGCCACTGCATCCGCATGCAACAAACGATCACCGCTCTTGGCTACCATCACCGGATCCACCACAACGGGGCCCTCAAAATCGGATAAAAAGTCGGCGACTGCTACCGTGACCTCGGGTGTGCCCAACATGCCAACCTTAATTGCATCGATCCGGATATCGCGAGAAACCGATTCCAACTGAGCTTTAAGGAAGTCAATTGCGACTGGATAAATCGCATCCACCCCGACCGTGTTCTGCGCCGTCAATGCGGTAATCACGCTAAGGCCATAACCGCCGGTCGCGGAAATCGCCTTCAGGTCCGCCTGAATGCCGGCTCCACCGCCTGAGTCGGATCCGGCTATCGTCAAAATATTCGCAATCATGCTGTCTCCTTTCCGTCCAGTGTAGCGGGTTTGCACTCATTTCCGGCTATACTCGCGCCATGAAAACTTTGCTTTGTATTGTCTGCTTCTCGATGACCCTGATTTTGACTGGCTGCGGCCAGACGGGGCCGCTGTATTTACCGGATCAACCCGAAAAGACGGTTGACGGACGCTAACTATGGATTATTTCAATTACCGAGGAAGCGACCTCTACGCTGAAGATGTGGCCGTTTCTGAAATCGCCAAGGCAGTGGGCACGCCCTGTTATGTGTATTCAAAAGCCACTCTACTGAGGCATTTCCATGCGTACGCCGACGCCTTGACCGACATCCCGCACTTGGTGTGTTTTGGCATGAAGGCCAATTCAAATCTGGCGATTTTGGAGTTATTGGCAGAGGCCGGCGCAGGCTTCGACATCGTCTCCGTGGGCGAGTTAGAGCGCGTGCTGGCAGCGGGCGGCGATCCCGCCAAAATCGTATTCTCAGGAGTCGGGAAACAAAGACACGAGATGCAACGCGCATTGGAAGTGGGCATCCACTGTTTTAACGTGGAGTCTCTGGCGGAACTCGACCAACTGAATGCCGTAGCACTCGACCTGGGCACCGTGGCGCCCGTCTCGTTACGGATCAATCCAGACGTGGACCCAAAGACCCACCCCTACATTTCAACCGGTCTCAACGGCAGCAAGTTCGGGATCGCCCACAAAGACACGCTCATGGCGTACCGGCATGCGGCTTCTCTGCCCGGGCTGAATCCAATTGGCATCGATTGCCATATTGGCTCGCAATTGACGGATATTGCGCCCTTGCTTGAAGCCCTCGATAAACTTATTGAGTTGGTGGCGTCACTGAAAGCCGATGGCATCGATCTGCATCACATTGATTTAGGCGGCGGTCTCGGTGTGCCGTATCAAGATGAAACACCGCCGCATCCGAGCGAGTACATGACCGCGGTCAAAGCCAAAATTGCAGACACCGGCTTAACCTTAGTTTTGGAGCCCGGGCGATCCATTGCGGCCAATGCAGGGATTTTTGTCACCGAAGCGATCCTAACCAAGACCAATCAGGATCATCACTTTGTGGTGGTCGATGGCGCCATGAATGACCTGATCCGGCCAAGTCTCTATGGTGCCTGGCAGAACATCATACCGGTCTCCACAGCACCTCATGACGGCCAAGTCGAAGCATCCTTTGACGTGGTGGGTCCGGTCTGCGAATCGGGCGACTTCTTAGGGAAAGCTCGCACACTCCGAGTCGGCGCCGGCGATCTATTAGCCGTCCGGTCGGCGGGCGCCTATGGGTTTGTCATGGCCTCTAACTACAACACGCGGCCGAGAGCGCCTGAGGTTTTGGTCGACGGAGACCAGATGCATGTGATTCGCGAACGCGAAACGCTGGAGAGCCTCTGGGCCCTTGAGCACCGAGTGAGTCGCTAATGCGTGTGTCCTTCACCAAGATGCATGGCTTAGGCAACGATTTTGTGGTGATCGATGCCATCAGTCAGCACGTGAGTTTACGTCCTGCCCAAATTACCAAGCTGGCGGATCGACACACCGGCGTTGGATTTGATCAATTATTGCTCATTGAACCCCCATCCCGTCCAGACGCTGACTTCGACTACCGAATTTTCAATGCCGATGGCGGCGAAGTGGCGCATTGCGGGAACGGGGCGCGTTGCTTTGCGAAGTTTGTCATCGACCGCGGTCTTACCGCGAAGTCCGACATCACCGTCAATACGGCACGCGGCCTCATTACACTGAGTTTCGATGACCAAGGCTGGGTCAAAGTCAATATGGGCGCACCGCGCTTCGAGGCTGACGTCCTGCCCTATCAGGGACCGCCCACACCGGATCCGCAGTCGACCGTCACACTTGAGAGCCCTGTCGGTCCTTTGGAATTTGGCTTAGTCAGTATGGGCAACCCGCATGCGGTCGCGCGCGTGGCGTCGGTAGAGACCACGCCAGTCGAAATCGTAGGCCCGGCCATCCAAGCTATGTCCCAGTTCCCAGAATCGGTCAACGTGGGCTTTATGCAGATAGACAGCCCATCACAAATCAGCCTTCGCGTCTTTGAGCGAGGCGTCGGCGAGACGCAAGCCTGTGGCACAGGCGCCTGTGCGGCCGTCGCCTACGGACGTCTTCAAGGATGGCTCGATGCCCAAGTGACCGTTGCAACTCGCGGCGGAAACCTGCAGATTGAATGGCAGGGGAACGATCACGACCTAATCATGATCGGTCCTGCAGAAACGGTGTTTGAGGGAGAAGTTCGGCTGTGAGCCTAAATGCAGAGGACGTAAAAGCGTATTTAAAGGCGCATCCTGAGTTCTTCGAAGACCATGCGGACCTCGTCACCTCACTTAGGATTCCAACCGACACAGGCAGCGCGATCTCTTTGGTGGAGTTCCAACTCAGAAAGCTCCGTGACCAGGTTTCACAACTCGAACGTGAAAACGATCACATGATTGAGACAGCGCGCATCAACAGCGTACTGTTTGAAAAAACCCGCTCTCTCGTACTGGCACTCCTCGATGCGCGTGATTTAGAAGACCTCGCCGTAGCGTTGGATGAAAAACTGGGTCAAGGATTCGACATTCCTGAGGTTCGGCTGCTGTTGTCTGATCAATTCAAAGTACCGAGCCAAATTACTGGGATTCAGCCGATTGCCGCCTCCGACCTATCAGACGGCGGATCGCTGGCGCACGCCCTGTCCGATCAAAACCCGTGGATCGGCCGACTCGATAAGGCACGCCGTACGTCCCTGTTCGGCAGTGCGGCGGATGGTGTAGAAAGCGCGGCCGCTCTCGGACTGGTCCGTGGTCACACCTATGGCCTTTTGGCGTTAGGACATCCTGATCCAACACATTTTCAATCCAACCAAGACACCCTGTTTCTCGACCACATCGGTGAGGCGTTGGCGATGATCTTGCCGCGCCTTTTGAAGCGGGCCAAATGATATGACCTTGGCGGAGTTGGTGACACAGTACGTGGATGCCAGCCGACAAAGTCAGAGGCATCTGCCCAAAACACTCGACGCGTACCAGCGCGACTTCAATCAAGCACTCGCCTTCTTTGGTGAGGACTGCACACTGTCAGACATCGACACGGCAGCCATTATGGGTTGGATCCGAGCCATGACGGCAAAACGTCAGACCGGGCGCACCATCGCACGCAAGCTATCGGCCATTCGGACTCTATTTGGCTATGCGATTCAAAATCGTTGGATGACCGCCAACCCCGCAGCCGACGTACGCGCCCCAAAAAGTGCTAAACGACTGCCCCATGCGTTAACACCCGAAGCCATGGGGCAACTGCTCGATCGACCCGTCTCAAACGATGATCTGGCCTCGGTTCGGGATCAGGCCCTGTTTGAGCTTTTGTATTCGTCAGGCCTCCGCTTAAGCGAAGCCTTGAGTCTCAAACTGCGGGATCTTCCAAAGGGAAGTAGCGAAGTGCGAGTGCTGGGCAAAGGACAGAAGGAACGCATCGTGCCCGTGGGTGACATGGCACTTGCCGCCATTGCCCGGTGGACCTTGCTCCGTCCTCAATGGGACACCGGCGAAAGCGACGCGCTATTCATCACTGCCAAAGGGCGTCCTTTACATCCGAGAACGGTTCAGCGGCGGTTGGAAAGTCGAGCAGTGGAGGCCGGCCTTGAGCATCATGTACATCCGCATGCATTGAGGCATTCAGCGGCCACGCATTTACTCGAATCGTCTAAAGATCTGCGCGCGATTCAGGAGTTTTTGGGGCACGCCAGTCTGTCGACCACTCAGATTTATACTCACCTCGACTTTCAGCATTTGGCCGAGGTATATGATTCAGCCCACCCGCGAGCCAAAAAGAAGCCATGAACTCAATCAAAGCCATCACGTTTGATCTTGATAACACCCTCTGGGAAACCGATGTCTCCATCCTCGGTGCAGAGCGTGTGATGCATGATCATCTCTTGGAAGTAGCGCCTGCAGCCATGATGGCGGACTTCAGCCTTGAGGCCTTTCGAGCCACACGCGCGACTGTGGTGGCCGAACAGCCCGACATCGCACATCAGTTGACTGTGGTTCGACGCGAAACTTTGATCCGATGGTTTATCGAACGTGGCGCATCACGCGCCGAAGCGGAGGGCTTGGCCGGCGAAGGATTTCGCGTGTTCTACCATGCTCGCCAACAAGTAGAGCCCTATCCCGGCACTGAGGAAGCGCTTGCTAAATTGGCCAGTCGATTCCCCTTAGCCGCTATCACCAACGGCAATGCCGATTTAATGGCGATGCCACTCGGACGCCATTTTAAATTTTCGCTTCAAGCCGAACACTTTCCGGCCGCAAAACCCGACCCCGCGATGTTTGAAAGCGCATTGGACCGACTAGGTGTCCCGGCACATGCGTGTCTGCATGTGGGCGATGATCTCGATCATGACGTACGAGGCGCACAGGCGGTGGGTATGAAGGCCGTCTGGGTAAACACCCGAGGCCGCGAGATCGACGAGGGTTTTGAACCCGACCTTATTGTCCGTCGGGTCGCCGATCTCCTCGATCACCTCTAGGCCACTCGATTGATCGGCGCACCCTCAATAAAGGCTTCTAAATTCGCTTGCATAATATCGACAATCCGCTGACGCGACTCTCGACTCGCCCACGCAGAATGAGGCGTGATCACTAAGTTGGGGTGCGAACAGGCGAGTAAGGGTGAATCCGGCGCTGGGGGCTCGACGGTCATAACATCCAGCCCAGCACCGCCTAAGTGGCCGGATTCTAGGGCCTCCACCAAAGCGGCCTCATCCACTAATCCACCGCGCGCGGTATTGATGAAGAACGAGCCAGGTTTCATCCGTGCAAAAGCGTCCCGGTTCATCATTTTCTGCGTATCAGCATTCAACAGGCCATGCAAACTGACGAAGTCCGATTGCTCCAACAAGGTATTGAAGTCCACCCGTTCGGTTCCGTCCTCATAGCTGACGCCGGGCCGGCCCATCACCAACACCCGCATCCCAAAGGCTTCTGCCAAGTGACCCACCTGACGACCCAGCTCACCATATCCGATGAGACCCAGGGTTCGACCCGAAAGATCTAAAATTGGGTAATCCATCAAACAGAACATTGGACTCTCTGACCAACGACCCTGACGAACATCGTCGCGATACCGTTCAACCTGGGTCGCAACCATCAACATCAAAAGCAAGGTGTGCTGGCTGACCGACGGCGTGCCGTAGGCTGCGACATTACAAACCACCACGCCATGATCGGAAGCGGCTGCTTTGTCCACATTATCGGTGCCGGTTGCAGACACTAGGATGAGTTTCAGTGAAGGCGCTGCTTCAAAATGGGCCCGCTCAAATTTCACCTTATTGAGGATGACCACATCAAAGCCCTCGATACGCTCGATGACTTGATCCGGCGCGGTGACATCGTGGGTCACAAACTCAGAGGTGACTTGAGCCAGCCGCTCGAAATCCAGTTCTTCGGGTTTCATGGATTGATAATCTAGAAATACAGCTCGCATGGGGATTCTCTTTGTTATCGGAGCTCGGAGTGTAAAGAAATCTCAGGCAAAAAAAAGGGCGACCGAAGTCGCCCTATAAACAGTTCCTGGGAGAAATTAGGAACGCTTAAACTCTGGGTAGGCTTCGATGCCGCAGTCGACAACGTCCAGACCCAAATACTCTTCTTCCTCGGTCACACGCACACCCATGACCACCTTCAAGATGCTCCAGATGATCAGTGAGGCGATAAAGGTGAAGCCGAAGATCGCAACGATACCCAGTACCTGACCGCTCAGAGTCGCGTCACCGTTCGAGAACAAGACAGCCAGCAAGCCCCAAATACCGGCCACACCGTGTACTGAGATGGCACCGACTGGGTCGTCGATTTTGATGCGGTCCAAAGCCAAGATTGAGAAGACCACAATCACACCACCGATTGCACCCACAATGGTCGCGAATCCGGCGCTCGGTGACAGTGGATCTGCGGTGATAGACACCAGACCCGCCAGGGCACCGTTCAAGGCCATTGAAAGATCGGCTTTACCGAACATCAGCTTAGCAACGAGCGCGGCTGCGATTGCGCCACCTGCGGCTGCCATGTTGGTGTTCAGGAAGATCTGAGCCACCGCGTTTGAGTTTTCAACATCAGACACGGCCAACTGAGAGCCACCGTTAAAGCCGAACCAGCCCAACCACAGGATGAAGGTACCCAGTGTCGCCAATGGCATGTTTGCACCTGGGATCGCGTTAACTTCTCCGTTCGGGCCGTACTTGCCTTTACGAGCACCCAAGACCAGAACGCCAGCCAATGCAGCGGCTGCACCACACATGTGGACGATACCTGAACCCGCGAAGTCGCTGAATCCTGCTTCCGACAAGAAGCCACCGCCCCAGCTCCATGAACCCTGGATTGGGTAAATGAATCCTGTGAAGATCACAGCGAAAGCCAAGAAAGCAAACAGCTTCATCCGCTCAGCCACAGCACCTGAAATGATCGACATACCTGTGGCTACGAACACCACCTGGAAGAAGAAATCAGAACGTGCTGAATAGTAAGGTGCGTCATCGCCACCTGCCAAAACGGCATCGACTGCGTTTTCTTCACCGATCAAGAATCCAAGGTTCGGAATCAATCCGGTCCATGAATCGTTGATGTACATGAGGTTGTAGCCGACCAGTAGGTACATGACACAGGCGATGGCATACAACAGGACGTTTTTTGTCAGAATTTCAGTGGTGTTTTTGGCGCGCACTAAGCCGGCTTCGAGCATGGCGAAACCTGCCGCCATCCACATTACCAGCGCACCGGACAATAGAAAGTAAAAAGTATCGAGGGCGTAGGCCAACTGGGCCAGGTCGCCACTCACGGTAGCTAAATCGTTCACAATGACTCTCCTGCGAAGTGTGGTCGTTGATCAGTAGTGTGAGTTACAGCGCGTCGTTGCCGGATTCACCGGTACGGATGCGGATGGCTTGCTCGAGGTTGACCACAAAAATCTTGCCGTCCCCGATCTTGCCGGTGTTCGCTGCTTTGGAAATCGCTTCAATGACTTGATCGACCTGATCGTCGGTCGTCGCCACTTCGATTTTGACTTTAGGCAGAAAATCCACCACGTATTCCGCACCCCGGTACAACTCGGTGTGCCCCTTCTGACGACCGAAGCCTTTCACTTCAGTCACTGTGATGCCCTGCATACCAATGTCTGACAGTGCCTCGCGGACGTCGTCTAACTTAAACGGTTTTACAACCGCCGTTACCAGTTTCATGTATAGCTCCTTACTAACGAGACCCTAACGGGAGGAAAAACCTCTCAAGGGGACCTTATGCAGATCGCGTGCCAACTAATCACTTCGCAGGAGATTAAGGATTTTTAGTGGGTTACCCCGGTCTAAAGCACCGTTATTGCGCACGACTTGCACTGTAACGAGTTTCTAAGCACCAGAATAGTGCGGACATCTATCAGTGGATTTTTTTCCAACAAACCGCATGATGTGAGTAGTTGAACCCAAGGAGGCTGCCTGTGTTAAATCGCGATGCATTGAATGACATGGCCAATAAAATTGCCGATGCCCTGCCTGAGCCCGCCCGCAAAATGCAGGCGCAGTTCAAAGCGCAGGTGGAAGAAATGATCAGCCAAGGGCTGAAAGATCTCAAAGTGGTCACGCGAGATGACTTCGACCGCCAAGCGGAAAAGCTCTCCAAAGCGGAAGCCAAGCTGGCTGAGCTGGAAGCCCGCCTGAACGCGCTCGAACCCGCTCAGAAAAAATAAACCTCACACTCAACGGCTCGGCAAAATACTGTATATAATTACAGCATGTTTGCTGAGCTGTGCTGTACATCCAATTTCACCTTTCTCACCGGGGCGTCACACCCAGACGAATATGTTTGGCGAGCCCAGTCCTTAGGCTATCGAGGCCTAGGACTCACAGATGAAGCCAGCGTCTCCGGCTCCGTACGCGCTCATGTCGCCGCACAAGCCGCCGGCATCCCCCTGGTGCACGGGGCTTTTTTTCAATTGGAACCTGGCTGGCACCTAAGTCTTCTAGCCACCAACCGCGCCGGCTGGGGAGAACTGTGCCAGCTCATCAGTCTGTCTCGACGCCGCGCTGAGAAGGGGCAATACCAAATCAGTCATCGGGATTTGTTCGGCCAAGCCGATCACCTGCTCTGCCTATGGCACCCAGACCCCCATGCCGTGCAATGGACTCGACAGATTGAAGCCCTCCATCATGTATTCAGGGGGCGCTTTTGGATCGCAGCCCACTTACCTGAAGACGGCCATCAGGCGGCCTTAGCAGAACGGATCGATCTCACTGCGTTTGAGTGGAACCTACCTGTCGTAGCCACTCAGCGTCCGCTGATGCATCAGCGGCAACGTTTGAAGCTGCAACACACACTCACTGCCATTCGGCTCAATCAATCCTTAGCGGAAACCGCCGACCGCCTAGAGCGCTCCAGTGAACGCACACTGTTATCGATAGAGGCCTTAGGCGCCCGCTACCCCGCCCCCTGGCTTCATGAGTCACTCAATATTCTGGATCGGGTGGACTGGTCATTGGATCGGTTGCGCTATGAATACCCGAAAGAGCTGTGCCCTCCTCATTACAGCTCGGAACACGCCTTCCTCAAAGACTTGGTGTTCGAAGGGGCAGAAAAACGATGGCCTGAAGGCGTTCCCGATTCCGTCTGGACGCTGATTGACAAAGAACTGTCGTTGATCGAGTCCTTAGAGTACGCCTGCTATTTTTTAACGGTGCATGACATAGTGGCTTATGCCCGTTCGCGAGGCATTTTATGCCAGGGCCGGGGTTCAGCCGCCAACTCGGTCGTCTGCTATTGCCTGTTCATCACTGAAGTGGACCCTAGCCGCGTATCGGTACTCTTTGAGCGATTTGTTTCCAAAGAACGAAACGAGCCTCCGGATATCGATGTCGATTTTGAACACAGTCGTCGCGATGAAGTAATCGCATACATCTATCAAAAGTACTCCAAAGAACGAGCCGCTTTGGCATCTGCCGTCATCACCTATCAAAAACGCTCGGCGATCCGCGATGTAGGCAAGGCCTTGGGTCTGCCGATCGACCTCACTGAAGCGCTGTCCGGCAGTCTCGCGTGGTGGGACAAGAAAGATGCCATGTTGGCGCGTTTTAGCGAACTCGGCATTGACCCCGAAAGCCGTCAAATCCGCTTACTGATTGAGTTGGTCCACTCACTGTTGGGATTCCCGAGACATCTCACGCAGCACGTGGGCGGTTTTGTGATTTCTGAAGGACCGTTGTCAGCCCTCTGCCCCATTGAAAACACCGCCATGGAGACCCGCACCTGTCTGCAGTGGGATAAAGACGACATCGAAGCCTTAGGGCTTATGAAAATTGATGTGCTGGCACTTGGGATGTTAAGCGCGATCCGACATGCGCTGGCATTGGCGACTGGCTATGCGAAGAGCCACGCCCCCACACAAGGCCCCTATGCCTCGCCACCGGCCCAAATATCCGACATTCCTGCTGAAGATCCCAAGGTCTATGACATGCTGTGCCGAGGCGATGCCATTGGCGTGTTCCAAGTCGAGTCGCGCGCCCAATTGGCCATGCTGCCGCGCCTAAAGCCCCGCACCTATTACGATTTGGTGGTGGAGGTTGCGATTGTTCGACCCGGTCCGATTCAGGGGGACATGGTGCACCCCTATCTCCGACGGCGCGATGGACTTGAGGCCCGAGAGCCTCAACCGAAGGCCATCGCAGACGTTTTAGATCGCACACTCGGTGTACCGATCTTCCAGGAACAAGTGATCCAACTGGTCATGGTGGCCGCAGGCTTTTCGGCCGGCCAAGCCGATGCCTTGCGACGTGCAATGGCGTCTTGGAAAGGCGGTCAGGGACTGGCGCACTTTCATGATCAAATCGTCAGTGGCATGTGTGCCCGAGGTCATGACCGCGCATTCGCGGAGCGGTTGTGTCATCAAATTGAAGGGTTCGGAAAATACGGATTTCCAGAATCCCATGCTGCGAGTTTTGCACTGCTTGTCTATGTATCCGCCTGGTTGAAATGCCATCTGTCGGCCGCTTTCTATACAGGCTTACTCAATGCACAACCCATGGGCTTTTACACCCCCTCGCAATTACTGGCCGATGCTCAACGGCATGGGATCGAGGTTCGGCCGATCGACGTCAATCACTCCGAATGGCTCAGTACCCTAGAAGCCAGTGAACAAGGCCCTGCTATCCGGTTAGGTTTTCACCTCATCAAAGGCTTATCACAGCAAACAGCAGAGTCCATTGTGAGCCATCGAAACGGCCCCTTCCCCAGTTTGGAAACCTTCCGTTGGCAAACTGGGCTCAAAACTGGGGAACTTGAGACACTGGCAGGTGCCCATGCCTTTCGGTCATTCACCGACAATCGATTCGATGGGTTTTGGCAACTCGGTGACGCCGAATCACAACTGCCTTTATTCAGACATACCAAAGATTCTGGTGATCACGCACCCAGAGCCCCCAAACTTGGGGAAACACTGGTTGCCGACTACCAAACCACCGGACTGTCGCTGGAAGCGCATCCGATGCAGTTATTACGGACCAAACCGCCCTTTAAAACATGTCGACGCGCCAACGAGCTGATCCGGCTGCCCAGGCATGCTGATTTAACGGTGTCTGTCGCAGGCTTAGTGGCCACCCGTCAGCGACCGGGCTCTGCATCGGGCGTGGTCTTCATCACGCTAGAAGACGAAGACGGTCCAATCAACTGCATCGTCTGGCCCTCACTGGTCGACACCTATCGTCAGGCCATTTTGCAAAGCCGGCTGTTAAAAATTCGGGGAAAAGTCCAATCTGAACACGGTGTCGTGCATGTGATCGCAGACCATTTAGAAGATCTCAGCGCATGGCTTGGGGCGCTCACCCCAAGCCAGCGGGATTTTCACTGAAGGGTGTCGTCAATGCGGGCGATGGCGCTGTCTGACAAATCACCCATCGCTTGATCAAATTCCAACTGACGGATGACATGGGTATGTCGTGCCTTAGCCAAATCGCGTTCCGCCGCGATGAGATCTTTCTGGGCGTTTAACACTTCAACGATGTCCCCCGCACCCACGGCATAGGCGGCTTCGGTGGCCTCGAGCCGACTGGCTGCAGAGACAATGGCCAACTGCCGGGCTTCAACTGTTCTGGCACTGGCCTCTAGGGCGCGGTATGCCAGAGCGATGCCCGACTTTACAGCCCGCTCGGTAGCCAACAAATCAGCCTGAGCCTGCTCTACGCCCGCCATGGCCACGGCCACACCGGCATCCCGAGCTCCGTTGGTGAAAAGGGGCGCTGATAACGTCATAGAGACCACGTTGGACCGCGATGTCCCATTGGCCGAAGCCGTCGCACTGCCTGAGGTATCGGACATACTAAATTTCGAAGACAAGGCCACGCTGGGCGTGGTCTCTGCCCGAGCCTGATCCAAAGACGCATAGGCACTGCCTAACGCTTCTTGTTTTGCGATGACCGAGGGGTGTGCTTGCACCCAGGCGTCGATATCGTTCTGCATCGACCGATGCACGGTGGCTTCAAAGGCTTCGCTTAAATCGGCCAAGGCCATGACCGGCTGATCAATCAATTCCGACAGCGCAGATTGCGCCGTCTCCAAGGCTACCTCGGACGAAATCACCGACACCTGGGCCAGATCGAGTCGCGCACGCGCCTGATCCACATCGACTCGGGTCCCGATACCCACCGACAGTCGTTCTTCGGCCTGCTCTAACTGGCGCTCAAACGCGGTCACCTCAGCTTTGGCGGCCGCCAGATCCTGCTCGGCAGACAGCACATCAAAGTACGCCTCAGCCACAGACACCATATGTGTTTGACGATACGCCGCCAAAGTGGCGTCTGCACCGCGGGCACTGGCTCGTTGCGATCTGATTGAGGCATTCAGTTCACGGTTGTACAGAGGCAAGCTAAACGTCACCGACAAGCTCCCGGTTTCACTGGTGTTATCGGTGACCAAATTTTCAGTGGCTTGGGCTGTTGCGCTGGCATCTACACTCAACCCTCGACCAGCTCGAGTTTGATCTTCACGAGCCGAGGCCGCATCTCGAATCGCCACTTGCCCGGATAAGGCGGGATCGTTGGCGCGCGCCAACTCATACACATCCGAAAGCGTCAACGGATTCGCGAACGCGACGCTTGAACCGAATAGGCCAATCACGAGAAATGGGAAGCGCATGGGTATTCCTCAGTTAGTGCCGGCGTGCAGGGCCCGGCTGATCTCTTGCACTGCCTTGATCATAGTGGCAGGACGTGACGGATCAACGTGCTGATTAATCCCATGGCCTAAATTAAATACATGACCCGGGTGCGAACCGAAGCTGGTCAATACCCGCTCAACCTCGCGCCGAATCTGCTCATCGTTACCAAACAGGACCGACGGATCGAGATTACCTTGAAGCGCCACCCGATTTCCGACTCGTTCACGACATTGACCCACATCAACGGTCCAATCCAGACCTAAGGCATCGCATCCGGTATCGGCCATCGCCTCAAGCCACTGGCCACCGCCTTTGGTGAACAAAATAACTGGAACCGGACGACCGTCGGCTTCACGGACCAAACCCTGAACAATCGATTCCATATATTTCAAGGAAAACTCACGGTAGGCGGGCTCGGTCAGGACACCCCCCCAGGTATCAAAAATTTGCACCGCTTGTGCGCCGGCTGCGATTTGCGCATTGAGGTAATCGGTCACAGCAGCCGCAAGTTTTTCTAACAGGGCATGCAGAGCACCTGGATCTGAATACATCAGGCCTTTGGCGTAGCGGTATTCTTTGGAGCCTGCCCCTTCGATCATATAAGTCGCCAAGGTCCATGGGCTGCCTGAGAACCCGATCAGCGGCACCCGACCATTTAATTCACGACGAATGGTTTTCACCGCATTCATCACATAATCCAGGGCATCGGCCATTGGCGGCACCGGTAACCGATCGATATCGGCGGCTGTCCGCACAGGATTCGAGAAACGGGGGCCCTCTCCGGCTTCGAAGTACAGACCGCAACCCATCGCATCGGGGATCGTCAGGATGTCGGAGAACAAGATAGCTGCATCCAACGGATACCGCTCAAGCGGTTGGATGGTGACTTCACAGGCTAACTCTGCGTTTTTACACAGGCTCATGAAGTCCCCTGCCTGAGCACGTGTCGCACGGTACTCAGGAAGATATCGACCGGCCTGGCGCATCATCCACACAGGCGTCTGATCTACCGGCTGGCGCATGAGCGCGCGGAGGAACCGGTCGTTTTTTAAATCCGTCATACTTTTTCTAGCGCCTGACTCAGATCCGCCAAAATGTCATCGATGTGCTCAATGCCCACACACAAACGGATCATTTCAGGCTTCACACCGACCTTCGCTTGCTCTTCTTCTGACAACTGCCGATGGGTCGTCGAGGCCGGATGACAGGCCAACGATCGGGCATCACCGATGTTAACCAACCGCTTGAATAAACCCAGCGCGTCATAGAAGCGAACGCCCGCATCGAAGCCGCCACGCACACCGAACGTCAACAAAGCCGACGCGCGACCGCCCAGCTGTGTCTTAACCAGCCCATGGTGCGGATGCTCAGGCAATCCGGCATAGCTCACCCACTCGATCGCGGGATGTGACTTCAAAAACTGCGCCACTGCCAAGGTGTTTTCACAATGCCGCTCCATCCGAAGATTCAGGGTCTCAATGCCCTGAAGCAACAGGAATGCGTTCATCGGTGCCAAGGCCGAACCTGTATTACGCAAGGGCACCGTCCGTGCACGCGCGATAAAGGCGGCCGGACCGAATGCGTCGCTGTAGACCACATCATGATAGGCGGGCTCTGGAGCCGTCATACCCGGAAACTTATCGGCGTGCGCGGCCCAATCGAATTGGCCACCGTCCACGATGATGCCACCGAGCGAATTGCCGTGTCCGCCCATGAACTTTGTCAGCGCATGCACCACGATGTGCGCGCCGAGCGCGATGGGTTTACACAAGGCGGGCGTAGCCACCGTGTTATCGACAACCAATGGCACACCGTGGGCCGTTGCCATCTTCGCCATGGCCGCGATGTCCACCACATTACCCGCCGGGTTACCGATGGTTTCGCAATAGACTGCACGGGTATTTTCATCGATCAAAGACGCCAGATCATCGGGGTGATCCGTCTCTGCGAACCGCACCTCGATCCCTTGGCTTGGCAACATGTGCGCAAATAAGGTGTAGGTCCCGCCGTACAATTGTGGCGTGGTCACAATGTTGTGTCCTTGGCTGGCCAACGTCTGAATCGCATAAGTGATTGCCGCCATCCCAGAGGATACAGCCAAGGCTGCAATGCCACCTTCAAGCGCCGCAACGCGCTGCTCAAGTACGTCACAGGTCGGATTCATAATCCGTGTGTAAATATTCCCTGGGACCTCTAAGTTAAAGAGTGCCGCCCCGTGGGCCGCGTCATCAAACTCAAACGCGACGTTCTGGCAAATCGGGGGAACGACCGCTTTGGTCGTGGGATCTGTCGTGTAGCCTGCATGGATGGCTAGGGTTTCATCACGCATGGTCATACTCCTAAGTAATCCAAAATGGCGTCGGCCGCCCCGCGACCTTCTGCAATGGCTGTCACAACCAGGTCTGAACCACGAACCATGTCGCCGCCGGCGAACACTTTCGGGTTCGATGTCTGATAAGGCAGTGCCTGCTCTTCTGGCGCCACCACCAATCCCCCATCGTTGGTCTCAATCGACAGATCGGTAAACCAGTCCGCTGGGCTTGGACGGAAACCAAAGGCAATCAAGACGCAGTCCGCTGGGATCACTTCTTCAGAGCCTGGCACCACTTCGGGTGAACGGCGACCGTTGGCGTCGGGTTCGCCCAACTGAGTGGTCACAAACTTCACGCCTGTGACACCGGTTGCATCCCCGATCACTTCAACCGGCTGACGGTTGAACAAGAACTTCACGCCCTCTTCGCGGGCATTGGCAACTTCTTTACGCGAACCCGGCATGTTGGCTTCGTCTCGGCGATAGACACAAGTGACCGACTTGGCTCCCTGACGAATGGACGTCCGGTTGCAGTCCATCGCCGTATCGCCACCGCCAAGCACGATCACGCGCTTACCCTTCATGTTGATGAATTCAGAGGGGTCCTTTTCAAAACCCAGGCACCGATTGACGTTAGAAATCAAAAACGGGAGTGCTTTAAAGACGCCGGGCAGATTCTCGCCGGGGAATCCACCGGCCATGCTGGTATAGGTTCCCATGCCCAAGAACACCGCATCGAAAGACTCCATGAGCTCGCCCACACTGATGTCTTTGCCGACTTCAGTGTTCAGACGGAATTCAACGCCCATGCCTTCAAAAATCTCACGACGGCGGGTCATCACGGTTTTTTCAAGTTTGAACTCGGGAATCCCGAAAGTCAGAAGGCCACCAATCTCTGGATGCCGATCAAACACAACGGGCTTCACGCCACCGCGTGCCAAGATATCCGCACAGGCCAAACCGGCCGGTCCGGCCCCGATGATGGCCACCCGCTTATCGGTCCACACCACCGACGACATGTCAGGACGCCAGCCCAGGGCGAACGCCGTGTCTGTAATGTATTTTTCAACTGAACCGATGGTGACCGCACCAAACCCATCGTTGAGGGTACACGCGCCTTCACACAAACGATCTTGGGGGCACACGCGACCACAAACTTCAGGCAGTGAATTGGTCTTATGACACAACTCGACGGCCGCCATGATGTTGCCTTGGCTGATCAGTTCAAGCCAATTTGGGATGTGGTTATGGACCGGGCACTTCCACGAACAATAGGGATTCCCACAACTCAGACACCGATGCGCCTGCCCTGAGGCCTGCTCCGGTTTAAAGCCTTCGTAAATTTCGACAAAAGCCTCTTTTCGAGTCTCTATGGGGCGTTTTTCAGGGTCTGTCCGACCCACATCCACGAATTGAAACGAGTTATTCAATCGATTTGCCATGTTCGCCTCCGTTATTGTGCGTCAGCACGTGAGCTGGCCAATAAATCCCCTAAGCTCGCAGCCTTGGGCTTCACTAACCAGAACCGACCCACAAAGGTCTCGTAATCATCGAGAATCGCTTGGCCCCAGGCACTGCCTGTCGCCGCCACATATTCCACCAGGTGACCGCGCAAATGCGCTCGATATTGCTCCATGTGCTCGGTGCTGATCCGGGCAATTTCCACCAACTCGTGGTTGTACCGATCCACAAATGCACGGGATTGATCCAGCACGTAGGCGAACCCGCCGGTCATACCTGCACCAAAGTTCCGTCCGGTATCGCCCAAGACAATCACCAAGCCACCTGTCATGTATTCACAGCAGTGATCACCCGCGCCTTCTACGATCGCGGTAGCGCCTGAATTTCGCACCGCAAATCGCTCGCCGGCACGGCCTGCCGCATACAAGGTACCGCCGGTCGCACCGTACAAACAGGTGTTACCGATAATTGCTGTCTCTTGCGACGCAAACTGAGAACCTTTCGGCGGTGCAATCACCAACTGACCACCGGCCATGCCCTTACCAACATAATCGTTGGCGTCGCCTTCTAAAGTCATCTCCAAGCCCGGGGCATTGAACACACCGAAGCTCTGACCAGCAGTTCCAGTCAATTGGATGCGAATGGGCTTTGGCAACCCTTCAAGACCATGAGTCAGAGCAATTTCACCGGATAAGGTGGCGCCCACCGAGCGGTCACAGTTGGTGATCGCAAACGCAAATTCGCCGCCCTGGCCGGTTGCAACCGCGTCGCGCGTGGCGTCCACGATGGCCTTATTCAATAAGCCCTCATCGTAGGGCGGATTCTTCTCGACCGCACACAACTGAGGTTTCCCGTTGTGCTCAGGTCCTTGATACAAAATCGGACCGAAATCGAGTTTGGCCTGACGTGCAGAGCGACCACCAATTTGAGTCAACAAATCCGTACGTCCGACCAAGTCAGCAAGGGTGCGCACACCCAACTGAGCCATCAACTCACGCGTTTCTTCCGCAACGAACAAGAAGAAATGCTTGATCATTTCCACGGTGCCGCGGAAATGCTGCTCACGGAGGTAGTCGTTCTGCGTCGCAACCCCTGTGGCACAGTTGTTCAAGTGACAAATCCGCAGATACTTACAGCCCATCGCCACCATCGGCGCTGTCCCGAAGCCGAAACTTTCCGCACCCAGAATGGCGGCTTTCACCACATCCAAACCGGTCTTCAAGCCACCATCGGTCTGCAACCGAACCTTGTCACGCAGATCATTGGCTCGAAGGGCTTGATGCGCTTCAGACAAGCCAAGCTCCCAAGGCGAGCCCGCGTACTTAATCGACGTGATCGGGCTGGCTGCCGTACCGCCGTCGTAACCGGAGATCGTGATCAAGTCGGCATAGGCTTTTGCCACACCGGCGGCAATGGTGCCAACACCTGGCTCACTCACCAGCTTCACCGACACAAGGGCCCGCGGATTGACCTGCTTCAGGTCAAAAATCAACTGAGCCAAATCCTCAATCGAGTAAATATCGTGATGCGGTGGCGGAGAAATCAGCGTCACACCAGGCACGGAATATCTCAGCCGTGCGATCAAAGCATTGACCTTACCGCCCGGCAATTGCCCACCTTCACCCGGCTTCGCACCTTGTGCCACCTTAATCTGCAGTACTTCCGCATTCACCAAATAGTGCGGAGTCACACCGAATCGGCCCGAGGCAATTTGCTTAATTTTAGAGACCTTTGTGGTCCCAAATCGGACTGGGTCTTCGCCGCCTTCGCCCGAGTTGGACCGTGCGCCCAGCTCGTTCATGGCTTGCGCCAATGCCTCATGCGCTTCGGGACTCAAGGCGCCTAAGGACATCCCGGCTGAATCAAATCGCTTCAGAATCGATTCGACCGGCTCGACCTCATCAATTGAAATTGCCTGCCCGGCATCAAGCTGCAGCTTCAGCAAATCGCGCAAGGTAGCCACGGGGCGCTCATTCACCAATTTCGCATAGCGCTGATACGTCGAATAAGACCCAGTTTGAACCGCCTGCTGCAGGGTTTGAACCACATCGGGGTTGTACGCGTGGTACTCACCCCCGTGCATGTACTTCAAGAATCCACCCTGAGGCACCGGCTTTCGCTTCGACCAGGCCATTGCCTGACGCAGCTTCTGATCAGCTTCAAAGTCTGAGAAATCAGCCCCTGCGATGCGGCTTTGTACCCCTTTGAAACACAGATCGACCACTTCATCGGCCAAACCAATGGCCTCGAAGAGCTGCGCACCGCGGTAACTGGCAATGGTTGAAATACCCATCTTCGATAGGATCTTCAACAACCCTTTGTTAATCCCTTTCCGGTAGTTGCGATGCAGCTCCAATGGATCGCCAATCAACTCATCGGATTCCACCAAGTCGTTGATGACGCGATACGAGAGATAGGGATAAACCGCCGTCGCACCAAACCCGAGCAAGACCGCAAAATGATGCGAGTCGCGCGCTTCACCAGTGTCCACCACGATATTAGCCGAGCAGCGCAGCCCTTCCTTAATCAGGCGATGATGCACCGCGCCTGTGGCCATAGTCGCTGACACCACCCACTGGTCGGCCGCGACTTCACGGTCGGACAAAATCAGCAATGTTTTGCCCGCACGCACCGCATCCACGGCTTGCTGGCAAACCGCCTCTACCGCATTTTTCAGACCAAGCGATGGATCAAACGCCAATGGAATCATTGCTCTGCCATAGCCTGGATGCTCAAAGGCTTTCAGCCGATCCATTTTTGGCGCCGACAACACAGGCGAATGCAAAATGATTCGCTCCGCGTGATCTGCGGTTTCTTCAAATGGATTGAGCTCCACGCCCAAGCAGGTCTCTAAGCTCATCACGATCGCTTCACGCAATGGATCAATCGGCGGATTCGTCACCTGCGCAAATTGCTGGCGGAAATAGTCTGCGGTATGCCGCTGCTCCGTCGACAAGACCGCCATGGGCGTATCGTCCCCCATAGAGCCGACCGCCTCTTGACCGGTTTCTGCCAGGGGCTTGATCACAGACTCACGCTCTTCACGGGTCAAGTTGAAGAGTTTCATGTATGGGTCGAGACCCTGCTCACTCAACGGACGGAGATCTGAAAACGGATCCTTCATGTCCGCTTCGAACCGAATGGTTTGCTCACGCAGCCACTTCTTGTACGGCTGGCGTGTCTTCAATTGATTGTCGATTTGCTCGGCTGTCAGCAACTCACCGGTCTCGGTGTCGATAGCCAAGAGCTCACCAGGACCCACACGGCCTTTGGCCACCACCTCTTCAGGCTTGTAATCCCAGGTACCGACTTCAGAGGCTACGGTCAGGTAACCGTTGGTGGTTTTCACCCAGCGCGCGGGACGCAGCCCATTTCGGTCAAGTAAGCAACACGCGAATCGACCGTCGGTCAATACGATGCCCGCAGGACCATCCCAAGGCTCCATGTGCATTGAGTTGTATTCATAAAACGCCCGCAGATCAGCATCCATGTCATCCACGTTCTGCCATGCAGGTGGTACAAGCATGCGAACCGCACGGAACAGGTCCATGCCGCCGGCCACCATCACTTCCAACATATTGTCGAGACTCGAGGAGTCCGAACCTGTGGTGTTCACCAGGGGCAATATTTGATCGATCTCAGGCAAACGGTCTGACTTAAACAAGTGGCCGCGCGCTTTCGACCAGTTACGGTTGCCCGCGATGGTATTGATTTCACCGTTATGTGCCAGCAATCGGAACGGCTGAGCCAACGGCCAACGAGGCAAGGTATTGGTTGAGAACCGCTGGTGGAACACGCAGATGGCAGTTTCCATATCGGGATGGTTGAGATCTGGATAAAAGTTCGGCAGATCCACCGGCATCATCAGGCCTTTATATGAGACCACTCGACGCGACAGTGAGCAGAGGTAATTGTCCTGATCGCCCGACAAAACCCGCTCGATCAAGCGAGAGGCCATAAACAGCTCGTTATCAAACTTGGCCTGGTCTTGAGTGGTCGGCTCAACGAAAAATTGGCAAAACGCCGGCATATTCCCTTTTGCGATCGGGCCCAAGTTGGTGGGGTCAACGGGGACATCGCGCCAACCGACGCAAGTCAGACTTCGCTCAGACAACACCTGCTCGATGGCCTTACGGGCGTCAGCTTGTGCCCGCTCGTCGGTTGATAGGAACACCATGCCCACCGCAAACAAGTCGGCCAACTCACGACCTACGACCTTCGCACCTTCAGCGCGCATGAATCGCTGTGGCATTTGGAACAACAGACCGCACCCGTCGCCGGTCTTACCGTCTGCTGCAATACCGCCACGGTGAGTCATACACGTCAGCGCCCCGATGGCAGTCATCAACAGGTGATGACTGGGCTCGCCTTCGCAATGCGCGATCAAGCCAAACCCACAATTGTCGCGGAACTCGCCGGGTGTATAGAGACCTTTGGTCATATGCTTTCCTACCTATGCGACCCCTGTAGGCCGCCACCATTTATGAGCAAGGCGGGCATCTCCCACCTCAAAAATCTATCCCTTGTCGTCGCGCTGGCGTGCACGGATTGCCTGACGCGTCCGGTCCATCATGCGAAGTCAACCGCCTGAATCCGCAGAGAAAAAGGCCGCGTAGTATATGTCTCACGGGCCTTTCGAGCAAATATCAACGACTGACTGAATTAATCCCCTGATCCGGAGTTCAACGGAATGATCGTTGGGGTGACTGGCGGTGGTTTGTGTGTGGCCTGAAACTGACCGTACGCCAGTACAAGCAAAAGAATCGCACCCAGAGCAAGAAAAATCCAGAGGCGGCGACGCGGTGCGCGAGATCGAGGGTTGTTGAATTCCTGTTCCGGGTTTGAGGAAGACACCGGCATAAACTGATCCACAGACTCAGTCAGAGCAGCCATTAGCTCACCTGGCCGATCTGCCAACTGCGCGAGTGCAGATTCCATCGCAGCCTTCGGGAGCCCAGGTGAACCTGCTGGCCAGGCACTTTCGAGGTCCGCCACATCCCATCTCGGCAGAACCACCTGGCTTGGCACAAGCCCCAACGATATGGCTCGATTTGCCAGAGCTGAATCGCCCACCAAAAGAACAGACCACGATTCGCCGTATCGGCCTTTGGCCATTTCACTCAACCAAAGCAGCACGGCATCCGGAAGTGCATCTGCTGGATCCACTGCGATATCAAATGCACCCCGAGCGGTCTCTTTCGATTTCTGCTGATGCAGGCGCGTGAGGAGATGTGCCTCATCGGCATCGGTCAGAAGCCCAACAGAGGCCGCCAATTGCGTAATCGCGTCAGCGCGAGAGGAGATCTCTTGTCCTTTTAGAAACAGGGGCGAAACGGGTGTCTCTAGGATCAGGGTTTCTAAGAGATGCGATTTTCCCTGACCGGGGGCGCCCACCAAGATCACCACATCGCCAGCGAATCGAAGTGCGGCCTTGAGTCGGTCGCGTGCCGCTCGTTGAGAGGGGACTAGTGGCAACACGCGGTCAGCACTGCTTCTAACACGTCCGAGGGTACGGCATCGGCAATGTAGGCCTCTCCCAAACGGCGAAGCAGCACCAACCGAAGTTGACCGTCTATATTTTTCTTATCGACCGCCATGTGCCGCAAAAAATCGCTGGGCGTCATGCCCGCGGGAGGTGTCACAGGTAGGCCGGCCCGCTCGCACACACGCACTACTCGCTCCACATCCTGTTCTGACAGGTCCCCAAGAGCAGCCGATGCGCGAGCCGCCATCACCATGCCTGCACCCACAGCCTCTCCGTGCAGCCAATCGCCGTATCCCAAATGGGCTTCGATCGCGTGGCCAAAGGTATGCCCCAGATTCAACCAGGCTCTCACGCCGCCCTCTTTTTCATCGCGCGCAACAATATCGGCCTTCATCTCACACGAGCGGGCAATGGCATAAGTCAACGCATCGGCATCCCGAGCAACCAACGCATCCATCGAGGACTCGATCCAACCCAAAAATTGAATGTCGCCCAGTAAACCGTACTTAATGACCTCAGCGAGACCCGCCGACAGCTCACGATTGGGCAGCGTAGACAACACCTGGGTGTCGGCTAAAACCGCAACAGGCTGATGAAAGGCACCAATCATATTTTTTCCAAGCGGGTGGTTGACGCCTGTCTTACCGCCCACGGATGAGTCCACTTGGGCCAACAACGTGGTCGGAATTTGAATGAAGGGGACGCCACGCTGATAGGTGGCCGCGGCAAATCCCACCATGTCACCCACAACGCCACCGCCCAAGGCTACAAAGGTGGCATTTCTTGAAAATCGACGGGTCAGCGCGGTCTCGTAAATGGCATTTAAGGTATCTAACTGTTTGTAAGCCTCACCATCGGGCAAAACCACGGTCGCCACATCAAATTCAGACAACGCTTCAAGCACGGGCTGTAAATAGAGCGACGCCAACGTCGTGTTGGTCACAACCAGAACCTGCTTACCCCGAATCCAGGGCGTCAAATGCGAGGCCGTTAACAAAGGCGTGCCAATCTCGATGGGATACGAACGATCGCCCAAGTCCACCTGCAAAACCGTCATTGGCCTACTCCCAATCCCGCTAATATTCGTTTCACCACCGCGTTGGGGCTGGCCCGTCCGGTGGACACCTGCACGCCTGCGCACTCCGCATACCAAGGCTCGCGCTCAGTCGCCATGGCACGCAATTTCGCCTTAGGGTCGTCGACTTGCAATAGAGGACGGCCCTTATCGTGCCTCAGGCGCTCGTACTGCGTTTTCAAATCCACTTTCAACCAAATAACCGATGGCTTATGTGCCGATAATATGGCTCGATTTTCAGGGCGCACAACGACACCGGCTCCGGTCGACAATACGATGCCCGGCCGATCAATCAGATCTACCAGCGCCTTGGATTCACGATCACGAAAGCCAATCTCGCCTTCCACATCGAAGATCCACGGAATGTCTGCACCCGATCGCGCTTCGATCTCCTCGTCCAAATCGATGAATACGAGATTCAATGACGTGGCCAATAAACGTCCCACAGTGGTCTTGCCGGCGCCGGTCGGGCCGATCAAAAAATAACTGGTCGCACTGGACGTCATGGAACCTCTGATTATAGGACGCGGGGTGTAATGAATATTAACAGCTCTGACTTAAAGGAACGATGCTCTGTTGAGCGAAAGGCCCGGCCTAACAAGGGAATGGCCGATAACCCAGGCACCCCGGTGGTTATTTCTTCTTCTTTGGATTCATAGATGCCGCCCAAGACCAGAGTTTGCCCAGGGTCGACCGTAACTCGTGTGTTCAGCTCGCGCGTATCGATTGCAGGCCCTTGCGCGGTGCTCAACTGACTGACCTGGTCTTGGCGAATATCGAGCGTCATTTCGATCCGACCATCTTCCCGCAGAATGGGCGTGACCTTGAGTTCCAAAACCGCATCCTTGAATTCAGTCCGACTTTGACCGTTTTGGTCAACGGTGACAAACGGCAATTGCTCTCCCTGTCGAATGGTGGCCGGCCGTCGGTTGCTGGTCACAATCCTCGGCTCGGAGATCACTTCCCCACCGCCGGTGGCTTCGATGGCTTGCAGCTCCAATGCCAACAGCCGTGGATCCGACACAAAGGCTAAGGAAAGTGCCCCGGCAGAGGGATCCGGTGGCGAGCCTGAGGTTCGCCCAGAGACCCCGCTTCGCCCATTCTTACCGGTGGCGAACGACCATTGCACACCGAGTGCTTGTCGCACCTGTGTGTCCATTGAGACCAGCTTCGCCTCAATCAGAATTTGTGAGACCTCTACATCCAGCACCTGAACCAAGGCCGCCACTGCTTTGACTTGAGCCACATCCCCCGTGACCACAATCCGGTTGGTGTCCGGGTCGGCCACCAAAGCCAGCGACGCCTGATTACCCCAGCCCGCGTCCGTTAACAGATTTAAGATTTCAGTCGCTTCACGGTGTCTTAGCTCAAACACCTTGAGTTCTTGTTCTGCAACCACCGTTTGGAGTCTCCAGGCCACCGGACCGCCCCCAACCGTTAAGCCATGAAATTCTGCGATGGCCCGCAGAGCGGCCTCGGGTGTGCCGGTATCAATGGAGAGCGTCGTCGGCGCCTTTTGAAATCCCGGAGGCACGGCCACAGACCAGCCGGTTTCAGAAACCAAGGCCGCCACCACATCAGACAACGGCTGGTCAGTCACGCGAAGCTCGAGTGCCCCGACCTGACCGGCCCACAGCCAACATAGAAAAAAGATGCCCTGTCTCATCGAACCACCTGACTCAGGCAACTGCTGCCAATGACGCTTTTCAAAACCAATCGATCGCTATGCACACCGACCAGCCGCCAGTCCTGGTCCAACCACTCCCCCAACCGAATCCGCTGAATTGACGCGTGATCCTGTACCCACAGCACATCACCCAATCGACTCACTGCATGGGCCTTGGGGCAGGACAACGCACCGCCGAAGGGCACTGCGACAATCTCTCCGAAACGCGATGGCCCGGCATATCGAATCAGCGGAGGTCGCGCCGCCAGAACGGCCTGAATCGAGGCCCCTTCAGAGCGCATCTCGATATCGATGGACGACAGTACCAGTCCATGGACAAGTCCAGCCAAATCATACAAACCGGTCCACACCCGCTCTGGGTCTCCGGTGAGCGTAAATCGCCACTCGCCGGCCTCAGCACGGGCATCGAGCACAGAGGCACCGCTGTTCTCTAACCACGCTGTGGCTAGGGTTAGATCCACCTCAATCATTTCGCGCTCTATCGCGTCTATGTTTGCCTGATCGGTGGCAATTTGGCGTCGCCACTGTTCGATTTGGAGAGATGCGGCCTCTATCTGATTAACCACTCGCAGTTTCTCGACGTAGTGAGAAAATGCCGGCTCAACAAATAGCGCCCCGGCTGTCGCCACAGACAAACAAAACCAAACCACCAGCACGGTAATCGTGTGCTTCACCACCCAAATCCTCTGCCTTGGATCACTCATCGATACGCAGTGCAATCACAACGCCAGCGTCGGTGGCATGAATCGACTCAGGACGCATCTTTGACCAGCCCGGCGAAGCCTGCAAAACCGACAGCGACCCCACCTGAACGCGGATCCGGGTGGTCTCTGTGTGATCGTGAAGCGCCAACAATCTCAGTGGCACCCCTTGAATCGCGTCCAATAAGCGAGCGCGACGTAATGCCAGAGTGTCTGCAGCCTGGAGGGTTGCCTCTGCCGCTTGGTGATGTACCGACAGTTGGTCATGCAGCTGTCGGACTGTGTCACTTAAACTCTGATGCGTCTTGGAGAGCGTCTGCCATTCATCGAGGCGGTCTGGCACTGCCTGCGACAAGGCGTGTAAAGCCATCACCACAGACCCCGTCACAGTGGCGACACTCAAAGACAACCAAAGCGACCATCGCCCCAGCCATCGAAGCCGAGTCCGGGACGCTCTTTTTCGCCAGTCAACGAGATTCACCGCACACCGGTATTTTTAATGCCAGGGAGTCGTTGTATCCCTCGGGTACCATCACACCTTCACGGTTCGCCCATTGCTCGAGACCGAGTAATGAAGGATTCCGCCATGCCCCCAACGCGCACACCGTCGACTGATGCCAATGGGCCGCATAAGCAACCCCTTCCGCCCCAATCCAGGCATAAACGCCTGGCGCTTCGCCGGCAAGCACCCATTCTGCTTCGGGGATGACGGCGTGCGTGCGCGGGGACTCCAAAAAAGGGGCGAGCCATTGCAAGCCAGGCACGGTCAGCCCCGCCACCACCTGATGCCACCGACCCTCCGATTGCACCCAGGCCACGTCGTGACCGCGCTCTATGGCAACGGATTTAGGATTCCCCTCGACCGCCACCCAATGCCGTTCGACCCAGTATTCCGCTACCACCCAAGTGACCACGGCATCATCCAACTGGGCCAGCAAGGCCATCGGGTCGTTTAGGGGCCAAGACTCAGCCTCGTCCCCTTGCCCAATCACCACGCGATCGGATAGCCAATATGCGATCCGCGTGTGCTTTGTCTCAGACATTGGAATTCCTCCCTTTGCTCACAGCGAAGCAGGAAAATGACGTCGGTCAACTCGGTATTGGACTTTGATTTTAGGTACACTGCGGGCTTGGACTGGACGGGACTACTGTGAAAAGCACTTTCAGATTATTCACCGGCGTTGCAATCGCAGGCGTGGCTTTCACGCTGTTTGTCTTGATCGGCGGCTACCTGTATCTGAAGCCTGGCCTGCCCGATGTCGAGTCCTTGCGTACAGTCCAGCTGCAAACCCCCTTGCAAGTTTTCTCACGCGACGGACTGCTGATCGCCCAATTCGGTGAAAAACGCCGCGACCCGGTCAGCATCAATGAGGTGCCTGTCGATTTGGTCAAAGCATTTTTAGCAGCCGAGGATGACAACTTCAGAGACCACGTTGGCATTGATCTTTTGGGTCTGGGTCGTGCGGCATGGCAACTGGTCTCGAGCGGTCAAATTCAGTCCGGTGGCTCCACCATTACGATGCAGGTCGCGAAAAACTATTTCTTGAGTCACGAACGCACCTTTGCCCGTAAGTTCCGGGAGATTTTGTTGGCACTTGAGATCGAAAAAGCGCTGACTAAAGACGAAATCCTTGAGCTCTATTTCAACGTCATTTTCTTGGGTCACCGCGCTTATGGGGTCAATGCTGCCGCTGAAATTTATTACGGCAAACCCCTCGATGAGCTGACACTCGCGCAATCGGCCATGATTGCCGGATTGCCGAAGGCCCCCTCGAAATACAATCCGATTGCCAATCCCGTACGCGCTAAAGAGCGACGAGATTGGATTCTGGGGCGGATGCTGAAGCTCGACTACATCTCAGAGGCGGATTACCAAGCAGCGATTGATCAGCCTGTGACCGCCCGGCTGCATGGCATACAACTCGATTTAAGCGCCCCCTATGTGGCAGAAGAAGCGCGCCGTATCGCACTTGAGATTTTCAACGACGATGCATACACCGACGGCCTGAGGGTCTTCACCACCATCGACGGCCAAGCCCAAAAATCCGCGCAAAATGCCGTAGTGACAGGCCTTTTGGAGTACGACCGCCGCCATGGTTGGCGTGGGGTTGAAGCGACTTTAGAGGGGGTGAACCCAACCGATTGGCTGGCTCAGTTACAACCCATCACCCGAATCGGCCCCTTAGCACCTGCCGTGGTCACCGAGGTCTCTGAGGACCAAATTACCGCGCTACTGAAAACAGGGGAAACCGTGCAAATTAGCCGGACAGGCTTTCGTTGGGCGCGCGCCTATCGCAGTGTCAACAGCGTAGGCGATTCCGTCAGTGACGCCCGGACCTTGGTGTCCCCAGGTGACCTAATTCGTGTGGTCCAAGAGGGAAGCCAATGGTGGCTGGCGCAAAATCCAGACGTAGAAGCCGGTTTCGTTGCTCTCGACCCGCAAAACGGGGCGATTCGCGCCATGGTCGGTGGCTTTAATTATTTTGAATCCAAGTTCAACCGAGCCATCCAAGGCGGACGGCTCGTCGGATCAGGCTTTAAGCCGCTGATCTACAGCGCGGCCTTGGAGGCCGGCATGACCCCGGCCACCTTAGTCAACGACGCACCCGTGGTGTTTGACCAAACGGAAGCAGCAACCGACTGGCGCCCGCAAAATTCCAGCGGCACGTTCCTCGGACCGACACGGCTTCGGACGGCCCTTTATCGGTCTCGCAACCTGGTGTCAGTGCGTTTGGTACGGGAACTTGGCATCAATCGGGTGATGGAAATCGCTGACCGATTTGGGCTTGAACGAGACAAGCTGCCACGGGATCTGTCGATTTCCTTAGGGACCGCCTCGCTGACCCCAGTGGAAATGGCTGAAGTCTATGCCGTCTTTGCCAATGGCGGTTATCGAGTTCGTCATCACTTAATCGACCGAATTGAATCCGCCGATGGCGCAGTGCTTTACCAAACTGAGCCGGTCAGCGTGTGCAAAGCAGAATGCGAAGGCCGTCAGATATCCGTGGATCTCAATTTCGATAACCGCTTAAAGCCGGTCTCTTCGGACTTATTTGTGATCGAACCTACGCCCCGCATCGCGCCCCGCGTTTTGGATGCACGCATCCAGTTTTTAATGCACGACATGCTCCGCGATGTGGTCCTCCAAGGAACTGCAAAACGAGCATTGGAACTGGGCCGACAAGATTTGGCTGGAAAAACTGGCACCACCAACGACCAATTTGACGCCTGGTTTAACGGCTACCACCCCACACTTGTCTCCTCGGTATGGGTCGGCTTCGACCAGCCTAAAACGCTAGGGCGGGCCGAGTATGGTGGACGAGCCGCTTTGCCGATTTGGATCGAGTTCATGCGCGACGCACTTGAAGGCGTTCCAGAGACACCTTGGCCTATGCCACCCGGGGTGGTTGCAACGCGCATTGATCCGGTGACCGGCGCCAAAGCTCGCGCGTCTCAGAAGGAGACGTTGCGCGAGTTTTTCCTATTGGAGAACCCACCCAAAGACCCTGCCCCCGATGCACTGATCGGGCCGGACGGTGACTCAGCGATCACTTCGCCTCAGCAGCTTTTTTAAAGGGGACTTCCACGTTATTTGGGTGCAACACCCGAAGACGCCAGGGCGTTTCGCTTCGATGGGGTTTAGAAGCTCTGCCGACCCAACCCCTCACTCGGACCTGCTCACCCGTCGCTGGGATCGCTAAATCACGAAGCCACTCGACGCGCAGGCGCTCATCCAAAATGACAGCTGGGGTTCGACCCTGTTCAATACGTGTCACCTGTCCCACCAGATCCTGAAAACCACCCAAGTCATCCAGCTCACTGAGTGAGAGCGGCAAGACATCGAGGGCCCAGACCCCATGCTTCAGAGTTTGCGCACGCACTTCATGTTCTCGCAGACAGTTAGCGAGGCGGACATTAGGCGGGACCTGAACCGACAAGGCCAATCCATCGCCGACCAAATGCTCTGCCACATAGGACTCACCGAGCCAAATATTAGCAAGTAGGCGGCCGTATCGATCGGTGGGGGCAGGCCAGGGGGTCAGTTGAATGGACCGAGGCACCATGGCTTCGACGCGGCCCCTCGCCTGGCGCGCATATCGGCCTTGCCATCCTGTGGACTTCATCTCAAAGGCATTAATGCCCACCAATCGGACTCGCTCCCCAGTTTCGAGACGCACGGTATCACCGTCTGTGACTTGGCTCACAAACATAGGGGGCGAGATAGATTGAGGGGGTGGGCAGGCTGCGTGTACCGCAGCCGAGAGTGAACAGACAGCCCAAAGTACTGCCTGCCATCGACGCTTACTTAGAGATGGTACGACCACCGAAGCGCTTATTAAACCGATCGATTCGACCGCCGGTGTCGAGTACTTTCTGCTTGCCGGTGTAGAACGGGTGGCAGTCTTGGCATACGTCCACAGTGAAGTCCTCGCCCTTGGTAGAACGGGTTTCGTAGACGGCACCGCACGAGCAGGTTACCTTCACGTTTGAATAGGCTGGATGAATATCCGCTTTCATCTGATTTATCCTCTGTCATCGGATGCCGCCGTCCTGACCGCATTAGGCGCCAGGTACCGCATCCAGTATGGGCGGCGGAGTCTATCAAAGTCTTTGGTCTGCACGGAAGCCTATGGCACGCATTTTTCTAAAAGTTTTTGTTCCAGGCCCTTTTGTCGGACCCCTGACCTACCTGCACAGTGAGTCTCTATCACCCGGTATTCGAGTCAGAGTGCCACTCGGACGGCGCGAGGTCATTGGCATGACTGGCGGGATCGCGCCTCCCCCGGACACCGACGAGGGTCTTAAGTCAGTACTCGAAGTGCTCGATGACGATGCGGTGCTCTCCCCGGACATTCTCAAATTAGTGGAGTTCGCGAGCGACTATTATCACGGGTCTCCTGGCGACCTCGTCCTGTCGGCCCTGCCCGGCGCACTTCGTAAGGGCAAGCCCTTACCCATTCCCAAAGTCGAGGACGGACAAGCCCAAAGTCCTGAGTATACGCTGCACCCCGAACAACAGGCTGCCATCAAGGCCGTAAACAAAGCGCATTCAAAATTTGGGGTATTTCTGTTGCAAGGCATAACAGGTTCAGGCAAGACCCAGGTTTTCTCGAGCCTCATTGCCGCCACCGTGCAACGCGGCCAACAAGTGTTGCTGCTGGTCCCTGAAATTGGACTCACCGGCCAAATGGTGGAGCGCATCCGTCGTCAGCTCAACGGCCATTTTGCAGTGTCGCATTCCAATCTGGCTGAGGGCGCTCGTGCTCGCGCATTTATGGCGGCCAAAGAGGGGCTCGCCGATGTCATTCTTGGCACGCGGTCCGCTCTTTTTACACCAATGCCCCGACTGGGACTGATCTTGGTCGATGAAGAGCACGATGCCGCGTATAAAAATCAGGAAGGGACTCGATTTTCAGCGAGAGACTTGGCCATTGTCCGTGCGCAATACCAGAGCATTCCGATTGTGCTCAGTTCAGCCACCCCCGCGTTGGAAACCTGGAGCCAAGCCAATCAGGGTCGATACCAAAGACTTCGGCTGTCGAGTCGCCCCACACAAGCCAAACCACCCACCATTGAACTCATCGATGCGCGACGGGACAAACCAGAAGGCGGTCTAACACAGACAGGACGGCAGGCCATCGAGCACGCCTTAACCCGCGGCGAACAAGTACTCGTCTTTTTGAATCGTCGGGGCTACGCACCGGTCTTATTGTGCACCGGATGCGGATGGACACCGGGCTGCCGACACTGCGATGCCCGCCCCACACTTCATCGACACCCCGATCTGCTCTGGTGCCATCACTGCGACCACAAATCACGGCCCCCGGCCGTGTGCCCGGATTGCGGCGGTCTTGAACTGATGGCTCTCGGCCAGGGCACCGAACGGTTAACCGAAACCTTGCTGGGGTATTTTCCGGACACGCCCGTGATTCGGATCGATCGGGACACCACCCAAACCCGCAAGGCATTCGAAACCCTATTAGCACCAGTAAAAGCAGGAGAACCCTGTATTTTGGTGGGCACTCAGATGATGGCCAAAGGCCATGATTTCAAAGCACTCTCGACTGTGATCGTGGCCGATGCGGACCAGGGCTTGTTGAGCGCCGATTTTAGAGCGATCGAGCACTTCGCCCAACTCTTAACCCAAGTAGCCGGTCGTGCGGGCCGTCATAACACCGCCGGCAAAGTCCTGATCCAAACACACCGACCCGACTCGCAATGGTTTCCTTTGATCCTCGAGCAAGACTACGACCGCCTAGCTGAAGCCATGCTAGACGAACGCACGCAATTCGATTGGCCACCTCACAGTCATTTAGTCCTGATCACCGCCAAAGCCAGTGACAGCGATTCAGTCTTAAAGGCCCTAGGCGAGCTGGCGCATCAGTTCAGAAGCCTTGGAAGCCCGTTGAAACTCTTGGGCCCTGCGCCCGCCCCGATGGAACGCCGTAACCGACAATTTCATGGGCAGCTGTTACTAGTCGGACCTCGAAATCTTCTGCACTGGGCACTTAAAGAAATCGGACCTTGGCCCTACAAGCGCCAAGGCAAAGTGATGTTTAACGTGGACGTAGACCCCTGGGACCTCTGGTGATGCTACACTCGCGCCCGCACCTTGGAGGATATAAATGAAGGAACGTGTTGGCTCACTTTTTGAACAGGCACTCGATCAACTTGTCGCGACCGAGCGGCTGGACCCCGAGGTCCGCAAGCCGGTTCAAATTGAGAATACGCGCGACCCACAACACGGCGACCTAGCCACTAATGTGGCCATGATGCATGCCAAAGCCATGGGCATGCCGCCTCGCGCCCTGGCAGAACTGATCCTTAACTGTTTACCTGAGTCCGCAGAGATTGAAGCCACCGAGATCGCAGGCCCCGGCTTTATCAACATCCGATTAGCAAAAGCGGCTACGTTTGCACCGATCGCGGCCTGCTTGGCCGCCGGCGCGGATTTCGGTATGCACCCTACCACCGGCGAATCCATGCAAGTCGAATTCGTATCTGCCAATCCAACCGGGCCATTGCACGTGGGGCACGGACGCGGAGCGGCTTACGGTGCGACGCTGGTTAATTTGCTCAAAGCGCGCGGACACACCGTCCAGAGCGAGTACTACGTTAATGACGCCGGACGTCAAATGAACATCTTGGCGATCAGTGTGTTTCTGCGTTATCTGGAGATTGTTGGGGAGTCAATTCAGTTCCCATCGGGTGGATACCAAGGGGACTACATCACCGAGCTGGGACAGACACTCCACCACCAACATGCAGACGCATTGCGTGTAAGCTTTTCAGACCTGACGGCAGGCGTGGTTGAAGACGGCGAAGAGACCAAAGACGCGCACATTGACGGTCTCATCGAGCGAGCCCAAAAACACTTAGGCGAAGGATTCGAATTCCCCTTCCAGCTGGCACTAAATCATATTCTCGATGACATCAAAAACGATCTCGGCGAATTTGGCGCCACCTTTGATCAATGGTTCAGTGAGCGCTCTCTGGTGACCTCCGGGGAGATCGATCAGGCACTTGCGCAACTGGAAGCCAAAGGGCATCTGTACGAACAAAATGGTGCCCTCTGGTTTCGATCCACGGCCTTTGGCGACGATAAAGATCGGGTGGTGCGCCGGGACAATGGCGAGACCACATATTTTGCGAGCGACATCGCCTACATCGCGAACAAGTTCAATCGGGGCTTTGACCGTGTGGTCTATGTCTGGGGCGCTGACCATCACGGGTACATCGTGCGTGTCAAAGCAGCCGCTCAAGCACTCGGATTTGATCCGGAGCGACTGATCATTCGCTTGGTTCAGTTCGCGATTTTGTATCGCGACGGTGAACGCGTACAGATGTCGACCCGATCGGGCTCCTTTGTCACCTTGCGAGAACTCAGAGACGATGTGGGCAAAGACGCCTGTCGCTACTTCTACGTGATGCGAAAAGCCGATCAACACCTCGACTTCGATTTGTCCTTGGCCACCAGTCAGACCAAAGACAATCCGGTGTATTACATCCAATATGCCCATGCCCGAATCTGTCGAGTCATCGAGACGCTAGAAGGCTCGGACTTCGACCAAGCACGCGGACTGGCTCACTTGGATGCGCTGACATCGCAAGACGAAGTGGATTTAGCCACCGCGGTCGGCCGGTTCCCAGAAATTGTTGCCAAGGCTGCAGACACGCTGGAAGCCCATACCCTGTGCTACTACCTGCAAGATCTCGCAGCCGACTTCCACCGTTGGTACAACGGTACTCGCCTCTTGGTAGAGGACCTCAATGTGCGTGATGCCCGTTTGTCACTCGCCCTTGCCGTTCGGCAAACCATCGCAAACGGGCTCTCTATCCTGGGAGTCAGTGCACCCGAGGCCATGTAATGCGGGATTACTCGTCACAAGCCAGCCAACATCGCGCAAAGAATCAACGTGGGCCAAGTGCCGCTCTCGGCATCACGCTAAGCGTGCTCTTGGTGGGGGCAGTGACAGCAGTTCTGATTTGGTTAAATCAAACAACGCGTTCACCGGACACGCCGGTCGCACCCAACCCCATAGCAGAACCCACACCGGATCCAACGCGAACTAGCCCGGCTTTACCGGTGACTGAAGACGTTGAGGTCGCAGTCTCCGAGGTTCCCAAAGCGCCAGAAAACTTCTATACCTTCTACAAACTGCTCATCGAAGGCGAGGTGCCCATTGACGTTGAGCCCGGAGAAACGCGGGATCAAGCGATTCAGAAGAAACTGCAAACGATGCTGGTGCAGGTGGCCTCATTCCGAACAGCAGAGGCTGCAGAAAACACTCGAGTTGCCCTACTGCTTCTCGATCTCAAGGCACGAGTCATCCCACCCAGCGACCAAAATGGAGGCTGGCATCGTGTCGTACTCGGACCGTTTAAATCCATGCGGGATTTGCAAGCGGCTGCAGACCGACTGGCAAAGAATGGATACGACGCATTGCGTGTAATGGAGTAAATCGATGGAACAATTTCACGGCACCACCATCGTCTCGGTACGCCGAGGCAACCAAGTATGTATTGGTGGAGACGGACAGGTAACACTGGGCAATACGGTGATGAAAGGCAATGCACGAAAAGTGCGCCGCCTTTATCAGAACAAGGTCCTTGCGGGCTTTGCCGGGGGAACCGCCGACGCCTTTACGTTGTTTGAACGCTTCGATGCAAAGCTCGAAAAACACCAAGGCAATCTGACACGAGCGGCTGTGGAGTTGGCCAAAGATTGGCGCCAAGACCGGATGCTTCGAAGGCTGGAGGCTATTTTAGCGGTGGCAGACACGGAAACCTCGTTGATCATTACCGGCAACGGCGACGTGATGGAGCCTGAAGAAGGCATTATCGCTGTCGGTTCTGGTGGGCCATTCGCCCAAGCAGCCGCGCTCTCGTTGTTGCGTAATACCGAGCTGCCTGCACGAACCATCGTGGAGGAAGCATTGAAGGTTGCGGGTGAAATCTGCATTTATACCAACACACACTTCACGATTGATGAGTTGACCAAAGACCATGACTGACCTTTCCCCTAAAGCCATCGTGGCTCAACTCGACCGCCACATCATCGGCCAGGCCGAAGCCAAGCGAGCGGTCGCCATTGCACTCCGAAACCGGTGGCGTCGGATGCAGTTAACTGACGCACTCGCGCGTGAAGTCACCCCGAAGAACATCCTAATGATTGGACCGACTGGGGTGGGTAAAACTGAAATTGCCCGGCGACTGGCCCGACTGGCCGATGCACCCTTTATCAAGGTCGAAGCCACCAAATTCACCGAAGTCGGCTACGTTGGTCGCGATGTAGAGTCCATCATCCGTGACTTAGTCAGTGTGGCGATCAAAGACGAGCGTGAGCGCCGCATGGCTGAAGTCGAAAATCAGGCGATGGATCGTGCAGAAGATCGCATCCTGGACATTCTTTTACCGCCCCCTCGAGGCGATCAGCCCATCCAATCGGACAGCAGTGGTGCGCGACAAGTCTTCCGGAAAAAGCTGCGGGAAGGCGATCTCGATGACACAGAGATTGAAATCGATGTGCGGACCCAGCCGATGGGCGTGGACATCATGACGCCTCCGGGCATGGAGGAAATGGCCAGCCAACTGCAAGATATGTTTTCGAAATTTGGCCAAGACAAGAAGAAAAAACGGAAGCTTCCGATTAAAGACGCGATGAAGTTATTGGTCGACGAGGAAGCCGGTCGTTTGATTGCAGAAGACGATTTGAAGGCCTCGGCCATCGCACACGTTGAAAATCGCGGCATCGTGTTTCTCGATGAGATCGATAAAGTGTGTCGACGAGAAAGCAATCAGGGCGGAGACGTCAGTCGTGAAGGTGTGCAGCGCGATTTACTGCCATTGATCGAGGGCACCACAGTGCAAACAAAGTTTGGCTCAGTGAAAACCGATCATATTTTATTTATCGCATCTGGCGCCTTTCATCTCTCCAAGCCCTCGGACTTAGTCCCCGAATTGCAGGGTCGATTGCCCATCCGAGTCGAGCTTAATGCATTGAAGCCTGAAGACTTCGCCCGCATTTTATCTGAGCCAGATCATTCCCTAGTGGCTCAGTATCAGGCCTTGTTGGCCACCGATGGTATCGAGGTGTCTTTTGACACATCGGGCATCGAGGCGCTGGCGGACACGGCGGCACAGGTGAACGAGACCACAGAAAACATCGGTGCTCGACGACTGCACACATTAATGGAGCGGGTTTTAGAGGACCTTCTTTTTGAATCCGGCGACGGCAATCAGCGCTCAGTGACCATTGATCGCGCCTATGTCGAAAGTCGCCTAGCGCAGGTCAGCCAAGACGAAGACCTGTCCCGATACATACTCTGAGGCCTGAATGAAAGACACCACCCACTTTGGCTACCAAGAAGTCCCAATCGAAGAAAAGACCTATCGGGTCCGTGAAGTCTTCAACAGCGTGGCCAGACGCTATGATCTGATGAACGATCTCATGTCAGCCGGTCTGCACCGACTGTGGAAGCGTGTGGCCATTGAGACCGTTGCGGTTCGTTCTGGCATGCGCGTACTGGATCTGGCCTCAGGCACGGGCGATTTGGCTCGCGCCATGGCGCGACGGGCCGGCTCCAAAGGGCAGGTGGTATTAGCCGATATTAATGATCAAATGCTCCGTGTGGGGCGCGATCGAGCCATCGATGCCGGCGAGTTGAATGGACTCGAGTGGTGCCAGTGCGACGCCGAATCGTTGCCCTTCCCGGATGCCTCCTTTGACCGTGTGACCATTGGCTTTGGGCTCAGAAATGTAACCCGTAAAGAACGCGCGTTGGCCGAGATGCATCGCGTGTTGAAACCCGGCGGTCGCGCCTTGATCCTAGAGTTCTCGAAACCCACCACAGCGCCCTTGGAACAGGTCTATGACCTATACAGTTTTTCAGTGTTGCCGATCCTGGGCCAAGTGGTCGCCAACGATGCCGATTCCTACAAATACCTCGCGGAGTCAATTCGCAAACATCCCGACCAAGACACCCTGAAAGGTTTAATGGAAGACAGCGGATTTGACGGAGTCAGCTACCAGAATTTAACCGGTGGCATTGTGGCCATTCATTTAGGTTTGAAGTCATGATTCCTCGATTACTCATTGCCGGATTGGTCAGCACCTCAGAAAAGGCAATTGCAGCCGGGATGCGTGCGGCCAACCTAGGCGCTGACGAACTGGCGCCCATGGCTGGCAAGATCCTGAAGCTTACGGTCACCGACCTGTCATTGGATCTCTGGGTCGTATGCGGTGAAACCCAGTGGTGGCTGTGCACAGAGTCCCAAGAAACGGCCGACGTTGAACTGTCCGGCACACTCGGGAGCTTAGTCGATACGGCGCGATCCATTGCCAAACCCAACACGCCTTTAGTGTTTGAGGGACTGGACATCCGCGGCAGCGTCGGTGTACTGCAAACCATGCAGCAGATGTTCCAATCCCTAAACCTCGACTGGGAGGATGTGGTCACGCGAGCGCTCGGCCCTATTCCCGCCAATGCGCTCATCACCGCGTTAAAAACAGCTCGCAGTCAATGGTTGACCTCGCGCGAATCGCTGAAACGCCAAGCGACCGATTTTTTGCGAGCCGAGCAGAAGACACTGATCACCGAAGATGAGTTTGACACCCAGCGCGCTCGACTGACGGCACTCGATCGACAGATTGATCGACTCAATGCACGTATTAAACAAGTGGAATCGAAGGCCCATGAGTAGCACGTTTCGTCTGTTAAAAATCTTACGGGTTCTCTTCTCTGAACGTATCGATGAGTTCCTGCCTCAACCCAAGCGAGGCCCGCTCCGCGCACTCAGCTGGATCATCCCAAAGGTACGCATGCGGCGTTCTCGCGGGGAGCGTCTCCGAGACGCACTCCAAGCCTTGGGGCCTGTGTTCGTTAAATTCGGGCAGATGTTGTCCACGCGCCGAGACCTCTTGCCCCCAGACATCGCGAGCGCATTGGCGGAGTTGCAGGATCGCGTAAAGCCCTTCCCGGGCGCTGTGGCACGCGAGATCGTTGAGAAGGATCTCGAAGCCTCTGTCGAGGACATCTTCAGTGAGTTTGCCGCTGAGCCCATGGCCTCCGCATCCGTCGCCCAAGTCCATGCGGCCCGACTGAAAACAGGCGAAGAAGTCATTGTTAAAGTGATCCGGCCTGGCATTGCCAAGGTAATTGAAGAAGACCTGAAGCTGATGATGACGCTCGCAAAGTTTGTGGAGAAAAACTTTGTGGATGGCAAACGGCTGAAATTGGTGCAAGTCGTTTCCGACTATCGCGTGACCATTCTAGACGAGCTCGATCTCATGCGCGAAGCAGCCAACACCGCGCTGATTCGTCGCAACTTCGAGGATTCACCCATCTGCTACGTGCCCCAGATTTACTGGGATTACACTCGTCGCAACACGATGGTTGAAGAGCGCATTTACGGGGTCCCTATTTCACAAATCCATGTGTTCAAAGAAAAACAGGTCAACATGGAAAAATTGGCAGAAAGAGGCGTCGAAATCTTCTTCACCCAAGTGTTTGACCACAGTTTTTTCCACGCTGACATGCACCCGGGCAATGTATTTGTCGACATTGATGATCCTGAAAACCCGGTCTATAAGGCGATTGATTTTGGCATCGTCGGCACCTTAGATCCCGAATCCCAAGCCTACCTGGCGCAAAACCTGATTGCGTTTTTCGACCGCGATTACCGCGCCGTGGCGGAACTGCATGTCGAATCCGGCTGGGTGCCCAAAACCACCAAAATTGGCGAATTTGAGAGTGCAATTCGCACCGTGTGTGAGCCCATCTTCCAAAAGCCACTGGGTGAGATCAGCTTCGGCGTACTCTTGATCCGCCTCTTCGAAGTCGCTCGACGCTTCCAAATGGAAGTCCAACCGCAATTGGTGTTGTTGCAAAAAACGCTCCTAAACATTGAGGGGTTGGGCCGCGAGCTGTACCCCGAATTGGATTTGTGGAAGACCGGAAAACCTTTCTTGGAGCGCTGGGTCAAAGAGCGCCTCGGCCCCAAAGGCATTCTGGAGTACACCAAACGCAATGGGTCTCGCTGGGTCGTGCAGTTCCCCAAATTAACCAACAGCCTGCTTGAAGCACCTGAACGGATGAGCCGGCTTGAGTCGTTGCAAATTCATCAGACCGAAGCCTTGGTGGATCTAGCCAAGGAATCTAAAAGGCAACGACGCGGGCGACACGTAGCAACCCTGCTAGGTATCGTCGGCTTGGGCATTGCAGGGTTCGCTTTGAACGGACAATCCGCATGGATGACCCAACATTGGCCGCTATTTGTGGGCATACTGTCACTGATATTACTGATTAGGCGGTAACAGATGCAGATCATGGACGACACGCAACGAAACGCACTGTTAGATCAAGTCGCCTTTGATGAGAAGGGCTTAATCGCAGCCGTTGCCCAAGACCATACGTCTGGCTCGGTATTGATGTTGGCTTGGATGAATCGTGATGCACTCGATGAAACCTTAAAGACGGGTCAAGCGGTTTACTACTCACGCTCTCGCCAACAGTTGTGGCGAAAAGGTGAGTCGTCAGGCCAAACCCAAAAGGTTCTCGATGTCTCTCTCGATTGTGACCGAGATGCCGTCTTATTGTCTGTGACACAACAAGGCGTAGCTTGTCATACCGGTCGCCTCAGTTGTTTTTCTTGGGGTGTGCAGGGTGACACCTGGGCCCCAAATGCACCGGTCGTGACTCCGCCCGATGCGCTTTATGGAGACAAAAAATGACCGTACTGGATGTACTCGAAGATATGTTGGCCGAACGGCGATTTGGCGATCCCGAAAAGTCCTACGTGGCGAAGTTGCATCACAAAGGCCTTGACCACATCTTGAAGAAGGTGGGGGAAGAATCCACCGAAGTGGTGATGGCGGCAAAGGACGCAGCGCGGTCTAAAAACAACGAGGATGTGATTCATGAAGTCGCAGACCTTTGGTTTCACACGCTGGTGCTTTTGTCCCACCTTGAGGAACCGCCGTCGGCCGTTTTAGCGGAACTCGAGCGGCGTATGGGCGTGAGTGGCTTGGTTGAGAAAGCCAACCGGGAGGAAGGCAATGACTGATTGTTTGTTTTGTCGCATCCGCGACGGGGAAATCCCGGCTGAGATCATCTACAAAGACGACGACTGCATCGCATTTAAAGACATTCATCCCAAAGCGCCGGTGCATTTCTTGGTGATCCCACGCCGTCACATCGAGAATTTATTCGACGTAGGCGAGTCCGATGTCGAGCTCTTGGGACGCATCCAACTGGCGATCCCCCAAATTGCCAAGTCACAAGGACTGGATTCGGGCTTTAGAACAGTGTTGAATACAGGGCCCGGCGGGTATCAGGAGGTGTATCACATGCACTACCATGTACTCGGCGGTGGGCAATTCACCGGTTTTAACTGACAGATAACGACAATATAGGAGCCCACAATGGGAATTGGTGGTATCAGTATTTGGCAGCTTTTGATTGTTTTGGCGATCGTCATCATGATTTTTGGAACGAAAAAGCTGAAGACCCTGGGGTCGGACCTCGGGAGTGCCGTGAAAGGATTCCGCCAGTCAGTCACTGACAAGACGGAAGATAAAGGCGCCGAAGAGACGGTGCAGAAGTCAGAGGCCGTAGAAGAAGAGGCTGCTGCTTCAACAGCGGACACGGCAACGGCCGAAAAAACCGAAGCCAAAGAGAAAGTCTAAGTGTTTGACATTGGTGCAACCGAGTTACTCTTGGTTGCCATCATTGGGCTGGTTGTGGTCGGACCTGAGCGTCTGCCGCGACTGGCACGGACCATCGGTCTGTGGGTAAAACGTGCCCGCGGACAGGTTGCGTCTATTCAACGAGATATTAATCGTGAACTTGAGCTCGAAGATCTCAGAAAGCAACTCGAAGCTAAGGGCGGCGGGTTAAAGCTTGAAGACATCACCGGGGAAGACCCGCTTGGGATGAAATCCGACTCGAAGCCCACTAAAACAGCGGAATCCTCCAGTAAAGACACATGAGCGGCGCGAACTTCACCGACCAACCCCTGATCGCTCACTTAATCGAGCTTCGTGATCGCACCATTCGGGTGCTGATTGCCGTGTTGCTCTTTTTCCTGTGCTTTATCGCGTTCGCCAATGATTTATATGCCTATCTAGCGGCACCGCTGCAGTCGTTACTGCCCGATGGCTCTTCGATGATCGCGACTCAAGTGGCCTCGCCATTTTTAGCGCCCTTCAAATTGGCGCTGTACTTGAGCGTCTATTGTGCAGCTCCTGTGATTTTGTATCAGCTGTGGGGCTTTATCGCGCCAGGGCTCTACCAAAACGAAAAGAAAATCGCAGCGCCCCTACTGATCTCGAGCATCATCTTGTTCTACGCAGGGATGGCGTTCGCGTACTTCATCGTTTTCCCATTGGTGTTTGGCTTCTTTACGACCGTCGGGCCCACAGGCGTCACGGTCATGACAGACATCGATGCGTACCTGAGTTTCGTACTCAAGCTCTTTTTAGCCTTCGGACTGGCTTTCGAGATTCCGATCGCCACGATGTTGCTAATCAAAGCCGGCGTGGCCTCGATTGAGACACTGAAAACCAAACGCCCTTACGTATTTATCGGATGTTTTGTCGTCGGCATGTTGGTCACACCACCAGACATGATTAGCCAGACGCTGTTGGCGGTCCCCATGTGGTTGCTGTTTGAGGCTGGGTTGATTGGCGCGAAATTCCTTGGTGGGCCGAGTAAGAAAGACGACGAATCAAGCGAATCGGAGGCAGACCCTGATCTAGACTCCGATCACGAAGCCGACAGTGAGCCATCTGCAGACACCCCCCGACTCACCGACGACCGGATGCCATCTGAGGAACAAGATCCTAATGAGATCGATGAGTTTGATCTCTACGCACCGATACCACCGGATGAAAACGATTCGCCGATCAGCGAGGCACAGGCGTCAGGATCAACCCCACTGGATCTCGACGAGAACGCGCAAGCACCTAATCGCGACGTGGGACCGAAGAAGCCGGATTAATAGCCGTACAGTGCAGCCATCTGACGATTAGCTGCACATAAGGCTTCAGCCATGCCCGGCGTAAACGCACTGTGTCCACCCGCCGCCGGCGTGACCAATTGAAGCCGAGGCCATGCGGCCTTCAAGCGGTCGGCATTTGATACCTGACAGACATGATCACAGGCGCCGTGCACTAATATGCCTGGCACACCCTCCAGATCAGTGACTTGCTCCACCACCGCATCGATCTCAAGAAAACAACGATGGCGGATGTAGTGGTGCTCGATTTGCGCCATCGCCAAGGACTCTGAGAGCCCCCCTTCGGTCTTACCGCCGACTGTCTCATCGCAAATGGCCACTCGGTATTCCCATAGGTTCCAGGCGCGGGCTGCACGGTTTTTGGCAAAACTGTCTTCGCTGTGAAGCAAATGACCGTAGCCAGACAAAATCGAGGTCAAACTGTCATCAGACAGGCCTCTGAGGGGCGCTAGGAAATCGCGCCATGCTCTCGGGTACAAGACCCCTGCTCCACCGCCATACAACCACTGAAGCTCCGGCTCCGTGGCCAGAAAAGCGCCTCGCAGTACCAGCCCCAACACCTGGTCTGGATGGCGAGCAGCATACAGGAGGGACAAGGTGGCACCCCATGAACCCCCAAACAGGACAAATCGTTTAAAGCCGAGTTCGTCCGCCAATAACTGGATGTCGTCCAACAACAACTCGGTAGTATTGGCTTCAAGCGCACCAGACGGCCGAGAGCGGCCCGCCCCACGTTGATCAAAGGCCATGACATGAAACACGCCCAAATCAAAGAAACGATGCATCAGTGGCGATAGGCCCGCGCCCGGTCCGCCATGAAGACAAATGACTGGCAACCCGGACGGGTTGCCATACATTTCATAGTAGAGATCAAACGCCTGATCGGCGGTTTGGATATGACCGGTTTGATAAGCCGGTTGAGCCGGATAAATCCTGTGCATTGCGCCCCCTATGGGGCGGCACGCACTCCTAGCCCGCCGCCTTTGACCGGCCCGCACGCTTGCGGTCGGCCTCTTTCAACAATTTTTTACGCAGGCGGATGTGATTTGGCGTCACCTCCACGAGCTCATCATCATCGATGAATTCCAAAGCCGACTCAAGGGTCACTCGAACCGGCGGCGTCAAAATCAAGTTCTCATCGGTACCGGCGGCTCGGATGTTGGTCAGCTGCTTGCCTTTGACAGGGTTCACCGGTAAATCGTTGTCACGCGAGTGAATACCCAAAATCATCCCTTCGTACACGTCGACGCCCGCACCGACCATCAGCTTCCCGCGGTCTTGGAGGTTGTATAACGAGTAGGCCGTGGTCGTCCCATCGATCATGGAGACCAGCACACCGTTGATCCGGTTGCCCAGCTCACCCGGTTTCACAGGACCGTAGTGATCAAAGACACTGCTCATGATACCGGTACCCGAGGTCATGGTCAGAAACGCAGAGCGGAATCCAATCAGGCCGCGCGCGGCGATGATGTATTCCAGACGGATTCGACCTTGACCGTCCGGGGCCATGTTTTTCATGTCACCTTTGCGCATGCCCATGGCTTCCATCACAGGGCCTTGGTGCTGCTCTTCGATGTCAATCACGACAAATTCGTAAGGTTCCTCGCGGACTCCATCGACCTCACGGACAATCACTTCAGGGCGCGACACGCCGAGCTCGAAGCCTTCACGTCGCATCGATTCGATTAAGACCGAGAGGTGCAGCTCGCCCCGTCCAGAGACTTTGAACTTATCAGGCGAGTCACCTGGCTCAACGCGTAAGGCCACGTTGTGGATCAGTTCACGCTCAAGCCGTTCTTTGATGTTTCGAGAAGTGACGAACTTTCCGTCTTTGCCGGCAAACGGGCTGTCATTGACTTGGAAAGTCATACTGACGGTTGGCTCATCGACGGACAACGGCGGCAATGCCTCAGGGGCATCGACCGCACAGATCGTATCGGAAATCGACAGCGGATCGATCCCAGTAATACACACGATGTCGCCTGCGGTGGCCTCTTGGGTCTCGATGCGCTCAAGGCCCAAATAGCCAAGAATTTGTAGGATCTTCCCATTACGGCTCTTGCCATCGGCACCGATCACCGTGACTTGCTGGTTCCGCTTAATGACGCCACGACGGATGCGTCCGACGCCGATGACCCCTTGGAAGCTGTTGTAGTCTAGAGCAGAAATTTGTAATTGAAGCGGGCCTTCTAAGTCGACTTCAGGCACCGGACAGTGATCGACGATCGCTTGCAGAATCGGCTCCATGCTCTCTTGCAGGGCATCGGGCTCAGAGCCCGAGAGTCCGTTGATGGCCGAGCAATAGACCACTGGGAAATCCAACTGCTCATCGGTTGCGCCAAGCTGATCAAAGAGGTCAAACACCTTATCGATTGCACCGTGCGGATCTGCGCCTACTTTGTCGACTTTGTTGACGATCACAATCGGCTTCAGGCCCTGCGCAAACGCTTTTTGGGTCACGAACCGGGTTTGTGGCATCGGGCCTTCGGCCGCATCGACTACCAACAACACCGCATCCACCATCGACAACACACGCTCGACTTCACCGCCGAAGTCTGCGTGGCCCGGGGTATCCACCACGTTGATCCGGTAATCGTTCCAAGTCAGGCCTGTGTTTTTAGCCAGAATGGTGATGCCGCGCTCTTTTTCCTGATCGTTAGAATCCATCACGCGTTCGTTTAAGATTTCTTTTCGATCCAGCGTCCCTGATGCGGCGAGCAGCTTGTCTACAAGGGTCGTTTTGCCATGGTCGACGTGGGCGATAATGGCGACGTTTCGTATCCGTTCAATCATAGTTTCCTCCGAGCGCGCGGGAGTATACCGGGAACTCCATGACAGCAGTGCGTTTTTTTCCCGCAACACACCGACGGTCTGCACCATTATGGTGATCCATTTTGGTGCGTTTGCACAATTTAGGTGCATATTGGCGCGATCTTCAGGCACAATGGTGGAGCAAATGCATACAACATAAGCCTTGCAAAAGTAGGCACGGGCTTTGCTATACGCTTTTGAGTACTCCCACCGAAGGTGGCGAGGTTTTGCATGCCAAACACGGAGTCAGACATGTCTGAAAAAACACTTAAATTGATTGCCGAAAGCGAAGCCCGTTGGGTTGATCTACGTTTCACAGATCCGCGCGGCAAAGAGCAGCACGTAACCTTCCCAGCGTCCTCAGTCGACAGCGAATTTTTCGCCGAAGGCGCCATGTTTGACGGGTCATCGATCGCTGGATGGAAGTCGATCAACGAATCCGACATGATCTTGTTGCCAGACGACTCGACTGCAGTGGTCGATCCCTTTACCGAGGAAGTCACCATCAATATCCGCTGCGACATCGTTGAGCCATCGACTATGCAGGGCTACGATCGTGACCCTCGTTCAGTCGCGCACCGCGCAGAAGCCTATTTGAAGTCGACCGGTATCGGTGACACCTGCTTCTTCGGACCTGAGCCAGAATTCTTCGTATTCGACAGCGTTCAGTGGAAAGCTGATATGCAGGGTGCGATGTACAAAATCGAATCAGAAGAAGCCGCTTGGTCAAGCCACGCGGAATTCGAAGGCGGCAACATGGGCCACCGTCCATCCGTGAAAGGCGGCTACTTCCCAGTACCTCCAATCGATTCGAGCATGGACCTTCGGACTGCCATGTGTGAAACCATGGAAGCCATGGGTCTGAGCATCGAGGTTCATCACCACGAAGTCGCTACAGCCGGTCAGAATGAAATCGGTGTGAAGTTCAACACCCTGACTAAGAAAGCCGATGAAGTGCAAATTTTGAAGTATGTGGTGCACAACGTAGCGCACGCGTACGGCAAAACAGCCACCTTCATGCCAAAGCCACTGGTCGGCGACAACGGGTCAGGCATGCACTGCCATCAGTCTATCTGGAAAGACGGCCAGAACCTGTTCGCGGGCAATGGCTATGCCGGTTTGTCAGATACAGCCCTTTATTACATCGGCGGTATCATCAAGCACGCGCGTGCGCTGAACGCGTTCACCAACTCATCAACCAACTCATACAAGCGTTTGGTACCTGGCTTCGAAGCCCCTGTGATGTTGGCTTACTCAGCCCGTAACCGTTCGGCATCGATCCGTATTCCATACGTGAACAGCCCGAAAGGTCGTCGCATTGAGTGCCGCTTCCCTGATCCAACGGCCAACCCATACCTCGCGTTCTCTGCCATGTTGATGGCCGGTCTTGACGGTATCCAGAACAAGATCCACCCAGGCGAAGCCGCGGACAAGGACTTGTACGACCTGCCAGCAGAAGAAGCCGCCAAGATCCCAACTGTTGCCTCAAGTTTGGAGCAAGCGTTGGATGCCTTGGACGCAGATCGCGCGTTCTTGACCGCCGGTGGCGTATTCACCGACGACATGATCGATGGCTTCATCGAACTGAAGCGCGGCGAAGTAGAACGTCTGAACATGACCACGCATCCGGTCGAGTTCGGCATGTACTACAGCGTATAAACGGAAGGCCAGGGGCAACCCTGGCCATTTCCCATGGACCCGCGACTACTGGACTCACTCAACACCGGCATCGTGCTCTTAGATGAAGATCACCGAGTGTGTTGGACCAACGAAGCCGCTCGTCGCATCACGTCCATGGGCATGCGCCAATTGGCCTCCGCCCCCTTCGAAAGCTGGGTGGCGCCAGGCCAGGCCCATGAACTGAAAGAATCACTCACCCACTGTATTGCCAGTGGACACAGTTTTACGTTTCGTGAACTGATCTTAGTTCGCGATGAGTCAACGACCACCACCGATGCGTCCTTCAGTCGCTTGCAAGAGTCTGTAGGTAAAGGATGCGTCCTTATTGAGCTGTCTGAAGTGGATCAATTACTGAAAATCACCCGCGACACGCGCATCCTGAATGACGAGGCGGGATTCCGTAAAGTCGTCCAAGGATTGGCGCATGAGGTGAAAAATCCACTCGGAGGCATCAAGGGGGCCGCTCAATTATTGGCCAAGGAAGCCGGCGCGGATCGTTATCACGACTACCTCGATATTATTATTTCGGAAGCCGAACGGCTTCGAGCGCTGGTGGATCGCCTGTTGGGGTCGCCCCAAGCCACAGCCGACGAAGTGTTCAACATCCACCAGATCCTCGAGCGCGCGCGATCACTGATCAGCGCGGAATCCGGCGGGCAAATCACCACCGTGAGGGATTATGACCCGAGCTTGCCCGAGCTGACCGGGGATCGCAGTCAACTGCTGCAGGCCATCCTGAACATCGCAAAGAACGCGTTAGAAGCGGTGACGGAATCATCGACGGAGCAGCCCGAAATTCGGTTTAGCACGCGTGCGGTGCGACGCGCTCAACCGGGCACCAAGGGCGCACAGACACTGTTACGCGTGCGAATCGAAGACAACGGCCCCGGCATCCCGCCGGAACTGAAAGAACGCTTATTTTTTCCCATGGTCTCAGGCCGAGCACAAGGCTCGGGCATTGGCCTGTCAATTACGCAAACGATCATTGCACGCCACCATGGATGGGTTGAGGTGCATTCAGAGCCCGGTCATACGGCCTTTGACATCATTTTACCCTTTGGAGACGCCCGATGAGCACTGCCACAGTTTGGGTCGTAGACGACGACCGTTCAATTCGTTGGGTTTTGGAGAAAGCACTGACCGGAGCTGGCGTGGAGCATGCCGTATTCGACTCCGCGCAGGCGGCAAGGAAAGCGCTCGAAACCTCAACCCCAACCGTGGTCATGACCGATATCCGGATGCCCGGCGAAGACGGGTTATCGCTCCTTGAGCACCTGCATTCAGTGTCACCTAAATTACCCGTTATTGTGATGACAGCCCACTCCGATCTCGACAGCGCTGTGGCATCGTACTCGCGTGGTGCATTCGAGTATCTGCCCAAACCCTTTGATGTGGACGATGCCATCTCGCTAGTGCAACGGGCGATGGAGCGGCATCAAGTGCCCACAGCCGAAACTCCCAGTGACACGCCCAATCATGCCCCACTGATCCTTGGGGAAGCGCCAGCGATGCAGGACGTATTTCGCGCCATCGGCCGGCTGTCGCAGGCCGAAATCACGGTGTTAATCAACGGTGAGTCTGGAACCGGAAAAGAATTGGTCGCTCACGCGCTTCATGCAAACTCGCCTAGAAAACAGGCACCATTTATCGCATTGAATATGGCAGCCATCCCCAAGGACTTGGTGGAATCTGAGTTATTCGGTCACGAAAAAGGGGCCTTCACAGGGGCAACTGGGAGTCGAACCGGTCGTTTCGAACAAGCCAACGGCGGCACCTTATTTTTGGATGAAATCGGGGACATGCCATTTGACACGCAAACCCGATTGCTTCGCGTATTGGCTGACAATGAATTCTATCGCGTGGGCGGCTTATCGCCGGTCAAGGTCAATGTACGGATCATCGCAGCCACTCACCAAGATCTCGAAGAACGCGTGAAACAGGGCTTATTCAGAGAGGACTTATTTCACCGTCTCAACGTCATCCGCATTCAGTTGCCCGCTCTGAGAGAACGCAAAGAAGATGTACCGGTGTTGGCAGATCACTTCCTGCATCACACCGCACAAGAACTCGGCACCGAAACCAAACGACTCAGCGAAGAGGCCAAGCAGATATTGTCTGACTTCTCTTGGCCAGGGAACGTGCGCCAATTGGAAAATACCTGTCGCTGGCTGTCTGTGATGGCACCCAATCCCGTGGTTCAGCCGCAAGACTTACCGCCTGAAATCATCCAAACGCGAGACACTCAACTGACACGAAGTAGCGGCTCCTGGACCGGACTGCTCCGTGAGCGTGCGGCGACACTCTTGAAATCCCACGAAGGCGAGGTCATCGGTCGATTGACAGAAGAGTTTGAGCGCACCTTGATTGAGGTGGCACTGGCGGACACCGGCGGGCGGAAAAAAGAAGCCGCTGAGAAGTTAGGTTGGGGACGTAACACCCTGACCCGGAAACTCAAGGACTTGGGTTTCACGGACCATGGCGATTCTGACGACTGATTAGTTAGTCGCTTGTTGCTTCCGCTGCTCGTGCAGCGCTTCAAAATTGATGGGTGCAAGCATCGGGGCTGGGAAAGTGGCTTTCACCGCGAGCGCATCGATGGTTTCACGGGCATACGGAAACAGAATGTTCGGACACATTGCGCCCAAAATGTGATCTTTGGTGGGCTCATCAAACCCTTGGATGACAAACACACCCGCTTGCTGAATCTCAACCAAAAATGCCGTTTCGTCTTCGGTCTTAACCGTCACACCCAAACGAAGTACGACTTCATATAGCGTGTCACTGACTGCCACGTGAGTGACATCCACATCCAAGCTCAGTTTTGGGTTCCACTTTTTCTCAAAGATCTGCGGCGCTTTCGGCGATTCCAACGACAAATCTTTGGTAAAAACACGTGCGATTGAAAAATTTTGTGCGGGTTGTTCAGACATCGATCCCTGCTTCCTTTAACCACTGCTGGAGTTTTCCGGAGCGGAGGGCAGCCTGCGTGTCATCGCAGCCACCGACATGGCGCTCCCCAATAAAGACCTGCGGCACAGTCCGACGTCCCGTCTTGGTCATCATCTCTTGGCGACGCGCGGGTTCTTTATCGACACGGATTTCCGTGTACCCAACGCCCAAGTCGTCAAACAAGCGCTTGGCCATCACGCAAAATGGACACAAACCGGTGGTATACATCACAACACCGCTCATGAGGACTTGCCCTTCTTTACAGGCAGTGAGGCAGCCGTCCATTCGCTCATGCCACCCGATAAGCGGACCACGTTTTCAAAACCGCGCTTTTTCAAAGTTTTCGCGATCGCACCAGCCGCCGTACCCATCTTACAAACGACGATCACGGGGCGAGTTTTGTGGCGATCAATTTCAGAGACTTTGGTATTCAACACACTGACCGGCAAATTCACCGCACCTGAAATATGCCCTTGCGCAAAGTCCTTCGACTCACGGATATCCAATACCAGCGCATTGTCTTGGTTCATCATGCGCGTGGCTTCGGTGGTGTTCACACTTTTTCCTGCTTTTCTGGATTCCGTGTAAAACAAAGTGGCAGCGGCGGAGAGCCAGACAACGATAAGCATCCAGTTCTCGGTAGCGAATCCGATAAAATCTTGCATAGTTAGAGAGAGGCCGTGATCCAAATTAAGACGTCGAGTATAATGATGTGGCTGACGAAGTCACGAGCAGAACCTGAATATATGGTGCTTGTGACCTAAAACCTTGCACTCTGGACACACACATGCGCGTAAAACCGGTCGTACTGCTGATTTTGGATGGATTTGGTCTCCGTGAGCCGGCGGACGACAATGCGATTTATCACGCCCGCACCCCGAACCTCGATCGAATTGCAGCCGATATGCCAAGCGCCCAACTAGAAACCTCGGGCGAGGCAGTCGGTTTGCCTGCAGGGCAAATGGGCAACTCCGAGGTCGGCCACATGAATTTGGGCACAGGCCGTATTGTGTACCAAGATTTCACTCGCATCAGCAAGGCCATCGATGAGGGTACGTTTGAAACCAACGATGCATTGGTGAGCGCGTGCCGACTGGCCAAAGCCAATCAAAGTACGTTGCATATTTTAGGCCTACTAAGCCCCGGCGGCGTTCACAGTCACGAGGATCATATTGAGGCCATGATTGCCTTAGCGGATTCATTGGATGTGCCCATGACCCGCCTGCATGCGTTCTTAGATGGACGGGATATGCCGCCCAAATCTGCAGAACCTTCTTTGCAGCGGTTTCAGCGACTGGAAACCGTGCACCCTAATTACCAACTCTCGAGTCTCTGCGGCCGTTATTACGCCATGGACCGAGACAATAACTGGGATCGTATCCAGTTGGCCTTCGACCTCATCACCAAAAGCCAAGCTGAATTCTCTGCCGGTACCGCACTGGAGGGGCTTCAGCAAGCCTATCAACGAGGCGAGAACGATGAGTTCGTCAAGCCCACTCGCTTGGGTCAATCTTGGGAAATGCATGGCGATGATGTGGTCCTCGTCATGAACTTCCGTGCCGACCGAGGTCGTCAAATTGCGCGAGCATTCACCCAGAGCCCTGTGCCAGAACTTCACCGTCCTGAGTGGATTCAGCAGGTCTCCGTGACCACCCTGACCCAATACGCGGATGACTTAAAAGTGGCCGTGGCCTTCCCACCGGAGACACTTGAAAACACGCTCGGGGAAGTGGTGGCAAATGCAGGGCTCTCACAGCTTCGAATCGCAGAGACTGAAAAATACGCGCACGTCACCTTTTTCTTCAGCGGCGGCAAAGAGGCTCTCGTGAACGGCGAACACCGTGAACTGATCCCGTCACCCAAAGTGGCCACATATGACCTGCAACCGGAGATGAGCGCGCCTGCGGTGACTGACTATCTGGTTGAGGCCATTCAACAAAAGCGCTTTGATCTGATCGTGTGTAACTATGCCAATGGAGACATGGTCGGGCACACCGGGCAGTTCGATGCCGCTGTCGCCGCCATTGAAGCACTCGACACACAGGTCGGCCGCGTGGTCGATGCCTGTCGTTCGGCTGGTGGCGCGTGCATTATTACGGCAGACCACGGTAACGCCGAACAAATGGCAGATCCAGAATCTGGCCAAGCACATACGGCCCACACCACCGGTCCGGTTCCCATTTGGCTGGCCGCCAATCCAACGGGCGTCAACTCCCTGAAGTCTGGTGCCTTGCAAGATGTTGCGCCGACCGTGTTGGACTTATTGGGCTTAGAACAGCCCTCTGAAATGACCGGGCAATCGCTATTAAATCAGTGATGCGTTCCCTCGTTTGGGTGATTTGTATCGCGATTAGTGGGTCGGTTGCAGCCAGCGACATTCAGACCGCTGAACAAGAAAGGGCACGCGCCAAACAGGCCCTGGAGCAGCTAAAAACCAACACCGAGCTTGGTCAAAAGCGGCTCAATTTAATCGAGCGTGAGATGACTCGGTTGAACCAAAATACCGAGGCTCTGAGCCGAGACATTCAGTCCGCAGAAATCCGGTTGACCGAGCTAAAAACCGAGCAATCTCAGACAGAAGCCGCTATCGCTGACCAACAAAACACCGTCGACCGCCTCGTCACGCTTTACCAAAAAGAGCTGGTGGCCTATTACATCACCGGGCGCACACTTCGCCCTGACAGCCCATCAGATTCCCTAGCCGCTGATTATTTACCCTTTGTGCTAAAGGCCAGACAGAACACTGCAGCTGCTTTAGCTGATGAGCAAAATCAACTCGCCGAGCTGCTCAGCACACAAGCCAATCAGACCCGCACCGCGCAAATGCAATTACAGCAACTGACTGAAAAAAGGTCTCAACTCACGACCCAGATTGGCGATCAACGGCAACTTTTGGCCAGCGTGAGTCGCGAATTATCCTCTTCCCAAAGTCGTCAAGCTGCGCTACAGGCCGACCTGCAAGCGCTAGATCAACGTATTCGGTCACTCAAACTCAACCAACGGGATGCAGATATTGAGGCCCTTCGTGGGCGCTTGAACTGGCCGGTTGATGGCCGTGTCATCCGACGCTTTGGTCAACGCCGTGATGATGGCTTTGGCACGTGGCAGGGTCTGGTCATTAGTGCGCCGACGAACGCAGAAGTCCGCGCAGTCCAGGCGGGTAAAGTCGCCTATGCAGGCTATTTGCTGGGTTACGGGCTTGTTGTAGTCGTCGCGCACAATAACGGCCACGCCACTATTTACGGACATAATGCACGGGTTCTAGTGTCCACCGGCGACCCCATCGCAGCTCAGCAAGCCATTGCCATCGCAGGAAATACCGGTAGTCTGGAAATCTCGGGATTGTATTTTGGGGTGACAAAAAACGGCCAAGCCATTAATCCCAGGCCTTGGCTGAATTAGGAATGGCATGAAAGCTATCGCCACTGGACTCGTTGCCGCTGTTCTCACAGCCTCCGTTTGGGCAGCCGACGCAGAACCTGAAAAGGACGTTGAGTCGCTTGATGCGTTGCGCGCATTTATCGAAGTGTTCCAACACCTTCAGGAAGACTATGTGGAAGCAATCGACGACCAAACGCTTCTGAATGCCGCGATTGATGGCATGCTCACTCGCCTCGACCCCCATTCTGGCTATTTAAAACCCCGCGATGTGTCGGAGTTAAGAGACTCAACATCCGGGTCCTTTGGCGGCATCGGTATTGAAATGGATATCGTCAACGGGCTGATTGAGGTGATTGCACCCATCGATGATTCGCCCGCGGCCAGGGCAGGGTTGAGAGCCAGGGACATCATTACCCATGTCGACGGCGAACCCGTCCGAGATATCAGTCTTAGAGAAGCCATCGAAATTCTCAGAGGCCCAATAGGTGATGCTGTGACGCTGACCGTGCTAAGAGAAACGGACAACCAGCCTGATGAGTTCGATGTCAGCTTGGAACGTGCGGTGATTCGTGTCACCAGCGTGCGGCATGAGCGCCTGCCTGACGGAATTGGATATGTCCGGATTTCTCAGTTCCAGAGCCGAACCGGGCCCGATCTTATCAAAGCCATCACGTCACTCGAGTCAGAAGCCCCACTGAATGGGCTTATTTTGGATCTGCGAAATAACCCCGGCGGCGTGCTGAGTGCAGCGATTGAAGTCGCAGATGCGTTTTTGGATCAAGGCGTGATTGTTTCAACCAAAGGACGGGATACGTTTCAAGATTCGAGCTATGACGCACGCGCGGAAACTGTGATCACAGAAGCCCCGATGGTGGTATTGATCAACGGCGGCTCTGCGTCGGCCTCGGAAATTGTCGCCGGCGCCCTCCAAGACCATGAGCGGGCCTTGGTGATCGGCACACCCAGTTTCGGTAAGGGATCGGTGCAAACCATTTTGACACTTGAGAACAACTACGCATTGAAATTGACCACGGCGCTCTACTACACCCCGTCAGGCCGGTCGATCCAGGCCACTGGAATTCAACCAACGATTCAAGTCACAGGCGGTGATGCCCTCATTGAAACTGATCGCCGGACACGTGAAGCGGACTTGCCGGATCATTTAGAAAACGCCTCAGGTGAGACTGAGGGGGATGGCTTATCGGAGCGACTCGCGGGCGACAATCAATTAGTGCATGCCTTTAACTTGCTCCGAGGTGCTCAAATCTTGAGTCGTTAGAGTCTGACCTCAATGCCTGCGACTTGCATGGCTGCCTTCGCTTCGGCAATGGTGTACTGCCCGAAGTGAAAGATACTCGCGGCGAGCACCGCATCTGCATGGCCTTTGAGCACGCCATCGACCAAGTGATCTAGCTGACCCACACCACCCGATGCGATCACAGGCACTGACACGGCGTCAGCCACAGCGCGAGTCACACCCAAATCAAATCCATCTCGCGTCCCGTCCCGATCCATGGATGTCAGTAAGATTTCGCCGGCACCGTAGCTCACCATCCGCTGCGCCCATTCCACACAATCGAGACCGGTGGGTTTGCGGCCCCCGTGGGTGAAAATTTCCCAACGGTTGGGCGCGACTTGCTTGGCATCAATGGCAACCACAATGCACTGCGAGCCAAATTTATCCGATGCCCGCTTCACGAACTCTGGATCAAATACAGCCGCGGTATTTATGGATACCTTATCGGCACCAGCCAACAAAAGATCACGAATATTTTCAGTCGTGCGCACACCACCGCCCACGGTCAGGGGGATAAACACTTCACTGGCCATGCGAGACACAGTCTCATACGTTGTGCCCCGATTCTCATGGCTTGCCGTGATATCCAAAAATGTGATTTCGTCAGCGCCCTCTTGGTTGTATCGACGGCTGACTTCGACTGGGTCGCCCGCATCGCGGATGTCCTCAAACTGAACGCCCTTGACCACTCGGCCTTGGTCGACATCGAGGCATGGAATAATCCGCTTCGCCAAACCCACTATCGAGACTCCGCAAGGGCAATAGCCGCGGCTAAATCGAGCGCACCCTCATAAATTGCACGACCCGTGATGGCACCGATGACCCCATCTGATTCGACCTCAAGCAAAGAGGCCACATCGCCCATTCCATTCAATCCGCCAGAGGCAATCACCGGACAGCCGGTTTCGCGCGCAAGCGCTGCGGTCGCCTCAATATTAACCCCTGACATCATGCCATCGCGACCGATGTCGGTGTACACCACCGAGGACACACCATCGCCAGCAAATCGCTTTACCACCTCAGTCGCCGATACACTGCTGGCTTCGGCCCATCCTTCAGTGGCCACCCAACCGTCTTTGGCATCCACCCCAACAATGATATGACCGGGGAATAAGCGACAGGCTTCGGTCACAAACTCAGGCTCTTTGACGGCCTGTGTGCCAATAATGACAAAGGCGAGGCCTAAGTCTAGATACGATTCCACGGTGGCTAGATCTCGAACGCCTCCACCCAATTGAACGGGCAGATTGGGGTGCGTTTCGATGATGCCTGCCACGGCCTCACGGTTTTCCGGACGCCCTGCAAATGCGCCATCCAGATCAACCACATGCAAACGACTGCAGCCGGCCTCTACCCAACGCGTGGCGGTAGCCACCGGATCATCTGAATAGGTGGTTGCATCGTCCATCCGCCCCTGGCGAAGCCGAACGCACTGGCCTTGTTTTAAATCAATTGCAGGAATAATCAGCATGAGCCATCCCAAGTTAGAAAGTTTGCATACAGTGAGAGCCCCGCATCATGGGACTTTTCCGGATGAAATTGGACCGCGAACACACCCTCTCGCGCCAATGCAGCAGCAAATGGCTCACCATAGGTACAGGTACCGGCAACACATGGGGCATGCCAATCGGCATAGCGGTAACTGTGCACAAAATAGAACCGCGTCAGATTCTCGATGCCTCGCCACATGGGGTGGGCCGTCACAGAGACTTGGTTCCAACCCATATGCGGTACTTTAAGGCTCAATCCATCGGGGTCTGTGAGATCGTTTGGAAAACGTACAATGTGGCCGGGGAAGATGCCGAGCGCATCCACCCCTTCACTCTCCTCGCCATATTCCGCGAGGATTTGCATGCCTACACACACGCCCATCAGCGGCGTGTGGCCCACCAATTCGCGCACCAGAGTATCTAAGCCCCGTGCTTTGAGGCCCGCCATGCAGTCGCCCATCGCACCGACACCGGGAAGCACCACACGATCCGCCGTTTTCAATTCATGCGGATCATCCGACACCAGTACCCGACAATCACCGGCGTGCTCAATTGCCTTAGCGACGCTGTGAAGATTTCCGGAGCCGTAATCAATTACGGCTACCTTTTGAGCCATCAAAGCGATCCTTTGGTGGACGGAATGACGTCCCCCATCCGAGGGTCGTGTGCGAGCGCCATACGAAGGGCGCGGCCGAAGGCTTTAAACACCGTCTCAATTTGGTGATGAGAATTCTCACCCTTCAAATTATCGATGTGCAACGTGCACTGCGCATGGTTCACGAACCCTTGGAAAAATTCACGGAACAAGTCGACATCGAACCCACCCACGACGGCGCGCGTAAAAGGCACGTCATAAAACAGTCCAGGCCGCCCCGAAAAATCAATGACCACACGGCTTAAGGCTTCATCCAGAGGCACATAGGCATGGCCGTAGCGAGTCATGCCCTTTTTGTCGCCCACTGCTTTAGCGAAGGCTTGACCGAGCGTAATGCCCACATCTTCTACTGTGTGGTGATCGTCGATTTCCAAATCGCCTTGAGCGTCAATCTTCAGGTCCACCAATCCATGACGTGCGACTTGATCCAACATATGCTCAAAAAATGGAATCCCGGTTTTGAAAGCGGCTTGCCCTGTACCATCGAGGTTCAGCGTAATCTGAATCTGCGTTTCCAGCGTATTTCGTTCAACCGAAGCAATGCGATCTGCCATGGCCTGTTCCTTAAGGCGTCATAAACGCCGTAGTATACCGGGACTGGCAATGGCTGACGACAGGGGAAATCACATGGCATGGATCAAGGGTATTTTCATTGCCCTAGGCGCACTGCTCACTCTGATCGCAGGCATTGTGCTTTATGTCACCCAGTGGCTCGATCCGAATGATCTAAAACCCACCCTGATCCGCATGGCCGAACAACAGCAGATTGCACTCACCATCGGTGGCCACATTGAATGGAGTTTTTACCCCTGGCTTGGGGTAAGCATCCGCCAGGTACAAGCGGAAACTGCGGCTGCACGACTGGAAGCCGAGCGCCTGGAAGGCTCACTGTCTTTGCTGTCGCTTTTATCAGACACGCTGGTGATCGATCGATTGACGGCGGTATCTCCTAAACTGACCATTCTTGAGGCCACGGTAAGAACAAACCAGGTTGAGGGATCGACACCCCCACGCCAGGCCACGCCATTGATCATCCGGGAATTGGCTATTACCGAAGGCCAATTGGCTGGTTTGCCCAATGGGTGGGCGATTAACGACTTTGATTTGAACGTCGAAGCACTGAGTCCAGGTTCGGAAAGCGCATTGAACTTCAGTGCCACACTCACTGACAACACTCGATCGATTCCTCTGGCGCTGACTGCCACCGTGGTGCCTTCGATTGCCTTTGACGCAGTCGCCTTGCGGAATCCGAAATTGACCAGTGATGCCCTCGATTTGTCGATGGCGGGAGTGATCAGTTTTGCGCTCAATGGCGCTGTATCAGGTGAAGGGCGCATCGTGGTACAACCCTTCTCTCCGAGGCAGTGGTTTGAGGGTATCAATCAGCCTCTGCCGACCACTGTGGATGCAACCGTATGGCAATCCCTTCAGGGCAGTCTCAACCTGAAATGGTCCAACTCATTGATCTCTGCCCAACAGATCTTTTTCGCATTGGATCAAAGCCGTCTTAAAGGCAACCTCGACCTGAATACTAATCCCTGGGATGTGGATTTAAACCTCGTACTCACCGAACTCAATCTTGATCGATATCGAGCCGGTCCAAATGAATCAAAAAACACCTCGCCAGAGTCAGCCACACCGTTCGCGCCACCCCCAGGGGCCTATCGGTTGGATATCGGACAGCTCACCGTCAATTCGATTCCATTAACGGACATTGGGGTTGAGTTGGGCATACAGCCCGAAGAAATCACGCTAGGGCGACTCGATGCCACTGTATTTGGTGGTCAGATTCGAGGATCCGGCACTCACTTAATCGCCCCGCAAATCACAACAATTTCCGGTTCGATCGAACAACTCGACATTGCCCAATGGCCGTTAGAGGCGCCTTTGGATGATTTATCGGGCCAAGTGTCTGGCACGTACGATCTTAATTTCGCGGGTCTCACAAGCGATGAGGCCAAGAGTTCATTGAGCGGACCAGTTCGAGTACAGGTCACCGAAGCAAAACTCGGCGCATTGGGTGTCTCAGATGCTTTGTGTCAGTTAGCCAATCAACCGGTTCGTCCCGCAGAGGAAGTGGACGATACACTCGCGATCCGGGGTGAATTCAACGAAGGCATTGCCACCATTTCTTCGATGTCTGCAAAAATTGCCAATATCGGACTGACAGCGGATGGACGGTTCAGCTTGGTGTCAACGGCTCTCAATTTATCCGGGCAAGCGGCGATTCCTGCCGATGGAGCGATTGGGACCTGTGACGCGCCGGTCGCACTACGCGGGCTGATGTTGCCCTTGACCTGCCGAGGCCAGTTATCGGAACAAACCATCGCCTGTGGCCTCGATCGACATGCCCTTCAGCGGAGCTTGAGTCGCGTTGTAGAGGACAAAGCAAAAGAACGCTTGAATCAAGAAGTGCAAAAGCAACTGAATAAAGCCTTAGAGGATCGGCTCGAAGGACAAGCAAAAGACTTGCTTCAAAACCTATTCAATCGATGATCTCGGAACTCGCTTTTCGCCTCGCTCAATGGCACCTCACTCACGGCAGGCATGACTTGCCTTGGCAATACCAAGGGCCTTATGCCACTTGGATCAGCGAAGTCATGCTTCAACAAACCCAAGTGACCACGGTCATACCCTATTACCAACGATTCATGGACCGGTTCCCAACGCCGGTTGCTCTGGCCGATGCGCCTCTGGATGAGGTGCTTTCTCATTGGGCGGGACTTGGGTATTACGCGAGAGCCCGGAACCTCCATCACGCAGCCAAACAAGTGCAACACGAGTTTGCCGGTGAGCTCCCCGATACATTAGACGCGCTAATGTCACTGAAAGGCATTGGCCGATCCACAGCCGGTGCCATTCTGTCACTTGGGTTTGAGAGATACGGCGTCATTCAAGATGGGAACGTTCGCCGGGTGCTGGCCCGATTGTTTGCAATCAGCGGAGACCTCACCTCGGCCGACGCCCAAAGAAGGCTTTGGGCGCTGGCAACTGACCTCACACCCAAGATAGGCAAAGAGGCTGCCATCCATACGCAGGCGATGATGGATCTTGGGGCCTTGGTCTGTACCAAGTCGAAGCCCACTTGCGACCGCTGTCCGCTCGTCTTTGACTGCAGCGCGCACCAACAAGACCTAGTGCATCGGCTCCCCGAGCCCAAGACCCGAAAGGTCAAACCAACTAGGGAGTGGGTAGTTCTGCAACTGGTCAATACAGCGAATGAGACCTTTGTAATGAAAAGACCCCCCGAGGGTATTTGGGGTGGCCTGTATGCCCCGCCGATTTCGGAAAGCCTGTCGGCTCTCGCGAAGGAGCTGAGACTGGAATTGGGAGAAGCGGAGGAAGTGTGCGAGTTGCGCCATGCATTTAGCCATTTCAGCGTGAATCTCCGACTGCATCGAATTATAGGTCTGTCGAGCGAACCCAGAGTGCCGGGGCAATGGGTCGATCTACGAACCTTTGAAGGTGGCCTTCCCGCCCCTATTTATCGACTATTACAGGAGAATATGCCATGAGCCGGACCGTCTTTTGCCGAAAGTACCAAGCAGAATTACCTGGCCTAGCCGTGCCGCCATTGCCTGGTGAGTTAGGTCAAAGAATCTACGAAGAGGTATCCCAGCAAGCTTGGCAAGAGTGGCAAGCCAACCAGACGATGTTAATTAATGAGCATCGACTCAATCTGATCGATCCCGCTGCACGCGCCTTTCTAACCGGCGAAATGGAGCGATTTTTCGACAACGAAAACTATGCCAAACCCGAAGGTTATGTGCCGCCTTCAAGTTGACAGGATCGCTTTATTTCTGTTCAATACGCGCCTCTTCCTGAGGCCAGATAGCTCAGTTGGTAGAGCAGAGGATTGAAAATCCTCGTGTCGGGGGTTCGATTCCCTCTCTGGCCACCACCTGATTTCGTGCGTTACTCAGCCCGCCCTTCCTCTTTGACTAGACTATTTATAAAGCTCATCGTGCTCGTGTTGCTCATGAGCAACACGTGGTCACGCAAGGATCTATATTTAGTTTCGGCCGAAAGGACTTAAACAAACGCCAGCCATAGCCCCAGCGGCAAACAAAGTATCCCTAGCATATGTCCGACAATGACCGTCGATGCGACGAGCTGGGGCTCCATATGAAACTTGTCAGCAATCATAAAATTAAAGACAGCGGGCGGTAAAAACGCGAAAAGTATCAGAGCACCACGCTCAATATCACTC
>CBFHVZ010000007.1:0-62203 GCA_965659195.1 Litorivicinaceae bacterium
AATACGCCTCGCGCGCTTCCAAGGTATCAACGCGCAATTGGATATTCTCAGACGCCAAGGTCGCCAACACATCCCCAGCCTGTACACGATCCCCGATCCGCGCCCGAATGGATCGAACGGTCTCGGCTGTCTCTGCCGGAATCAGCACTGTTTCACGAGCCACCACCCGCGCGGTGGAGGCCGTGGTAGCCTGCACAGGCTGAATTGAAGCCTTATCTACGACCACCGGTGTGCCCTTGGCCCAAACCGGTGCCGATACCAAACAAATCACCCAAAACAACGCGCGCATGTCACACTCTCAATCGGTTCCTCGAGTGCCCTTTATGCGGTGTAAACTGCGGTTTGAAAAGGCCTATTTGCGAAAAGGAGAGATCGGCGGTGAAATATCTGCATACCATGATTCGGGTCAAGAATTTAGAGGCATCATTGGCCTTCTACTGCGACGCGTTAGGCCTTAAAGAAGTACGGCGGGTCGATCATGAGAAAGGCCGATTCACCTTGATCTTTTTGGCCGCTCCGGAGGACGTGGCCAGGGCACGTGATGAGAAAGCGCCCTTGATTGAGCTGACCTACAATTGGGATCCCGAAGAGTACACCGGCGGTCGAAACTTCGGTCATCTGGCTTATCGCGTCGACGATATTTACGCGACCTGTCAGCGGCTGATGGACCACGGAGTCGAGATCGCCCGACCACCACGAGACGGGTACATGGCCTTTGTGCGAAGCCCAGATTTGATCTCCATCGAGCTCTTGCAATCAGGGGATCCAAAACCACCTATGGAACCTTGGAGTGCGATGCCAAACATTGGGTCGTGGTGAGAACCTGCGACTTTGGTACACTCTGACCGTGACTTACGAAAAGGAAAACAACAATGAAACTTTCCCACCTATTAAGCGCCCTTGCTCTGGGCGTCTCTGCAAACGTGGCCTTGGCTGCTGATTTACCGAACCCACTGCGTATTGCCACCGAAGGCGCGTACCCTCCCTTCAACGGAGTGGACGCCAATGGCCAACTGATCGGGTTTGACGTCGATATCGCCAATGCACTCTGCGAAGAGATGAAGGCGAACTGCGAACTGGTCGCTCAAGATTGGGACGGAATCATCCCGGCACTGGTCGCCAATAAATACGATGCGATCATTGCGTCTATGTCGATCACCGACGAGCGAAAGCAAACCATCGATTTCACCAACAAGTACTATTCAAATTACCTCGCGGTGATTGCCCCAACCGGCGGTGCCAAAGGCCCCAATGACCTGGCTGGCAAAACAGTGGGCGCACAGCGCTCAACTCTGGCATCGCAGTGGGCCGAAGACAATTTGATGGGCCGTGCCAACGTGAAGTTGTATGACACGCAGACCGCCGCCTATGCTGATCTGCAAGCAGGTCGCTTGGATGCGATGGTCTCTGACATCTACCCCGCGATGGATTGGTTGAGCACGGTCGACGGATTCGCGTTGGCAGGTGACAAGATCGACATCAACGACCAAATCGGCATCGGTATCCGTCAAGGCGAAGAGGCACTCAAAGCCGCCTTCAATAAGGCCATCGACGCCATCCGCGCCAACGGCAAATACGCCGAAATCAACGCCAAATATTTCTCTGCAGATATTTACTAAAGGCGATTAAGCGGGAGCCCTCAGGGCTCCCGTGACTCTCATGGACACACTCTCACTGCTTTCATTTGGCCCCAACGGGTGGGCGGACGATCTGCTCTTAGGCGCGGTCATGACCGTGTTGTTGGCGCTTGGCGCACTGGCAATCGGTTTAGTGATTGCAGCCCTCTTGGCACTGGCCAAACTGCAACCGATCAAGGCACTGAGAGGTGTCGCGCACAGTGTGACACTCATCTTCCGAGGCACCCCGGAATTTTTGATCATTTTGGTGGTGTTTTTTGGACTCGATATTTTGCTGAATGCACTACTTGCAAGCCTTGGCTCAGAGACCGTGATCAACACCCCAAAATACTGGGCCGGCGCCTTAGGGCTTGGTTTGATATTCGGGGTCTATGGGGCCGAGGTCTTAAAAGGCGCCTATCAAGCGGTCCCAAAGGGCCTGATGGAAGCTGGCCAAGCGCTGGGGCTCGGGCCTATCCGGCGGCTCTGGCTGATTCGACTGCCGCTTCTCTGGCGACACGCACTGCCTGGACTGATGAATCTCTGGTTGGTGTTATTGAAAGACACCTCCCTGGTGGCCGTCATTGCTTTTGATGAGTTGCTTCGGACCGCGAAGGTCGCCGGCGAAACCGAACGCGAGCCCTTTCTCTTTTTCTTCGCGGCCGGGGTGTTGTATCTGCTCATGACCTGGGTCAGTGACCGAGGCCGCCAACGGTTGGAACGCAGAGTGCAACTTGTAGGGCACAGCCGATGATCGAAAGCTGGCTCAACACCGCACATTTCTGGTTTAAAGGGTGGCATTTTGCCGTGGGCGATGCCCTCTGCGGCCCGATTCAAGGGACCTTACCTGCCTCCATTGCACCGCATTGCGCACGCTTTATTGACGGATTTTTCACCACACTGGAGCTGGTGCTCTTGTCGCTGGTCTTGGCCTTTCTGATTGCCCGCCAACTGACCGCTTGGTTAGAGCTTGGACCTCGTTGGTGTAAGGCACCCATTCGAGCCTACGTCTATGTATTCCAAGGCACGCCTTTGTTGATCCAACTGTGGCTGGTGTATTACGGACTGGCTCAATTTGAAACGGTACGCGACAGCGGCCTGTGGGTCTTTTTATCGAGTGGCTGGTGGGTTGGACTTCTTGTACTGACCCTGAATTCAGCCGCCTATCAAACCAACATCTTGCAGGGCGCGGTGGCGAACCTGCCTTCGGGTCAAGGCGAAGGTGCGGATGCAATGGGCTTAACGCCGAGACTTAAGTATCGAAAAATTCTTTTTCCACAAGCGATTCGAGCCGCCTGGCCGGCCCTTGGTAACGAAGGCATTTTGCTGCTAAAAGCCAGTGCGTTGGTCAGCACCATCACCGTCTACGATCTCATGGGCCACGCACGGACGGTCTTCTCACGAAGCTATGATTTATGGGTCTATGGGGGCGCGGCCGTCTTGTATATCGTTCTGACGGCCCTGATTACCGCGCTGTTATGGGCCATCCGTCGGCATGGATTTGCGCCACTGCCCACGGATGAATGGTTCTCGGCGATTCGCCGTTAGTTCCGATAGGCCGCTTTGGCTTCGGCTTCATTGACTTCGATCACGCCACCGGCGGCCGCATCGGCTTCATGCTGCCGGATGTCACGCGCATCCCAGGGGTAATCGACCCAGACATCCTCGATGTCCTTGCCAACAAAGACGTGACTGACGACGTCGGGGTAATCCGCCTTCTTGGGTTTGAGTTTGTTGTGCATCACAAACACGCCGATCTCAGCCGGTTGTTCGGCCATCAATTCACCGATCGCAAAGGCTAAGGTGGTCCGTTCGTCATCGACCTCATCCACCAGCAGCACACGCTTTCCGGTGATCATGTTGTTGACCCCATCCACCCATTGCAGCTTGTGCGGGACATCCGAAGGCGGCTCGTCTGGATGATACCTGGCCAGTGAAATCGCGATCAGGGGCTTTTCAACGTAAGTGCGCAAAATCCGCGCTGGGATAAAACCGCCTCCGCCAATGGCCAAAATGACATCGAATTGAAAATCACTGGCAATGATTTCGGCTGCCGCATCGGCAATGGTTTGGTGCAGGTCGGCGTATGAAAACCGAAGACGGGTGCTCATCGGGCTGTTCTCCAATCAAAAACGAAGCGTATCACTGCCCGGTACTCGGATTCGAGTTGATCAATCCATCGCGGGTGGTCCGAAGCGTTTCCATCAAGTCATTCAGAGAGTCTCGCCGATCCATCAGATAGGCTTTTCGTGCAGCGTGGGTGTCGCCCTCGGGACGAAATGCTAAAACCCAATCAGCCGCCTGTTGCAGCTGCGCATCCAAGGAGGACGCCTGAGTCCCACTGAGGCCACCCCGCAGACGCACCAAGTCATCGGTTACCAGTTTCAATTCACCGACTTGATAGTTGATTTCGTTAAATAGCCGCTCTTCGACCTTGGCCTCACTCTCAGGTAACACCATTGAAATCAAAGACCCCACCACCAAAGCCAGACCGATGATGATGCCCATTCGACGAATCTGCATTGTTGTCCCCTTACGCATTGAAAGAAGTGCGCTACACTAGCGAAAAACAATCCCACTAAAAATGGAAATCGTTTCTATGTCCTCAAATGACCTTCGCGACGCTGCGTTAGCCTACCACCGAGCTCAACCGGCAGGAAAATTAGAAATACAAGCGACTAAGCCGTTAGCCTCTCAACGTGATCTCGCCCTGGCCTACAGCCCAGGCGTGGCCTATGCCTGTACAGAGATCGCTGAAGACCCCAACCAGGCAGCTGAACTGACAGCCCGCGGCAACATGGTGGCTGTCATCACCAACGGGACCGCAGTACTCGGCCTGGGTGCGATTGGACCGCTGGCATCGAAGCCGGTTATGGAAGGCAAGGCGGTCTTGTTTAAGAAGTTTGCCAACATCAACTCAATCGACATCGAAGTGGACACCACCGACGTGGATCGGTTCTGCGATGTGGTCAGTGCGTTGGAGCCCTCATTTGGTGGCATCAACTTAGAAGACATCAAAGCGCCAGAGTGCTTTGAAATCGAATCGCGGTTGCGTGAGAAGATGAACATTCCCGTCTTCCATGACGACCAACACGGGACCGCCATCGTGGTCGGTGCCGGCATGCTGAATGCCATGCGCCTGATCGGCAAAGACCTCGCGGACGTTAAGCTCGTCTGCTCAGGCGCTGGCGCAGCCGCTCTCGCCTGTTTAAACATGCTGAAGACCTTGGGTATCAAGCATGAAAATATTACCGTCTGTGACCAACACGGGGTGTTGCGTCCCGATCGTCCAGAACCCATGGACAAATACAAAGCGCAGTACGCCAAAGAGACCGATCTTCGCACCATGAACGAAGCGTTGGTCGGTGCGGATGCCTTCCTTGGTTTGTCAGCACCGGGCGTGTTAACTCAAGAGGCAGTCAAAACGATGGCCGATCGGCCGGTGATTTTTGCATTGGCCAACCCAACCCCTGAAATCATGCCTGAGTTGGTCAAAGAAGTTCGCCCAGATGCTTTGATTGCCACGGGCCGCTCGGATTACCCGAACCAGGTCAACAACGTGCTGTGCTTCCCATTCTTGTTCCGCGGTGCGCTCGATTGCGGCGCCACGGTCATTAACGAGGAAATGAAAGCGGCCTGCGCCGAAGCCATTGCGTCCATGGTGCATTCACCCCCATCGGACGAGGTCATTTCAACGTACCAAGGCGAACAACTGACCTTTGGTGAGGAATATTTGATTCCAAAGCCTTTTGATCCCCGATTGATCATGGAGATCCCACCGTTGGTGGCCAAAGCGGCCCAAGATTCCGGTGTAGCACTTCGTCCGATTGAGGATCTCGAGGCCTACCGTGAAGATTTGAGCCGATTCGTTTTCCGCTCTGGCATGTTGATGAAGCCGATGTTCGAAGCGGCACGCAGCAACAAGCGCCGTTTGGTATTGGCCGAAGGCGAAGGTGGCAAAATGCTGCAAGCCTGCCAGCTGATCGTGTCTGAGGGACTCGCTGATGTCACCTTGGTGGGCCGTCCTCATGTGATTGAAGAAAAAATCCAATCGATGAGTCTGTCCATCCGACCCGGCATCGATTTCAACATTGTCGACAACCTCGATGATTCGGTCATGAACCAAATCGGTGAGGAATATCACCAGCTCATGGCCCGTCGTGGGATGACCCCGAAAGCGGCCCAAACTCGGGTGCGTGCGAACACCACGGTGGTCGCCTCGATGTTATTAAAGCGCGGCGATGCAGATGCCATGCTGTGCGGTACCTTCGGCACTTACAGCAAACACCTCCAACTCACCGATGAGATCTTAGGTCGTAAGGACAATTCTCCGGTGGTGGGTGCGCTGACTGTATTGATCCTGCCGCAAGGCACGCTGTTCTTGACCGATACACACGTCAACGCAGATCCGACCTCTGAGCAGTTGTGTGAGCTGGCCAAATTGGCTGCCGACGAAATCCGTCGATTCGGCATTGTGCCGAAGGCGGCCTTCTTGTCGCATTCCAACTTCGGTTCGGCCGACACCGCCAGTGCGAAGAAAGTGCGTGCAGCGACGGCCATGTTTATGGAGCGCTATCCCGAGATCGAAGCCGATGGCGAAATGCATGCCGATGCGGCCTTGGATGAAAAGGTGCGGATGGACTTGTTGCCTGAAACCCAACTGACCGGATCGGCCAACTTGTTGGTGTGTCCGAACCTCGACTCTGCCAACATCGCACGCAATTTGTTGAAAATGTTGGGCGGCGGCGTCACAGTCGGTCCATTGCTTCTCGGCTTGGACAAAGAAGCCCATGTCACCACCGCGTCAAACTCACCGCGTGGTATTTACAACATGGCGGCGGTCGCTCTGGCCAACGTCAATCGGAACGAAGGCTAATCTGCCTGCGGCGGGGCACTGCCCCGCCGTGTTCATTAAGCCGTCTGCGGCGCAAATTTCGACGACAGTTGCTCTTTAATGGGAAGGTGAACCAAAGCAGCCATCACGCCGAGTGCAATCGACAACCACCACACCCAGTCGTAGTCACCGTGTATCTCAAACAGCACGCCCGCAAGCCAAGCGCCGAGAAAGGCCCCCAACTGGTGACTGAAAAAGACGATGCCAAACAACATCCCGACAAACTTGGGCCCAAACAAAATCGCGACGATTGAATTGGTACCCGGCACGGTGGACAGCCACAAAAGTCCAAATACCGCCGTAAACAAATAGAGACTCCATTCGGTCACAGGGACTGCCATAAAGACGGCAATGGCCACAGCTCTCAGCGCATAGATACCCGTCAAGATGTAGCGATGCGGAATCACACCACCAAGCCAACCGGCGCCTAACGATCCGATCATGTTGAATAAGCCAATCAAGGCCAATCCGATCGCGCCCACTTCAGGGCTTAGACCGCAACTGATGGCGAAATTGGGCAAATGCGTGGCAATGAAGGCCACATGGAACCCGCACACAAAAAAACCAAGCGTCAGTAAGATAAAACTTCGTTCGCGGCTCGCGACGCGAAGCATCTCAGTCAACTGCAATTCAGTTTGGTTCAGTCCAGGGGTGGCTTGAGGGGCCAACATGGGAGTGGCCAAGCCGACGCTACACAAAGCAACGACCGCCATGAGTGCCAGCGCCGTCCAGAGTGCAAACTGCCATCCACCGAGATCGACCAAATCTTGCGCGATCAGCACCATAGCGAACATGCCAAAGGAGCCGACCGCCGACCCAATGCCTTGGAACATTGAGCGTTTTTCAGGCGGCGTGCGTTTCACAATGGCACCGAGCACCACCGGAAACCCAACACCCGCCAGAGCCATGCCAATACACACGCCAAGGCCCACGTTGAACCACAAAAGCGCGTCGGTGAGGTTCATCATCACCAAACCCACCGCCGACAGGACGGAAGCCCCAATCATCACAGGAATCGGTCCGTGCTTGTCAGCCAGCGCTCCGGCCACAGGTTGAGAGGCGCCCCAGATCAGGTTCATCAGTGCGAACCCAAAGCCCAGTCCAGCAATACTCCACCCGGTATCCTGTGCCACAGGCGCGAGTAAGACACCCATCGCTTGGCGAAGTCCCAACATAATAGACAGCGCGAAGCCCCCAAAAATCAGGGCCAGGATCGCCGGGCGAAGTGAAACCGTCATCTCAACATACTCTCTCAGTTACACCGCAAATTCTTGCACCAAGAAATCGATCAAGACCCGAGTTTTCAATGGCAGGTGTCGGCCATGCGGAAAGACTGCATAGAGTTTACGAGGTGGATACACCTGATACTCAGCCAAGACCTCACGGAGCGAACCGTCGGCGATTTCGGCTTCCACCATAAACCGTGGCAATACGATCAATCCGTACCCGGCTTTTGCGAAGGACACCATCATCTGGTCGTTGTTGGTCGACAGACGGGCTTCGGTGACCACCGGGATCGGCTCACCGTCTTTCATTAATTGCAGCCGCGCGGTCGAGCGTTCGGACGCATAGTGAATAAAGGGGATGCGAGACAGTGCCTGCGGATCGGTCGGCACCCCATACTCGGCCAGCAAAATCGGTGCTCCGACCAGGACCATGTCGACATCGCCGAGTCGACGCGCCACCAACGACGAGTCTTCGAGATGGCCGATTCGAACCGCCAAATCAAACCCTTCTGCCACTAAGTCGACAAATCGATCGCTGAGCTCAACGTGGAGATTCACATCAGGGTAGCGGCCGACAAAGGAACTCAGCGGCTCCTTTAACAACCGCTGGGCCAAGGCCACCGGGGCAGAGATACGCAAAGACCCTTCGGGCTTGGCCTTCCGTCCGGCGAGCATTTCACCGACCTCTTCAATCCCCTCCACCAAGGGCGCTGATCGCTCAAAGAGAAACGAGCCTTCATCGGTCAAACTCAACTGACGTGTGGTGCGGTGAAATAAACGCACCCCAAGATCGGCTTCCAAGCGCTGCACTTGCTTACTGACGGCTGAGCCGGTCATACCCAGCCGCCTAGCTGCTTCCGCAAAACTACCGTGTCGAGCCACTGCGACAAAAATAGGTACACGAGATAATCGATCCATTACGCCCTCCTTTAGGCCGAGTTTGGCACAGCTAGCAGACGCATTTCATTCTTTTTTGGAATTAATTTTGGTATAGAAATGGTTATTTAAGTCTAAAAAAGAATCGATACAGTGTCTTTGTCACAACGTGGAGGACCCAACTATGACACTGTCACAACAAACAGGGCTTGCCCTACTTCGTATCGCCTTCGGCGTTCTACTGTTCGCCCATGGCTATCTATTAAAAGTTGAAACCTTTACCGTCGCGGGCACCGTCGGCTTTTTTGAAAGCCTCGGCCTGCCTGCGATCGCAGCCTATGCCGTGATCTTTGCCGAAGTAGCCGGGGGGCTGGCGCTGATCGTTGGCTTTTTAACCCGTCTCACTGCTTGGTTGAGCGTGCCCGTCATGCTGGGCGCAACCTGGGTACACCTAGGTAATGGCTGGGTCTTCTCAGCCCAAGGCGGCGGTTGGGAGTTCCCTGCCTTACTGGTGGTATTGGCCGTCACTTTGGGCCTCACTGGACCCGGACGCTGGTCGCTCGATCAGCACCCTGCCGTGCACACACGGCTACCCACTTGGTTGGGTCAGCCCGCCTAATCCAGTCTAGGGGACGATTGCCTGGCCATCCCAGGCAATCACTGTCCCACTCTGCTCAGGTCGCGCGTCAGAGATCACCGACCACAACGACTTCGCAGAAAACTCAGGCGTAAACAATTTTTCGGCGGCCACAGCCGACTGAAAAGGTTTCGATAAGGCCGTGTCCACGGTCCCTGGATGCAACCCAATCACCACCGCATTTGGGTTGGTGCGCCGAAGCTCCAAACTTAAGTTCTGCGTCAGCATGTTTTGCGCGGCCTTACTGGCGCGGTAACTGTGCCATCCACCCAAGCGGTTATCGCCAATGGATCCCACACGAGCCGACAGAGTCGCAATGCACAACGACTCCCGATGCCGAAGCAAGGGAGCCAAAGCCGCATACCAGAGAAATGGCCCGAAACAGTTCACATCGAATACGTGCCGCATCGAGGCCCGCGTCAGGTCGGTCAGCTTTTTCTCAGGCGCAATACCCAAAGACTCATCCCGTAACACCCCAGCCGTCGTGATCACCAGATTCAACCGATCCGTGCAGGCAGACACAGAAGCTTGTGCGCGCTCGATCGAGTCGTCGTCACACAAATCGAGCGCCACCTTGGTGATGCGTGGGTCTGACCACGGCAAGGCGCTCAGGTCACGCGCCGTGACGATCACCTGATCGAATCGATCCGACGCCAAGGCCTCTTGCACCAAGGCCTTCCCAATGCCGCCACTGGCCCCTTGTATCAATGCAACTGCCATCTCACCACCGAAACAATTTCACACTGGCCGCCATACCGGCGACACACACCCCAATGAGGACCATCAAATGCAGCCAAATATCGCCGAGGCCCGCGTTATCGAGCATCACTGCCCGTGCGGCCTCTAGGACATGCGTGAGCGGCAACACCTGCGCAAGCGCCTGCACCCACTCGGGACTGGCGTCTAGTGAAAACCACACTTCAGACAGTAACAGCATTGGGAAGGTGATGGCGTTTAACAACCCATCGGCGAACTCTTTACTCTCCGTGCGACAGGCGATCGCCAAGCCGAGTGTGATCATCGATAAACCACCCAAGAGTGCAATCAAGGCTAAAAGCGCCACCGACCCCACCATCTTGTAATCCAAAAAGAGGTGTGTGCCCACAAACACCAAGGCACTTGCCGTGAGCGTCACCATCAACCGGGACAGTACTTGCGCAGACAGAAATTCAAGCTTTGATAAGGGCGTGGCTTTGAGGCGGCGCAGATAGCCAGACTGCCGATACCGAACCACCACGTACCCCACGCCCCACAGGGCGCTGTACATCATATTCATCCCAAGGATCCCAGGGACCACCCAATCTACGTAGCGAATTGCCTCACCATCGCTTTGGCCCCGCTGTAACGGTCGGCTCTCTGTGTACTTGAGAATCAACTCCAAAATCGCGCCGCTTGGGGAGTTGCCATTGACCCAATAAAAAACCGTGCCCTCAGACTCCGACACCACCATGTCGGTTTGTTGTCGAGACAGACGGGCGAGCGCCTTGTCTTCGGAGGCGGATACCGCCTCGATCCCAGGGAAGGTGAGCATGTCAGGCGCCTGCCCTGCAACCACAGTGACCGTAAAGAGCGCACGCGGCGGACCTGAGAACACCACAGCCAAGGCCAGCACAATCAAAATCGGAAACACCAAATTCCAACCAAAGCTGGCGCGGTCCCTTAAATACTCCAAATTCCGGGCATGCAAGACCGCCAGGGTCCGTCTCAGCGACCGTTTAAAGGCTTTCATGATGAGCCCTCATCCGCGGCCACTAAAGACTCGCCGGTCAGTTGCAAGAACAACGCATCCAGATTCGGCACTTGAGCCTCGGCAATCAAGGTCGCCGGCGTACCTTCGGTCAGTACCTTGCCATGCGACAAAATAACCAAGTGGTCACACAGAATTTCCGCTTCTTCCATGTAATGGGTCGTCAAAATCAGAGTCCGGCCTTGGTCTTTCAAGATCTGCAGCACATCCCACAGATCGCGTCGAGACCGTGGATCTAACCCGGTGGTCGGCTCATCCAAAAACACAATCTCAGGGTTGTGAACCAAGGCAAGCGCCAACAACAATCGTTGACGCTGCCCTCCGGATAACCGGCGGGTATCTCGATAGAGAAATTCCTCCAACCGAAACTGCTCGATCAGCTGCGCCATCGGCAAGGGGGCATCGTAGAACTTTGAAAACAGGCGCAGATTGTCATACGGAGACAAAAAGTCTTGAAGCGCTGTGGCCTGGAACTGAATACCGATCCGCTCTTGATACCCTTTGGGTAAGGGACCGCCCCGGTACAACACCGACCCCGTGCTCGGTCGTTCCATACCCTCTAACAGCGCCAAGGTAGTGGTCTTTCCGGCGCCATTCGGTCCCAACAATCCAAAGCATTGGCCCGACTGGATATCAAAGTCGAGCCCATCGACCGCGACCACGTCGCCGTACACCTTCCGGATGCCTCGGACCGATAACACCGGATCAGTCATAGGCAAGCCAATGGCTCGGTGGACGCCCGCCGACCACTTCAGTGGCGCGCCCGCCCATGGCTCGAACGGCCACCGCACACTCCGCACGCACTGGCTCAATCAAACGCACCGAGGGGCCACTGACACTGAGTGCGCACAGAGGCTCGCCGATCTCGTTAAAGACGGGTGCGGCAATGCATTGCATCCCAGCCACATGCTCTTCTCGATCAAAGGCCGTACCCTCTGCCACCACCAACTCAAGCTCGACCGCCAAGGCATCGGCTGAGGTCAGGGTATGCTCTGTGCATTGCGAATAATCCAACTGATTCATCAGCGCCTCACGCTCACGGCGGGACAGGCCGGCCAACAAAGCTTTTCCAGCGCCCGACACATGCAAGGGGGATTGGCTCCCCAAAGGGGCCACCATGCGCATCATATTAGTGCTTTCGACTTGGGCCACAAAGAGGGCTTTTTGGCCCGACAGAATCGCTAAATTGACCGTCTCACCGGTCAACTCCGACAACTCCACCATCAAAGGACGCAACTGTGCAACGTAGTCTCTTGAGCGGACAAAGGCATTGCCCATTTGAAAGCCCGCCACCCCGATTCGCCACCGACCGGAGTCGGGTTCGATGGATAAGAATTTCATCGACTCCAGGGTGCTTAACAAACGATGTACGGTCGAGGGCGCTAATTCAGTGACCTCTGCGATCTCAACCAGGGTCAGCCCCCGTCGACTGGCGGCGCATGCCGATAAAATCGACAGTCCTCTGATTAATGTTTTCGACTGACCGCCGAGTTCATCGGTCATATTCAATTCCTTCTGTCACCGGTTCTCCATGGCGGACAATCAGATTAACTTCAAGCCCTCGGAAGGTATTCACGGTCAATTGATACAGGCAATCCAGCCATTGCCCAGAGGTCACCGCAAGCGGCCCGCCCGCTGGCTGCGCCCCAAACCAAACGGCACTGACTTCGCGTCCATCCAAACGCAATCGCAGTCGGCAATGACTGCCATCACGCCCAATCGCGCGCGCCTCCAGCACCTCAAATACGCCCTCAAACACAGGTTCTTCAAAGCCCCGTCCAAACGGGCCGAGTTTTGCCAGTTCATCGGCGCGCTCGATGCTCAAGTCTTCGGCTAAGAGAGCGCCATCGGTCCAACGCTGCACACCTTCTGTGTGCTCAGCATGATGCGCAAGCCAATAGCCCACAATTGAGGCTTCCAATGCGCCCACCGCGTGCTTGGGCAAGGTCATGCCGCAGGCTCCGACATGCCCCCCGTACCGCAGAAATAATCCAGGGTGATCGGCTTCGACGGCATCCAACATGGCTTTGGCATCCACGCCCGGAATCGATCGCATCGACCCCGTCAGAACCTCTGGACTCTGCCCCTCAGTTAATACGATGGCCGGTCTGCCCGTGGCCTCCACCAGTCGACTGGCCACGATACCTTGAACCCCGGGATGTCCGTCGGGTAACACCACCACCGACACCGGAGCACCGTGCAGCTGTTGTCGACTGGCGATCGGAGCGGCCGTCTCAACCATCTGCTTTTCAATGGCTCGACGGGTGGTATTGGCCGCGTCCAAATCCAAAAACGCGGCCTCTGCAATGGCGGGATGCGTGGCCGTCAAATACTCAAAGCCCCGCATCGAATTGTCCAGTCGGCCTCGCGCATTGAGCCTAGGTGCCAACTGAAAGGCCAAAAAAGAGGCGTTTAAATCGCGTGGGTCCCGTATCAAACGATCAAAGGCCACTTGCCAGCAAGGACGGGCCTGCTTCGCCATCATCGAGAGCCCTGCGTTGACCACCGCTCGATTGGCTTCGCTGTCACCGAGAGAGACGCAGTCAGCGACCGTCCCTAAAGCGACGTAATCCAACAAATCACCCAGTTTTGGGCTGGTGTCTGATAACAACCCGACCTCAGTCAACCGGCTGCGGAGTGCACACATCACCAGCCAAGACACCAAACACCCGGCAATGGCTTTATCTGGATAGGCACAGTCGGCTCGATTGGGATTGATCACAGCCACCGCACTCGGTGGCGGTCCTGATTCAGAGACGCGATGGTGGTCGGTCACAATCACATCCATGCCGGCCGCTTTCAGTCTCGCAATTTGGGCTTCGTCGGATGAGCCGCAATCAGCCGAGATAAACAGGTGCGGTCGCTGAGGCGACTCCAAAATCCGATCCACCAGCAACGGACTGATGCCATAGCCTTCTTCCAGCCGAAGACCAATCCAATGCGATCTTCGATCCACGGGTACGCCAAATCGATCGAGCGCCGCATCCAATACGGCATGACTGGTCAGTCCGTCCGCATCGTAATCGGTCAATAACCCAATGGATTCTTGATCTTTGATCGCTCGCTCAAGGCGATCTAACGCCGGGGTAAGATCGGTAAACAGCGAGGGTGGGGGCAAATGGGCCAGTTTGGGACTCAAGGCCGCTGGCACCGCTTGGGCATCGGTCAGACGCCCAGCGAGCACTCGCGATGCGGCAGCAGACAAGCCCTCCGACCGGGCTCTGGCGAACACGGCCGAATTCAGTGATCGAACGGCCCGGTTCACCCCATGACCGATTGGACGAAGTGCTGCACCTCAGCCAAGTCGTTGGGCAGTACGGTGTAACGCTCTTCACGGGTAAGCAGATCTGCCATATCCGATGGCAAAGAGACTTCATCAAACCCTGCTTTTTGAACCGCTTCAGCAAACTTCGCCGGATGTGCGGTGGCCAACACCACCTGAGTCATCCCGCTCGGTGTCACTTTCAAGGCGTCGACCGCAGTCGCGGTGTGCGGATCAATCAACTCACCGGTTTGCTCGAAGACCTGGCGAATAGTCTCGCAGGTTTGTGAGTCATCAACCGCATGGGCTGAGAACAGGGCTGTGGCTTTATTCACTGCCGACTCTGACAGAGACACGGCGCCGGTTTGGAAATCGTCCATCAACTGCGCCAAGGCCAGACCATCGCGGTCGTATAAATCAAAAAGCAACCGCTCAAAATTCGAGCTGACCACAATGTCCATTGAAGGTGAGAGGGTCTTTAACAGTGGCTTCCGCGATAAGTCGCCTGCTAAACCACGGACCAGGGCATCGTTGGCATTTGTCGCCACAGTGAAATGCGCAATTGGGAAACCCATTTGCCGCGCCATATAGCCACCAAACACATCGCCGAAGTTGGCCGAAGGCACACTAAAAGCCACCGGACGATCCAGCGCACCTAACCGAAGACCGGCATAAATGTAATACACCGTCTGCGCCATGATCCGAGCGAGGTTAATGGAGTTAACCGCCAACAAGCGGTGATCTCCGACGAACGCTTGGTTCATAAAGGATGCTTTGACGATAGCTTGGCAATCATCAAAGTTGCCTTCTATGGCCACGTTGTGCACGTTATCAGACAACACCGTAGTCATTTGACGACGCTGCACTTCGCTGACCCGCTGGTAGGGGTGCAAAATCACCACGTCGAGGTGCGTTGAGTGCCGCGCCCCCTCGATCGCCGCCGATCCGGTATCGCCAGAGGTGGCGCCCATCACCACACCCCGTTCACCGCGCTCGGCTAGGAAATAGTCGAGCAACCGGCCAAGCAGCTGAAGTGCGAAGTCTTTAAAGGCCAAAGTCGGCCCATGGAACAACTCCAACAGCCAGGTGTCATGCGCCAGCTGCTTACAGGGTGCTATCGCCTCATGACGAAAACTGCCGTACGCATCTCGCACCATGGATTCAAAGGTGGCTCGAGGCATGCTGCCATCCACAAAGGGCCACATCACTTCAATGGCCAACTCCGGGTAACTAAGTGTTTGCCACTGCCGCCATTGGTCCTTTGAAATCTGAGGCAAAGACTCAGGCACATAGAGTCCACCGTCAGAGGCAAGTCCGGTCAGAACCACTTCATCAAAGCTCAAAACCGGCGCTTTGCCGCGCGTGGAGACAAACTTCATGCATCACCCCCGAGGGTTTCAACTCGGAGAATCACGGGCTGTCCCACCACTGCATCGGATTGGGTAATAGTGGCCAAGGCGGCCATCAGATCGCGCTCGAGGACTGTGTGGGTTAACAAAATAAGGGCCACAGGCTCACCACTGACGCCGTCTTTTTGGATGATGCTTTCCAAGGAAACGCCATGGTCTGCGAGGATCCGGGTGATCTCAGCCAACACGCCCACTTCGTCGCGAACCGACAAACGGCAATAAAACGGACAGCGGGTGTCTTCAATCGACAAGATCGGCAATGCATTGAGGTGATTCGGCTGGAAAGCCAAATGCGGTACGCGGTGTGTCGGATCGGCGGTGATACTGCGCGCTACGTCGGCAAGATCAGCAACCACCGCACTGGCGGTTGGTAATGAGCCGGCACCGGGTCCGTACAATAAGGTCGAACCCACGGCATCGCCGTAAATTTGCACCGCATTCATCACCCCATTGACGTTGGCTAGCAGTTCGGTCTCAGCAATCAGGGTGGGGTGAACCCGAAGCTCAACGCCGTCTTCACGGCGACGGGCGATACCCAAATGCTTGATGCGATACCCAAGCTCTTCCGCATAGTCGATGTCATCCAGATCAATCGTAGAGATGCCCTGGGTGTAGACACTGTTAAAGGTTAGGGGGATACCAAACGCAATGGAGGCCAAAATGGCGAGCTTATGGGCTGCATCAATGCCTTCAACATCAAAGGTCGGGTCGGCTTCGGCATAGCCGAGTGCCTGAGCTTCCGCCAAGACATCAGCGAATGCCCTTCCGTCATCCCGCATGGCGGTCAAAATAAAGTTACCCGTGCCGTTGATGATACCGGCTAGCCAATTGATTTGGTTGGCCGCCAAGCCTTCGCGAATCGCTTTGATCACTGGAATCCCACCGGCCACGGCCGCTTCAAAAGCGATCGTGACGCCTCGGGCTTGGGCTTTTTCGAATAAGGCGTTGCCATACTCTGCGATCAAGGCCTTGTTAGCCGTGACGACGTGCTTGCCTGAGGCAATGGCGGCCTCGATCAGTTCACGCGCGTAGTCTATGCCACCGATCAGCTCAACAAAGATATCGACCTCAGGGTCGAGTGCGACCTCCATGAGGTCTCGCGAGACCTTCACATGCGACAAATCCACGCCGTCTCGATCTCGACGCGCGCCGACGTGCGTGACTTCAATCGCCCGACCGATGCGACGAGCCAATTCTTCGCGGTTTTGTTCCAATACGCGAAGCGTACCCTGCGCAACGGTTCCAAGGCCCACCAGGCCGACTGAGATCGGTTTCAATGTTTTACTCATCCTTACACTGTTTGGGTAACCGACTCGTTCGCTTTAAACATCCGCTTGATGTTGCGAAGCGCTTGCCGAGTCCGGTGTTCGTTTTCAATCAGGGCAAACCGCACGTGGTCGTCCCCATACTGTCCAAAGCCGATGCCTGGGCTGACCGCCACCTGCGCTTCAGTGATTAATTTTTTAGCAAATTCGAGGGATCCCATGTCGCGGTAGGCTTCAGGGATTTTGGCCCAGACAAACATCGTGGCTTTGGGCTTTTGCACTGGCCAACCGAGGGCTTCCAGTCCCTCGCACAAGACGTCTCGGCGTGCTTGATACATATCGCGTATCTCATGCACACAACTCTGATCGCCCTCCAAGGCGGCAATCGCGGCTACCTGAATCGGGGTGAAAGTCCCGTAATCCAAATAGGACTTAATTCGCGCCAACGCACCAATCAATTCAGGGTTCCCTGCCGCAAAGCCCACACGCCAGCCTGGCATGTTGTAGCTTTTCGACAATGAGAAAAACTCAACCGCGATGTCTTTGGCACCGGGTACTTGCAGAATTGAGGGGGCTACGTAGCCGTCGAATACGATGTCGGCGTAAGCCAAATCTTGAACCACCCAGATGTTGTGTTCACGGGCGATCTCAACCACCTGCTCGAAAAACGACAATTCCACACAAGTCGCAGTTGGATTACCCGGGAAGTTCAACACCAACATCTTGGGTCTCGGCCAGGAGTTCTCGATCGCTTTAAGAAGCTCCGCGAAAAAGTCTTCACCGGGCACCATGGGCACGTGACGGATGTCCGCACCGGCAATCACGAACCCATACGGGTGAATGGGATAGGCCGGATTGGGTACTAATACGGCATCGCCCGGACCCAGTGTTGCCATCGCCAAATGCGCCAGGCCCTCTTTTGATCCGATGGTGGTAATGACCTCGGTTTCGGGGTTCAAATCCACGTCGTAGCGCGTCTTGTACCAATTCGCCATCGCGCGACGGAGTCGGGGAATCCCTTTGGATTGGGAATAACGATGCGTGTCGTCGCGACTGGCCGTGTCCACGAGCTTTTTGACGATGTGCTCGGGCGTCGGCTGATCGGGGTTGCCCATGGAAAAGTCGATGATGTCCTCACCGGCCGCACGCGCCTTTTGTCGCATCTCGCCAATCACGTTGAAGACATACGGGGGAAGGCGCTCAATGCGCGGGAATCTTGTATCCACGGTCCATTTATCCGAAAAGTTAAAAACGCACTAGTGTAGCTTAAGAGCCCTGCTGATTCATACGGCTGACAAGCTCAGCCGCTGGAGAATACCCTGGCTGCATCTCGCCATTTTCGAAAATTAAGGTCGGCGTGCCACTGATTCCCAGCTGTTGGCCGAGTCTAAACTGATCGGCTACTGCGTTCTCACAGGTGGCTGGATCGGGATCCACACCCAACTTTGCTTCGGTCATCGCCGCCTGTGGATCTTTCGCACAGACCACAGACACATACTTTTGATAGGACTCAGAGCCGATACCTGCCCGCGGGAAGGCCGCGTATTGCACTTCCACGCCGCCTTCGAGCAAGGTCTCCACTTCTTGATGAAGACGCCGACAATAGCCGCAGTCGATGTCGGTGAAGACCAACAAACGATGCGTCACTGGGCCTTTGGGCGAGAACACCACCAGCGTTGATGGGTCGAGCGTTTCCAACATGGCAAGGCGGTCCGCCTGTCGACCGATGTCTGTCAGATTACGGACACCGCCCGCGCCGACCTGATACAGGTCGCCTGCAATAAAATGGGAGCCGTCGCCGGTGATGTAGATCCGTTCACCGGAACCAAGGCTTACCTCGAAAAGATCGGTGTTTGCCACGGGTGCAATCGCCAAAATTTGGATCGCCGGATTGATGCCGAGAATCGATTGACGAATTTTGTCCTCATCGGCCCAAACCGATTGAGACAACCCCAGAATGAGCATGATTAACCAACGCATAGCACCCCCTCCTCAGTGAGACGTCAGTGTACCTGAAGCGCGCGGATGATGGGCGCTGTGCAATTGCTTTAATCGCTCTCGAGCCACATGGGTGTAGATCTGTGTCGTCGATAAGTCGGTATGGCCGAGCAACAGCTGAACCACGCGAAGATCGGCGCCGTGATTCACTAAATGGGTCGCGAATGCATGACGGAGTGTGTGCGGACTGATGGCTCGATCAATGCCGGCCACTCGCGCCCAGTGCTTAATCCGATGCCAAAATGTTTGCCGGGTCATTGGCTCTCCGGATCGACCTGGAAACACTGAAACACCCCGAGGGTCTGGCAGTTCTGGACGTGCCTCGAGAAGATACCGAGCTAGCCACTCTCGAGCGGATTCGCCCAGTGGCACTAACCGCTCTTTTTGCCCCTTGCCCATGACTCGAATCACACCCTGCTCGAGTCCGAGGTTTTGTCGTTTGAGTTCAACCAATTCAGAGACACGAAGACCCGTGGCATAGAGGACTTCAAGCAGCGTACGGTCTCTCAGACCAATCCGGGTCTCGGTATCAGGGGCATCAAGGAGCGCGTTGACCTCCGCTTCAGACAGCGTTTTCGGCAACGGCCGGCCTTTGCTTGGGCGCGTGATGCGGGCCATGGGATCGTCTGCTCGCTGGCGGGTCCGCACCAGGTATTTGTAATACCCGTGGAGGGCAGAGAGTTTTCGTTGAATGGACGTCGTACTGATCCCGGACGAAAACAAGGAACCGATGTATTGGTTTAAATCGGCTTCGTTCAATTCGGGCAACGCACGCTTCAGCTCATGTGCAAAGCGCTCAGCACCCACCAAATCAGTCCGGTAGGCGCTGAGCGTCTTTTCAGATAGACCGCGTTCTAGATAGAGCGCGTCTAAGTAATCATCGAGTGTGGAGCGGTTGGCCATGATCGAGGAGACTAGCACGTTGCGCCAAGAAGCCTCGAATCAGGATGAAAAATGTCGCCACAGTGAATGCGGTCACGACCAGCCCGGCTGCGGTCAGCATCCAGTAGCTGACGCCAAACTTCGCCAAAAGCCCCGCGCCCACCAAACCTTTGTTGATAAAGAACTGCCAACTCACAGACAAGGCCACGCCCGGGCAAATCAGGGCAAACACCGAAGGCGCATCCACCTCACCGCGCCATACACGTCCGAGATAGCCGTGGCGACGCATGGCCACTGAGCCAAGCAATAGCACCAGAATCTGCGCACTCACGACCCACAACAAAGGCATCCACCAAAGACTCGGTTCTGCCAATTCCAGGGTATGACTGATGCCATGCTCTTGGCGCATAAAGACGATCGCCAACACGGTTAAAATAGGCACCCAGATCCAAAGGGTGGGTAAGGCCGCCTCGTCGACGCCTTTTTCAAACATTTTTGACAAGCCCATTACCGTTTTCACCACCGCGATAGCGATCGCTGCCAACGCGAAGAAGGTCGATAACACAAGACTTAAAACCACCCAGACCGGAGTGTGCGATAAGGCGGCCGGCGCGGCCAAACCAACGGCCACCATAGCCAAGGCAAAGGCCGGCAGAACCTGCGCAAAACTGGCAGTGGAGCCAATATCCAAGCCACCGGCAGCTTGACTCAATAGACGCCCATACAAACGAAGTGCCCACACCCCAATAGCCACAAAGGCCACCATCGCCATTGGGAATAAAAATTCCACCACCGACCAAAGGCCTGGCACAAAAAGCGCACCTACGATGAAACTGATATTCACGGTCATCGCCAAGGTCAGCGGCATGGCCAAGGTCTGGACCTGCATCGGACTCGACGCAAAGGTCGCATGCTCCGGTGTTTTCTTAAACTGCGACCACATGCGGAAGTTCAGCACCAACAACCGAAGGTGCCAGACCACAAAGAAGGCCACACCGGTCAGAGCCGCCAAAATCATGGTTTGCGTCACAAAGCTACCTGTCTGAAACGCCAAGACCCAGTCACCAAAGAGTGGAATCGGCTGATTGGGGTGAGGGATCCAAAACATCAGCATCAAGAAGAAACTGACCGCAAGGCCGCCGGCGCCTAGGGCCGCTAAAAAATACAGGGGGGAATACATCTCAACACTCCTTAGTAAGACAGGTGTGTCATTATCCGGAGTCCGCAATCGTTTATTGTGACTTAGTCACATTTTTCGGCGAGCACCAGTAATTGGGCATGATCCAACAAGTCGATCCGACCGCGATGCAGTCGGCACAAGCCATGCTCGGCCATCCGCTTCAGTTGCCGACTGATCACTTCACGCGAACTGCCCACTGATGCCGCCAATTGGTGATGCGATGCGCTGACCTCGCCTGCTTGGTTACCGAGCTCGAGTAACCGCTCAGCCAAGCGAGATTCGACCGAGCGAAAACACAAATCGTGAATATCTCGGACAAAGTGAAAACAGCGCTCAGACAAGGCGGCCACGATCAGTCGTTGCAAGGCGGGTGATTCCCGATACAGGGTCTTAAAACGTGCCGCATCCATCCACCCGATCAGTGAATCAACCTCGGCCGTCGCCGTCGCTTGATAATCGCGGTCATTGAGTAAGTTGGTCAGCGTGTGCACGCACAGTTGTCCAGGCTCAACCCGATACAGCACTTTTTCTCGGAGACCGTGAACCAAGGACACTTGGACCGCCCCTGAAATCAGCACCGCGAATCGATGACAAGAGACGCCGGGGCGAAACAACTGATCTCCGGCCGCGACCTGTTGGGTGTGCATAGACGCAAAAAAACCGGCCACAGTGTGCCGGTCTTCTTGGGTGAGCGAACTAAAAAGCCCTGACAGCGCTCTGGCGGAATCGACTCCAACCGTTGCACTGTCCACGGCCATCGCTTATTTAACGTCGAGCTTTTCCCGGATACGGGCGGCTTTACCAGACAGCTCACGCAAGTGATACAGCTTCGCTTTGCGAACGTCACCGCGACGCTTCACTGTGATCGAGTCGATCAGAGGTGAGTGCAACTGGAACGTACGCTCCACGCCCACACCGTGAGAGATCTTACGTACGATGAAGCTCGAATGCAGGCCACGATTCGACTTGGCAATGACCACGCCCTCGTATGCCTGAAGACGCTCACGCGTACCTTCTTTTACCTTCACCTGAACCACCACCGTGTCACCGGGCGCGAACGCAGGTACGTCTGTCTTCATTTGCTCTTGATTGAGCGCTTCGATGATCGGATTCATGCTCACGGCTTTGACTCCCTAATAAATTCTTCAAGCAATCCCTGGTCCTCATCCGACAGTGATTGCCGCTCTACTAACTCTGGCCGACGAAGCCAAGTACGCCCAAGCGCCTGTTTCCGTCGCCAACGGGCAATTTGTCCATGATGGCCGCTGAGCAACACATCCGGGACGCCATGCCCGTCAATCATTTCCGGTCGGGTGTAGTGTGGGCAATCCAATAGCCCTTCACTGAATGAGTCCTCTTCCGCACTGCGGTCGTGACCCAATACCCCCGGAACCAACCGTCCCACTGCATCCAAAAGCGCAATGGCTGCCGGTTCCCCGCCGGAGAGCACAAAGTCTCCCAGCGAAATCTCTGCGTCGATGTCGAGCTCGATCACTCGCTCATCGATGCCCTCGTAGCGCCCCGCCACCAGAATCACGGACGGCAATTGAGCCATCTCCGTGACACGCGCCTGAGTTAAGGGCGCGCCCTGTGGACTGAGGTAGACCACTGGGGCGTCCGGCATCTCGCGCTTCGCCTCACCAATGGCCCCTCGCAAGGGTTCCACTTTCATCAGCATCCCGGGGCCGCCCCCGTAAGGCCGGTCGTCCACCGTCTGATGCACATCGGCGGTGTGTGCCCTCGGATTGAAGGTCATCAGTTCCAACAACCCATCCCGTATCCCGCGTCCAATGACACCATGACTGAGCGCATCCTCAACCATGTCGGGAAACAGGGTGACCACACCCCACTTCATTTAAAACTCCGGATCCCAGTCGACTTGAATCACGCGTCGATCCAAATCCACTTGCAACACCGTTTGCCGAATAAACGGCACTAGCCGCTCTCGGCGATCAAGGCTGTCCGCATCACCGCGGATCACGACCACATCGTTGGCGCCTGTGGCCATCAATGAGTCCACGACACCGAGGTCTACGCCCTCAATCGTCAACACCCGACACCCAGTCAGGTCTCGCCAATAATAGGTATCCCGATCCAACGTCGGCAGATGCGCCGCATCCACTTCAATCAAACAGTTCACCAAGCTCTCCACCTGGGTCCTGTCGGGATATCCCTTCAGTCGCACGACAAAGCCTTTGTCTCGCAACTGCCAGGCCTCTGGGCCTGTTTCAATTCCGGTCAACGCGGGCCGACCACTGACAGGGTCTGCCCGACGTGACAATATCCAAGGTGTCCATTCAAACACCGTGGCCGGGTCGTCGGTGAAACTGTCCATCCACGCCCAGCCTTGTATGCCATAGGGCGATCGGATCCGCCCCACGACGATCCGCTCAGCCATTATCCGGCCTGACGGGCGTCCTTGATCAGGCGCTTTACGCGATCTGACGTGGTGGCGCCGTGACCCAACCAGTGGTCCACTCGCTCCAAGTCCACACGCAGACGCTCTGCGGCTCCACGAGCCAATGGGTTAAAGAAACCCACACGCTCAATGAAGCGTCCGTCGCGCGCGTTACGGCTGTCTGTCACCGTCAGGTGGTAGAAAGGCCGCTTTTTAGAACCGCCACGTGAGAGACGAATCGTTACCATGTTCTTTCAATCCTGTGTCTTGCTCTTTCGAGCCTGTCAATTCAAAGGCGCGCAATAATAATGACTTTGCCTACAACTTACAACCTTGGCATGCCACCCGGCGGCATCATTCCAGAGATTCCGCGCATCATGTTCTGCATCCCGCCTTTTTTGCCCATCTTTTTCATCATTTTCGCCATCTGCTTATGCTGCTTGATGACCTTATTCACTTCTTGCACATCCGTGCCTGAGCCCATGGCAATCCGCTGTTTCCGAGAGCCATTGATAACCTCTGGATCACGTCGTTCACCAGGCGTCATGGAATTGATGACCGCTTCCATCCGGGCAAACTGTTTTTCATCGACGCTCGATTGAATCTGTTGCGACATCTGCCCCATGCCCGGCATCTTCTCAAGCATGGCTTTCATCCCACCCATGTTGCGCATTTGCTGCAACTGATCGCGGAAATCTTCCAGGTCAAAGCCTTTGCCTTTGATGACTTTCTTGGCCATCCGCTCGGCCTTGTCTCGATCGAGCTTCTGTTCGGCCTCCTCGATCAGCCCCATGATGTCGCCCATGCCCAGGATACGAGACGCCAGTCGGTCTGGATGGAATGCTTCTAGACCATCGACCGTCTCGCCCACACCCAAAAACTTGATCGGCTGACCGGTGATGGTTTTCACAGACAACGCGGCACCGCCTCGCGCATCACCGTCTGCCTTGGTCAAAATCACACCGGTCAATGGCAACACGTCTGAAAAGGCTTTCGCCGTATTGGCCGCATCCTGGCCGGTCATCGCATCGACCACAAACAGGGTCTCGACTGGATTGACCGCCTGATGCAACGACTTAATCTCGGCCATCATGGCTTCATCGATGCCGAGTCGACCCGCGGTATCCACCAGCAACACATCAAAGCCACCGCGTTCAGCTTGAGCCAAAGCTGCCTTGGCGAGGGTCTCAGGCGCCTCCTGAGGCGTACTCGGGTACACCTCAACCTCGATTTGCGCACCGAGTGTGGCCAACTGATCCATGGCCGCCGGCCGATACACATCCACACTGACCAGCAATACTTTTTTCTTCTCGCGTTCGGTTAAGAACTTCGCCAGCTTTGCCGCAGTCGTCGTTTTACCCGCCCCTTGCAACCCAGCGAGCAAGACCACTGCCGGTGGGCGGGCTGCGAGATTCAGCCGCTCAGAAGGCCCACCAAGGACTGCCTCGAGCTCACTTTGTACGACCTTCAGGAATTGTTGCCCGGGCGTTAAGCTGGCCCGGACTTCGCGGCCGAGGGCGCGAGTCCGCACTTGGGAGACAAATTGCTTGACCACAGGTAAGGCAACATCGGCCTCTAACAAGGCTTTTCGCACTTCTTTTAGGGTGGACGCAATATTGTCTTCGGTCAGCCGGGCCTTTTTACCCATGGCTTGTAGCGATTTGGTGAGGCGCTCACTGAGTGAATTAAACATGTGATCTCTTTTGACTCGCGTTCGAACGCTCTATGATAACGAAAAATAGCCACTGAGTTCGATGATGTCGTTAATAGTTCCCGGTTTGCTTGCCACCACGGTGCTCTTTGCAACCGGCGCACGACAATTTAATGCCTTACAGAAAGGCCAGATCCGAGACATCGGGGCCTTGTTACTGGCCGTCCTTGGCTGCGCCTTGACGGTGGCTGTCGCCTGGGTGGTGTTTGACGCCAATGGCGGGCGACCCACCACCGGCCTCATGGGCAGCATCATGGGTCTCTTATTAATGATCATCATTTTAGCGGCCAGCATCCGACAACCGGTCAACGTCTTATTGATCGGCGTCGCGCCTTTGACTGGGTTATTCACCCTATTGGCGTCCATGCGAAGCCCCACCGATGAGCTCGGCCCGCTGAACACAGAAACTGCATTGCACATTGCCGCCTCGATCCTGGCGTATGGCGCAGTGGCCTTTTCGGGCACCTTGTCGTTTTTAGTCTCTTGGCACCACACCAAACTCAAAGAACGGCCCGTTTCGCGATGGATTTCAGTGCTTCCACCGCTCGATGCCATGGAGCATCTGTTTCTCCGTACCGTACAAACGGCATGGTGGACACTGACCTTTGCGCTGATTACCGGGGCGCTGTTTGTCGATGACTTTTATGCACAACATCTAGCACACAAAACCGCACTGTCGGTGATTGCATGGATCGGCATGTCCTTAGCGCTGTGGCAGCATCATCGAGACGGCGGTGTCACACGATTGATGCGACTTACCGCGATTTGGGCCGCCGCCCTGTTATGCATTGGTTATCTAGGCAGCAAAGCCATCTTGGAGTTTGTGTTGTGATAGGACCGCGCGCTTGAGTGAGATCTCAAACGAAACGCTGGGGCTAATTCTTGTTGGTCTGATTTTCCTGTCGGCGTTCTTCTCAAGTTCTGAAACCGGCTTGATGGCCATCAATCGGGTCCGCCTGCAACATCAGGCCGCCGAAGGGTCGCCGGCCGCCAACCGCATTTTACGATTGCTTGAACGGCCCGATCGACTGATCGGCTTGATCCTGATCGGCAACAATTTCGTCAATATTCTGGCTTCGGCCATTGCCACCGTATTGGCAGTTCGTATTTTTGGCGATGCCGGCGTCGCGATTGCCACAGGTGCATTGACGTTGGTCATTTTGATCTTCGCGGAGGTCACCCCGAAAACCTTTGCTGCACTCCACCCCGAGCGGATCGCGACTCCGGCCAGCTTGATCCTGACCCCCTTGCTGAAATTGACCTATCCGTTGGTGTGGACCACCAACTTGCTGTCCAACAGCCTACTTCGACTGTTGAAGATCAATCCGGAAACCTCAACCCGTGACCGACTGACCAAAGACGAATTGCGGACCCTCATGATGCAAAGCGGCCACCGGATTCCCGCCCGACGCCACGGCATGCTGTTGTCGATCCTCGACCTAGAGCGAGTGCAGGTGGATGAAATCATGGTGCCGAGAAGCGAAATTATCGGTCTCGATCTCGCCGATGACATGGACGAATTGATTGATCAGTTGCGCTCCACGCAGCACACGCGACTGCCGGTTTACGAGGAAGATATCGAGGCACTGGTCGGTGTACTGCATGCACGGACTGCATTGAAGCTATTAGATGACTTGCCGCCACAAACCGACGAGCACTTATTTAAGGAGCGACTCAAAGAGCTGTGTGAAGAAACCTATTTTGTGCCTCTAAGTGCACCCTTACACACCCAGCTCTTCAACTTCCAGAAGGAGCGGGAACGCTTGGCTATGGTGGTGGATGAATACGGGGACATCCAAGGGTTGGTGACTATCGATGACATCTTGGAAGAGATCGTCGGTGAATTCACCACAGACCATATTCAAGAAACCTCACCGGATGTGCACCCACAAGATGACGGCACCGTGATCATCGACGGGTCAGCGACGGTACGCGACCTCAACCGTGCTCTCAAATGGGAACTGCCCACCGATGGACCGCGTACTCTCAGCGGCTGGCTGATTGAGCAATTGGAGTTCATCCCAGAAACCACGCTGGGACTGGCCTATGGACCGTATCGCTTTGAAGTCTTAGCCATTCAGGACAACCGCATTCGGTCGGTCAAAGCGTGGTCTGAAATGGATCCTGACCGTTCGGATACTGAATAGGCTGCCCTAAACCGAGCGTCCTAAAGTTGGCCAAAATAAGGGCCGTCAGCCCCCAAATGACCTGTTCTCCGACCATCCATCGAGGCATCCACAGCCCTTCGATGTCCCGATGCCGGCTTTGTTCAAATCCATCCGGCGCTTCTAGAACGCGGTGCAACGGACAACGAAACACCTTCGCGATTTCCGGTTCGTTGGGATACCCAGTGAGCACCTCATCACTCCAGAAAACATGAGGCGTCACCCGAAGCCCATGCAAACTGTAGATTTGATCCAAGGTACCAAGGGCCGAGGCGCGCGGTAGCGCAATACCTGTTTCTTCAGTGAGCTCCCGACAGGCCGCGTCGAGGCTGTCTGCATCGCTGGCATCCACTTTACCGCCCGGCAAAGACACTTCACCGGCATGGCGTCTCAAATGCGGGGCTTTGACGCACAAGGTGATGGCGGGTTGATCGACTCCCGAGACCACCAATGCCACGGCGGCATCACCGGACCCCGTGGCCAACTGCCAACGCGGACGGCTTGTACGGAGGCCATGAATCAGTCGCTGTTTCGTCACAGACATTTGGGTAGTATAGAGTCAACCGGGAGGGACTCATGAACTTTTGCTCAAGCTGCGGTGAAAAAACGACTCGACGGGTTCCCGATGGCGACAACCGGCCACGCGATATCTGCGACCATTGCGACACCATTCATTATCAGAATCCAAAGATCATTGCCGGCTGTGTTGTGATCGACGATCAACACCGGGTCCTCCTCTGCCGCCGTGCAATCGAGCCTCGCTATGGGCTATGGACCCTGCCCGCAGGCTTTATGGAAAACGGTGAAACCGTGGCGCAGGCCGCACTCCGTGAAACTTGGGAAGAAGCCCGGGCTCGGCCAACGCTCGATCGATTGTATGTGGTGACCTCCATCCCAAGCATCAGCCAGGTGTACATGCTCTATCTCGCACATCTCAATGACTCATCCTTTGATTCAGGACCGGAGAGTTTGGAAACCCGTCTATTCAGCCTCGACGAGATTCCGTGGGAGAGTCTTGCCTTTCAGACGGTGAGAGACACACTGCACTGCCTCATTGAGGACTTAGAGTCGGGCACGTTCCGGCTGCACTGCGAAGACCGGGACGACAGCCAAGAGGCGGCCCGCGTTTAATCACCCGGCGCCGGAATCGAAGAGTGCCACCACATCATAAGCCGGTGACTCATAGGGATGACTATGAATCAGCGCCTGCTTAACGGTCGGCCAGAGAGATTCATCGACCAGCATCTCAACCCGCCACTCAGTCACGCACTCCAAGGTACCGACGTGCCCCAGAGTCGGATTCGCGCCCGCGTTGGGTCGAAATTGACCTCGCCCTTCAATCTCCCAGGCACACTCTGAATAGGCACCTTGAGATCCTGCGCCGGCCTCAAAAAGCGCCTTTTTTACCGATTCTTTGTGCGAATCCGGCACAAAAACGACCAGTTTCAGCATCACACCCTCTCTGTGCAGCACAACAAATTGACCCATTTTGTCCATGTTTCGGAGCATAAAGTCCAGACATCCAAAACAAATTCCATTTGCTCAGCAAACAAAGTCGTAATTTTCGCTAATTTACGTAGGAAACCCACCAAAAAGGCTTGACCCCCCTGTAAAATCCATCCAATGTTCTAGACATAAATTGGACAAATAACTACGGATAGTTAAGGGGCGTAAATATGTTGGTACTGACTCGCAAAATTGGTGAAAAAGTGATGATCGGCAACGATGTCACCGTCACGATCTTGGGCTTGTTTGGGAATCATGTGCGTCTGGGCATCAATGCACCCAAATCAGTCGACATCCATCGCGAAGAGATCTACGTCAAGATCCAAGGCGAAAGCGGAGATTCTGACAACCCTCAGGTTGCAATCGGCCAGTAACACCCTAGAGTCTCCATGGGAGCCGCGGTAGTCTCTGCGGCTTCCGTATCTGAAGGTGACTCATGAAATCAAAGCAACTGAAAGCATTCGCCATTGGGGCCGCCATCTTCGCGATCGGTCTGGGTGGATTCTTTGGCCTCAGTAAGACCAAACCAACCGCCACGGTTCAAGAAGTCGCCACGTCCGCATGGCGGGTCAGTGCTCAGACGCTGTCGCTTGCTGACGTCAGCCCAGTATTTAACGGATTTGGCACGGTTGAAAATCCCGACACCCAAATAATCAAAGCTCGACTGACCACCGATGTCGCCAAGGTATGGGTGCGCGAAGGGGCCCGTGTCGACGCCGGGACGGCCTTATTGACCTTGGATGCGATCGATGCCGAGATCAAACTGTCCCAAGCCAAAGCCAATCTCGCCGATGCGCGCGCAAATTTGATCAGCCTAAATGCCACCGAAGAAAAAGATCTGGAAGCGTTGACACTCGACCGCGAGGCCTTAACGCTCAAAACCCAAAACCTCGAGCGCATCGAAGATTTACGACAGCGCCAACTGGCCAGCCAGCAGCAGCTCGATGAAGCCCGACAAGCGCTCGTCACACAAAAGCTGCAAGTCAATCGACGGGAACTGGCCCTAGCGACTGTCGACGCAAAACGAACCCAGTTAGAGACCGCCATCGAGCGCTTTGCGGCGGAAGTGCGAAATGCGGAGCGTGACCTCGCGTCAACCGACTTAAGCGCCCCTGAAGACGGCCAAATTGTGGCCGTCCATGTGGTGCAAGGCGACCGGGTACAAGCCAATCAGAATCTCGTGACCTTTGCACCGAACGCCGGCCGTGAGGTGCGTATGCAAGTGCCAGAGGTCACCGGTCGACAATTGGCCAACGCATTGAGCCAAGGCACCCCCATCGCAGCGCGGACCCCCTCCGGGGATGTGTTGGCACTGACACGGGTGGCTGGCAAAGTCAGTGAGCAAACCGGCTCTCTGGATGTATTCTTCTCAAGCCAAACCCAACTTCCGCCGACCGGCTCTGTCCTAAGCCTGTCCATTGAGCTCGCACCCAAGGCCTCGGTGGCGGTCTTGCCGACCGATGCGCTGTACGGAGGAGACAGTGTCTATCGGATCACCAACGACAATCGACTCGAAGCGGTGCCCGTTGAGCGACTTGGACGGCGTCCAGGAGCACTCAGCACCGAGATTCTTGTGCGCTCCCCCGAGCTCAAAACCGGCGATCGCATTCTCATCTCACGGCTTCCAGCGGCGGTGACAGGTTTGGCGGTTGAGGTGATCGAGTGATCTCATTCGTGCACATGTTCGCCAAGCACCGATTGGCGGCCAATCTGTTAATGGCACTCATGATTATTGCTGGACTGGTGGGCGTCGACCGCCTGCGAACGCAATTTTTCCCGAGTTTTGAGTTGGACATCGTCACGGTCTCTGTCAGCTGGCCAGGCGCCACCGCTGAAGACGTCCAAGAAGGACTGACGGTACCGATTGAGAACGCCATTAAAGAATTGGCCGTGATCGAATCCATCGACGCCACCAGTCAGTTCGCCTCGAGCAGTTTCCGTGTGGAACTGGTCGAGGGCACCAATCTGTCTCAAGCACTCGATGACATCAGCCAACGGATTAACCAGAACCTCACCCTACCCGAAGGCGCCGAAGACCCGGTGGTCAGCTCACTCACTCGCTACGAAGACATTTCAAATCTTCTGATCACCGGCCCTTTAACCCCCTTTGAACTGCAAAAGTTGGCGCTGAAGGCAGAACAAGAGCTCTTGGCTGCAGGTGTTCGCAAAGTCGATTTTCGAGGCCTTCCGACCCGCGAGATGCAAATTGAAACGACCGCAGAAACACTCGCCTCACTCGGCCTGACGCTCGACACACTCGGCGATCGGATTCTCACGGAATCTCGAGATCTCCCTGCCGGTACAGCCGGTCGAGACGACGGTGAGCGTCAGCTCAGAAGCCTTCAGCAAGGCCGAAACCAAACGGAGATTGCCGACACATTGATTCGACTCGATGGATCGGATGTCGGAATCCGCTTGAGTGACATCGCCATCATTAGAGACCGAGTCGACCCCAAAGCCCCCTATCTCACCTACCAGGGACAACCGGCGGTTGAATTGATCCCACAGCGAACCGACAACGATTCCACTCTGGAAATGGCGGATATCACCAACGCCTGGATTGCCACAGCCCGTCAAACCCTGCCCGCTGGCACTGAACTGATCATCCTCGATGAACGCTGGCAGTACCTGCAAGACCGCATCAATTTGCTCTTAAAAAACGGTCTCAGCGGCCTGTTGCTGGTCGTCGTGATTCTGTATCTGTTTTTAAACCAACGGGTCGCCTTTTGGGTCACCATTGGCATCCCGGTTTCGTTTTTAGCAACGCTCGGCATCCTGTATTTAATCGGCGGCACCATCAATATGATCAGCCTGTTTGGCATGATCATGGCGCTGGGTGTGATTGTGGACGATGCCATCGTAGTGGGCGAAGACACCTTATCCCTCTATCAGTCCGGTCAAACCCCCTTAAATTCAGCCTTACAGGGCAGCCAACGGATGTTTGCGCCTGTGGTGTCTTCAAGTCTCACCACCATTGCCGCCTTCTCACCGCTTCTCATTGTGGGTGGCGTCATCGGCTCGATTTTGCGCGACATCCCAATCATCGTGATCTGCGTCATCATCGCCTCCCTCATTGAGTGCTTTCTGATTCTGCCCGGACACCTTCATCACAGTTTGGCGCGAGGGCAGCGACACGATGAAGGCAAAATTCGACAAAAACTCGATCGCGCGTTTCTGCGTTTTCGTGACGATGTCTTCAAACCCTTTGTCAGCGTCGTGCTGCGTGCACCGGCCCTCACTCTGGTCACAGCACTGACTCTCTTTATTTTGAGCGTCGGACTGATTTCGGGCGGTCGCGTGAAGTTCACATTCTTCCCATCCATCGATGGCACCACCATTTGGGCGGCCGCCCAATTCACCACCGGCACCACCCAATCCGAGGTCGACCGATTCTTGGCGCACCTTGAGGAGACAGCGGACCAGGTGAATGATGCCTACCAAGGCACGGTGATCCGACACACCCTGCAACTGCATCGGCAGCTTTCTGCACCGGGTGTTCGCGGCGGCACCGGGGATCAGTACGGCACCTTAAAAGTGATGTTAACCGGCGACGTCGACGGCCCTCCCAACGATGAGATCATTGATGCATGGCGTGCACTGATCCAGCTACCCGCTGGTATTGAGAAGTTTTCGATCCGCCAAGCAACCGGCGGGCCTCCGTCAAAACCGATTGAAATTAAATTAACCGGTGGCAGCGCGGAGACCCTAAAAGCTGCGTCACTGACAGTTCAAGATGCCCTTCGCCGATATCCAGGGGTGTCCAATATTGACGATGACTTACCCTTTGGCGCCGAACAACTGGTGGTACGGCTGACCCCACAAGGGCGACAGCTCAACATCAGCACCCAGCAATTGGCCCGCCAACTGCGCAGTGCATTTGAGGGGCGCACATTGCAGACCTTCTATGAAGACGGGGTGGAAATTGATGTACTGCTCTCACTCACAGAGGGTGAACGCAATCGTTTATCAAGTCTGGATTCACTGCCGATCGTGACGCCGCAAGGGGCCGTGGTTCCATTGCCCGTCGTAGCCACCTTCGAGTCACGCCGAGGTCTAGATGAACTGAGGCGCACCGACGGGCAAATGAGCATTGTGGTCAGTGCCGATGTGAACAACCTGACCGCCAATGCCGCCGAAATCTTAAGCGACATCCGTGCCTCGATCTTGCCGGAGGTCAAAGCCAAATACGGCTTGCAATCCAATATCCAAGGACGCGCTCAAGACCGTGAAGAAACCTTTGCCGATATGCGAACCGGGGTGGTGATCGCGCTGGTTCTGATTTACATCATTCTGGCTTGGGTGTTCGCGAGTTATTCGTGGCCATTTGCTGTGTTAATGGCGGTCCCACTCGGCCTAACCGGCGCCATTGGTGGGCATTGGTTGATGGGGCTCGACCTGACCGTACTCTCCTTGTTTGGCTTCTTTGGCCTATCAGGTATCGTCATCAACGACTCCATCGTCTTGGTCGACACCTACAAACGACTGATTGAAGCCGGCGAAGACCACATGGAGGCCATTGTCAAAGCCAGTTGCCTGAGATTCCGGGCAGTGTTGGTCACCTCACTCACCACCATCGGCGGACTGACCCCGATCTTATTTGAGACCTCGCCTCAAGCGCAGTTTTTGATTCCGATGGCCACCACCATCGTCTTCGGCTTGGCGTACGGCACGGTGTTGGTGTTGATGGTGGTACCGTCGGTGTTGAGCCTTATAGAGCGAAATCGACGCCGAAAAGCGCCTCTGCATTCTGCCGAGTCTGCCGCGCCACTGCCTGGACACTGAGCCCGCGAAGCGCTGCGAGCGCTTGGCCAATCTGAGGTAAATCACTGGGTTCACCCGCATGTTTACCCTGTATGGGTAAATCCGGTGCATCGGTTTCCAAAAGCACCCGATCCATCGGCATTTGAGCAAACACTGAGAGCCCCTTAGGCGCAGGCTGCCAGGTCGCCATACCGCCGAGACTGAGCCAACCCCCCAAATCCAGATAGCGTTCAGCCACATCCGCTGAGCCATTGAAGGCGTGTACCATAAACCGATGAATACCCATCTCCTTCAGCAGGGGATAAAGGACATGGTGGGCTTTGACTGCGTGAAGAATAACCGGCCTGTCCAACCTAACAGCCAGCTCTAGTTGCTGTAGGCAGCGCTCGATTTGGCCCGACACCTCGGGCGAGCCCGCTCTGAAGTCGAGGCCAATTTCACCGATGGCTGCGAAAGGTTCTGCCGTTAAATACTGCTCTAGGGTTGAAAGCCACTCGTCGGGTACGACCGCGCTGAGTGGGTGCAGCCCATAGGCCCGATGCACGCCTCGGGCCTCAGCCAAAACCGCCCATTGATCCGGTGACACCCCGGTAGCGACGCAACACACCGAGGCATCTCGGGCTCGCGACAGCGCGGTCTCAGGGCACGCCAAAGATTCGACATGCACATTGCAATCAACCCAAACCTCAGTGTTCACGGGTCTCTAAAAATTCAACCTCCGGCCAACGCTCTTGCATCAACTGCAAATTGGCCCGAGAGGGTGCTAAGTAGGTGAGGTAGCCGCCGCCGTCATCGGCTAACTGCTCATAGGCTTTTTTCTTAAAGTCCGCGAGCATCTTGGGATCCTCACAACGGATCCAACGAGCGGTATACACGTTCACTTGATCGTAAATGGCCTCAGCTTTGTATTCATCGAGCAGCCGAAATGCCACCACATCAAACTGCAGCGTACCCACGGCTCCCACGATCAAGTCATTGTTTTTGTGTGGCATAAATACCTGAGTGGCGCCCTCCTCAGACAACTGAGTCAGACCTTTCTGTAACTGCTTGGTCTTCAGCGGATCCTTTAATCGAACCCGTCTAAACAGTTCAGGCGCGAAATGTGGAATGCCGGTGTATTGCAGATCTTCGCCTTCGGAGAAGGTGTCACCGATCTGGATCGTTCCGTGGTTGTGCAAACCCAAAATATCCCCAGGATAGGCGTCCTCCGCGGACGAGCGATCGCCTGCCAAAAAGGTCACGGCGTCTGAAATTCGGACATCTTTACCCAAGCGGGTGTGACGAATTTTCATGCCCTTTTCGTAACGACCTGAGCACACACGGAGAAACGCAATGCGGTCTCGGTGCTTCGGATCCATATTGGCCTGAATCTTAAATACAAACCCAGAAAACTTGTCTTCGGCAGGCTCCACAACGCGAGTTGCGGACGCTCGAGCCATCGGACCGGGCGCGAAGGTGACAAAATCATCCAGCATCTCACGCACCCCAAAATTTCCCATGGCAGTCCCAAAGAAAACCGGGGTCAGTTCACCGGCTAAGAACCGCTCGACCTCGAATTCTGGGGTCGCGGCGCGCACTAAATCCACCTGATCCACGAAGTCCTGCCACTCATCACCTAACAACTCGCGCACTTCAGGAGAGTCCAACCCCTCAATTCGCTTATCGTCGGGAATTCGATCGCCCTGGCCACGTACGTAGAGGTGGATAGTATCGGTTCGCAGGTGATACACCCCCTTAAAGTGGGGTCCCATCCCCACCGGCCAGGTCACTGGTGTCGCCTGAATACTCAAAACCGACTCCACCTCATCCATCAGTTCGATTGGGTCTCGGATGTCGCGGTCGAGTTTATTCACGAAGGTGATAATGGGCGTGGTTCGCAGGCGACACACTTGCATCAGCTTAATCGTCCGATCCTCGACCCCTTTAGCCCCATCGAGCACCATCAACGCGGAATCCACCGCAGTCAACGTGCGATAGGTATCTTCCGAAAAGTCTTCGTGACCCGGCGTATCCAGTAAATTGACGACCCGATCTTTGTAGAGAAATTGCATGACCGAGGTGGTCACCGAGATCCCCCGCTCCTGCTCCATTTGCATCCAGTCTGAGGTGGCATGCCGGGCGGCTTTTCGTGCTTTCACGGTACCCGCCACCTGAATGGCATTACCCCATAACAACAGCTTCTCGGTCATGGTGGTTTTACCGGCATCCGGGTGCGAGATGATAGCGAACGTCCGCCGCTTATCGATTTCCTTAAGCAAACTACTATCTCCCATATGCCATCAATCCTTATTCACTCGCGTTTTAAAATTACGATATGTCATGTCAAAAATGCCGCGGCATTAAACACCAAAGGCTGCGTTTATTCCCCGACAAATTTTAACAAGGCGCTCATATCATGGCCGTCAGCTGCTCTAAGCGCTGAAATGTACTGCTCTCGACGTTCATTCATGGAACCCAACGGATAACCACCTGCCCAATCAATAGCTGGCTGATCCAACAATTTGGTTAATACGGCATCCGCCATGATTCGAGCGTGCCGTCCATTACCGTTTGGAAACGGGTGGATGTAAACCAACTTGTGATGAAATCGAACAGCGAGCTCTTTAGGTGGATAAATGCCATGTTCAACCCAGTATTTGGTATCGTCCAACAATTGCCGCAATTGAGTCGAAATCTGTATTGGATCAACACCGATATTTTTCTCTGTGCGGCGAAATGTGCCCGCCCACTGCCAAACACGGCCAAACAAGCGCCGGTGAAGCTCCAAAACAAAACCCTCTGACAATACGTCAGGTCGCTTTTGGACCGCTAACCAATGCAATCCTTCAGTAATACCTGCTTGTTCAAGTTGATCTAACTCCCCTCTGGTACTCACATGTTTGAATTTAAGACCATCTAACTCATTCAAATCGAGAGGTGTCGCACCCTCAGGGTAATCAAACCAAGGTGTCGGACCTCCCATCACTTTGCATTCCAAAAGTCGGAGGGCATGTTATGAATGAGTTGCTCCGCAAGGCGTTCGATTTCAAATTCAATCTGTTCCTCGCTCAGTGTTTGGGACTCAAGCGCCATATGAGCGGAAGCCACTTTAACCTGAGCACGCGCTTTTTCGAACGCACGCGCCTTAATCACATCTTCGACATTGCACTTGGGTACAACGGCGTACACGAATGTGCAATCCATAGCTTCAGCCATTGATTGCATCGTCTTTAAAGTCAGGCTCCCTTGAGGCTCATCGTGCTCAGCCCTAGATATTCTGGCCTTGGTAACACCCAATCTCGTCGCCAATTGCGTACCAGACATGCCTAGCGCTTTACGCACTGTCCGCAACCAACCCTCATTCGGACATCCACGGTTAGTGAGCATTGCCCACTCACCAAATTGACTCACAGCTTGGTCCACCTTATCTCGATACTGCTTGGCCACAATTTTATGGATACTCATGCTCTCACCGTAAACCGCCTTTGTACGCCCCGGAACACTTTAAATATTAATATAATTGTAAACATTCGAATACAAATGTATACATAAAAGTAAACTAATTACCACCAAGTATAAATATATGTATTTACTAAAAGATCTTATCAGCGGACATAACATAGATCCTGAGCGCGTGACTGGACTATTTTTACTCCATCGAAGCCAACCTCTAAGCGCTTGGTGATTTGGCTTCGCGACTGATCGCTTTCCCAATCAGAAGTAACCTATGCGTTTTAAGATTTCCTATACGCGCACCGAGGGCATGAGCGTCTGCAAAAACTGCATCATATGCCGAATTCTTGGAACTCGTTCGAGCGCTTGGTGGGTCACTGCATAGAATTCTCGCTCCACCCGAATTTCAGGCAACACGCGTATCAGATTCATCGACGGGTCGATCAAAAACTCATGCAAGACTCCAATACCGAGGCCGGACTGAACCGCCGTCACCTGCCCGACCGGTGAATAGATTGCATAATGTGACTCCCACCTAGGCCAGATGGCCGCAGTCACATTAAGGCTCTGACTGAATAACAAATCGTCGACATACCCAATCAGGGTGTGCTGCTGTAACTCATCAATCCGAGTGGGCTTTCCATGGGAGGCGAGATAGGACTCACTGGCGAACACCCCCAAGCGATAGTGCCCCAAGGACTCCGCCACGAGGGACCGCTCAGTGGGACGCCCCACCATCACAGCGATATCAGCCTCTCTTCGAGACAGCGACAGTCCAGGCGTCTGCGGCACGAGCTCGATTCGCACATCGGGCGCCAAAGCTTGGTATTGAACCAAGTGTTTACTCAAGACTTTCAGGGCAAAGCCTTCCGGTGCCGCGATTCTTACCAGGCCATTTAAGGCTTGAGATGCGCTGCCCAATATCAGCTCACCCGCCGCCTCAAACTCAGCCTCGATACGCTCTAAGTGCTCCATCAAGCGCACACCGTCGTCTGTCAGACGGACCCCTTGCGGGTGTCGGTAAAATAATTGTGTCTGAGACTTCGATTGCAGATGCGCCAAATGCCGGGACAAGGTAATCGCAGAGATTCCAAGCTGAGTCGCGGCCCGCTTTATTTGTCCCGCCCTAGCCACCGCCAGAAAATAGCGCGCTTCTTCCCACTGAAATGCCGACACCCATGCCTCTCTGATCTATCAATTTTGATAGTTCAAAAGGTAAATTTATTACGTTGAATAATCAAATTTGTATGTATTAAATACAGCAAACCATAAGGAGATCCCCCATGATCACGCTCGGCAATTTTATCAACGGTGAGGCAAGCGCCTCGCACTCAGGCCGCACCGCGGCGGTATACAACCCCGCCACGGGCGAGCAAACCAAGTGTGTCGCACTCTCATCGGCGGATGAAACCCGAGCTGCGATCGCAGTCGCCGAGACCGCGTTTGAAAGCTGGCGCCAAGTCACACCGCTGAACCGAGCGCGCATCCTGTTTAAATTCAAAGCGCTGGTTGAGGCTCACGCCGAGGAATTGGCGACCCTAATCACCTCAGAGCACGGCAAAGTCTATTCCGATGCCTTGGGCGAACTCACGCGCGGCTTGGAAGTGGTGGAATTTGCCTGCGGCATTCCACACCTCTTAAAAGGCGAGCACAGCCTGAATGTGGGTCGCGAAGTGGACAGCTACAGCATGATGATGCCGATGGGCGTCTGTGCAGGCATCAGCCCCTTCAACTTCCCAGCCATGGTGCCAATGTGGATGTTCCCAGTGGCCATTGCCTGTGGGAACACCTTTGTCATGAAGCCCTCAGAGAAGGACCCCACCACAACCTACCGATTGGCGGAGCTGTTAAAGGAAGCGGGGCTTCCCGATGGCGTCTTCAACATCGTCAACGGCGATAAAGAAGCGGTTGACGTACTTTTGACCGACCCACGGATTCAGGCAGTGAGTTTTGTCGGGTCCACTCCGATTGCTGAATACATCTACTCAACAGCCAGTGCGCACGGTAAGCGTGTACAGGCTCTGGGTGGTGCGAAAAACCATATGGTCATCATGCCCGATGCGGACCCCGCTCAAGTGGTGAACTCCCTGATTGGTGCCGCGTACGGCTCGGCCGGTGAACGCTGCATGGCGATTTCAGTCGCCGTCTGCGTGGGCGAGTCGGTGGCAGACCGCTTAGTGGCAGACCTCACTCGTGAAATCGAAACCATGCAGGTCGGGCCAGGACTGAATAAAGACCCAGAGCCGCATATGGGCCCCTTGGTGACCCGTGAACACGCCGATAAGGTGCTGGGTTATATCGACCAAGGCGTCAGTGAAGGCGCCACCTTGGTGGTCGATGGCCGCGGATTTGCCCCGCAGGGCGCTGAGAATGGCTACTTTGTCGGCCCTACCTTGTTTGACCACGTCAAACCCGGCATGCGGATCTACGAAGAAGAAATCTTTGGACCGGTCTTGTCGGTTGTCCGTGTGGACAGTTATGCCGAAGCCCTTGAACTGATCAATGCGCACGAGTATGGCAATGGCACAGCCATCTTTACCCGCGATGGCGATACAGCACGCCAGTTCACTGAAAATGTGCAAGTGGGCATGGTCGGCGTGAACGTCCCCATCCCAGTGCCCATGGCATTCCACAGTTTCGGTGGTTGGAAGCGGAGCTTATTCGGCCCACTTCATATGCATGGACCGGATGGCGTGCGTTTCTATACCCGCATGAAGACCATCACTGCACGCTGGCCGACCGGTCTTCGTGCAGGTCCTGAGTTTGCAATGCCGACGATGAAGTAAGTCGATTTATCGTTGACTGACGTAACGACCGGGAGCGGGTTCGATCACTGGACGGAGCCCGCCACCCGGTTCGATCGGATCCCCCATCTCGCCCCCGTGGGCCGCCAGAAACTCACCCCAGGTCGGCCACCAACTGCCTGACTTGAGTGTTTGAGATGACAACTCAACCGCATTGGCCGAATCCAAGACGTAATGGCCTCGCTTGGGCTTTGTGGGGTCATGAATCACACCGGCATTGTGCCCGCCTTGACCCAGCACCGCCGTGACCTCGCCGGCAAAGTGTGCGGCGGAGCGCATGACGCTTTGCCAAGGTGAAATTTCATCTTGTTCCGCAGCCATCAAAAAAACTGGCACCTTAATCTTTGACAAATCAATCGGTTGCCCAGCCACGACCAGAGGTGGCACACCCACCAATCGATTGTGCAGGTATAAATGCTCGAGCGTCCAAATGACCAAGGCGGCCGGCGTGCGGGTCCCGTCACCTAGCCAGTGGAGCAATGGAAAAGGTTTGCCCCGCTCACCCCGGAAGTAAGCCGATAAGAAGCGACCCACCAATAAGTCATGAGGTCGCAGGCTGGCAAAGGTTCGAAGCATCAACTCCGCCGGCAGATAGCCCAATTTAGTCAGGGGCTCCCGTAATGCGGTAAGGCGCGCTTCAGAGACCAGCTGCCCTAAGGGTCCAGCCTCCTCATAATCCAATAACGTGGTCAACAGAGTGAGCGATGCAATGCGATCTTCGCCTCGCGCACTGAGCCAAGCCGCAAGGATCGATGCAATAACGCCCCCTGCGCAGTACCCCATCAATTGCACCTGAGTACGCGGGATCATGCGGTCGATCTGATCGAGCGCGGCCAAGGCCCCATCCAGCACATAATGTGTCATGTCATATTGCGAGAGGAGTGCAGTCGGGTTGACCCAACTGATCAAAAACACCGTGTGTCCCGCATCCACCAGCCATCGGACTAAGGACGTCTCCGGAGTGAGATCCAAAATGTAATACCGATTCACATACGCCGGAATGAGTAACACCGGATGCGCGTGCACGGCCTCTGTGGTAGGTCGATACTGAATCAACTGAAACAATTGGTTCTCAAACACCACATCGCCAGGCGTCTGCGCCAAATTGACACCCAGCTCGAACGCATCCGGCCGTAACGTATCCGGAAGCATCGCACCACTTTTTAGGTCCACCTGCCAATTCTCGAGGCCTTGCGCAAGATTCAAACGCTCTGGATCCAATGCCTCCTTCACCACGTCTAACAAGCGATCGGCGTCTTTTAATTGCCGGCAAAGCCAAAGCACTTGCCCCCGATCGATGCCTGAGAGCTCGGGGTAGCGTTCCAATAATTCATCAAGCACTCGACGGCCTTCAGCCTCATCTCGAATCACACTAAAAAGTGACACGAGCGCCTGAGGCAAAGCCTCTGTGGTCAACGCTTTAAAGCGGACTGGGTCTTCAATTGACAAGGCAGATAAGCGCTCACTGAGCGTAGTAAAGTCCATGGAACCGACAAACTGAAGCAACTCGCTTTCGCTGTTGATGCGGGCAAGCCAGGCTTGAAGCCACTCCGGATCGTCGAATGGAATCCCTTGTAATCCCTGCAAGTGGCGCCCCTTAATCCTTTTGCGCTGCGGCCCGAATGTGGTTAGAGTTCGTCATAATCAGTCAAAAAATGTGAGCAAACCATGCGGACATTGAAAAAATACCCCAATCGTCGTCTCTATGACACCTCACAGAGTTGTTATGTGACCATCGATAACGTCCGCGATTTGGTCCTAGCCCACGAACGATTTCGAGTGGTCGACTCTAAAAGTGGCGAAGATCTGACGCGTTCTATTCTCCTGCAAATCATCATGGAGCAGGAGAATGATGCCGGTGAACACGTCCTGACCAATGAGGTGTTGGCGCATCTGATTCGGTTCTACGGATCGGGGATGCAGACCAACATGGCGCACTTCCTCGAACAATCCATCTCGTTCTTCCTAAATCAGCAGGAAACCATGCAAGAGCAAGTACGCACCGTCATGGGCGCGACACCGATTGGCATGCTGCAAAAGATGACCGAAGAAAACATGAAAATGTGGGAATCGATGTCCAAGTCGATGCTCGGTTCAAAGGATTCGACCAAAGACTGACACTTTTTTGATGCATTGCACAAAAAAAGTGTTGACGCTGCACTGCAACATGATATCTTTTTTTCAAATCTTGTGCGCCGCACAAATATTGATAGGAGAAATCCCATGTACGCAAAAATGATCGAAGACATGCAGAACAACATGAAGCAAGCGTTTGACATGAAGTCATACGAAACTGCCATGAAGCCAATGACTGACCTGTTCGAAGTGAACAAGGCGACTGTTGAAGCTCTGGTTGAGCAGCAAACTGCGCTGGTTAAAGAATTGGTTGAAGGTGCCATGGAACAGGCCAAAGCATTGTCATCTCAGAAGGACATGGCTGCTGCCGTTGAAGCGCAGAAGTCATACCTGCAGGGTTTGCAAGCTCGCTTGATCGACGCTGCTAAAGTTTCTCAGGAAACTTTGGTTAAGAGCCGCGACGAAGCATCTAACATCGTTAAAGGCGCAATCGAGTCAGCTACTAAGCACTAATCGCTTTCGACTTGACTAGCGCAAAAGGGGAACTTCGGTTCCCCTTTTCTTTTGGCACAAGCTCAGTACCATGGGGCCCATAACAAAAGGAATCCCCCATGACTGAATTTCGCGCACTGCGTTTACACCAAACCGACACCTCCGCTCCAGAGGTTCGACTCGAATCGCTCACAGAGCACGATCTCTCTACAGGCAATGTTCTGATCGCTAACGAGTACAGCTCACTGAACTTCAAAGATGCCTTGGCCATCACCGGAAAGGGCAAAATTATCCGCCAGTTCCCCATGATCCCAGGCATCGATGCCGCCGGTGTGGTACTCGAATCAGACGATCCCCAGTTTGCACCCGGTGAGCACGTGATCCTGACAGGCCATGGCGTGGGAGAAACCCATACTGGGGGGATGGCCGAGCGTGTCCGCGTACCGGGCTCGTACCTGGTGAAAACACCATCTGGGTTGGACAGCCGTCGCGCCATGCAATTTGGGACCGGCGGGTTGACCGGCATGCTGTGTGTGCTGGCGCTTTTGGACAGCGATCTGAAGCCCGCTGACGGCCCCATTGCAGTGTCTGGGGCCAGCGGCGGTGTCGGCAGTGTCGCCACCACGGTACTGGCCACCCTAGGGTACGAAGTGCATGCCATCACTGGACGCGATTCAGAAGCACCTCGCCTTAAAGCGCTGGGGGCAAGCGAAGTACTCAATCGCTCTGAATTTATGCGCGATGCGAAGCCGTTAGAAAGCACACGGTTTGCCGGTGCGATCGACACCGTGGGCGGCCAATGCCTGGCGACCCTGATTGCCCAAATGCAATACGGTGGGATTGTTGCCGCCACCGGTAACGCCGGCGGTATTCAGCTGAATACCACCGTGTTCCCGTTCATTCTTCGCAATGTGCGCTTGCAGGGCGTGGATTCCGTGCACGCACCGGCTGAGACCCGAGCGCGTGCTTGGCAGATGCTGTCTGAAAACATGACCCCTGAACAGATCGATGGCAGCACTCGGATGATTGGACTGTCCGAAGTGGCAGAAACGGCCGAGCAACTGATCAACAATCAGGTGGCCGGACGGATCTTGATCGACGTCCGCGCTTAATGCGCGGCGTCTAGGTGCTGGCGCAATTCAGCCAGACGACTGAGCCGAAGTTCTAACTCAGATTGCTTTGCGTGGCGCTCGGATACCAAGCGTTCAACGTAGTCGATCACCTGCTTTTCCAAGCGTTTCCGAGATAAGCGGTTGATGTTGGTAATGCCGCCTGGATTCAAAACGTTGACCTCGAGAAGCTTGTTGCCAATCAAATCGAGTCCGACAAAGTGCAAGCCATCGGCCATCAGCTGCGGACCAATTTTTCGTAACAGAATGTGCTGTTCCTCAGTCAACTTCACCGAGTGTGCCGTCGCCCCAGCATGAATATTGGCACGGATATCGTCATCAGCCGGTCGTCTCTGGTACGCCCCGATGTACTCACCGCCCAGCATCAACACACGCACATCCCCTTCGCGTACCGCCTCTAGATACTCTTGGAGAATCACGTAATTGCTCTGTCCGTGATTGCTGTCGATATAGAAATCCAACAACGAGTTCAGAGAACTTTGCGCCTTGGTTTCCAACAAGATCACACCACGGCCACCCGAACCGTCGAGCGGCTTCAGAATCCAACGCTCACGGTCTGACTCACGAATGATGCGCTTCAGATACTCTTTGTTTTTCGACACATAGGTCTCAGGCAGATATTCACTGCCCACAGTATGGAAACTGGTGGTGTAGATCTTGTTGTTGGCCTTACGGATGCCGTCGACATCGTTTAACACCACTGTCTCGGCCTTAATCGAGTCCAAGAAGTTCAATACGATGGGGTCGAGTGGTGGGTCACGACGCACGAAAATCGCATCCAACGAGTGCAAGGGCACCATTTTTTCAGAAAAACTGACGCGTTTATAAAACGCAGGCACCGTATCTGGCACCTTGCCTTCCACGGTGATCCGACGGGCGAAGCCGTAGGCTACATTGTCCCGAACAGTCAGATTTCGTGGGTACAGAATATACACACGATGACCCCGAGCCACAGACTCGCGAATCATCGTCAAGGTAGAGCTTTTGCCCGGAGTCATATCCGCCCAGTCAGCCACTAAAAAAGCAATCCGCATGAGCCCCCCGAGGCAACCAATCCAAATGCGGCGCTATGAATACAACCGATCAGTGGTCTCGGCAAGCGAAATATCGCGATCGGTAATGCCTCCGTGATCATGCGACCACCAAAGCACCGTCACACGGCCCCAGGCGACAATCAATTCAGGGTGATGATCGGCCGCATCAGCGACCTCACCGACCCGTCCGGCAAAGGCCATCGCCGAACTAAAATTGTCAAACGAGAACGTGCGTGACAGCATCTCTACGCCGTCGCGTGAAATGCGGCTCCATCCTGCAGGGATGTGTGGTGAATCTTGTGCCATCGTCTACCTCAGCGTCAGGGGCGTCCATGCGACACGGTTGATCAATAATTAATCAATTAAAACAGTAGGTTATCATGAAAAAACTTCGTATTGCATCGATTCCAGGTGACGGCATTGGCACCGAAGTGATCCCTGCCGGGATTGCAGTGGGCCAAGCAGCCGCTGAGCGATTTGGCTTTGAGCTGGAATTCACAGAATATCCATGGTCATGCCAAACCTACCTAGAAACCGGGTCCATGATGCCTGAGGACGGATTAGAGCAATTGCGTCCTTTTGATGCGATCTATTTAGGGGCTGTGGGCTGGCCGAGCGTGCCGGATCATGTGTCCTTGTGGGGGCTGTTGATTCCAATTCGTCGTCAGTTTGAGCAATACGTCAATATCCGACCGGTTCGGCTGTTAAAGGGCATCACGTCCCCGCTCGCCAATCGCGGACCGGAAGACATCGATTTTGTGGTGGTCCGCGAAAACTGTGAAGGCGAATACTCAGAAGCCGGTGGACGGATCTACACCGGCACACCGCAAGAAACGGTGATTCAAGAGTCGATCTTTACCCGACATGGCACCGATCGCATCTTGCGATACGCATTTGAACTTGCAAAAACCCGCAAAGGCCAACTCACTTCTGCCACCAAATCCAATGGCATTATGCATTCCATGCCATTTTGGGATGAGCGGGTTAAGGCCATCGCCAGTGAATACCCCGAGGTGTCGGTCGACCAGTTCCATATCGACATTTTGACTGCACACTTTGTTCTGCATCCAGACTGGTTCGACGTGGTGGTGGGCTCGAACTTATTTGGTGACATTCTGAGTGACCTAGGTCCCGCCGTCGCCGGCTCAATCGGTATTGCGCCCTCAGCCAACATCAACCCAGAAGGTCACTATCCTTCAATGTTCGAGCCAGTGCATGGATCGGCACCGGACATTGCCGGACAAGGCATTGCCAACCCAATCGCCTCGATCTGGACCATGGCCATGATGCTCGAACACTTGGGTGAGGTAGACGCGGCTAAAGCGATTGAAGCGGCGATTGAAACCGTGCTCACAGGCGGGGATGCCTATAAAACGCGTGATCTCGGTGGGCAGGCCACGACGGCCGTGTGTACGCAGGCCATCGTGGATGCATTAATGGCTTAAGCGATCTGCTTAGCCAAGATTTTTTGCGCCCATTCCGCGGGACCTGTTTTATGTACGCTGGTCCCGTTGGAATCCACTGCCACCGTCACTGGCATGTCTTCCACCACGAATTCGTGGATGGCTTCCATACCGAGGTCTTCAAACGCGACGACACGCGAAGCTTTAATCGCTTGCGCCACCAGATAGGCCGCACCGCCGACCGCCATGAGATAGGCTGCCTTATGGTTTTTAATGGCCTCAATGGCCATCGGCCCGCGCTCTGCTTTACCGACCATAGCGAATAGGCCGGTTTCTTCGAGAATTTGATCTGTGAACTTGTCCATACGGGTCGCCGTGGTTGGACCGGCAGGGCCCACCACTTCCTCGCGTACCGGATCGACGGGGCCCACGTAGTAGATCACCTTCCCTTTCAAATCAACCGGCAAGGTCTCGCCTTTATTCAGCATATCGACCATCCGCTTGTGTGCCGCATCCCGCCCGGTCAGCATGGTGCCATTGAGCAACAAAGTTTCACCCGGAGCCCAGGACATCACCTCGTCGTGGGTCAAGGTATCGAGATTGACGCGACGTGCAGTCGGGCCTACATCCCAGGTGATATCTGGCCATTCATCAATCGATGGCGGGGTTTGCAAGGCAGGCCCCGATCCATTCAAGACGAAGTGGGCATGTCGAGTGGCGGCACAGTTTGGAATCATTGCCACCGGCTTTGACGCCGCATGAGTCGGATAGTCCATGATTTTCACGTCGAGTACGGTGGTCAAGCCGCCCAATCCTTGCGCGCCGATGCCTAAATTATTCACCGCCTCAAAAATCTCTAAACGAAGCTCTTCGGTGGCCGTCTTCGGACCGCGCGCCTTCAGCTCATGAATGTCGATCGGATCCATCAACGATTCTTTCGCCATGACGGCCGCTTTTTCGGCAGTCCCTCCAATCCCAATACCCAGCATGCCAGGTGGGCACCAACCTGCTCCCATGGTGGGCACGGTCTTCACTACCCAATCCACAATCGAATCCGATGGGTTCAGCATCACCATTTTTGATTTGTTTTCCGAGCCGCCGCCTTTGGCTGCTACCTGAACATCCACCGTATTTCCAGGCACCAGTTCGTAATGAATCACCGCGGGCGTATTATCTCCGGTGTTTTTACGAGCCCCTGCTGGGTCGCTCAGAATCGAGGCACGCAGAACATTGTCTGGGTGCAGATAGGCGCGACGGACCCCTTCGTTGATCATATCGGTGACCGACATCGTGGCATCTGACCAAGTCACATCCATGCCTACTTTGACAAAGACGGTCACAATCCCTGTGTCCTGACAGATTGGACGATGCCCCATCGCCGCCATCCGCGAATTAATCAGGATTTGAGCCAACGCATCCTTGGCTGCCGGCGACTCCTCTCGCTCGTAGGCTTCGTTGACCGCCCGGATGAAGTCCACCGGGTGATAGTAGGAAATAAACTGCAGCGCATCGGCGACGCTGTCGATCAAATCATCTTGGCGAATGTCGGTCATTGGGGATCTCTCTTCAATTACTGCACGAGAGCCTACCAGAATTGGGGTTTGAGGGTATTCGCGGATAGGCGAAAAACCCGCAACCATTGCACCAAACGGACCGTTCAGCACAGCCTCGTTTCTGGTACACTCGCGTCTTTCAACAAAACGCCACGATAGGGCGCTGGAGTTCGATGAAGAATCAATTCAACAAGGATGAGTTATTAGCCTGCGCTCACGGTGAGCTTTTCGGCGAGGGCAATGCAAAGCTGCCCGCGCCTAACATGCTAATGATGGACCGTATTACGACAATCACTGCAGATGGAGGTCAGTTCGGCAAAGGCCATATGGTGGCTGAACTCGATATCAATCCTGAATTGTGGTTTTTCGACTGTCATTTCCCCGGCGATCCGGTCATGCCCGGATGCCTAGGCTTGGATGCCATGTGGCAACTGGTCGGATTCTTCTTAGGCTGGAGCGGCCACCCAGGCAAAGGTAGAGCCTTGGGCGTGGGCGAGGTAAAATTTACCGGTCAGATTTTGCCCACAGCAAAAAAAGTGACCTATGAAATTGATATGAAACGCTTGATTGCTAGAAGCCTTGTGATGGGTATGGCCGACGGCGTAGTGCGGGTGGACGGTCGCGCGATCTACCACGCAACTGATCTCAAGGTGGGGCTCTTTACCTCCACAGACGGGTTCTAATAAAAAAGCGAGAAGAAAGGAGTCGTTATGCGTCGGGTAGTGGTCAGCGGGCTGGGTATTAGCTCATGTCTTGGGCTAGATGCAGCCACCGTCACCGAAAGCCTCAAACTGGGCCGATCGGGGATCCGTTTCAATCCAACCTACGCCGAACTCGGCATGCGAAGCCATGTCTCTGGCAGCATCGACATTGATTTATCCGAGCACATCGACCGCAAACTGCTGCGCTTTATGGGTGACGCTGCGGCCTTTGGTTATCTGTCATTACAACAAGCCATTGCCGACTCAGGCCTCACACCGGCCGAAGTCAGTAACCCACGAACCGGCTTGATTATGGGTTCCGGAGGCGCCTCCTCGGCGAGCCAAGTCGAAGCCGCAGATTTGTTGCGTGAAAAAGGCGTGAAACGCGTCGGACCCTATCGGGTAACGCAGACCATGGGATCGACCGTCTCTGCTAACTTAGCCACGGCCTTCCAGATTAAAGGGGTCAATTACTCCATGACCTCGGCTTGCTCCACAAGCCTGCACTGCATCGGCAATGCCGTGGAGCAAATTCAGCTCGGCAAACAAGACATTGTCTTTGCCGGAGGCGGGGAAGAAGAGCACTGGACCCTGTCGTGCTTATTCGACGCAATGGGCGCGTTGAGCTCGAAGTACAACGACACCCCCACTAAAGCCTCTCGAGCCTACGATGCAAACCGAGATGGATTCGTCATCGCAGGCGGTGGCGGCGCCCTCGTCATTGAGGAATATGAGCACGCAAAAGCACGGGGTGCCAAGATTTATTGTGAGATTGTTGGCTATGGCGCCACCAGCGATGGCGCCGATATGGTTGCGCCCTCCGGCGAAGGTGCGGTCCGCTGCATGCAGTTGGCTATCGATGGAGTCGACGGTCCGATCGACTACATCAATGCACACGGCACCTCGACCCCGGCCGGCGACATCGTCGAACTCAACGCGATTCGCTCTGTATTCGGAGACAAGGCACCTGTCATTGGCTCGACCAAAACATTGTCGGGACACTCGCTCGGGGCAGCCGGTGTACAGGAAGCGATTTACAGTATCTTGATGATGGAGCATGACTTCATCGCCGCCAGTGCCAACATCGAAACCTTAGATCCAGAAGCAGAGGGTATGCCGATTGCGCGGGAGCGTATTGATGGGCCCATTCGCACTATTCTGTCTAACAGCTTTGGTTTTGGCGGCACCAACGCCTGCATGACGTTCCAAAAACTACCATGATGCGGCTTTACTCCTCGCCGCCCTCGCCCTTTGGCCGCAAGGTCAAAATGACGGCTGCGATTTGTGGAGTGAAATCCGAGATTGAAATCATCTCAATCGATGGCAACGACCCGAAGAGCGCTGAGCTCAATCCTAGCCCCCTCAATAAAATCCCGGTCTTGGCGCTGGAGAACGGGGACATCATTACGGACTCACGCGTCATTTGTGAGTACCTCATTGACTACTCAGGCCGCACTGAAATGCTGCCGACCGACAACCGAATCGCCTGCCTAACGCGTGCCGCAGTGGCCGATGGTGTGACTGAGGCTGCGTTGTTAATGGTCTACGAGCGAAGATTTCGTGCAGAGGACCAAATCAACGCCGAGTGGCTAAACCGGCAGAATCGTAAGGTTCTCGGGGGGCTTGAGTGGTTAAGTGCGCACTGTCAACCGATTGAAGCCACCCCGACGCTTGATCAAATCACGCTGGCGGCTGCGCTTGGCTACCTGGATTTTCGATTTGCAGGCGAGTGGCGCACCCGGTTTAAGGAGTTGGCTCTTTGGTTAACTCAGTATCAACAGATGGTTCCGTCGTTTCGTGCAACGGATCCAAGTGCTTAGCCAATAACATCCGCTCCCTTAATTGAGCCTGACGACGAAGCACCGTCTTTCGTTTCTTTAAACGGATTTGCCGTTGCCGAATGACAGATCCGGCATCAGTGCGTCTCATGCTTCACTCCCTCCATGGCGTAATGGCGCTCAACGGTCTCGGCCAATTCTTGGCGCCAAGGCCTCGGCTTAATGCCGAAGGTATACAACAACTTTCGGGTGGACAAGATCAGTCGCTTCGGTCGAATCGCACGGCCCTGAATCGAGGCGCCGCTGACCCCCACCAGCTCCTCGACCGCCAATGATTCGTTTTGACGGGCATGGGCGATGATGCACTCCCCCAACTCAAACCAAGACGCATCCCCGTGGCAGCCCACATGGTAGGCACCGAACGCACCGGCCCCGGCATGCAACTGATCAATCACGGCCGCAATCACTCGGGCGACGTCAAAAATCGACGTAGGACAGCCGCGCTCATCGGCAATCATCGGCAACTCAGATTCAACGCGTGCCCGTGCTAAGAGCTGCGCGATAAAGCTATCCGGGCCAGGCGCAAACAGGTGCGATACACGCAAAATGACATGCTGATCAATCAGATTGGCAATGTCGCGCTCGGCTTCCAACCGCGTCTGGCCATATAAATTGATGGGATGTGGTGCATCGTCTTCGAAGTAGGCAATGTCTTTTTGACCGTCAAAAATGTAGTCCGTGGAGAGTTGAATCAAGGTCGCGCCAAACTCGCGACACGCGATGGCCAGGCTGACCGGCAAATCATGGTTCACTCGCCGACATTCCGTTGGGTCGAGCTCTGCGCGATCCACACCAGCCTCGACCAAACAATTGACGACAAAGTCGGGCCGACGCATCCGGATGGCCTCAAAGATCTCGCGATCGTCGGTTAAGTCGACCTCAGGTGGCATCACCACCCGCTGTTGGCCGCCGCTGGCCGGCATGCTCAAAAATGCGTCGCAGAGGCTAGAGCCACCGCCGACCACGAGCACTCGGGCCCGGGGAAATCGGCTGTCAGAATCGTCGTCGAAATGCGCTGGATTAGAACGGGATTTCGTCATCAATATTCGGATCGGGCATTGGCTGACTCACAGGCTTGGGCGCCGCCTGCTGCGTTGGCTGAGGTCGGCTCGGAGCCCCGCCCATCGGTGCACCATCCGACTCACCGCGACCGTCGAGCATCATCAACTCGCGACCCACAATCTCCGTGGTGTAACGCTTTTGACCGTCTTGTTCCCACTGACGGGTTCTCAACGTACCTTCCACATACACCCGAGATCCTTTCTTAAGGTATTGACCGCAAATCTCAGCCAAGCGGTCAAAGAACACGACACGATGCCACTCGGTACGTTCTTGCATATCGCCAGACGCTTTGTCGCGCCATGAATCGGTGGTGGCAAGACTCAGGTTCGCGACCTGACTGCCCGATGGGAGGGCTTTCATGTCGGGGTCATTCCCCAAATTACCGATCAATGTGACTTTATTTACCGAACGCGCCATGGTGATGTCCTGTCTCACTCTTTCATTAAGGAGGCTAATGTAACATGCCCAATGCGGTATCAGCGAGATCCCAACCGCCTGTGCGTGATTCGCTCAACAACTGTCGTTGAATCGATGCATTGAGCCCCAATCCAAGGGTAGACTGTTTCTTTTACCCTCGAACAAACGGACACACAGTGGATTCGATTCAAATCCGTGGGGCGCGCACCCACAACCTTAAAAACGTCAATTTAGATCTACCCAGAGACCGTTTGATCGTCATTACTGGCCTTTCCGGTTCAGGCAAATCGTCGCTTGCTTTCGATACGTTGTATGCGGAAGGCCAACGACGCTATGTCGAATCACTGTCCGCATACGCACGTCAGTTTTTATCGATGATGGAGAAGCCGGATGTCGACACCATCGAGGGCCTTTCACCAGCGATCTCGATCGAGCAAAAGTCGACCAGTCATAACCCGCGGTCCACGGTCGGCACGATCACTGAAATTTACGATTACCTGCGACTGCTGTACGCCCGTGCCGGTGAACCTCGGTGCCCCGATCACAATCAGAGTCTGGAGGCGCAAACGGTCAGCCAAATGGTGGATCAGATCTTAGCCCTTCCCGAAGGGGCCAAAATCATGATTCTTGCGCCGATGATCGTCGATCGAAAAGGCGAGCATCTGCACATCTTCCAAACCCTCAAGACACAAGGGTTCATCCGAGTTCGAGTGGATGGCTTAGTGGTCGACCTCGACGAAGCACCCACGCTCGATAAAAAGAAAAAACACACGATTGAGGCCGTCGTGGACCGGCTCAAGGTCGATGACGGGCAACGCCTCCGTCTTGCTGAATCGATCGAGACCGCCTTGAACCTTTCTGAAGGCCAAGTGGTGGTCCACTCCATGGACGATGCCTTCGATCCTATGGTGTTTTCCTCAAAGTTCGCGTGCGCGCACTGCGGCTATTCCATTGGCTCACTCGAACCTAGACTGTTTTCGTTTAACAGCCCCTTTGGCGCGTGCCCAACCTGTGACGGTCTGGGTGTGCATCAATACTTTGATCCGGATCGGTTAATCACTGATCCCGAATTGTCGTTGGCAAGCGGCGCCATCCGAGGCTGGGATCGTCGGAGTCTTTACTACTTCCATCTGCTGAAATGCTTGGGCGCGCACTATGGCTTTAGCCTCGATACAGAGTGGCAAGATCTCGCGCCGGCTCATCAACAGGTCATTCTCTATGGCTCAGGCGATGAAGCGATCGATTTCAGTTACGTCTCCGATCGCGGTCGCCAAGTCCACAAGAGTCACCCGTTTGAGGGTGTCATACGGAATCTTGAGCGCCGATATAAAGAAACCGACAGCCAAACACAGCGCGATGAACTGGCTAAGATGATGACCCAAGCAAACTGTCCTGATTGCTCTGGCTCTCGTCTAAATCTGGCTGCCCGACATGTCTTTATCGGCGAAACCACGCTACCCCAGCTGGTCAAGTTACCCATCGGCGAGTGTCACGCGTTTTTTGATCAACTCTCGCTGCCCGGACGACGCCAGGAAATTGCCGACAAAATTCTCAAAGAAATTCAGGCTCGACTGGGCTTCCTGGTGAATGTCGGCCTAGATTATCTGTCACTGGACCGAAGCGCCGAGACGCTCTCGGGTGGTGAAGCACAGCGAATTCGCTTGGCCAGCCAAATCGGTGCGGGGTTGGTGGGCGTCATGTATATCTTGGATGAACCCTCGATTGGTCTTCATCAGCGAGACAACGAGCGTCTGTTAAAAACCTTGTTCCATCTGCGCGATCTCGGAAACACGGTGATCGTGGTTGAGCACGATGAAGACGCCATGCGTCACGCAGACTATTTGGTCGATATTGGACCAGGCGCCGGTGTACACGGTGGACAGATCGTCTCTGCCGGCCGTCCTGAAGAAGTCATGAGCGATCCGAAATCAATTACAGGCCAATACCTCTCTGGCAAAAAAGAAATCACGGTACCGAAGCAGAGAACACCCAAGGGTCACGAGACGCTGAGCCTGATCGGCTGCCAAGGGAATAATCTCCAGAATGTCGATTTGAATCTCCCGCTGGGTCTGCTGACCTGTGTGACCGGTGTGTCGGGCTCTGGCAAATCGACCCTGATCAATCGAACGCTGTATCCGCACACAGCCAAGGTGCTGAATAAGGCAACGACTCTCAAGGCATCCGAGTTTGATGCCTGTCACGGAATTCATGCATTGGATAAGGTGGTCGATATTGACCAAAGTCCGATTGGGCGAACGCCACGGTCCAATCCAGCCACCTACACCGGCTTATTCACACCCATTCGTGAGATCTTTGCCGAGACGCAAGAAGCACGCTCCCGAGGCTATACCCCAGGACGCTTCTCTTTTAACGTCAAAGGAGGCCGCTGTGAGGCCTGCCAGGGCGACGGAATGATCAAAGTGGAGATGCACTTCCTTCCAGACATTTACGTCCCCTGTGACACCTGTCAGGGCCTTCGCTACAACCGTGAGACGCTCGACATTCTGTACAAGGGTAAATCGATCCACGACGTCCTCGAGATGACCATCGAAGAGGCACGCGCATTCTTTGATGCGATTCCCACCTTGGCCCGAAAGCTACAAACCCTGGTGGATGTCGGACTGTCGTACCTAAAGCTGGGGCAATCGGCAACCACGTTATCGGGCGGCGAAGCCCAGCGCGTCAAACTGGCACGAGAACTGTCCAAACGAGATACCGGGCGCACCTTGTATATTCTCGATGAACCCACCACAGGGCTTCACTTTGAAGATATCCAACAGTTGCTCGCAGTCCTGCATCGTCTCCGCGATCACGGCAATACTGTGGTGGTCATTGAGCACAATCTGGATGTCATCAAAACAGCCGACTGGGTCATTGACCTGGGCCCCGAAGGCGGCTCAGGTGGCGGCCAAATTATTGCTGAAGGTACACCCGAAGACGTCGCTGAGATGCCTCAGTCGCACACAGGGCGATTCTTAAAGCCGCTCCTAGAAAGACAAAAAGGCGCCTGACGGCGCCTTTCAAAAAAAACCCGGTAAACTGAACCGGGTTATAGGGGTACTCAATTTATTCGGCGTCGGCGACCACTTCAGGACGATCGACCAACTCCACGATCGCCATTGGCGCGGCGTCGCCTGCACGGAAACCGTTCTTCAGGATACGCAGGTAGCCACCTGGGCGATTCTGATAGCGTGGACCGAGTTCCGCGAACAATTTACCGACGGCTGAATCGTTGCGCAGACGGGCAAAGGCCAAACGACGGTTCGCTACCGAGTCGCTCTTCGCCAAAGTAATCAAAGGCTCAGCCACACGGCGCAACTCTTTGGCCTTTGGCAATGTAGTTTTGATCACTTCATGCTCAATCAGCGAAGACGTCATGTTCGAGAACATGGCCTTACGATGGCTGCTTGTGCGATTTAGTTTTCTTCCGCTTTTCAAATGACGCATGGTCTATTCTCGCTCTCTATGACACGTCTCACGACGAGTCGATGTCCTAATTAGGCGCTTTCTTCGCGCGCAAATCCTGCCGGTGGCCAGTTCTCAAGACGTGAACCCAATGACAGACCACGTGATGCCAAAACATCTTTGATTTCTGTCAATGATTTCTTACCCAAGTTGGGTGTCTTCAGCAGCTCTACTTCGCTGCGCTGAACCAAGTCACCAATGTAGTAAATGTTTTCTGCTTTGAGGCAGTTCGCTGAACGAACCGTCAACTCAAGATCGTCAACCGGACGCAACAAGATCGGATCGATCTCATCTTTCTGAGACTCACTCTCAGACACCTGCGGACCTTCAAACTCGACAAATACAGACAACTGTTGCTGCAACAAGGTGGCTGCACGGCGAATGGCTTCTTCCGCATCCAAGGTACCGTCTGTTTCCAGATCGATGACCAACTTATCCAAATCGGTACGTTGCTCAACACGCGCGCTCTCAACCACGTAAGACACGCGACGCACAGGGCTGTAAGTCGCATCCAAACGCAACATACCAATCGCACGGGTTTCTTCGTCGTCTTCGCGCTCACTCGCAGGCTCGTAACCGATGCCACGCGCGACACGCGCTTCAATCTGAAGGCTGCCACGTGCAGAAACCGTTGCAATGTGCTGCTCTGGGTTGGCAATGGTCACGTTCTGAGGCAACTCAAATGCCCCCGCTGTCACCACACCTTCCCCTGAGTGGCTCAGGCGAATCGTTGCCACGCCATCACGACCTTCAAGACCCACCGCCAACTTTTTCAAGTTCAACAGAATCTCGATAACGTCTTCCTTCACACCCTCAATTTCTGAGTACTCGTGTGCAACGCCTTCGATTTTGGCCTCAATCACCGCACAACCGGGCATTGACGAAAGCAAAATCCGACGCAGGGCATTACCCAAGGTGTGACCATAGCCCCGCTCCAACGGCTCAAGAATGATTTTCGAACGGCAAGGTCCGACTTCTTGAACTTGAATTTGACGCGGAGTCAGTAATTCCATTGATGACGACATATCGTCTCCTAAATTTGGTTTACTTCGAGTACAACTCGACGATCAGGTTTTCGTTGATGTCTTGTGACAGATCCTGACGCTCAGGCATAGCCTTGAACGTTCCTTCCATCTTGGTGGAATCCACATCCACCCAGTTGACATCACTGCGCTGTCCAGCCAGTTCCAACGCTGCGCGGATACGCAGTTGGTTTTTGGCTTTTTCACGCACACTGATCACGTCACCCGGCTTCACCTGGTATGACGGAATATTCAACACTTTGCCGTTGACCATGATTGACCGGTGGCTCACCACCTGGCGCGCTTCAGCGCGAGTCGAACCAAAGCCCATCCGATACACGACGTTATCCAGACGGCATTCCAGAAGCTTCAACAAGTTCTCACCCGTTGAACCACGCAGACGTGATGCTTCTTTGTAGTAGTTGCGGAACTGCTTTTCCAATACGCCGTAAATACGACGTACCTTTTGCTTCTCACGCAGCTGCAAACCATAGTCAGACAAACGACCACGGGCTGCACCGTGCATGCCTGGACGTGTTTCCAGGTTGCACTTTGAATCAATCGCTCGAACACCGCTTTTCAAGAACAGGTCTGTTCCTTCGCGGCGAGCTAGCTTACAGGTAGGTCCGATGTAACGTGCCATACTCTCTAACTCTCCTTAAACGCGGCGCTTTTTAGGCGGACGACAGCCGTTGTGCGGGATCGGCGTCACGTCAGTGATATTGGTGACTTTCAGGCCCACAGCATTCAGTGCACGCACTGCACTCTCGCGGCCTGGACCAGGTCCCTTCACGCGGACGTCTACCGACTTCAGACCGAACTCTAAAGCGGCTGTCGCAGCGCGCTCTGAGGCCACCTGGGCAGCAAACGGTGTGGACTTACGCGATCCGCGGAAACCCGAGCCACCTGAAGTCGCCCATGACAGAGCATTGCCCTGACGATCTGTAATGGTAATGATCGTGTTGTTAAAGGACGCGTGAATATGCACGACGCCTTCAGCAACCTGCTTTTTCACCTTCTTACGCGTTGCACTACGCTGTGTCGCCATCAGAATTCCTTACTTACGAATCGGCTTGCGTGGGCCTTTACGGGTCCGCGCATTGGTCTTGGTCCGCTGTCCGCGCACTGGCAGACTGCGACGGTGACGGATACCACGGAAACAACCGAGATCCATCAGACGCTTGATGTTCATTGACACTTCACGGCGAAGGTCACCTTCTACGTCGAATTTGCCCACTTCGGTACGCAGCATTTCCAGCTGCTCTTCTGACAAAGACGCGACTTTCGCTGACTCTTCAATACCCGTAGCCGCGCAAATTGCTTTTGCGCGAGTCGGGCCAATCCCAAATACATACTGCAGTGAAATCACCGTATGTTTGTTATCCGGGATGTTAACGCCGGCAATACGTGCCATTCCTAACTCTCCAAATTCATGAACCGGACCAGCCGACTCTCGAAAATTACAAGGCGCGAGATTCTATTGATTTCAACAGAAAATCTCAACCCCTTCCTTCAATTACCCTTGACGCTGCTTATGCCGTGGATCCGTGCAAATCACACGAACAGAACCGTTCCGACGAATAATGCGGCAGTTCCGGCAAATCTTTTTAACTGATGCGCGTACTTTCATTTCCCACTCCAAATGCTCATTAACGGAGCAATCCGCCTGAGCCATACCCTTTCAAATTCGATTTTTTCATCAAAGACTCATACTGGCGGCTCATTAAGTGCGACTGCACTTGCGCCATAAAGTCCATGACCACCACCACAACAATCAGCAACGAGGTTCCACCGAAATAAAACGGCGCGTTAAACCCAACCACCAAGCTTTGTGGAATCAATGACACAGCAGCGATGTACGCAGCACCCCAGAAGGTCAAACGGCTCATCACCTTATCGATGTAGTTAGCCGATTGCTCACCTGGACGAATCCCGGGAATAAATGCCCCGGACTTCTTCAGGTTGTCTGCTACGTCACGTGGGTTAAATACCAACGCGGTGTAGAAGTAGCAGAAGAACACGATGCCCACAGTAAACAGCAAGTAATACAGCGGCTGCCCCGGACCCAGCGCCAAGCTAATGTCCGATAACCATTCCATGCCTTCGCCCTGGCCAAACCATTGACCAATCGAGGCTGGGAACAGCAACAAGCTCGAGGCGAAGATCGGCGGAATCACACCAGCCATGTTGATCTTCAACGGCAAATGAGACTGTTGCGCCGCAAACACCTTGTTACCCTGCTGTCGTCTCGCATAGTTCACTGTAATACGACGCTGGCCGCGCTCCATGAACACCACGAATCCGACCACACCCACTGCGATGATCGCGATCGCCAAAAGACCCAAAATATTGAGATCCCCTTGGCGTGCTGCTTCCGCAGATTGGCCAATTGCGCCGGGTAGGCCCGCCACGATTCCGGCGAAGATCAGCAAGCTAATCCCGTTGCCGATGCCCTTCTCGGTCACCTGCTCTCCGAGCCACATCATAAAGACGGAACCGGATACGAAGGTCACCACCGCCACAAAATGGAAGTGGAAATCAGCGGTAAACGCCACGCCTTGCCCCGCCAGACCCATCGATACACCGATCGCCTGAATGGTGGCCAAAAATACCGTGCCGTAGCGCGTGTATTGCGTGATTTTACGACGTCCCGCCTCACCTTCTTTCTTCAAGGCTTCCAGCGAAGGCACTGTTGCCGTCAACAACTGCATCACAATCGAGGCAGAGATATACGGCATGATCCCAAGCGCCAGAATTGACATCCGCTCCAACGCACCACCGGAGAACATGTTGAACAGACTCAGGATCGTGCCTTGAGTTTGCTCAAACAATGCAGCCAGACGGTCTGGGTTAATCCCCGGGACCGGGATGTGTGCTCCGAGGCGGTAGATGACCACGGCAATGATCACGAAACGAAGTCGTGACCACAGCTCTGTCAATCCACCTTGCGCGCCTTGTGCCATTATTCTTCGACCTTACCGCCAGCGGCTTCGATCGCAGCCTGAGCACCCTTAGTCACTTTGATACCCTTTACGGTCATCGCGCGAGTGACTTCACCAGCCAAGATAATCTTGACGTGCAATGTGTTCTCACCGATCAACCGCGCCGAGCGCAATGTTTCCATCGTCACTTCAGTGCCTTCGATCTTGTTCAGCTCAGCCAAACGAATCTCGTCACGAACCAAGCTCTTGCGCGAGGTAAAACCGAACTTCGGCAACCGGCGCTGCAACGGCATTTGTCCGCCTTCGAAACCTGGCTTCACAGACCCGCCTGAGCGTGACTTCAAACCTTTGTGACCGCGGCCACCGGTTTTACCCAAACCTGATCCGATACCACGACCGACGCGTTTCTTGCTAGGACGGCTCCCTGGAGCCGGAGATAAGCCATTCAAACGCATTATGCTTCTCCTTCCACACGCACGAGGTAATTGACCTTGTTGATCATGCCCCGAACGCTCGGTGTATCTTCCACTTCAACCGTTTGATGCATCCGACGCAGTCCCAAACCCTGCACACACAACTTGTGCTTTGGATTTTGACGAATCGGGCTCCGCACCAAGGTCACCTTCAGCATTTTCTTCTCTGCCATGACTGTTTTCCTTAGCCCAGAATTTCATCAACGGTTTTGCCACGACGAGCCGCCACATCTTCCGGAGATTGCATCTCTGAAAGTGCCTTGATGGTGGCGCGCACCACGTTGGCAGGGTTGGTCGACCCATAGCACTTAGCCAATACGTTCTGTACACCGGCAATTTCCAATACGGCACGCATCGCACCGCCGGCAATAACACCGGTACCCTGAGAGGCAGGCTGCATGTACACCTTAGAGGCGCCATGTGCGGCCTTGGTTGGGTACTGAATCGTGTCCCCATCCAACTTCACAGACACCATGTTACGGCGCGCTGCTTCCATAGCCTTCTGAATCGCTGCAGGGACCTCGCGGGCCTTGCCACGACCGAAGCCAACCTTGCCATTCCCATCACCTACGACAGTCAATGCCGTGAAGCTGAAAATCCGGCCACCTTTTACAACCTTGGCAACCCGATTCACCTGAACCAGCTTTTCCTGCAGATCGCCCTGCTGCTGTGTTTCTACTTTCGCGTTCATCGGATCCCCTTAAAACTCAAGTCCACTCTCACGGGCTGCGTCGGCTAACGCCTTCACACGACCGTGATAACGGAACCCTGAACGGTCAAATGCAACCGCCTGAATCCCTTTCTCTTTGGCTCGCTCTGCAATGCGCTTACCTACGGCAGCAGCTGCATCCACGTTCCCCCCGTTCTTCTCACGCAGGTCTTTATCCAGCGTAGAAGCAGCGCAGATCACACTCGATCCGTCGCCAGAGATAATTTGCGCATAAATGTGACGCGGCGTGCGATGTACGCACAGACGATTCGCGTTCAGTTCGCGCATTTTGGCGCGTGCACGGCGAGCGCGACGCAACCGGGCTTTTTTCTTGTCCATCATGTCGGCTCTCCTTACTTCTTCTTCGCTTCTTTACGACGTACGTATTCGTCTGAGTAGCGAACACCCTTGCCTTTGTATGGCTCTGGTGGACGGTACGCACGAATTTCCGCAGCCACCTGTCCCAACAACTGCTTATTGGCCGACTTCAGCACAATTTCAGTTTGAGAAGGTGTTTCCGCCGTCACACCTTCTGGAAGGTCATAGACCACAGGGTGTGAGAAGCCAAGCGTCAGATTGACCTTGTTACCTTGAACAGCTGCACGGTAACCGACACCGATCAACGTCAGTTTCTTTTCGAAACCGGAGGTTACGCCGTTCACCATGTTGTTTACGATGGCACGAGCGGTACCGGCTTGCGCCCACCCATTCTCAGCGCCTTCTTTTGGCTCAAAGCTCAATACGTTGTCAGCCTGTGACACGGCCACGGCATCATTCAACGAAATCGACAAAGTGCCGTTTTTACCTTTCACAGTAACGTCCTGACCGGCGATGTTGATATCCACGCCATTGGGCACTGTGATTGGGGCTTTTGCGATACGAGACATCTTTAAACTCCCCTTAGAACACAGTGCAAAGCACTTCGCCGCCGATGCCGGCTTTGCGCGCTTCACGATCAGTCATCAAGCCCTTCGAAGTCGAGACGATGGCGATACCCAGTCCACCCTGCACTTTTGGCAGCGTTTCCTTGCCCTCATAACGACGCAAACCTGGACGGCTTGAACGTTTAATTTCACGGATAACCGGACGGCCTTCGTGGTAACGGAGTTCCACAGTTAGGGTCGCTTTAACACCGTCTTCTTGGACGTTGTATCCACCTACAAACCCTTCGTCAGCGAGTACCCGGGCCAATGCCACCTTGGTCTTTGAAGACGGCATGGACACAGCAGTCTTACCTGCCATTTGCCCGTTGCGGATACGAGTACACATATCCGCCAAAGTATCTTGCATGCTCATCAATATGCTCCTTACCAGCTGGCCTTTTTCAGACCAGGAACTTCACCGCGCATCATGGTTTCACGCAGCTTGATCCGAGACAGACCAAACTTGCGGTATACCGCGTGTGGACGACCTGTCACACGACACCGACGCTGCAAACGACTCGGCGATGCATCCCGTGGCAGCTTTTGCAGCTTCTGCTGCGCTTCCCACAGGGCTTCATCATCGGTGTTTGGATTGGCGATGATTGCTTTTAACTCCGCACGCTTCTGAGCAAACCGGGCAACGGTCTTTTGACGCTTCAGCTCGCGCTCTCTCATAGATTTCTTAGCCACCGGGCGCTCCTCAGTTACGGAATGGGAAGTTAAACGCCTTCAACAGCGCCTTACCTTCCTCATCAGTTTCAGCCGAGGTGGTGATCGTGATGTCTAAACCGCGAATAGCATCCACCTTGTCGTAATCAATTTCTGGGAACATGATCTGCTCACGCACACCCATCGAGTAGTTACCGCGACCATCGAATGACTTGCCATTCAGGCCTCGGAAGTCACGGATACGAGGGATCGAAATAGCGATCAAACGGTCCAGAAATTCCCACATATGCTGACCGCGCAACGTGACCTTACAACCGATCGGCCAGCCGTCACGGATCTTAAAGCCCGCAATCGACTTGCGCGCCTTAGTCACCACAGGCTTTTGACCGGCAATCGCTGTCAAATCACGCACTGCGTTTTCAATTTGTTTCTTGTCTGCAACCGCTTCGCCGACACCCATGTTCAGGGTGATCTTCTTGACACGCGGCACTTGCATGACATTTTTGTACTGGAACTGCTCTTGCA
>CBFHVZ010000008.1:0-45936 GCA_965659195.1 Litorivicinaceae bacterium
GCCTTTGAATTTATCGACTAATCGTCGGTTTTTACGATACGAAGTGCGGGCTTACCTTTCTTGGGAGGTGCCGGCACTTCGTCTTCATCCGATGCCTCGGAGTCGATGGACACGATCTGGGGCGCTTCGCCAGGCAATTCGGGCGCGCCACCTGGCTCTTGACCAAATCCCATGCCCAGACCCGAGTCTCTCCCGTAGATCGCGTTGATCGCACCATAGGGTAAATAGACCGTTTGTGGCACACCGCCAAAACGCGCTTGAAAGCTCACCGCATGCTCATCCATGGACAAAGCCACCACCGCATCTGGGGATGCATTCAAGACGATTTGTCCGTCTTGAACGTAACCTTCGGGGACTTCCACATAGGGGTAAGTGGCATCGACCACCAGGTACGGTGCCTCACCCCCATCCACAATCCAATCAAACAGCGCCCGGACCAAATACGGACGCGATGAGCCCAACGCCATTAGCTGCGAGGCATCTCGCGCTCAGCTTCAGACAAGCTCGCTTGGAACGCGTCTCGATTGAACATCCGGTATTGATAATCCTGCAGGCCTCGCGTCTGCTTCGCCGGCAGATCCACCCCTAAGTAGGGCAGCCGCCAAAGGATGGGCGCGACCGTGCAGTCCACCAATGAAAACTCTTCACTCATGAAATATGGCATTTCATCGAAGATTGGGGAGACCGCGACCAACTGCTCACGCAACTCTTTCACCGCCGATGGCGAACGCTTGTTGTTCCGCTTGGCCGTATCGATAGTGCGAATCAACGGCGTCCATTCTTTCTCGATGCGATGTAAAAACATCCGCGCATTGGCGCGAGCCACTGGATACACGGGTAACAAGGGCGGATGCGGGAATCGCTCATCCAAGTACTCCATCATGATGTTGGGTTCAAACAACACCAAATCACGATCAAGCAACGTGGGTAGATTGTTGTACGGATTCAGCTCAGACACTTCTTCAGGAATATCGTCCGGGTCACAATCGATGACATCGACGGTCACCCCTTTCTCAGCCAGCACGATACGAACGCGATGAGACAGGTGATCCGTAGGATCTGAAAAAAAGGTCATGGTGGAACGTTTGGTCACGAGTGACATGAGTTGAAATCTCTCCAGTTAAACAGACAAAACAGCCGGCATTAGCCGGCTGTCCGCAGGTCATTGTGAAACAATGATCAGTGCACGTCTTTCCAATATTCTCGCTTCAACAGATACGCGAAGATAAAGAAGACCATCAAGAACAACAGCACATAAATACCGATGCTGTGCGCTTGAGCTTTTGAGGGCTCACCTACGTACTCCAAGAAGTTTACCAGATCGTAGATCAACTGGTCGTATTCCGCGGCCGTCAATGTGCCCGTTCCTTCTACGACTTCCAAGATACCGCACTGCATCTCGGTCATTGGACGACCTGAGATTGGATCGGTTTTCACCTGACCATTTTCACGAATGGGCGCTTCTTTACACACCGAACGCTGAATGCCCTGCAGTGGCTCTAACACGTGTGGCATACCCACTTTAGGGAACACCAAATTGTTCGCGCCCAATGGACGTGACGGGTCGGTGTAGAACGTTTTCATGTAGGTATAGATCCACTCAGGCGACCGCTTACGCGCAACCAAAGTCAAATCTGGAGGTGGTGCACCAAACCAGGCAGCCGACTCTTTCCGAGGCATCGCATTGGTGCCCAGGTCACCGATCTTTTTACTTGGCGACACCACAGTGGCCATCATCACCTCAGGATCGATTCCCAAATCCGCAGCTGTCCGCTCATAACGCTGATATTCAAGCGAGTGACAGCCCATGCAGTAATGGGTGAAAGTCGCCATGCCACGCTGCAACGAAGGCTTGTCATTGTAGTCCGTCTGGATGTCTTCCAGCGGGTACGTAGGCCCGCCCGCCGCAATCACGACGGAACTGGCCAATGAGACTAAAAATCCAATGACTGCTTTCATTCTGTGACCCTCTCTGGCACCGGCTTCGTCTTTTCCCAGCGCGTATACCAAGGCATCGCGAGGAAGAATAAGAAATACATGGCGGTTCCGATCTGAGCCAATACGGTGCGCATGGGCGTTGAAGGCAATACACCCAAAATACCCAGCATCACGAAGGCAATACAGAACAACACCAGCATGATTTTTGAGATATTGCCCTTATAGCGCATCGAGCGGACTGGACTGCGATCCAACCAAGGCAACACAAACAAGATGGCAATCGCAGCACCCATCACCACAACACCCCAGAACTTGGCATCCAAACCAAACATCGGGAAGGTGATCGCACGCAACATTGCGTAGAACGGCGTAAAGTACCAGACCGGCGCAATGTGTTCAGGCGTCTTCAAAGGATCGGCCGGTTCGAAGTTCGCATACTCGAGGAAATAGCCACCCATCTCTGGGAAGAAGAACAAGACCACGCAGAATACGAATAAGAATACCGCCACACCGACGATGTCTTTTACGGTGTAGTAAGGATGGAATGCGATGCCATCCAACGGCTTTCCGTTCTCGTCTTTCTTGTCTTTGATATCAATCCCGTCTGGGTTGTTTGAGCCGACTTCGTGCAGCGCCAAGATGTGCAGCACCACCAAGCCCGCCAGAACCAACGGCAACGCAATGACGTGTAACGCGAAGAATCGGTTCAGCGTGATGCCACTGATCAAATAGTCACCGCGGATCCATTGCGCCAAGTCGTCTCCCACCACGGGAATAGCAGAGAACAAGGACACGATCACCTGGGCACCCCAGTAGGACATCTGACCCCAAGGCAACAGATACCCCATGAAGGCTTCTGCCATCAAAATGAGGTAAATAGCCATGCCGAAAATCCAGATCAGTTCACGGGGCTTTTGATACGACCCGTACATAATTCCGCGGAGCATGTGCAGATACACCACCACGAAAAACGCCGACGCCCCAGTGGAGTGCATGTATCGGATAATCCAACCCATCTCCACGTCACGCATGATGTACTCAACGGACGCAAACGCACCTTCTGCGCTCGGCTCGTAGCTCATGGTCAACCAAATGCCGGTGACAATCTGGTTCACCAGCACCAAAAGTGCCAATGACCCAAAGAAGTACCAGACATTGAAATTACGCGGCGCCCAATATTGAGCGAGGTGCGTATTGTAAGCATCCATGATAGATAGACGCTGGTCTATCCAACCGAGCACTCCCTTGGCTTCAGTTGCTCTGAGTCCCATTAGGCGTTCTCCTCATCAACCCCGATCACTACGACCGTATCGCTCTCATAGCTGTGCGGCGGAATGACCAAATTGGTAGGGGCTGGCACGCCCTTGTAAACACGCCCAGCCAAATCAAACTTAGAACCGTGGCATGGGCAGAAATACCCGCCCAACCACTTATCGCCGCCTAGATCGGCAGCGCCCACTTCAGGCCGGAACTGCGGTGAGCAGCCCAGATGCGTACAAATACCCACCATGATTGCGACCTCAGGGTTAATGGCCCGCGCCGCGTTGGTTGCGTATTCCGGCTGTTGCGGCACTTCACTGGCAGGGTCTGCCAACTCACCGTCAAGCTTGGCGAGGTTTGCCACCATCTCGGGCGTACGGCGAACGATAAATACCGGCTTTCCGCGCCATTCTGCGCGAATCTGTTCACCTGGAAGAATTTTCGAAATATCGACCTTCACGGGAGCGCCCGCTGCTTTTGCTTTGGCGCTTGGGTTCCATGAAGCAACAAACGGTGTCAAAGCGCCGACTGCGCCGACTGCGCCAAGCGCTGAAGTTGCACCGATCAGGAATTTACGCCGTGAGCTGACTGCAGGTTGCTCTCCTGCGTTAACGACTGCATCCGCCATGATGTGTCCTTTGAGGTTTCTCTAACTATGAAGGCAAATTTGCTGGCCTGAATTTTAAGGGGGGGCGACGGTGTGGGCAAGTGTTATAGAGGATTTCGTAATAAAACTTGATTTAGTTATAGCCAAAAAGCAAAAAACCCGCCGAAGCGGGTTTTTTTGAGGCGATTAACGCTTCGAGAACTGTGGACGCTTCCGCGCTTTGCGGAGACCCACCTTTTTCCGTTCCACTTCACGTGCGTCGCGGGTCACGTAGCCTGCCCGGCGCAAGTCGCCTTTCAGTGTTTCGTCATACTCGACCAAAGCGCGTGTGATGCCGTGACGGATCGCGCCGGCTTGCCCAGAAGCGCCGCCGCCTTCTACGGTGACGACTACGTCAAACTTCTCTGACATTTCCACCAACTGCAGGGGCTGACGAACCACCATGCGAGAGGTCTGACGACCAAAGTACTCGTCAAGGCCTTTGCCGTTGATGATGATCTGGCCAGTACCACCTGGGCGCAAAAATACGCGCGCTGTAGATGTTTTCCGGCGACCTGTTCCGTAATTCTGTGTCAAAGCCATCGTCTGTCCTATGCCAGGGTCAAGGTTTCTGGTTGCTGCGCTTCATGTGGATGCTGGTCACCGGCATACACTTTCAGCTTACGGTACATTGCACGACCCAGCGGGTTCTTTGGCAACATGCCTTTTACAGCCAATTCAATCACCTTCTCAGGTGACCGTTCGATCATTTGCGTGAAATTGGCTTCTTTCAAACCACCAGGATGTCCTGTGTGGCGGTAATACATCTTGTCTGATGCCTTATTACCAGTCACTTTCACTTTCTCCGCGTTGACCACAACGATGAAATCACCGGTGTCTACGTGCGGGGTGTATTCGGTCTTGTGCTTACCGCGCAGGCGACGAGCGACCTCGGTCGCGAGACGTCCAAGGGTAATCCCGTTGGCATCAATCACATACCAGCCACGCTGTACGGTTTCTGATTTGGCGCTAATCGTCTTCATGTTCACTACTGCCTTCAGCGGCGTTCAAAATTCAAAGAGGCGCGGATTATAGAGACGAAGAAATTATTTCGCAACCGCCTTTTACTCATTCAGGCCGGTGGGGTCGCTCCAGATACTCGACCGATTGCATTTCTTGCAATCTCGACAGACACCGATCCATCTCAAATGCCAGCCGACCCTCGGCATATAACGCATCCATTGGCACTTCAGCGGCCAAGATCAACTTAACCGAACGATCATAAAACTCATCGACCAAGTGAAGAAAACGTCTCGTCATGTCATCGCCGGCCGCGTGTAAAGCAGGCATCCCCGAGATGACAACCGTATGGAACATACGAGCGATCTCGATGTAGTCAGGGACCGCGCGTCCCGTGCCACAGATCACCTTAAAATCAAACCAAATCACATCTTCTGCCACAAAGTTAACCGGTAAGTGACGGCGATTGATGTCGACAAAGGCACTTTCGCTGCGCGTGGCTTCTGGTGCCAGCGCTAACACGGCCTGCCATACGGCATCCATGGCCTGAGCCGTACAAGGGTGGTGGTACAAGGTGGCATGCTCTAGGGTCCTGAGCCGATAGTCGGTGCCCGAGTCCAGATTAAACACTTCGCAGTGGGTTTTAATGAGGTCAATCGCAGGCAAAAATCGATCGCGTTGCAGTCCATCCTTATAAAGCTGGTCTGGCGGAATATTGCTGGTAGTCACCAGCGATACCCCTCGCCGGAATAGTGCGTCAAACAGCGTTCCCAAGACCATCGCATCGGTGATGTCCGAGACGAAGCACTCATCAAAACACAGCACACGGACCTCTCGAGCCAGCCGATCGGCAATCACCTCCAGCGGATCTTCAGTGCCTTGAAGTGCGGTCAGCTGGGTGTGGACCTCGTTCATGAATCGATGGAAATGCAGTCGTTTTGCCAGCCCTTTAGGCAAGGACTCCACGAACAGATCCATGAGAAACGTCTTCCCGCGACCGACCCCGCCCCACAGGTACACCCCTTTGGCAGGCGACTGCCATTGCATCCGGCGAAACAACCCTCGACGCCCACCGCGCCATGGGCTCTGTGTCTTTAACCTTGAAGCCAACTGATCGAGCAGTTCTAGCGCTTTGCGCTGATTTTTATCAGCACTGATTTCGCCGATTTCCACCAGCCCGTCGTAGACATGCAATGCCGGTCGAGACTGCGTCATGCCACGCCTACCTTTTGCCAGTGAGTTGTCACTTCAGACTTTAATCGCGTCAGCTGTCCGTGAAAGAAATGTCCGCCAGTATCTGACAGCACGGGGCACACTCCGAGTGCGTTGACGTACTGATGCATCGCCTGCGCACTAACCACCTCGTCATCCTCATTGAAAATAACCCAAGGTGTTAGATCGGCGATCCACTCAGATTGGATTGGAAAGTTTTCAACGGCAGGCGCCACCTGAACCAAATCAATCACCTCACTCTCCGGATGGGCCTCACGAAGTAAGGGCACAAGCTCCGCGGACTTGGATGCCCCAAAGGAAAATCCTGCCAAACAAAATTGCCGGACCCCAAGCGCAACCATCTGGCTGGCTACCGCCAAAGCATCTAATACTTCGCCACGACCGGCATCCCATGCACCTTCGCTTTGACCCACGCCGCGGTAATTAAAGGCCACCGCCGCCAGGCCCAGATCGCGAGCTGCACGGGCTAGAGTGGTCACCACCTTATTGCCCATACTCCCGCCATGCAGTGGGTGCGGATGCTGGATTAATAGAGCACGTGGCGGCATCGGTGCATCGAACGAACAGAGCACACTGGCCGTCTCAATGAAACCCGCAGGTCCTTGGATTAGCGTCAGGGAAGGTTGCGTCATAACGATTCCGGCAAAGCAGGCAGTCTAACGGCTCGCGCGTTTGACGCAAAGTTCGTACACTAGACCGAAACCACAAGGAAGCGCATGCAGTGAATGAATTGACCCTTGGCGTAGCCGCATTGGCTTTTGTATTGGGCGCAGTGGCCGGTTGGGCCTTGCGTAAACCCAAAACCCTCACCACGGTGTCACCGGACTTTGAACGCGAAAAGACGCTCTATGAGGCGCAACAACAGGCACTCATGGAAGATATTCAAACCCATTTGGCCGATACCACAGACGCATTAGAAACACTCGCGAAACGTCAGATTGCGTTGGCTGGACAACTGCGCGGAGAGCCCGTATCGCTCACCAAAGAAACGGATCCAGAACCCGTGGAAGTGCTGGCGGCCGAACCACCTCGGGATTACGCCGAGACTCGAGGCCAGCTGAACTCATAGCCTCAGGCCGGGTTATGGTCGTCAAAAAAGGCGACCTCAATCCCCAAACAGTCAGCCACCTTTTGACCTAACGCTTGAACGCCATAGCGCTCCGTCGCGTGATGGCCCGCCGCCACATAATGAATCCCAAGCTCGCGTGCCTCGTGTGTCGTCCGCTCTGAAATTTCACCCGACAGATACACATCGGCACCGATCGCAGCCGCTTTCGCCAAATAATCTTGGGCACCCCCGGTACAGACGACAAGGCGATGCAATGTGGACGCCCCTTCTGGCGCCTCTATCAATAGAGGGGGTCGATTCAAGGCCGTCTCAACCCGTTTTCCAAGTGCCGCTAAGGACATAGGTTCGGGCAGCTTTGCCTCCCACAGCAAACCCGACTCATTCGGTAGGGGCTGGCGATCTTCAAAGCCCAAGGTCTGCAATAGAGTCACGTTATTGCCAAACTCAAGGTGGCAATCAAGCGGTAAGTGATACGCCAGTAAGGACATATCCGCCATCACCAGCTCGCGGACGCGACGCCCTTTCATCCCAGTCAAGGTCACAGGTTCATTACGCCAGAAATACCCGTGATGAACCAGTAAGGCGTCGGCATGCCACGCTTTGGCTTGCTCAATGACATCGAGCGATGCGGTGACACCCAGTGCGAGCCGCCCAATTTCGGAACGTCCTTCAACCTGCAACCCATTAGGCGCATAGTCCTTGAACTCATTGGGTCGCATCCAATCGTCGAGCGTTTGCGTCAGTGTGTGTAAACTTATCATCTCAACCCTCGTTGGAAGTGTGCATGCTACAGCAGATCACCCGAATTCTCTGGCCAGTCCTAACCGGCATTCTGATCGCTTTATTGGTGATTCGCGAGTTTCCCGACCTCGTGGACAGGAATCAAGGGGTCCAGTTTACTGTGGTCGAGTCGGCACCGCCCTCGTCCCAGCTGCCCACCGAAGGACCCGCCAGCTATGCCGATGCAGTCGAACGTGCCGCACCCGCGGTCGTGAATATTTACACCACCACCATTGTAGAGACTCGGGTGCACCCACTGGCCCGCGACCCGTTCTTCCAACGGTTTTTCAATCTACCCGGGGAACCGGCTCGGAAGCGCATGGAGTCGAGCCTCGGTTCTGGCGTCATCGTCTCGACCGGTGGCTACATCCTGACCAATCATCATGTGATCGCCAATGCAGACGACATTGTGGTAGAGCTACGAGACGGTCGTGTGGCCAAAGCGATGATCGTAGGCACAGATCCCGATACCGATTTAGCAGTTTTGAAAATTGACCTACCGAGCCTTCCCGCGCTCGTACTTAACACCTCACCGGGACGCGTCGGCGACTTGGTGTTTGCCATTGGCAACCCTTTCGGGGTCGGGCAAACCGTCACCATGGGCATCCTAAGTGCCACTGGACGAAATCAAGTGGGCGTTTCGACCTACGAAAATTTCATCCAAACCGATGCAGCCATCAATCCGGGCAACTCGGGCGGCGCACTGATCAACGTGCGCGGCGAACTGATTGGCATTAATACCGCAATCTTTACCCGAGGTGGCGGCTCGAATGGCATCGGCTTTGCCATCCCCTCCTCACTTGCCACAGACGTGATGGACGAACTGATCCAATACGGTCAGGTAATTCGTGGTTGGCTAGGCGTTGAAACACAACCCATCTCCGACGAGCTGGCGCGCTCATTTGGGGTAGGCCGGGATGCAGGCGTCTTAATCGCCGGGGTGTTTCGTCGAAGTCCTGCGGCACTGGCCGATATTTTGCCTGGGGATATCCTGACCCACATTAACGGAGAAAAGGTTGCCGATGGACGCGTTGCAATGAATCAGGTAGCCGAGCTTGAGCCGGGTGCCGAATTGTCGTTACGACTGCTGCGTAACGGTCAACCCATTGAACGCACGGTGATCGTGGGTCAACGCCCGCCCGCTAGCAACTGATCAAGGGCCGCCATCAAGGCATCGGTCTCTGCGGGCTGACCGACGGTGATGCGAAGCGTACCCTCGAGTCGTGGGTGTGAGCCATCGAGGCATTTGATCAGCACGCCTCGCGCTTTAAGGCCTTCAAATAGCGCGCGCGCATCGCGAGCCACAGACGATGTATCAACAACCAAAAAATTGGCCTCTGAGGGCCACACCGAGAAACCTCGATCACTCAACAGCGCGCTCAATCGCGCCCGTTCAGCCCGAATGGCTTGGCTTTGCGACTCAAGCACGTCTGCATGCGTGAGCGCGTACTGTACTGCCGCCTGAGTCAGGCTGTTGATGTTGTACGGCAGGCGAATCTTGTCGAATTCATTGATCCAATCGGGTGCACCAATGAGCAATCCAAACCGAGCGCCAGCGAGACCCACTTTTGAGAGCGTGCGCATTACCACCACATTCGGATACTCCGCTGCCCAGTTCAGGCAATCAGAGTCGGTAAAGGCGGTATAGGCCTCATCGATCACCACCAAAGCATCGGTCGACTCAATTACCTGAGCCAAGCGGACAGGGTCAAACAAGTTACCGGTTGGATTGTTTGGCTGCGGCACAAAAATCACGCCTGGATTTTTGGTTTTAAGCTCAGCCATCCAGCCGTCCACATCGATATCGAATCGGTCGTCCAATGGCAACGCATAAAAGGGTACGCCGTATTGCTCAGCCACCACGCGGAACATGACAAAGCTTGGATCAGGCGCGCAGACCGACCGATCGGAACCGATCAGCAGAGAGATCAAGAGACCAATGATTTCGTCCGAACCATTTCCAAACAACAGGTCCAACGAGGACGGCATATTCAACCATTTCGCCAATGGCTCCCGAATCGCAGTGCCTTTCGGGTCGGGGTAGCGATTCAGTGCACACTGACTGAGCGCAGTTGCAAACTCGGCTTGCAGGTCAGACGGCCAAGGATAGGGGTTCTCCATCGCATCGAGCTTGATCATTCCCTCTGAGTTGGGCACCGGATAGGAGGCGCCTGCTCGAACCACCGCGGGCACCAATCGTTCGATATAAGCCGTTCGATTCATCGACGGTAATCCGCAGACCGTGCGTGGGCAGTCAAGCCCTCAGATACCGCCAAAGTAGAGGCTACAGGTGCGATGTGACGCGCACCCTCGGCAGAGCAATGGATCACCGAAGACCGCTTTACAAAGTCATAGACACCGAGTGGTGACGCAAACCGCGCCGTACCCGACGTGGGCAACACGTGGTTAGGGCCGGCACAGTAATCGCCCAGTGCCTCAGGCGTGTAACGCCCCATAAAAATCGCACCGGCATGCTGAATAGCCGGTAATAAAGTCTCCGGATCATCCACGCACAATTCCAAATGCTCAGGAGCAATCCGATTAATCACATCCAATGCGTCCTGGCGATCTTTGGCTTCAATGACGATACAACGCGTATTGATCGAGGTGGTGATGATGTCCGATCGTTCGAGATCCACCACGAGGCGATTCATCGAATCAATCACTTGCCCAATGAACGCGCGATCCGATGCCACTAACACAGGTTGTGCGGACTCGTCGTGTTCTGCTTGACTGAATAAATCCATTGCCACCCAGTCAGGATTCATCGGTGGCTCCACATAGACCAGAATCTCTGAAGGGCCTGCAATCATGTCGATGCCCACCTTTCCAAAGACTTGGCGTTTTGCGGTTGCGACCCACGCATTGCCCGGACCGACAATTTTATCCACCGGTGTCACGGTGTCTGTCCCGTAGGCCAAGGCGGCTATCGCTTGCGCGCCACCGATCGTAATCACACGATCCACACCGGCCAGATAAGCAGCCGCTAAAACCACAGGATTCAGCACACCCTCGGGCGCCGGCACCACCATTTGTACAAAAGGCACGCCGGCTACTTTAGCGGGCAATGCATTCATCAAGACCGATGAGGGATAGGTGGCCAATCCACCGGGTACATAGAGACCTACCCGCTGCATGGGACGCACTTCTTGCCCCAACACAATCCCTGCGTCTTGTTCAGGCAATCGCCAACTGGATTCACGCTGCGCTTCATGGAAAGCCCAAATGCGCTCCTTAGCGGTCACCAAGGCCGCTTGAAGTTCAGGCTCTAATTCATCAAATGCCGCTTTTAACGCGTCCGGCTCGAGCACAAGATCCTTTGCATCCGCTACAGAGTACTTGTCTAACTCAGCCGTCAAGGCCACCAACGCGTCGTCACCTCGCGTGCGAACTTCGTGGATGATCTCAGCTACTCGCTGTTGACGCGCCGCGTCTGATACCGATTCCCATGCCGTGAGTGTCTCTAGCCGGCTCGCAAAATCAGCGTCTTCGGTAGACAAACGGACTGGGTTAAGCTGCATGTTGACTCCTTACCCACGCATTCAGTTGTTCAATAATAGGCGCAATCAAACGGTACCTTGTTTTCATCGCAACGCGTGACACGACGAGCCGCGCGCTGGAATGCGCAATCAACTCTCTGGCTTCAAGCCCGTTGGCTTTCAAGGTATTACCTGTATCTACGACGTCGACGATCACGTCACTCATGCCGACCACAGGCGCCAGCTCCATCGCGCCATACAATTTAATGGGGTCAATTTGACGCCCTTGGGATGCAAAATACCGTCTAGCAACATTGACGTATTTGGTGGCCACCTTCAGCCGACCTGATGAAGGCAGTTCCACGCCGGCCCGGGTGGCAGTCATCAAGCGGCATTTGGAAAGCCCAAGGTCGACTGGCTCACACAGCTGGGCTGAGTTGTATTCAAGCAAGGTATCTTTACCGGCGAACCCAAGATGGGCTCCGCCGCGTTCAATATAGGGTGGTACGTCTGTGGCTCGAAGGACCAACAAACGAACGTCTGAGCGACTGGTCTCGAACATCAGCTTCCGACTGGACGCTATGTCCTCAAGGGGTTCAATACCGAGGGTGGACAAAATCGGCAGGGTTTCATCCAACAAACGACCCTTGGCTAAGGCAAAGGTTAAGGGCTCACTCATACACGCACTCGATCAATGTCTGCGCCCAACCGCCGAAGCTTTTCTTCAATCCGCTCATAGCCACGGTCAATATGGTAGACCCGGTCCACAACGGTTTCGCCTTCGGCCACCAAACCGGCCACCACCAGCGATGCCGACGCACGGAGGTCCGTACTCATAACGGGCGCGCCTTTTAATACCGGCTTTCCGATCACACTGGCTGTGGCCCCATGCAAATCAATGTGTGCACCCATCCGCTGCATTTCTGGGATGTGCATCATGCGGTTTTCAAAGATGGTCTCGGTAACTTGCCCAACACCCTCAGCCACCGCATTGAGCGCGACAAACTGCGCCTGCATATCCGTGGCAAAACCGGGGTATTCGAGCGTAGTGATATCGACCGCTTTCGGGCGGCGACCTTCCATATCCAGCAATACAGTGGTCTCACCTCGGGTGATCTTGGCACCGGCTTCCTCAAGCTTCACGAGGGTGGCTTCCATGTGCTCTGGCTCACAATCCGTCAAGGTGCACTGCCCCCGAGTCGCAGCCGCGGCCACCAAAAAAGTACCGGCCTCAATACGATCAGGAATAATTCGGTGCGTGGCGCCGTGCAAAGAGGGCACGCCCTCAATCCGCAGGGTATCGGTACCAATACCTTCAATTTTTGCACCGAATGCAACTAAACAATCGGCCAAGTCAGACACTTCTGGCTCACGAGCCGCATTTTCGATAATCGTTTCGCCTTTGGCTAAGGCCGCCGCCATAAGCACGTTTTCAGTCCCTGTGACGGTAATTTTGTCAAACAACACCTTTCCGCCCACTAATCCACCGGGCGCTCTGCCCTTGATGTACCCATCGGTCACCTCAAAAGTGACACCCAATTTTTCAAGGGCCTTGATGTGCAGATTCACAGGGCGCGCACCAATGGCACACCCGCCAGGTAAGGACACTTCCGCTTCGTGACCACGAGCCAACAGTGGGCCTAATACCACAATGCTCGCTCGCATGGTGCGGACAAGGTCGTAGGGCGCGACCAGTGAATTCAACCGGGTAGCATCCAATTCGACCGAGCCAGTATCGTCCAACAAGACGTCCACACCCATCCGGCCCAACAACTGAAGCATCGTCGTAACATCATTCAAATGCGGCAAATTTTCAAAGCGCACGCGCCCAGGCACCATCAGTGCCGCAGCCAAAATAGGCAGCGCTGCATTTTTTGCGCCGCTGACTTTGACTTCACCGGACAGCGCTCGACCGCCCCGAATGACAAACCGATCCATGGTTAGATTCCCAGTCCTTTTTTTGTATTCCATTCATCCGGCGTCATGGCCGCAATGGTGATTGCGTGCAATGTGCCTTCGGCAATCTCATCGGCTATCAGTCGATACACTGCCTGCTGCCGTTTCACACGGGGCATGGCGGCAAAATCGTCACTAATCGCATCAATCTGAAAATTCCGACCTTCACCGCGTACTTCGAACTGCCAGCTGGGTTCGCGTGATTGCAAAAGCGCTTTAACTTCAGTGTCCAGCATCTGCTTCTCCTGTTTGAATGAATGTGACGCCACCGAGTTCCGCCAACTGCTGAAACGTAGGGTTCAAGCCAGTAAACCGAAGCGACTGACCTCGAGCGTGAGCGGCTTGCCACCAATAGACCAACAGAGCCAAATGTGCACTGGTTGCATGAGCCCACTCGGTTAGATCGATGGTGTTTTCACCTTGCTCAATCTGAGCTAAGCCCTTTGCTTTAAGTTGCGCCCACGTCAACTGATAATCGGATGAGTTGGGGCACCACATTAGTTAACCCCTTGACTAGCACTTTCGAAATCCCATGCACTGATAGCCCCTTGTATGCTGCCTGTAGACTTCACAAGATCCGCAAATTGATTACGAAGCGTCAGACCGAGATTGATACCGGCAACCACCACATTTTCAACTCGCCATCCTGATTCCGGCTCGTACCCAAGTGCAAACTGAATCGGCAGTGGTTCTTTCCCTGGCGCTTCAAGAGTGGCTTCAACCATAGCTCGACCGGGCTTCAAGAGCACACCCGAGTCCGGTAGAACCAATTGTTCACCGCCATACATGGTCAATCCACGCGCATAAGCATCTACCAAACTTCCCTGCAAGCGGTCGGTGAAAGCTATGCGCTCTTCTGGTGAGGCTGTTCTTGCAAAGCGCCCCATGACCCTCAACGCGATTTTTTGGTTATCCAGCAAGGGAGCAAATTGGCTCGCAATCCGATCGACCAACTGCTCTTCATTCAAACTACCCGCCTGAAACTTGGCAACATCCTGATAAAACGCATCCCTCGCCACAATGAGCGGGGCTACTGCCGCTGCAGGATCCGATTCGGAGGCCCAAACCGCACTAACTCCAACAGTCATGCATAAAGCGATCACCCAGCGCTTCATTTATCGGACCCCATGTTCATTAAAAAGCGCCCGATTAGTTCCTCCAAAACGATAGCGGACTGCGTGTCATAAATCACATCACCATCCCCCAAATTGTCAGGGTCGCCTCCAATGGATAACCCGATGTATTTTTCTCCCAATAGGCCCGCTGTTAGAATCGAGGCCGTTGTATCGAGGGAAAAACTCGAAAATTCCGTGCTGATATCCATATCGACTATCGCACCGCCACTTTGTGGCTCATATCGTATACCTACGACCCGACCCACCGTGACGCCGGCGGCGCTCACTCGAGCGCGGGTGGTCAAGCCTGCCACGTTATCGAACCGCGCACTCACCCGATAGGTATCTTGGCTATTGGCCGCAGTCAAACCACTCACCTCAAGTGCTAGAAAAGCAAGGCAAATAGCCCCGAGCAGCACAAAAGCCCCCACACTTAATTCTAGTCTTCGTGAATACACTTAAATTTCTCCAAACATTACCGCGGTTAAAAAGAAGTCAAATCCCAAAACGGCCAAAGATGCGTAGACCACTGTTTTTGTGGTTGCTCGAGCAATACCCTCCGAAGTCGGTACTAAGTCATACCCCTGATAGACGGCAATCCAAGTCACTACGACGGCAAACACCACCGATTTGATGATCCCATTTACGACGTCTTGCCAAAAGTCCACTGAGGCTTGCATATTCGCCCAAAATGAACCGGCATCCACGCCCAACCAAGAGACCCCTACTAAAGCTCCGCCGAGACAGCCTACACTGACAAAAATTAGGGAAAGGATCGGCATGCTGATCACACCCGCCCAGAATCTAGGGGCCACTACCCGCCTAAGTGGATCAACCCCAATCATTTCTAAACTAGCCAACTGCTCTGTCGCCTTCATCAGCCCAATCTCTGCTGTCAGCGCAGAACCGGCTCGACCGGCAAACAGTAGCGCAGTCACTACCGGACCTAATTCACGGGTGAGTGATAAAGCCACCATCTGTCCGAGCGCCTGTTCACTTCCATAGTCTGCGAGAATGGTGTACCCCTGCAGTCCAAGTACCATGCCAATGAACAATCCGCTAACTACGATAATGCTCAGCGATAGCACGCCTACCGCATGGATTTGATCCACTGTGAGATGCCAATGAACACCGACACGAGATCGCCCCACAATGGCCTGGCCGAGCAATAAGGCGGCTCTGCCTAAATCACTGATACGGCGCAATGTCCCATGCCCCAACCGCTGCAAACGACTGATCATAATGACCCCAACGCTAAAGAAGGTGCAGGATAGTGGAACCGTACTGGCCCATCGGGATGACCATTTAGAAACTGCGATACCAGCGGATCATCTGACGACTGCATCGCTTCGGGCGACCCTTCAAATGCCACACTGGCATTTGCGATCATAATCACGTGATCAGCGATAGACAGCGTTTCTGCCAAATCATGCGAAACCACCACGGATGTGATCCCTAAGGCGCGATTTAATTCCTTTACAAGCGTCAACAGCACACCCAAGCCGATCGGATCCTGTCCAGCGAAAGGCTCGTCATACATGATCATTTCCGGATCGAGCGCGATGGCGCGAGCCAATGCCACTCTTCGCTGCATACCGCCCGACAACTCGGCAGGCATAAGATCCACCGCACCCCGGAGACCTACAGACTCGAGCTTCATCTGCACCACAAGACGAATGAGGTCTTCGTCTAATTGCGTGTGAACACGCAATGGAAAGGCAACGTTTTCAAACACACTCAATTCTGCAAAAAGCGCACCCGACTGAAACAACATACCCATGCGTTTTCGTAAATCGAACAAGGCATGACGCTTGAGTCCCTGAACCGATACACCGTCCACGCGGACATCACCACTTTCAGGTTTCAGTTGGCCACCGATAAGACGCAGCAAGGTCGTTTTCCCTGTGCCCGAAGGCCCCACGAGCGCGGTAATCTTCCCGCGAGGAATCGATGCAGACAAATCTGAATAGATCAGACGCCGGTCTCGTCTAAACACCACCTGATCAATATCAACAAAATTTACACTTGACTGCACAACTAGGACCTGCCGCGAAACGACTACGAAGTGTAGCAGAGCTCGCCGACAAGATGTTTAATGACGCCTCATTTTAAGGAGAGAGTGATGCTTTGGCCGATTGTTGCCCTAATTCTGGGAATCGTCATGACAGTGATCAGCGCAGACCGTTTTGTGGAAGGCGCCGCTAGCCTTGCCAATCGCTTGGGCATGAGTCATTTCCTGATTGGACTCACAATTGTTTCGGTGGGCACATCAGCCCCTGAGCTCCTAGTCTCAGCCGTCGCCGCTTACGACGGGAGCCCAGGGCTTGCTTTAGGCAACGCGCTTGGGTCCAACATCACCAACATTGCTTTAGTTCTCGGCGCCACAGCAATGGTCACTCCGTTGCTTGTGCCTCGACTGTTGGTCCGCCGTGAAATGCCCGTCATCTTAGTGGTTTCTTTGATCGTCAGTGCACTGGCGCTCCGCGGCGTCTTTGACCTGTGGGCGGGCCTTGCTTTGCTGGCTGCCCTGCCCATATTGCTGTATCGCCTTATGAAAGATGAAGCATCGGTCAGCGACGAAGTAGAGATACACGACTACAGCCTAGGCATGGGATTAGCACTGACCATTGGCGGTCTATTGGTGCTGTTAGCGAGCTCTAACGCACTGGTCTGGGGCGCGACCGCCATTGCGCTTGAGTTGGGGGTTTCGGAACTGGTCATTGGATTGACCATCGTGGCCATAGGGACCAGCCTGCCCGAACTGGCCTCCAGCGTTGCCTCAGCGCTAAAAGGAAAAACCGACATGGCCTTGGGCACGGTCATTGGGTCCAATCTGTTTAACTTCCTCGGCGTCATCGGTATCGCTGCGGTCGTACACCCCTTCGCTGTCGACCCAGAGGTCTATATTCGAGATCTGCCTTGGACCGTTGGACTAACCCTTCTCTTGTGGCTTATCTCACGATTTGCGACCCAAGGGACTATCAGTCGTCGTTACGGATCCCTTTTTCTTCTGCTCTACGTGGGCTATCTTGTGCACATTGCTGCAACGATCGTGCCCATTTCATGAATTATCTCGATTCTGCGCGACGGACGCTTGCCTTAGAATCGGCGGCCGTGGCTAATTTGACCGCCCAACTCGACGAATCCTTCGCCGCGGCCTGCGAGCTTTGTCTCAATTGCCGTGGACGCGTCGTGGTCACAGGCATGGGTAAATCTGGCCATATCGGACACAAGATTGCCGCCACACTCGCATCCACCGGAACCCCTTCATTCTTCATGCATCCGGCCGAAGCCTCTCACGGCGACCTCGGCATGCTCACTGAACAAGATGTGGTCCTTGCGCTGTCCAATAGCGGAAGCACAGCCGAAATTCTGACCTTATTGCCGTTAATCAAACGTCTGGGGGTACCGCTGATCAGTCTGACCGGGGATCCTGCCTCGCCACTGGCCGAGGCGTCTGATGCGCATCTCTGTGTTTCTGTAAAAGAAGAAGCGTGTCCTTTAAACCTCGCACCAACCGCCAGCACAACGGCGGCCCTGGCGATGGGCGATGCCTTGGCGATCTCGCTGCTCGAAGCCCGAGGTTTTTCACATGAAGATTTCGCATTCAGTCACCCCGGCGGTGCGCTCGGCCGCAAGCTGCTGCTCAAAGTCGATGACGTCATGCACCAAGGGGACGCCATGCCGCGTGTTAAACGGAACGCGCGGGTCTCTGATGCCCTTTTGGAAATGACCGCCAAACGATTGGGGTTTACTACCGTCTTGGACGAAGCCGGTCGCTTAGTGGGCGTATTTTCAGACGGGGATTTGCGTCGAGCACTCGAGCAGGGTCGAAGCCTGACCGACTGTCATATCGAACAATTAATGACTCAAGGGGGTACCACCCTGTCGGTCGGCGCGTTGGCCGCGGAAGCGGTGCGGCTGATGCAAGAGAAACGCATCAACGCGATTGTCATCACAGACGAGCACCAGCCGGTCGGGGTGCTCAACATGCATGATTTGTTGCATGCAGGCGTAGTATGAGTGCGCAAACCCTTAAGTTAATGGCCTTTGACGTCGATGGCGTCTTCACAGACGGCACTCTGTATTACGGAGTCGACGGAGACACCCTCAAAGCCTTTTCCATTCTCGATGGGTTGGGCCTAAAGCTCCTTCGTCACTTAGGCATCGAAGTGGCCATTATTACCGGACGTCGATCCCCGATGGTCGCCCATCGATTCACCGAGCTCGGTGTCGATCACATTATTCAGGCGCGCGAAGACAAAGGAACTGCGCTGCTTGAATTGGCCAATACCTTGCACCTTGAGAAAAAAGACCTGGGGTACATGGGCGATGACTACCCCGATGTCAGCGCCGCTGAAAAAGCGGGGTTTTTTGCTTCCGTACCCAACGCCCCTGGGGCCGTTCAAGATCGGGCCGCCTTTGTCACTCAAGCCAAAGGTGGGCGCGGCGCGGTACGCGAGGTGTGCGAGCACATCATCGTGGCGCGCGGACTGGATCCATTGACCGTATTTCGGGAGATGAACGCATGAATCGAACGGGTGTGCGCTGGCTATTTGGCGGTCTTGCCGTTGGAGTACTGGCAGCCATCCTTACCGGACCTCGCTTCAGCACCGCCTTAGATCCCGAATTAGCTCGCATCACAGGCCTAAAACCCGACGCGTTTATGGAAGGTGTACACCAGCGTATCTACGACGCGAATGGGCATTTGGAAAGTACACTCGTAGCGGCTAGCCTTCTGGATTTTGGCGATCGCGCCGATGCCGAACTCGAGCAACCGCAGCTTTGGTTAGAACGACACCCAGCCACCTGGTATCTGGAAGGAAAAACGGGAGCTTTATCTGGGGATCGAAATACGGTTCGATTACAGACTGACGTCATCGCCATTCGCGAACAACCCGACAGCGAACCCTGGACGCTTAATGGCGACTCTTTACTTTGGGATCAGAGAGCAGATCTAGTCACCTCTGACTCAACCACCACCCTAGTGCAAGGAACCAGCGAAAGTATTGGTGACTCCTTGGTGATAAATCTACAAACCAGTGAATACACACTCGGTGAAAATGTGAGAACACAATGGCAAAGAAAACCTTCTTCGCAGTCGCGCTAATACTGAGTGGTTCAGTCAATGCTCTTCCCGAAGACCGAGATCAGCCAATCGATATTCAAGCCGATCAAGCGGTCATGAATGAAACTGAGAATCGCGTACGGTATGAAGGGGCGGTTGAGGTTCAACAAGGCACATTCAAATTAAAAGGCGATTTGGTCGATCTCACCACCAACGACAACAATGAAGTAGAAACCTTTCTGGCCGAGGGAGCCCCCGCACGCTTTGAGAATCAAAGACAACTGACAGACAAGGAGCCGGTTCGCGGCAAAGCGAATACCATTCGGTATGCCTTTGATACGGACCTTGTGGTGCTCAGCGGTGATGCTGAAGTACGGGCTGAGGGTTCATTATTCGCCGGTCCCGAGATCACCTATCACCTTGAGTCGGGTGAGGTAATCGCCTCAGGCAATCGAGCGGATCGCGTCAATATGACCATGCAGCCAAGAACCAATGACTGATCTAATCGCTCGAAATTTACAAAAAAGCTTCAAGGGTCGAATGGTCGTCTCTGATCTGTCTTTGTCCGTCGGCGCCGGCGAAATCGTGGGACTCCTCGGGCCAAACGGCGCAGGCAAAACCACCAGTTTCTACATGATCGTGGGGCTCGTTAAACAAGATGCCGGACAGATCCTAATTGGCGAGACCGACATAACCCGTGCCCCGATGCACGGGAGAGCCCAAGCTGGCCTCGGGTATTTACCTCAAGAAGCCAGTGTTTTCAGAAAGCTGACCGTAGCCGACAACTTGATGGCTATTTTGGAGTTACGGGGCGATTTGAGCGGTGCGGAGCGGTTGGCCGAACGGGAACGGCTGCTCGACGAATTCAATCTCGCACACATTTCACAGACCCTAGGCATGGCTTTATCTGGGGGCGAAAGACGGCGTGTGGAAATTGCCCGAGCGCTCTGCTCAAACCCGAAATTCATGTTGCTCGACGAACCTTTCGCAGGGGTAGACCCCATTTCAGTCGCCGACATCCAAGGCATCATCCGTCATCTCGCCTCTAAGGGCATTGGCGTTCTCATCACCGACCACAATGTGCGAGAAACCCTTGGCATTTGTCATCGCGGCTACATCGTAAATGCCGGTCGCGTGCTGGCCGAGGGCGCGCCTGCAAGTTTATTGGTTCACCCCGAAGTTCGCGCTGTCTATTTGGGCGACCACTTCAGTATGACACTCCCGGAATGAAACAAAGCCTTCAACTTCGGATCGGCCAAAGCCTTACCATGACCCCGCAATTGCAGCAGGCGATCAAGCTGTTGCAAATGTCGACCTTGGATCTTGAGCAAGAGATCAATCGGGCCTTAGAAGAGAATCCCTTGCTTGAACTTGAGCAAGAACTCGATGAGCCCACCGTCCCAACCGAACAGACCAATGCCGATGAGAACTTAAATCGGCTGGAGGTCGCGGTCGAAACCGAATGGTCGGATACCGATTATTTTGACATCAATCGACCGGTCACTTCGCGCACGATGGATGACGAGCAGTCCGATCGCATCGAGAATCGAACCGCCATTGAGACCAGCTTAAATGAGCATTTACTGTGGCAATTAAACCTGTTGCCCCTGACCGATCGGGATCAATGGATTGCACGCGTACTCGTGGATTCCATCAATGCCGACGGTTTTTTGGAGGCTGACCTCTCAGAACTACAACTTGCGCTCATTGATGAGCTGCCCGAGCTCGAGCTCGACGAAATCGAATGTGTTTTGCATCGCATCCAACGACTCGACCCAATCGGTGTCGGCAGCCGCTCAGTCCAAGAATGCCTCCTGGTGCAATTACACAACCTCAAACAGCTCGGTGCCGACGTCAGTCTCGCCATCGAATTGGTCGAGCAACATCTCGACCTACTGGGTAAAAAAGATAAAGCGGGTTTAAAACGAACCTTGGGCTGTGATGAAGCCACACTGGACATGGCCATCACCGTGATTCGCTCCTTAGATCCAAAGCCTGGCAGCGCGATGACCACCAGCCAAGCCGACTATGTCATCCCTGATTTGGTGGTTCGCCGCACCGATGCCGGTTGGCTGGTCGAATTAAACCCAGACGCCCTGCCTCGAGTCGCCATCAATCACACCTACCAGCAGCTGATTAAAAGCGGTGACAAAAGCGAAACCAATGAGTATTTAAAGAATCACTTGCAAGAAGCTCGCTGGTTTATAAAAAGCTTGAAAAGCCGAGCAGAGACACTGTTGAAGGTCGGGAGTTGTATTGTGGAAGCACAAATTGACTTCTTCGAGCATGGACCTACCGCCATGAAACCGATGGTATTGGCCGATATAGCCGAAAAAGTCGACATGCATGAGTCCACCATCAGCCGAGTCACCACACAAAAATACATCCACACCCCCCGGGGCACCTTAGAGCTGAAGTACTTCTTCTCAAGTCACGTCGGAACCGACGGCGGTGGCGAAGCCTCCTCCATTGCCATTCGGGAGCACATCAAAGCCTTGGTCGCCACTGAGAACCCAAAAAAACCGCTGTCGGACCAGAAACTCAGCGTGTTGTTATCAGAGAAAGGATTTCAAGTGGCTAGGCGCACGGTCGCTAAATACCGAGAGATGCTCGGCATCGCAGGATCAAGCGAGCGAAAACAGGTCTTCTAAGGGTTTTCTGCCCAGCCGAAAAAGCGCATAGTGGAACTGGGGACGGAGTCCTAGTCACTTACCTACATAGGAGAGAGTCATGCAAATCAGCATCAGCGGTCACCAACTTGACGTCACCGACGCGCTTAAAGGCTATATCGAAGAAAAACTAGAACGTGTAGAGCGACATGCTGAGCACATCACCAAGGTCGAAATCACCCTGACCGTAGAGAAACAACGCCAGAAGGCCGAAGGCAATGTTCACGTGGCAGGTGCCGACATCCATGCATCCGCTGAACACGATGACATGTACGCGGCCATTGACGCGCTGGCGGACAAATTGGACCGGCAATTGGTGAAACACCGAGAAAAAACCATCAGCCGGATGCACGGAAACTAAAACCGTCCTACACTACGCGGCGGCGACAGGATGCCGCCGCGAAATTCATCAACACGAATCAGAGTCATGCAACTGACAGAGATCATTACCCCAGCCAGAGTGCTAGCCAACCTGGAAGGTGGCTCAAAAAAGCGCGTTTTGGAATTAACCGCTGAATTCATTGCGGACGAGAGCCAACTCGAATCGGAAGACGTATACCAAGGCCTGATCGATCGTGAGCGACTTGGATCCACTGGCATTGGTTACGGTGTGGCAATACCCCACTGCCGATTGCCGAGCCTGTCTGAGAATGAAGCCAAGGGGTATCTCATCCAATTAAACCAGGGCATCGACTTCGACTCGATAGACGGTCAACCGGTCGAGCTCTTGTTTGTGTTGCTGGTGCCTGAATCGACCAATCAACTGCATCTGAATTTACTGGCCGGCCTTGCCGAATGCTTTGCCAAAGACCAGTTTCGTCATGATTTGCAAATGGCGACCAGTGCAGACGAACTCTACCAAGTCGCGCAGTCGGCTTTCACCACAGAGCCGTTGTAATGCATCTGGTGATCGTTTCGGGGCGATCTGGCGCAGGAAAATCCTCAGCGCTCGGCGCTCTAGAAGATCTGAATTTTTATTGCATCGACAACCTGCCCGTGGCGCTCTTGTCTCAAACCATCGAAACGGTCAAAACCGCGACACCAGATCGAAATCTCGCCGTATCGATCGATATTCGAACCCTAGGCAACCCATCTGATGTCCCGGCACTGGTGGCTGAAGCCCAAGCCCATGCCAATCGAGTGGATGTGATCTTTATCGATGCCAGCGACGAAACCTTAGCCCGTCGATTTAGCGAGACGCGTCGTCTACACCCACTGTCTGCGGGTATAGAGAGGCATCATCTCTCTCAAGCCTTAGCACTCGAATCCGAGCGTCTTGAACCGATTTTTACCTCAGCCACCTACCGCGTAGACAGTTCAGGCCTGTCACTTCATGCGCTACGCCAACAAGTGCGTGCCATGGTGATTGGTGGCGATGGTGCCACCCAGTTGCTGCTTAAGCTGCAATCGTTTGGCTTCAAGCGCGGCGTGCCCTTAGATGCCGATTTGGTGATGGATGCACGGGCGCTACCCAATCCGCATTGGGAGGCAGATTTACGGCCGTTGACCGGAAAAGATAACGCGGTGGCGGCCTATCTAAACCAATACCCTGAAACCGAAGAGCTTTTGGACGAGATTGAATCGCACATCCGTCGGTGGCTACCTCGTCATGCGGCCGGAGGGCGTCAGTATTTTACGGTGGCCATTGGCTGCACCGGCGGTCAACACCGAAGCGTGTATCTGATTGAGACACTCGCCACGCGCCTGTCCGATCTCTCCTTTGATAGGCAGGTCGTCCATCGCGAGCTATCATCGAAGCTCAATTAGGAGTTTCCATGATTACCGCACAGGTCACCGTCAAAAACTTACTGGGTTTGCACGCGCGCGCAGCCAATGTCTTGGCGCAAACCGCTAGCGGATTTGCGTCTTCGGTGACTCTGGAAGATCCTGAGGCCGCGCGTTCTGTCGATGCGAAAAGCATTATGCAGTTATTGATGATGGCGGCCGGCCAGGGCAGCCAGTTGATATTGCATATCGATGGCGATGACGAACAGGCGGCGGCCACTTCGCTGGTCGACTTATTTGATAATGGATTCGGGGAGCCTTGCGGGTGACTGACCCTATCGTCGATTTAATGCCCGAATCGAATCAGGCGACCCTAGAACGCGTGAACCTTGCGCTGTCGCAAGGTGCGATTGCGCGCGCCCGTCAACTCCTTAATGAAGACCTCAGCGCGCCAGATATCGCGCACCTTTTGTCTTCAGTGCCGCCCAAACAGCGGATCGTTCTGTGGAACCTGGTAGATGCCGATGACCTCGCCGCAGACGTTCTATCGTATTTGGGCGAAGAAGAACGAGCCGACATCGTCTCGCGACTCGACGCCGAGGAACTGGCCACCTTAATCGAAAGCTTTGAATTCGATGACAAGGTGGACTTACTCCAAGAGTTGCCTGAATCCGTTATCGAGGAAGTCCTGTTATCGATGGACTCCGCCGACCGCCAACGGGTCGAGGCGGTGCTGTCGTATGAGTATGACTCCGCCGGTGGCTTGATGAACACCGACGTGGTCACGGTGCGCCCTGACATCACGGTCGATGTGGTACTGCGCTACATTCGTCGATATCGAGAGTTGCCTCCCATGACCGATAACTTATGGGTGGTGAACCGAAAGGACCAATTTATCGGCCAGGTCCCGATCGCGACCATTTTGATTTCCGAACCAACCACCACAGTGCGTGAAATCATGCAGACGGAAGTCGAACCGCTGTTGGATACCACGCATGAAGATGAGGTGGCTCAGCGTTTTGAGCGCTTGGATTTGGTGAGTGCACCGGTCGTGAACTCTGAGGGCAAACTGCTCGGCCGGATTACCATCGATGACGTGGTCGACGTCATCCGAGCTGCTGCCGATCATAGCTTGATGAGCCAAGCCGGTCTGGATGAAGACGAAGACATCTTCGCGCCACTGGTTCGTACCGTCCGTCGTCGCTCCGTGTGGCTCGGCATCAATTTGTTAACCGCCTTCGTAGCCTCAGCCGTGATCGGACTGTTTGAAGCCACGCTCGAACAGGTGGTGGCACTTGCGATCCTAATGCCAGTGGTGGCCTCAATGGGTGGCATTGCCGGCACTCAAGCGCTCACCATCGTTATTCGGGGGATGGCGCTCGGACGGGTCGGGTCGGCCAACATTCGGGCTCTAGTGTCCCGCGAAGTTATGATTGGCACCGCCAATGGCCTCTTCTGGTCCGCGGTCGTCGGTGCGGCAGCCTATCTCTGGTTTGGGGATTTCACCCTAGGGTATGTGATCGCGATCGCAATCGTCGTGAACTTAGTCGTAGCCGCCTTGGTCGGCACACTCTTGCCTGGCTATCTCAAATCGATGCAAATCGACCCTGCACTGGCCGGTGGCGTGGTGTTGACCACCGTCACTGACGTGGTGGGATTCTTTGTATTCCTCGGGGTTGCGACCCTGGTCTACGCTTAACTGCCCGCGACCATCATTTTACGGAACAACATGGATCCGCTGGCAATCGAGCGCCTTAAGTCGATGTCCGAACCCACGGCTAGCAGGTCTTCTTTCATCATTCGATCAAGATTCGATGCGACCGTCACCTCATGAACGGGATACTGAATTTCTCCGTTCTCGACCCAAAATCCTGAGGCGCCCCGCGAGTAATCCCCATTCACCAAGTTCACACCCTGGCCCATCATGTCGGTCACGATCAATCCACGATCCATGGTCTTCACCAGCGTTTGAAAATCTGACTTGCCGTTAAACCGTAAATTGTGCACGCCACCGGCATTGTGCGTGCTTTGCATACCCAAGCGATGCGCTGAATACAAAGACAGCACGTACTGGGTCAACACCCCGTTTTCGACAAAGGACTGGATCTTGGTAGGAAGTCCATCGCCATCGTAAGCCGTCGACCCCATGGCTTGGGGAATCAATGGGTTTTCAGTCAAAGTCACCCATTCTGGGAATATTTGCGTACCCAACCTATCGAGCAAATAGCTCGACTTTCGGTACAGAGAGCCCCCACTGATGGCGCTGACCACGCTGGACAAGAGGCCCGAGGCCATTTCAGGGATGAACAACACCGGCACCTCAGCCGTTTGGCATTTGCGAGGGTTCAGGCGTGCCACCGTTTTTTCGGCCGCCTCACGGCCCACCCGCTCCGCACTCCACAATGCGTCGGGATGACGTGCGTGGGTATAAGCATAGGAACGCTCCCGCGAGTCGCCCTCTTCTGCCAACAACACACAACTCATGCCATGCAGACTGCTGGCCTGACTGACCATGAGGCCCTCAGTAGTCCCGTGCACACTGACCGAGCGTGAGCTCGACACCGCGCCGCCGTCTGAATTGGTGAGACGGGGGTCCACCTGCAGACCATAAGACTCCACCTCGACTGCCAGCGCCAGCGCCGCCTCAGGCGTCAGCGCCCAGGCATGATCCAAATCGAGATCTGGCACCTCCTGAATAATTTGTGAGGCATCGGCCAAAACCGCAGCTGGATCGGGCGCAGTGACGCGCGCGATCGCGATGGCCGCCTCCAGAGTACGGCCTAAGGCCTCGGAAGACAGATCCGTAGTCGAGGCGGTCCCTCGCGACTCACCAAAAAAGGCCGTCACAGAAATCGATTGGTCCCGAGTCATTTCGAGTTTTTCGGGCTGACCCAGCCGCGCTTGTACCTCGAGCCCGATGGATGCACTCGCCGCCACTTCACAGGCGCGAGCCCCCAGAGATCGAGAGCGTGACAACACCCAATCAGTCGCATCTTCTAAGCGGTTTTTCTCACGTTGTGGGTTAAACTCAGTGACCATGACAGACAGACGCTCCTTTAAAAAACCGATAGATGACGACGAGATGTTCGAGAAAGTGCCCTCGAAAAGTGCCGTCAAACGAGAGATGCATGCGCTCCAAGCGCTTGGTGCCCAGCTGGCTGAACTGCCCGACAAGCAATTTGCACGCATCGAATTTGCCGACGCCGACCTTAAAGAGGCGCTTGAGTTTTATCGCAGCCTTCCGAGCAAAAAGCACGAGGCGCGTCGTCGCCAACTCCAATTCATTGGTAAACGGATGCGCAATGCCGAGATTGACGGCTTGGAAGCGCAACTTCACCGAGTGCAAGGCCTCGACCAAGAAGAGAAGCGGATTCATCACCAGGCCGAACAGTGGCGCACGCGACTGCTGGAGGACCCCAAATCGTTGGCTGAATTTTTGAGTCAGTTCACAGGCAATGCCCAGCGATTGAACCAACTGGTGCGTGCGGCCAAGAAGGCCGCCGATCAAGGAAAAGACAAAGGAGAAGCACGCGCACTGTATCGCGCGGTATTCGACACCATGTCGCATTAAGCGGTGCCACCAACGGTCAGGCGATCAATTTTCAGGCTCGGCTGGCCAACACCCACCGGAACACTTTGGCCGTCCTTGCCGCAAACGCCAATTCCGCTGTCTAGCGCCAAATCATTGCCGATCATTGAGATAGCCGACATCACTTCAGGCCCGTGACCAATCAGGGTCGCGCCCTTGACCGGGGCGGTGATTCGACCGTTTTCAATCAGGTAGGCTTCACTGGCAGCGAACACAAACTGCCCTGAGGTAATATCCACCTGTCCGCCCCCAAAGTTCACCGCAAACACGCCCTTATCGACGGAAGCGATCATGTCGGCTTGGGAGGCCTCGCCAGCTTCCATAAAGGTATTGGTCATCCGCGGCATGGGCAGATGCGCATAGCTTTGCCGGCGCCCGTTGCCCGTCGGCGAGACGCCCATGAGGCGTGCATTGAGCTTGTCTTGCATGTAGCCCACCAAAACACCGTCTTCGATTAATACGTTCCGTTGACTGGGCCGACCCTCGTCGTCGATGTTCAGTGAACCCCGACGATCAGCCAGTGTGCCGTCGTCCACCACAGTTACGCCAGGTGCTGCGACTTTTTGTCCGATCTTGCCACTGTAGAAGCTAGATCCTTTGCGATTGAAGTCACCTTCGAGGCCATGGCCGACCGCCTCATGCAATAAAACACCGGGCCATCCTGAGGCAAGTACCACCGGCATTTCGCCAGCCGGGCAATCCACGGCATCTAAATTAACCAACGCCTGGTCGACGGCCTCTGATACCAGCTTTTGCTGATGCGCATCCGTCAACAGGGTTTGCAGATCATAGCGACCACCAAGGCCCGCACTGCCGCGCTCACGACGGCCGTTTTGTTCTGCGAGCACGGACACAGACAAACGCACCAAAGGCCGCACATCCGCAGCCAAGGTGCCATCGGTCGCGGCCACCAAAATCTCACGATATGAAATTGTCAGCGACGCTTGGACCTGAACCACGCGTGGATCTTTGGCACGGGCCTGTGCATCCAACGTCTTCAAAAATGCGATCTTGTCCTTCGCCGCGCGCTCTGGAATGGGATTGACTGGCGCGTACAGCCTAGGCGTTGTAACGCGGTCTAAGTTCACCGCCGGGCGCGCTGAACGTCCGGATTGAATCGCAATGGCGACTTGGGCCGCCTCGCGAATCCGGGCGGCCGAAATTTCGGAGGTGTAAGCAAATCCTTGTCGATCGCCCGCACACGCCCGGACACCGACGCCCGCATCTCTGTGATAACTGGCTTCTTTTACCTCACCGTCTTCTAAGGAATAACTTTCCGCTTCAGCGCATTCAAAAAACAAGTCGGCAAAATCCACATCGCCGACTGCTAGCTCACTAACCAAGGGTGCCAAGTCGTCCACACTTAATCCGCCGGGTGCCAAGAGATGTTCACTGGCCGTCTGTAGTGGCGTCAACATTGGACGACTCCTTCTGTCCGAGAAATGGGGAAACAAGGTTGATATTGGGCTCATCAAACGAGCCTTCAATGCGATAGTTGGTTTTTCCAACTTTGATAATCTTTGTCCCCAATGCCTTTTCCACCAAGTAAATAGCCCCACCCACCTGCGGTGCACCCAATAAAACGGACGCCAATGGCAAGTTATTGGTCAGTGGAATATCCACTTCCAGCAAATGATTTAACCTCTTCTCAACCAAATTGGTCTCACCGGTCAATCGAAAACTGGCTGACGGCCCCTCCATCTCGAGATCTGGCTCCAGTGTCAGAGTGCCTGAAGACACCCGAGCCTCAGCGGTCACCTCGTCAAAAGCAACTCCCGGTTGCACGAGATCCAAGAAGTCCAAACGCAGTCGTCGGGTCAAAGTTTCAATGTTCAAAATACCAAACAATCTCAATACTTCCGCCGAATTACCCAAATCGACAAAACGACCGTTTTTAAGCGATAGAACGATGCGGCCTTCGCTCGTGAGTATAGAAAATCCTAGAGGCGAGCCGTCCCAAGATAAATCTGCAGAAAACGTTCCCGACTTCGCCTCAAGCAAAGGCTCTTGCTCGTTGACGCGCAAAAACTGACCTAATTGCGCCCCTTCTGCATGGAGTGCAATCGCGGTCTTTGGCCCCTCTTCGGTCCATTGCCAAGCCATTTCGCCATTGAAAACCTGACCGTCACGATTAAAACTCAAGCGCGTCACATCCAGCCGATCAACTCCTTGCACGGTCGTGGCTCGTACATCTTGATAACGGGTCGTGCCCCTCAGTAGGTCCGCTATCGCGATTTTTGCGGATGGCAGGCTGCCTGGATTGAACTCACCTAACGCATCCTCGCCCGGTAGTTCCAACAGATCGCCTGCTTTTGGCAATACCAGCCGCTCCAAATCTACAGCCAAGGGAGCAGCACCCACCCTCTGTATTCGACCGGCTAACTCCTCGCCATCGAATGACACATCCAAGGCACCTTGATCCAAGACGATGGCCAATCGACTGACGGCCAAAGGGGTCTCATCGATCACCACCTGATCGGTGTCAACCATTACCCTTAACGACTCTTTAGTTTCGTCGGTTCCCGAGACTTGGGCCCAACCCAACAAATCGACAGACGGCGCTCGAATCAACCAGTCTGAATTCGCTTCCTCGAGTGAGCCGATAATCTCAACAGAGTCAAATACATCAACGCGTACTGGAAGATCGTTTTCCAGAGCTTCGATCTCAATTGAGATAGCGCCCGGTGCGTCTGCCGCTTTGGTCAAGGGTGCAGGTAACTGACTGATCAGTCCTTTTCCTTGAGTTTCGATCAGAGCGCGTACCCCATCACTCGAACCTGTAATTTGTGCCCGCCACTCTGCATCCCCAGCTAACCAAGTGTCGTCCAAGGGAATGCTTGCCAGTGACACCACAGACTGCGTCGACAAGAGACCGCTGATCTCTGCATCTAGGTTGCCGCCGAATGTCCTCACGTCAATCTCTACCGGCTGATTCAACAATTGGCCGGTCAACTTCTCGGCCAATAACCCTTCATCAACGACATAGGTTGCCTCTCCTTGAATAGATTCAATCGGCGCGTTTAATCCAGTTACCGCAAGCTGCAAAGACTCCGCCCGCATGTCAATACGGCCTGATGGCGACCCGTTTTCAATAGGGGTCTGGAGCGACACCTCAGCGGACAATGGACCCGACAATTGCACATCGGAGACCAGCATCTCGGGTCGAATACCCGCATCGCCTAGGATATCTAAAGCCGCCGCCGCATCGCCGGTCAGATCACCCTCAATAGTCAACAGCGAAGCATCCGCTGGTGATTGTGTCACCTGAACATTGGATGCAATCAAACCCCCAAAATTTGCGGAGTCCAACGTCACTCGAGCCCTCCGATTTTGCCAGGTCACTCGACCTTGTTTACCGACAAACCCTGGCCAATCACTCAAGGGTTTCAACTGAAACGACTCCATTGGAAGGTCGAGCACTAACTCGCGTCTCGTTCGGTCGACCCCATCACCTAAAGGACCAGAATAGGAAATACGCCCACCAACAACCGCCACATCCTCGATGCCTGTCACTAGAAAATCACGCACCTCTGGATCGAGATCGATCGGTAGCAGTCCGTTAAGTGCAGGCCGCGCAGCATCTGCGATCAACTCCAAGTGCAGCGATTGCTCGGTCTCACGGGACAAATCCAACATGATATCGCCCTTCACAAACTGCGACGAATCGCTAACGACCAGATCGTGACCTCGCAGGTAAAGGCCTGATTCGTCTCGCCTAAACGCCATAGTGCCAGCGAGACTCTGCTGCTCCCAAGGCTTCGGGAACACCTCAGGAAGCGAAAAGGTCGCATTCCGACCCGTAAATTCAAAAAAGCCTCGATCGTCTTCCACAAACAAATGACCACGCAACGAACCCAATTCAGGAATCCCTCCAGATGCGTCTATCGAGGCTTCTTTGATCTGAGCCTGCGCCCTTAATGGTTGATCGGTCGAACGACTTACAGAAATCTGAGACAAGAGCGCTTTCGGTTGGTTCTTGATGAGCAAGCGCGTCAACTTGGGGTCTGGATCTGAAAGTAATGTGTTTAGATGCTCACCTTCCAGTTTTAATTCAGGCACCACCAATGACCATTGCCTAGGCGACCAGGTAGCACGCGCGCCTGCTAACTCTATAGAGAGTCCGGGCTGTTGGCTTCCACCTGATATCCAATTCATCTCGAAGCCATCAGATTCTTGAGTGCTAGCTGTTGAAATCGAGGTGCCCTCGATCGGCGATAACGCGTTACCGCCTTGCCAGGACGCATCGAATATCGCGCTTGTCCCTACATCGCTGACCTTCAGCCATCCATGGAGTCGCGCTTCAACTCGAACTGACTCAACAATGGACTCGGGCAGGGGTATCGCCGCCTCAGTGAAAATCCGAAGATCATGCTCACCCTCGGTCGACTCGCGGAATCGCCAATCAAAATCAAAAGGCACTGAGATCGATTCATTGATCACGCGTGCGCGACCCAGCACCCCTTGATTAGGCATCACAGCCACAGAGACCCGCTTTAGCGACAGCGACGCAAGCATCACATCAAAGTTATTGATGCGAACGGCACCTATGGGTGCCAAAGCTCCTTGCGCGCGATCCAACCAAACGGACCACTGATCCGGTAATGGAAAGTCGCCTCCGGCACGGCCTGTCGCGATCCATTGACCGTCATCCAGTATCAACTGATCCAAAGTCAACTGCCCTTCAGTGATCAAAGTGAGCCAATTGATCACCATGCGAACTCGACGCACTTCAACACGACCCTCGGGCCGTTCAACAATTAAATTCAACGCTTCTAGGTAGGGTCCACTCAAAGACGCCTTGGCCCCAATTTCTGAAATCGACACCTCGGCAGCCAATCGATCCGCCAATAAATTCTCAATTTCTGGGCGCCACTGACCGACCATGGGCATCGCAAGCAAAACCATTGCTTGAAGGGTAGCCAAGATAACCAAGACCCATGCAACCCAAGGGATCACGAGGCGTTTCATGAAAGCACCACCTCAAAGCGGTCTTGCCCAAAGCTACTGTCCACCTGCAACCTTATGGGACGGTGGATAAAAGCCTCTAAATCCGCCAAGGCGTCAGATTCTTCATCGATCAAACGATCCACCACTGCAGGTGCTGCAATGACAGTGGTTTGCTCTGCACCGTAAGCTCGCGCCTCACGCAGAATTGCCCGAAAGATGTCATAGCAGACCGTCTCCGCCGTCTTCACCTTGCCGGTCCCGCGACAATGGGGACAGGACTCCTGCAGCATATCGGCCAAAGACTCTCGGCTTCGCTTTCGGGTGAGAACCACCAAGCCCATCTCATTGAAGCCAGTCACTCGGGTTTTGACTGGATCCTCATCCAGGGTCCGCTCGAGTGTTCTTAACACTTGCCGCTGATGCTCCGGGTCTTCCATATCGATGAAGTCCACCACCACGATCCCGCCTAGATTTCGCAAACGAAGTTGGCGACCGATCGCCACTGCAGCTTCGAGATTGGTCCGGAAGACCGTCTGCTCAAGCGTATGAGCCCCCACAAACCGTCCGGTATTGACATCGATCGTGGTCATCGCCTCGGTATGATCAATGACCAAATACGCACCGGACTTTAGCTCAACCGTGCGACCGAGTGCTTTTTCCAACTCATCTTCGACCCGATACAGGGAAAACAGTGGGTGACTGCCGGTGTAGTGGGTCAGTAACGGCGCCACATCAGGCATAAACTTCTGGGCAAACTCATTCAGTTTCTGAAAGGTCTCTTGAGAGTCTACCAAGACCCGATCTGTGTCTCGGCGAATCTGATCACGAACCAAGCGATGTGTCAGCGGCAAGTCTTCAAACAAGAGTGACGGTGGCGTGGCGTCTTTTTGCCCCTCACAGACCTCATCCCATACCCGTTTGAGATATCTTAGGTCATCGACAAAATCACTCTGATCATGGTCGTGCCCCGCGGTCCGAACAATCACACCACATTCCAACGCGACTTGGGCTAAGGCATCGCGTGCCCGCACCTTTAAGATTTCCCGTGTGTCTTCGTCTTCAATGCGCTGACTGATTCCAATATGGTTTGCCATCGGCATCAGCACGAGGTGTCGAGCTGCCAGTGAGATCTCACCGGTCAAGCGGGCCCCTTTGGTACCTACTGGGTCTTTAATCACCTGAACCAAAATAGACTGCCCTTCAGTGACCAGACGACTGATGGAATATTCCTTGCCAGGTTCCGCATGTGGCAAGTCTTTGGCGTGAAGAAACGCGCTGCGATCCAAGCCTATGTCTACAAAGCAAGCTTGCATACCCGGAAGCACGCGGATGACTCGACCAAGATACACGTTGCCCACCAAGCCACGGTGAGTCGCGCGTTCAATCACGACTTCTTGCACCATCCCTTGTTCGACCACGGCTACGCGGGTCTCTAAGGGAGTGAAATTCAGAAGAATCTCATGTCGCATCGGTCAATAATGCCTCCAACTCTACCAAGGGCAGTCCCACCACATTGGTGTATGACCCATCGATACGCGCCACAAAACGAGCCGCACGACCCTGTATGCCATAACCGCCTGCTTTATCGCTCGGCTCGCCTGACGCCCAGTAGTCGGCTTGCTCTTTAGCACTGATTACTCGAAACGTCACTTCCGTGCACACCACCGCCTGCTTGATCACACCGCCGGATAAGACACATACCCCAGTATAGACCTGATGGGTCCGACCCGAGAGGCGGTTCATCATAAATTGGAAATCCACCCAATCGATCGGTTTATTGAGAATTAATCCATCCACTGCAACGGCTGTGTCAGCCGCAATCACAGTCTCGACACACTCCACTCGCTGCGCGACCGTCTCTGCCTTGGTTTTTGCCAGGCGCTCAACAAAAGCATCTGGCCGCTCTCCAGGCAACACTGACTCGTCGATATCCGCAGGCATCACCACGAACCCATCACAAATCAAAGACAGTAGTTCCTTGCGACGCGGAGACTGACTGGCAAGAATCATGTATTTCTCAATTCAGGATCGCCGGCCCATCGAGCGATGCTCTCATAAATCTGCCGTAGGAATGGCCATGCGATAGCCGTGGTAACTGACTGCAACATCATCCAACCCAAAGATGGATTCTGGCCGCTTAAGGTGCGTCCCCAATAGCCGATCGCAATGACTACCAGAAGTACGAAAAACAGGATGGACGATTGCCGTATCACATTCACCTGCCGCACTTTTGGACCCAGTAAAGTCAGAACGTATGCCAAAACCGCAAACAACAGAGCATGGATTCCAAACGCTGTTCCATAGGCCACATCAATCGGAAACGAAGCGGCCATCAAAGCCACCATAGAAAGTTGGTGATTGCGCATCAATGCCCACCAAACAACGAATAGCAGGCCCCAACTTGGCAAAGCGAACGTCCACTCGCCCGCAAACGGCAACACGATCAATAGCAAAGTGATTACGTAGGTCAGCAGGAAGATCATGGTGACCGCTCCGACACGTCGACCATAACCAGCGACAGACGACTCAAGGCCGCTAACGGCAGAGCGACCACCTGGACAAATGGTTGCCCAGGAGAGCGTATCACCTCAGCCACTTGAGCCACAGGAATTCCGCCTTGAAAACGCCCCCCCAAGCCGGATGTCTCCACGAGATCACCCGGTAGGACGTCGATAGTATCTGGCAGGTTTCGCATCTCCAACCGATCGAGACGTCCGGTGCCTATGGCAATCGCTCGATCACGCGTCCGGGTCAACTGCACCGGAAGTTGATGGGTTGAATCTGTCATCAACAGCACTTCAGCCGCATGCGGGTAGACCGCAACCACTTGGCCAACCAAGCCATCTGCAGACAACACTGGCTGCCCCAGCGATACACCAGCCATCTGACCTCGGTTAATGGTCACTCGATGCACAAATGGATCATTTGACATACGCTGGATTTGAGCCTGCAGCAGCTGTTGATTACTCCATTCCCTCACACCGAGCAACCGCCTCAGTTCTGCATTTTCTGCGCGAAGTGTTTGGAGCTTGAGCTGTTCGGTTTTAAGTCGCTCATTTTCGAGAACCAGCGAATAGAGTCTATTTTGTAACGCATCACGGGACGTCACCCATTGATAGCTATTTGATACAACCTTAGAAGGTAAGTCAGCGAGCTGTTCGATGGGCCATAGACCGATCTTCATAATCTGCCTGGCGATCGTCAATTGCTCGAAACGAACATCCACAAAAAGCACGGCTAGGGCGAATGCAACCGTAATCACAAGACGAACAGCCGCCGCACTGGTCTGTGAAAACAGTGGCCGCACGCCCAGAACCCTTAGTCGGAATTAAACAAATTGAATGAAGCGCGACCTATCAACTCTAGTGCCTTGCCGCCGCCGCGCGCCACACAGGTCAAAGGGTCGTTTGCGATCAATACAGGCAACCCAGTTTCCGCCGAGAGCAGTTCATCTAAACCGCTCAACAGAGCGCCACCACCCGTTAACACAATACCGCGCTCAGCAATATCAGATGCCAATTCAGGGGGTGATTGCTCTAACGCGTTTTTCACGGCCGAAGTGATTTGCGCAAGTGGTTCGGTGAGCGCTTCTTGAATTTGATTGGAACGAAGCGTCAATTGTTTTGGAATACCCTCTGCAAGATTTCGGCCGCGTACATCGATCTCCATCTCATCTTCGCGAGGCACTGCCGTTCCAATCTCTTCTTTAATCCGCTCAGCGGTGGAATCACCAATCAATGTGCCAAACCTACGTCTTACATAGCTAACAACCGCTTCGTCAAACCGGTCACCGCCCACGCGGACAGATTCTGAGAACACAATGCCGTTTAAGGAGATGATGGCGATTTCTGTGGTACCACCCCCTACGTCGACCACCATCGAGCCGCTGGCATCATCCACTGGGAGATCCGCGCCCAAGGCCGCTGCCATCGGTTCTTCAATCAAAAACACTTCGCGAGCACCGGCCCCCAATGCCGACTCTTTAATGGCACGTCGCTCCACCTGAGTCGATTGGGCTGGCACGCAGACCAAAACTCGGGGAGACGGGCGAATCATCGAGTTCTCGTGCACCTTACTAATGAACAACTGCAACATCTTTTCAGTGACGTGAAAGTCTGCAATCACCCCATCCTTTAGGGGTCGGATCGCAACGATGTTACCTGGCGTTCGTCCCAACATTTTTTTGGCTTCAAGCCCCACTGCCGCCACCGATCGCTGTGTCCCCATAGTGCGTATCGCCACTACGGAAGGCTCATCCAAAACGATCCCTTTTCCTTTCACGTAAATAAGTGTGTTGGCTGTTCCTAAGTCGATGGAAAGATCGTTCGAAAACAGACCCCGAATGGCTTTTAACATCGATGCGTTGTCCTATACGGCGGGCTAATGAAACTACGAGTCTATCCGAGCGCGTCGAATAGCTCCATCCTTATGCTAGCATGCGTGTTTTTCTAAGTTGACATCGACCCTTGGAGACTGTGTATGGCGCTGACCGCCCATGACATTCAACGCACCGCGAAACTCGCCCGCCTGGGCCTCACCGAGGCGGAAACAGAGAGCACGCTAGAAAAGCTCAATGCCGTCCTCGGACTCATCGATCATATGCAAACGGTAGAGACCGAAGGCGTCGCACCCATGTCGCACCCGCTTGATTTGACCCAAACCTTAAGAGCCGATGCCGTCACCGAGTCCAACCAGCGTGAGAAACTCCAAGCCATTGCGCCGGCTGCGACCGACGGTCTGTACGTAGTGCCTAGGGTGGTCGAATGAGCGATCTCACTCAACACACATTGTTGGAGCTGCAGTCTCAGCTGCAGTCCGGAGCGATCTCAAGCGTTGAATTGACCTCGGCCTTCTTGGCACGCATTGACCGACTGAACCCCACGCTGAATGCGTTTATTACGGTGACGGAGTCCCAAGCGCTCGCCCAGGCTCAGGCGGCTGATGCCGCGCGTGCAGCCGGAACGGCAGGTCCTTTGACCGGATTGCCCATCGCACATAAAGACCTCTTTTGTACGGACGGCGTGCTCACCAGCTGCGGCTCAAAGATGCTGTCCAACTTCGTCGCACCTTACGACGCCCATGTCGTTCATGCCTGCCAACAGGCTGGCATGGTCATGCTTGGCAAACTGAATATGGATGAGTTTGCCATGGGCTCATCCAATGAAAACTCGTTTTACGGCCCGGTCAAAAATCCATGGGATCTGACACGCGTACCCGGAGGCAGCTCAGGTGGATCTGCGGCGGCCGTTGCCGCCTCCATGACCCCAATAGCCACCGGGACCGATACGGGCGGATCGATCCGTCAGCCGGCCGCGTTCACAGGCACCTCCGGGCTCAAGCCCACGTACGGACGGGTCAGTCGTTTTGGCATGGTGGCCTATGCATCAAGCCTCGACCAAGGCGGTTTGATTGGGAAAAGTGCGGCCGATCTCGCCGTAGGACTCGGGGTGATTGCGGGTCATGACCCACGAGATTCGACCTCAGCCGACCAACCGGTTCCAGACTACACAGCCACGCTGGCTGATTCGATTCAGGGTCTTAAGATTGGTCTGCCTGACGCTTTTTTCGATGAACGCCTCGACGCGCGCATGCAAGCCCGTATGGAAGCCGTTATGGATGCCTATCGTGCATTAGGTGCCGAACTGGTCCCGGTCAAATTACCTCATGTCGCCGAAGCCATCCCTGCGTATTACGTCATCGCACCGGCAGAAGCGAGTGCAAACTTGTCTCGTTTTGACGGAGTTCGTTACGGCCATCGTGCCGATTCGCCCGCCGATCTCACCGATCTGTATGAGCGGTCTCGTGGTGAGGGCTTTAGTTCTGAAGTTAAGCGACGCATCCTGATTGGAACCTACGCACTCAGCGAGGGCTACTTCGATGCGTATTATAAAAAGGCCCAACAAATCCGTCGGTTGATTCAGCAAGACTTTACTCACGCGTTTACCGAGTGCGATTTATTATTGAGCCCAACCACCCCATCGACCGCATTCCAAATCGGCGCGAAGAGCGACGACCCGGTTGCGATGTATCTCGAAGACATCTACACCGTCGCCACCAATTTGGCCGGATTGCCAGGCGGCTGCTTCCCCTCCGGATTGGTCGATGGATTGCCTACGGGATATCAGCTCACTGGACCTGCATTCAGCGAAGCACGGCTGCTCAATGCCGCCCATCAACTGCAACAAACCACAGACTGGCATTTGGCCACTCCCGGGGAGATCACTCATGTATGAAGCTGTGATTGGCCTTGAAGTTCACGTGCAGCTGGCCACGGAATCCAAGATGTTTTCCGGTTCATCCACACAATTTGGGCAAGCGCCAAATACGCAGGCTTCGCTCATTGATCTTGCGATGCCCGGTGTGTTGCCAACGCCTAACGCAAAAGCCTTCGAAATGGCCGTGAAGTTTGGGTTGGCCATCGATGCAGAGATTGGTCGCACGTCAGTCTTTGACCGGAAAAACTATTTTTACCCCGATTTGCCCAAGGGCTATCAGATCAGTCAGTTCGATGCTCCCATTGTGGGACCCGGGCATGTGATCATCCAACTCGAAGACGGGGAAACCAAGCGCGTCAACGTCACCCGCGCCCACTTGGAAGAAGATGCTGGGAAAAGTATTCATGATGCCTTCGACGGACTGACCGGCGTGGACCTCAATCGGGCCGGCACCCCCTTGTTGGAAATTGTCTCTGAGCCTGAGCTTGCTTCTGCCAAAGAAGCGGTAGCCTATCTTCGAGTGATCCACTCACTGATCCGCTATTTGGAAATTTCCGATGGCAACATGGCCGAGGGCTCGATGCGATGTGACTGCAACGTCTCCATTCGACCGAAAGGCAGCCAGACCCTCGGGACACGGACCGAGATTAAGAATGTGAACTCCTTTCGCTTTGTCGAAAAAGCGATCAATTCAGAGATCAATCGACAGATCGAAATCCTCGAGGACGGTGGGCGCGTGATCCAAGAGACACGGCTGTACGACCCCGACCGTGATGAAACTCGATCCATGCGCTCAAAAGAAGAAGCCAACGATTACCGGTACTTCCCAGACCCAGATCTGTTGCCAGTGGTCTTGGATGAGGCGTTCATTGAGAGGTGTCGGGACGCACTGCCCGAACTGCCGGCTGCACGGAAAGCCCGTTACACCGAAACCTACGGCATCACCGACTACGATGCCTCGGTGCTGGTTGCCGATCGCGATATAGCCGATTACTTCGCCGAAGTGGCCGAAGCATCTGGCGAAGGCAAACTGGCCGCTAACTGGGTCATGGGCTCGGTGATGGCTGAGTTGAACCAACAGGATGTCAGCATCACGGAATTCCCAGTGACCGCGTCGGATCTTGCTCAACTGCTCCAACGCGTCTCGGACCAAACACTCAACTCCAAAACGGCCAAAACTGTGTTTGAAGCCCTGCTGAACCGCGAAGGCTCAGTCGATGACATCATCAAGGCGCGCGGTCTGGTTCAGGTGACCGACACCGGCGCCATTGAAGCCATTGTGGATGAGGTCATTGCTGAAAACCCGGACCAAGTTGCCAACTATCGGCAAGCGACTGAGGATAAGCGCGGCAAGATGTTGGGCTTTTTTGTCGGGCAAGTGATGAAGAAATCACAGGGCAAAGCCAACCCACAAGCGGTCAATCAGATTCTGGCAAGCAAACTGTCAGACTGACCCGCACACAGGGCATTGGGGGTCCTTTCGGTATCGAAAGGACTGCCATTGCATCTGCTTTGCATGGAATCGCCACAACCGTCCCACCAGCCGGTCAGGCCACCCCAGTAACACACCCAAGACCTCTACCGCCTGCAAGGTGCCCAAGGTACCCACCACAGGCCCCAAGACTCCGGTCTCGGCACAGGTCGGCTCAACCTCTGGCACATCCGGGACCAAGCACGCGTAACAGGGTGACTCGGGCGCCCTTGGATCCACCGTCGTCAATTGCCCTTCAAGACCTAAAGCGGCCGCAGACACCATCGGACATCCGTAAGTGAGCGCCAGCTGATTGGCCATAAAGCGAGTCGCAAATCGATCGGTGCAATCGGCGATGACATCGACGGAAGGCCATAAGGCACTCAAGGTGTCCGACGCAGCGTGCTCCGCCACCGTATCCACCTGAATCCATGGATTTAGCCCCTCGATGCGCACTTTAGCGGAAGCGACCTTGTCCTGACCGAGGCTTTGTTGGCTATGAATAATTTGCCGATGGAGGTTGGTTGGATCCACCTGATCGCCATCAATCAGCGTCAGCCGCCCCACTCCGGCAGCCCCTAGATACAAGGCCAATGGGCTGCCCAATCCACCCAGACCCAAGACCGCCACATGCGACCTGCGAAGCCGTTCCTGACCGACCACATCCACATCGGTCAGCAATAGCTGGCGCGCATAGTGCAAAAGCTCGTCATCAGACATCGGTTGCATGGGGTTTCCTCATCAGGGTCACACGGTCACGCCCTGCCAAATCAGGCACGGTTTCCACAGAGTCCCACTGTGCGCCTAGCGCAAGAGACTCGACCGCTTCTTTTTGTTGCCAGCCATGCTCTAAGCAAAACCAACCGCCGTCAACCAAGTGGTTCTGAGCCTGAGCGATTAACCGCCGAATCAAAGCCAGCCCATCGGCGCCACTGTACAGGGCCAAGTGAGGTTCGTGTGCATGAACACAGGCGTCCACATCAGGGTCGTCAATTGCTATGTAGGGCGGGTTCGAAACGATCAGGTCAAAACTCGAAAGCCCTGAAAATCCATCAGCTTGAATCCAATGCACATCCAAATTCAAGCGCTCGGCATTGCCTCTCGCCACCGTCAAAGCCTCTGGATCCAGATCTGTCGCCGTCACTTCCCAGGCTGGTCGATGCTGTTTCATCGCCAAAGCCAAGGCACCTGAACCTGTGCCCAAATCCAGCACCCGGGCTCGGTCCTTGGTCATTTTCTGCAACGCGGTCTGCAACAGAATTTCCGTATCCGGCCGCGGAATTAAAACTGAAGGCGAAACGCGAAGTGGCAGCCCATCGAAATAGGCCACCCCCAAGAGGTACGCGAGTGGTTCACCCTGTAATGCACGCTCGGCCAAGTCATAAATAGGTTGGCAGGCTTCCGGCGCCCACTGACGTTCTGGCTCTCGCAGCCGATCCAAGGGCGAGAGCCCAAGCACCTGCTCCAGCACCCAACGCCACTCATCAGCGCTCCAGCCAGCGGCCTCAATACGCGAATCCTGACGAAGCTCATCGAGCGTCATGCGGTCTCAAGGCCGGTCAACAGTTCCGCTTGATGTTCTGAGACCAAGGGGTCAATGACCATCTCGCAGGCCCCTTCCATCATCTCATCGAGTCGATACAGCGTCAGATTAATCCGATGGTCCGTGACCCGACCCTGTGGAAAGTTATAGGTCCGAATGCGTTCCGAACGGTCGCCCGAGCCAACCAACGATTTTCGTTCACTGGCCTCTTTAGCGGCCTCGGCTTGGCGAGCAGCGTCTTCAAGCTTGGCCTGCAAGAGCGATAAGGCACGCGCCTTATTCTTGTGCTGAGATCGCTCGTCTTGGCACTCCACCACCACACCGGTAGGAATGTGCGTAATTCGGATGGCTGAGTCCGTCTTGTTCACGTGCTGTCCGCCGGCACCACTGGCTCGAAACGTATCGATCCTCAAATCTTTCGAGTCGATCGTCGTTTCTTCACGCGGATCTGATTCGGCCAAAACAGCCACAGTGCACGCCGAGGTGTGAATACGGCCCTGAGACTCTGTGGCGGGCACTCGCTGCACGCGATGCGCCCCAGATTCGAACTTAAGCTGACCGTACACCCGTTCGCCACTGACGCGGATGACCACTTCTTTATAACCGCCCAACTCGGCTTTCGATTCTGAGATTAATTCAGTCTTCCAGCCTTTGGACTCAGCGAATTTCAAATACATCCGTGCTAAATCACCTGCAAAGAGCGCCGCTTCATCGCCCCCAGTTCCGGCTCGAATCTCGATAAATGCATTGCGTGCATCTGCGGGATCCCTCGGAATCAAAGCCAATTGCAACTCGCCGTCTAAATCGGCAATCGTTTGTTTGGTTACAGGAATCTCTAGTTCAGCCATTTCCCGGAGGTCTGGATCACCACCCTCCAAATAAGACTGCAGTTCATCGAGATCCGCCACCGCTTGAGCGCGGGCTTTGACCAATGAAACCACAGGGCCGAGTTCACTGTACTCTTGCGAGTACGCGACAAATTTGGGCTGATCTTGAATCGTCTCGGGATCGGATAACAGCGCCGATAATTCTTCGTGGCGATCAACCAACTGATCGAGGCGGGCAAGTAAACTGGGTTTCAATCGGAGGCCTCTTCATCAGGCAAGTCGAACAAACGGTTGGCGGCTTCAATCAAGGACAAATCACCCTGCTCCGCAGCAACACGGAGCGCTACCGTAGGTGAGTGCAGCAACTTGTTGGTGAGATGACGGGACAACTGGGTTACCACCTCATTAGGCGGTTTGCCCGCCTCAAGCAGTTTCAGGGCGCGGTCTAGTTCACTTTCACAAATCGCTTGGCTCGATTCACGAACGGCCCGAATGGTATCGACCGCTCGGTACCCCCGAATCTCCCGCTGCCAATCATCCAGTGCCTCAGAAATAAATGCTTCAGCCTGGCGCGCAGCCTCATGCCGCTGCTCTAAACCCTCTTCAACGACCGCATTGAGGTCATCGACCGAGTACAGGTACACAGAATCAATATCGCCCACCTCGGGTTCGATATCTCGGGGCACCGCAAGGTCCACCATAAACATCGGTTTTTGGCGACGAACCTTCTGAGCTCTCTCCACCATCCCCTTACCCAATACGGGCACCGGTGATGCTGTGGAGGCAATGACGATATCGGCTTCGGCCACTCGATCACCGAGGGCATCCAGTGACCAAGCACGACCATCCACAGAGGCCGCCAGCGCTTCGGCGTTGGCGAGTGTTCGGTTAACTACATCGATCGCCGTCACGCCCTGCCCAGTCAGATGCTCGGCTACCAATTGGATCGTTTCACCTGCGCCGATCAACACTACCCGACAGCGCGTTAAATCCGAAAAAATACGCCCTGCCAAAGTGACGGCCGCATAGGCGACGGACACAGGATTACGGCCAATAGCTGTTTCGGTCCGAATCCGCTTGGCGACGGTGAGCACCTTAGAAAAGGCCTGCTCCAACTCCGGCCCTGTGGCATGTGCATCGCGTGCTTGACGCATCGCCTCTTTGAACTGCCCCATGATTTGGGGCTCCCCCAGGACCAATGAATCGAGTCCTGCGGCGACTCGCATCATGTGTTGGGCTGCCTTCAATTCATTAAAGCGATAGATATGCGGCGCCAGTGCACCGGGCTCCACCGCATGAAACTCAGCCAACCAGTCGATCAATTGCGCTTCGCTGACCTCATCGACGGCCAAAAACAGCTCTGTGCGATTGCAGGTAGACAAAATCGCACTCTCCCGAACCCCCTGAAATCGTTCGGACAATTGACGCAAAGCGACCGGCAAACGATCCGCATCAAAGGCGACTCGCTCACGCAGATCGACGGGTGCCGTGGTATGGTTGAGCCCAAGAGACAAAAGAGCCATGAAAGAAGTGAAGCGATCCTTGTTGTTCGAATGGCGGCAGTGTACCAGAGCCTGTGCGCTGTGCGCGCTTGGGCTATTGATTGGCTGCCAACCAATCATGGAACGCGCGCCGATTCATACCGATGCGCTGACCGAGGCCGATACGGACACTCGGTCGAGTGAACTGAGCATTGCCGGCACGATCATGATGGCTGAATACGCGCTGACCCATGATCAGCCTACCTTGGCACTGGCCGGTTACCTCGACGCCTCCGAGCGCTCTGAAAATCCAGATGTAGCACAACGCGCGCTATTTTTAGCCCGACAATTCGGTGATATCACAGAGCAACGTCGGGCTCTGGCACGATGGTCAACGCTGGCACCGGATGATGTTTCGGTGCTTGAAGCGACGCTCATCAGCGAAGTGGAGCAAGACAACCTAGCGGGCTTTGAATCGGCGCTTAGGCATCTGCTAACCCAACATCCGGACTACCCCAGTCATTGGATGGCCAGTCTTTGGGGCAATGCCGAACCGGCACAACAACCGGCACTCGCTAATTCACTGACGCGGGCCGCGGCCGCCCATAACAATGACTCCTTAGCCATCGTGGTCACAGAAATTAAAAATCGCGAAGCCGAAGGCCAAGGCACGGATTGGCTCGATGCCTGGCTTGAAACCCATGCCATCACGCCGGAGATATTGCTGTACCGCGCCCAACTGATGCTGCCGGATCGCTCGGCCGCTCTGGGCTACTTAGAATCCAGTGATTCCTCCTTAAAGACCGCTGCCGTCTTATCTCAAATGGCTCGATGGCATGGTTTGCAAGGCAATCGTGAACAAGCCATCACCTTGATTGAAGCCGCTGTATCCAAAGACAGCCATCGCGGTCAAGACCAGTTAACCTGGGCCCTTCTCTTGATGCAGGCCGAGCGCTTAGCCGAGGCTGAACCGGTCTTAAAGAGCCTGCTAGGCCGGGAAGAGTTTCGTGCCGATGCCTACTATCACCTAGGGGAAATCGCCAAAGCACAGGGTATGACCGCGCTCGCGATCGACCGTTTTTTACGCGTCGAACAAAGTGAGCTGATCATCGATGCGCGTCGGCAACTAGCTCTCCTGGCCCTCGAGCAACAGGATCCAGACCAAGCCAATCGATGGTTCGCAGAAGCACGCTTATTGTTCCCAAGCTTTGCACAGGACTTGTTGATTGCTGAGGCGCAGTTTTCGCTGGTCCATGACGCCCCCGAACAGGCCGTTGTCCTTGCCACCGAAGCACTTACCAATGACCCAAATGACCGGCAACTTTTATACATCCGTGCGTTGGCCAACGAACAGTTGGACCGAATCACAGACACCGAAGTCGATCTTCGACGGATTCTCGACGCAAACCCAGAGGATGCCGACGCCTTAAATGCACTCGGATACACGCTCGCGGATCGAACCGACCGCCATCAAGAGGCCTATGCTCTGATCCGACAGGCATTAGATCGTGCGCCTGAGGCACCACACATCCTCGATTCCATGGGGTGGGTGCTCTACAAATTAGGGCGGCTCAACGAAGCCGTGCCCTACCTGGAAAAGGCTTGGTCTTTGATGCCCGACCATGAGATTGCCGCCCATCTGGGTGAAGTCCTCTGGGCGTTAGGCCGCACTGAGGAGGCGGCAAAGATTTGGCAAGCAGGATATGAATTGACCCCTGAAAGTGACATCATTACCGCCACAATGAACCGGCTTAAAAACTCGTGATAAAAAACGCACTCTTCCTCACCTTTGTCCTGTCCCTAAGTGGCTGTTCGCTATTGCCTTGGTCCTCAGAGCCCAATGAGGTTCTCACTTTTTTGCCGGCAGAGCAGCTGACCAACTGGGAACTGACCGCGAAGTTTTCTGTGAGCTCGGAGGAAGGAACCGAATCCGGATCGCTTCGCTGGATTAACCAAGCCGATAAC
>CBFHVZ010000008.1:45950-58722 GCA_965659195.1 Litorivicinaceae bacterium
GCCGTGGTGGCTCGCCTCACCGTCGAGTCGGACCGCGCCACCCTAATGACCGATGATAAAACCACCTCAGCTGCCAGTCCGGATGAACTGCTCGCCGATTTATTAAATGTGGAGCTGCCTGTCAGCGCGCTGAAGTACTGGGTGCGAGGGTTGGATGCGCCGACGTTGAGCGTCGATGGCATGACGAAAGATGACAATGGTCGTATCCGAGAGCTTAATCAAGCCGGGTGGCAGTTGGCCTACAGCGGCACCATTGCCATCGAATCGGGCTCAAACCGCTATGAAGTACCCAGACGGTTAACAGCCACCCAAGGGAGCATGGAAATTCGCTGGGCGAGCACTGAGTGGCAAACCCAAGCCCAGTAATTCTCCCTTCCGAGCGTCTCGAAGGCGGCTGGAAATCGCCGGCACCCGCCAAGATCAATCGCTTTCTTCATATCACTGGCCGTCGTGATGACGGCTACCATCTGATCGAAACCGGATTTCAGTTTGTTGATCTTTGCGATTGGATTCATGTTCGAGTGTGCAAAGACCCGGGCATTCGGATACTCGATGACCCGCTCCATCTCGGCCCTAAAAATCTTGTCGTCCGCGCGGCCGAGGCCCTCTCACAGGGCGCCCGTGGACTCGAGATTTGGATTGATAAAACCATTCCCTCAGGTGGCGGTCTTGGGGGCGGATCAAGCGACGCAGCCACCACACTGGTGATGCTCAATCGGCTATGGGAACTCCATCACTCAACGCATGCGCTGATGCAGGTGGCATTGAGCCTAGGCGCTGACGTGCCCGTGTTTGTGTTCGGCCACAGCTGTTTTGCCTCAGGCATTGGTGAGCAGTGTGAATCCGAAGACTGGCCTGGCAAGACAGTTCTATTGGCCAATCCGGGAGTCTCGGTGTCAACCGAGGCCGTCTTTACGCATCCAAAGTTGACAAGGGATACCCCCTCTTGCAGAATCCGCGCCTCGCAGTTGGATACAACCAGCAACGATTGCGAAACGCTTGTTCGCATGTTGCATCCTGAAGTGGATCAGTTGTTAGAGCAATTGACTGCCTTCGGAATGCCTCGGATGACAGGCACAGGGAGCACCTGTTTTGTGGTGGACCCGGCCCTTGAAGACGCGAATGCGTTGTCTGAACTCAGACAACAACATTGGGTCAGCCAAGGGCTCTTAAGCAACCGTTCAATGTTGTATACTCACCGCGCAAACGCGTAACTGGGGTGTGGCCAAGTGGTTAAGGCAGCGGGTTTTGATCCCGCCATCCGTAGGTTCGAATCCTACCACCCCAGCCATTCTTCCGCTCGAGAGTTGCCAAGGAGTTGCCCGTGGCCCAACTGATGCTTTTCTCCGGTAATGCTACCCCTACCTTGTCTCAAAAAGTTTCTGACTACCTTGCTGTGCCTCTCGGCAATGCCAGTGTAGGCAAGTTTTCAGACGGGGAAATAGCGGTCGAAATTCATGAAAACGTGCGTGGCGAAGACGTATTCGTTCTGCAATCGACGTGTGCACCCACCAACGACAACCTAATGGAATTGGTCGTGGTGTGTGATGCACTGCGCCGCGCATCGGCCTCGCGAATCACGGCTGTGGTTCCCTACTTTGGATACGCCCGCCAAGACCGTCGGCCCCGCTCAGCCCGCGTGCCGATTACCGCCAAAGTGGTGGCAGATATCATGGTTGGCGTAGGCATCGACCGCGTGTTAACGGTTGATCTGCATGCCGACCAAATCCAAGGATTTTTTGACGTGGCGGTAGATAACATCTACGCAACGCCCGTGATGCTAGATGATATTCAACGCAATCAGCCGAAAGATGTGGTGGTGGTATCCCCAGACATCGGTGGCGTGGTGCGCGCACGTGCGATGGCCAAACAACTTGATTGCGACCTCGCCATCATTGATAAACGCCGTCCGGCTGCGAACCAAGCAGAGGTGATGAACATCATTGGTGAAGTCGATGGGCGTACCTGCTTGATTGTTGACGACATCGTCGATACGGCAGGCACCCTCTGTAATGCAGCCAAAGCACTGAAAGAACAGGGCGCAAATGCGGTGGTGGCATACTGCACACACCCCGTGTTGTCTGGCCGTGCACTAGATAATTTAAAAGACAGCGCGCTTGACGAATTGGTAGTGACTGATAGTATCCCGGTCCCCTCCGCAATCATGGACACCGGACGCGTCCGCGTGATCACCATTGCCGAGTTAATTGGCGAGGCTGTACGCCGCGTCAGCAATGAAGAATCCATCAGCGCGATGTTTCGCTAACTGAGGAATGCACTTCGGTGCAAATGAGGCCCTGCTGGTCGAGGCAGGGCACAACAGACAAAGGAGACACACATGTCTGATTACCGCTTAAGCGCAGAAACGCGCGATGTAGCAGGGAAAGGTTCGAGCCGCCGCCTGCGTCGATTGGAAGGTTTGGTACCTGCCGTAATCTACGGTGGCAAGAAAGCCCCTCAATCGATTCAGCTGGCTCACAAAGATCTTGTCCGTGCATTGGAAGAAGAATCGTTCTACTCATCAGTGATCACACTGACTGTGAACGGCAAAGAAGAGCCAGTGATCCTGAAAGCCTTGCAGCGTCACCCAGCTAAGCCTGTGGTACTGCATGCGGATTTCCAACGGGCGACTGCCGGTACCGTACTTAAAGTAAACGTGCCTGTGCATTTCGTGAATGAAGCCACCAGCAAAGGCGTTAAGCAGCAAGGTGGTGTAATCCATCACGATGCACTGGAAGTGGAAGTCACCTGCTCACCGAAAGATTTGCCTGAGTTCATTGAAGTGGACTTAGCAGACGTCGAACTGGATCAAGTGATTCACTTGTCAGACCTGAAAGCACCGAAGGGCGTCACCTTTGTGGCACTGTCGCATGGATCAGACCTCCCCGTCGTGAGCATCCATAAAGCGAAAGGCGCTGCAGCGAGCACTGAAAGCACCGAAGGTGAAGAGTCTGCCGACGAGGCAGAGTGAACGCCTGTCGCTTACTGATCGGCCTCGGCAACCCCGGGGCTGAATACGCTGAAACCCGGCACAACGCCGGGTTTTGGCTGTTAGACCGACTGGCCCAACACGCGGGTGCCAGTTTTTCTTCTGAATCGAAGTTTTTTGGCGCAACCGCCAAACTGTCAGTTGGTGGAGCGCCCCTGTGGCTTTTGAAGCCTATGACTTTCATGAATCGGTCAGGTCAATCAGCCCTGGCTATCGCGCAGTTCTACAAAATCGACCCCAGTGAAATCATCGTCGTACACGACGAACTCGATATCGCGCCCGGGCAGATTCGCTTAAAAGCCGATGGAGGCCACGGCGGTCATAATGGGCTTCGAGATTTACACCGCGTCTTTGGCTCTGGATACGGGCGAATTCGCGTAGGGATTGGGCATCCCGGGCACAAGGACAAAGTGCACGGGTATGTATTGAGCAAACCATCAAGTGATGATCGACGTCTGATTGACGACGCCATCGATGACACCCTGTCATATCAATCTGAGATCATGGCGGGTAACTGGGAGCGGGCGATGAATGCTCTGCACCAACGCTAAGGAGACAGCATGGGATTTAAATGCGGCATTGTGGGACTGCCTAACGTCGGCAAGTCTACTCTCTTCAATGCACTGACCAAAGCCGGCATTGAGGCTCAAAACTTTCCGTTTTGTACCATTGAGCCGAACGCGGGGGTCGTTCCCATCCCAGATCCACGTTTGGATCAACTTACTGAGATCGTCAAACCAGAGCGTGTGGTGCCAACCACCATGGAATTTGTGGACATCGCAGGGCTCGTTGCCGGCGCATCGAAAGGCGAGGGTCTCGGTAATCAGTTCTTGGCCAATATCCGTGAAACCGACGCGATTGCTCATGTGGTACGTTGCTTCGATGACGACAATATCGTCCACGTTGCGGGAAAAGTGGATCCGGCATCTGACATCGAAATCATCAATACAGAGCTTGCCTTAGCAGACCTTGAATCGGTCGAGAAGCAATTGCAAAAAGCACAAAAGCAAGCCAAAGGCGGCGATAAGGACGCCAAGGCTCTGATTGCAGTCGGCGAAAAATTACTGCCCGCCTTAAATGACGGGCGTCCGGTTCGCTCGGTTGAGCTGACGCCTGAGGAGCGTCTTGTCGTCAAAAGTCTGCACTTACTGACCATTAAACCCACGCTGTATATCGCCAACGTGGCAGAAGATGGATTTGAGAACAATCCATGGCTGGACACGGTCCGCGGCATCGCAGAACACGAAAATGCGCAAGTGGTCCCAATTTGTAACAAGATTGAAGCGGAAATTGCTGAGCTTGAGGACGATGAAAAAGCTGAGTTTTTAGAAGAGCTCGGATTAGCCGAAGCCGGATTGGACCGGGTGATTCGTGCAGGCTATGGCCTATTGGGATTACAAACTTACTTTACTGCCGGTGTGAAAGAAGTTCGGGCGTGGACTGTACCTGTTGGGGCGACTGCACCTCAGGCTGCCGGAAAGATCCATACTGACTTTGAGAAAGGCTTCATTCGTGCGGAAGTGATTGCGTTTGATGACTATGTGACGCTGGGTGGCGAACAGGCCGCTAAAGATGCTGGCAAATGGCGTCTCGAAGGCAAGGAATATGTGGTGAAAGACGGAGACGTCATCCACTTCCGATTCAACGTCTAATCTTTGACTTGGGTGCGAAACTTCAGTATCTTTCGCGCCTTCTCTGAAATGGCTATGTAGCTCAGCTGGTTAGAGCACAGCACTCATAATGCTGGGGTCGCAGGTTCAAGTCCCGCCATAGCCACCATTTCTCTCTCATCAAGCGCTCATTACAGCACCCTGCTTCCTGATACGTCTGCGCAAGCCAGTGCACAAGGCTGCCTTAATCTTCGTAAACTTTAGTCATATTTTATTAGACAGCAAACTATTTCCCACCCAAGCCACCATCATATAAATAGTAATAAGTCTCTGTTTTTGAGCGTAAAATATGAATTTTCAGCACATAATGCACCGCCACCCAGGCTTTAGACATTGAAAAATAATTAGGGTACGATGTAATTCTAATTTGTTAGAGACCTAGTTTTATCGTTTCCCTAAATTCAGTTCAGTTTCGAGCTCCTGACGCCCAAGACGGAGCCATCCTGCATGACCTCATTGCCCGGTGCCCGCCACTCGACACCAACAGTCTGTACTGCAATTTGCTGCAGTGTGACCTATGGTCTGACACGTCCATTCTTGCGTTTCATGGCGACGAGCTTGCGGGCTCAGTCACGGGATTTATGCATCCGAAACATCCAGAAACTCTGTTTGTCTGGCAAGTCGCGGTTGCCCCGAATCACCGAGGGCAAGGGCTTGGTGTGCAGATGCTGAGTGAGCTGGTCTCAAAGCTTAAGGGGTCGGTAACCTATGTTGAGACAACCATCACACCGGGCAACTTGAGCTCCGAAATCACCTTCGGGAAGGTAGCCCAAGCGTTCAACGCAGCTATAAAACCCTCGCATAAATACGATTCCCAAACGCACTTCAGAGGCAATCACGCCTCCGAAACGCTTTGGCGAATCGGTCCGCTTTCATTTAAAGGAGTAAATAACGATGTCGATCTTTGAAGATCTTGAATCAAACGTTCGGAGCTATTCCCGCTCTTTCCCTGTCAACTTTGTCCGCGCAAAAGGCTCGCGGCTTTACACAGACGAAGGTCAGGAATACATCGACTTCTTAGCGGGCGCAGGGGCGCTTAACTACGGACACAACCCGTCCAAGCTCAAAACCTGCCTCCTGGATTATATTCAGTTTGATGGCATCACCCATGGGCTGGACATGCAAACCAGCGCAAAAGCAGACTTTTTGGCCACACTGCAATCACATATTCTTGAGCCAAGAAACCTCGATTATCGTGTGCAGTTCACAGGACCGACTGGCACGAACGCGGTTGAAGCCGCCATGAAACTGGCCAGAAAGGTCACTGGGCGAGAAACAATCGTGTCGTTCACCAACGGCTTCCACGGAGTCAGCCTCGGCGCGCTCGCCGCGACCGGAAACCAACATCACAGGGGTGCGGCCGGTGTATCGATGCCGGGTATCGTTCGCATGCCGTATGACGGCTATCTGGGTGATGAAATCGACTCAACTGCCTACCTTGAAAAGATGCTGACGGATCCAAGCAGCGGACTCGACCACCCGGCGGCCGTTTTGGTCGAGACCATCCAAGGCGAAGGCGGTGCGACGGCAGCCTCCAATGCTTGGCTGCAACGACTGGAGGCCATTTGTCAGGAGCATTCAATTCTGCTGATCGTGGATGACATTCAGGCAGGCTGCGGTCGCTCAGGAACCTTCTTCAGTTTCGAAAACGCAGGAATTACGCCCGATATTGTGACGCTCTCAAAGAGCTTGAGTGGGTATGGGCTGCCGTTATCAATCGTTTTATTTAAGCCCGAGTTCGATCAGTGGGAGCCCGGTGAGCACAACGGCACCTTCCGTGGAAACAATCTGGCCTTCACCACGGCTGCCGAATCCTTTCGTCAGTACTGGAGCTCGGATGATCTAACAAAAGCCGTTCTGTCTAAAGCCACCTTGGTGCAGCGTGAGCTCATGTCGCTATGCACAGAATTCCATGACTTCGGTCTTACCCATCGTGGACGCGGCCTGATGCAAGGATTGAATTGTGGTACCGGCGAATTAGCCGGATTGATCGCTCGAAATTGCTTTGAACATGGGTTGATCATCGAGACCAGCGGTCCGAATGACGAAGTTCTCAAGGTGCTGTGTCCACTCACCATTCCAGAAGCCGATCTTCTCGAAGGCCTCGGGATTTTGTCATCGGCCGTGAAAGCCGTATGCAACAGAGCAGAACCTGAGGAGATTGAAACAGACTATTTCGATGGTTTAAGGCTGGTGAGCTAATGATTATAAGAACGCTTCAGGACGCGAATCAGTCCGCTCGTCGCGTAGTTTCGCCCGATGGAAACTGGGAAAGCTGTCGCCTGCTTTTGAAGGAGGATGGGATGGGCTTTTCATTCCATATCACCACAATCTACGGTGGCAAATCCTGCCGCCTGCATTACACAAACCACCTGGAGAGTGTGTACTGCATGGCCGGCAAAGGCTTCATCAAATCCTTGGTGACCGATGAGGTCTTTCAGATTGAGCCCGGTACCATCTATGCCTTGGACCAACATGATCCACACATTTTGACGGCAGAAGAGGACCTCGTTCTCGCCTGCGCATTCAATCCGCCCGTGGTGGGTAACGAAACCCATCGACCCGATGGATCCTATGGGTTGGACGGAGAAAGTCTCAACCTCGAATGATGGCGCATAGCGAGTGCGCCAACAAAGGCAACTTCCCCATATGCCACCAAAATAGCGGTTGCGCCATACCAACCGCTCTCTATACTTCCTGCTCTCGTTAGGTGGCCGAGCGATCGGCATAACAGGGAATTCGGTACGGCCTATGCCCAGTCCGAAGCTGCCCCCGCAACGGTATGTTCAGTCCTGAGTCCTCACGAATACCACTGTCAGTTTTGATGGGAAGGTGTGTGTGATTCGGCAAATGGAATTGCCCTGAACAAGCCCGGAGACCTACCTAGCGTGCAACACACTTACGACGTGCGGTGGGCGCGTTAGGAGACACACATGCTCAGAACATTTCTTGCGACGGCATTTGCCCTCGCATCCGTGTTTGCTTTTGCAAACGACTCCGATATCACAATCATCTTGGAAAAAAACACGTCCGTCGACGGGACCTATGCAAGCGTTCCGCTAAAATACACGATTACAAAACAGATGATCACCGAGGGCGCCTACTCAGATTTAAGTGATGTCTTAAGATCTATACCCTCACTTACATTCGCAAACGACACTCTTGGTAACGGCACAACCGGAGTGATTGATTTACGTGGCTTTGGCGAGACTGCCCACAGTTCCACCTTGGTACTTCTAAACGGAGCAACTCTAAACAATCCCACGAATGAGGCCCCTAACCTAAGCCTAATCCCTCTGGCTATGATCGAAAAAATTGAGATATTTATCGGTGGTGCAAGTGCGGCAGCCGGTAACGAAGCCTCGGGTGGAGTCGTTTCCATTTCTACGGTGCCGGGCTCCGTAGCCAATTACACACAAGTCCAAGCAAATGGCGGACAATTTGGCTCACTAGGAGCCGGAGTGTCTGGCGCAATCGAACTGGGCGATCAGTCGGGCTTGTCTTATGCCGCCGAAACTCTGGACCAAACGGGATATCGGGATTTTTCAGAGTTCACGAGAGATGTGGCGAATTTAAACTGGTCCCACTCGGTGGAAAACCTTTCGATCAATCTCAGCCTTCTATCCTCTGATGAAGATCGAAATGGCTCTGGCGCAATAACCCGAACGAGACTCGATTCAAATCGAACAGATGTGGGGACGCGGTCCATAGCAGATATCGAACAACAACTGGTAAGTGGTTCATTTATCTTGCAACGTGATCCAACACTAAATTACACCTTAAATCTTTCATCACGGGACAGCGACCAGTTTGTACTTTACGACTACACATTTGGCTCGCCCTTTGCCGCTGAAGAGGAAGTCAACCAGCAAACATTAGTCAACTCCATCTCTTTGCTCAGACAATCAAACAAAGGGCCAAGCGCTTACGATCTCGGATTGACTCTTCAAGAGAGCGAATACACAAGCAAGCGCGAATATTATGGATATAGCCCTACAACAAAAGATCAGGAGAGACGTGAATGGGCTGTATTTGCCACCTATGAAGACGCAGTTAGTGCCGATACACGCGTCATGCTGAGTTACCGTCATGCAGACAGTGAAGATAAGCTAAGCGATTCCGCTGCCGTGGGTGATTCCCTGAACGCGATTTCAACTAGTCTTACGAAACAAACTGAAGTCGCGGATTATTTTCTCCGCTTAGATAGGGGATTCCGGCTTCCAACTTTTGATGAGAACAATTCCACATACACAGATCAATACTTACTTCCGCTAACCCATGTCAGCCTAGAAGCAGGCGTCACTAACCCAACACTAGGTTTAAGCGGTTTTTTCACACGTACAAAAAACGAGATCCGACCTACGGTTCGTGATTATGGGAGCTACTTTCAGACTACGAATGCCAATATCGAGGAAACAGAACGCTTCGGTCTTCAAGCGTTTAAGCGTTTAAAGCTGACATCTCAAACGAGACTCCATACCGCCTACTCATTCACAGAGGCACAGAGCGTGAAGGGCCTAGACAAAGATAAATACCTACCTGGGGTTCCGCAGCACGTTGTATCACTTGCACTCAAACACCAGCACAACAGCGCATTCACCAGCACCCTCGACTGGCGATACCAGTCCGCTAGCTACGCCCTCAACGATCATCAAAACTTATACGATCGGCACGGAGAATATGCGGTGGCTGACTACGCACTCAATTACAAGCACGAGGGTTTTAGGGGCGGGATTCGGATTAATAATCTGTTCGACACACGATACAACCTGTATCACATTGTCAGCGCCATACCCTCAACCGCAGAGAGCAGTGGACCAAACGTAACCCCTGCTGAGCCGATCAACCTCCAAGTACACGTGGAATATGTGTTCTAATACAGCCGAAGGAGTCGAGGTAAATATGAAGATTTGGATAGTCGCACTGTCACTTTTAATGCTAATTACACGAGGCGCTCACTTCTCGGGCCTCAATGCACTGCCTGAAGCATCTTGGATGATTTTCATGGCGGCCGGCGCCCTACTTCCTGCCTGGGGTTTCGCCTGGTTTATGACGCTGGCAGTGGGCATTGATGCCTATGCATTTACGTTTGGCGGCGTACCCGGCACGTGCCTCTCTGTAGCCTATGCGATGCTGATTCCTGCGCACTTTGCTATGTGGATGGCGGGTCGATTGGGTCAGCCATACCTGAATGGGAAGGTCAGTGGTTCTTTCGTCTTCTTTGGCTTGGCCATGATCGGCACCGCACTGTGCGAGCTCATCTCAAGTGGCAGTTTCTATCTTTGGTCAGGTAATTTTGAGCCAACGATGGCCGAATTCATTAGCCGCGAAATGACCTATGCACCGGCAGTGTTCGCCAGCTCCGCATTCTGGGCAGTCGCATTGATCGCGGTCAACGTGACCGTGCGCGCGTACTTACAACTAAAAAGTCCGCAGGCGGCCAGTCACTGAGCCACAGGGTAATTGACTCGAAAAGCTAGGCCGGGCGTGGAAACACCCCGGCCTTTTTAATGACACTTCGCACAAAGACCACGAAGCTCAACCGTGGTCAGCTTCGATTCAAACCCCGAAGCCTTTGCATGCTCTCCTAATTGATCACCAATGCGCACGCCATCTAGCTCGGTCACTTGTTGGCATTCATCGCAAATGGCCAAGCAAATGGCATTGGGGTGCTCGTGACTCGGCTTCTGGCAACACAGATAGGTGTTTGAACTGTCGATTCGGTGAATCAAATGTTTGTTCATCAATCCACTTAAAGCCCGATAAACCTGAGCCGGCGCTCGAATTCCCTGGTCTCGCACGGAATCTAAAAGATCGTACGCAGACTGAGGTGTCTCGGCCTGACTTAACGAATCCAGTATTAGCCGCTCATTCTTAGTCAGTGTGGTTTTTTCATTTGTATGCTCAGTCATGCGCAGCATGCCCCCGAGCATTCGACTTAGATTCTTGCACCGCTCGAACCAACCGAACGGCGAGCAGCGTGGCCACAAACAATCCAATCAAAGAGGCAACGATGCTCGGACCGGTGGGGGTGTCCCAGTGGAAGGAACCGGTCAAACCCGCACCCACCGCAATCATCCCGACAAGTACAGAGAACCCAGCCATTTGCTCAGGCGAATGGGAGATCTGGCGAGCCGTTGCAGCCGGGATAATCAATAGGGCCGTAATGAGAAGCACCCCGACGATCTTCATGGAGATAGCGATCACCAACGCCATGAGCACTGTAAAAATAAATTCCATTCGTTCTGGATGTAACCCTTCAGCTTGCGCAATATCTCGACTGACAGTGGCACAAAACAAGCCCCGCCAGATATAGGCCAGTGCCGCCAGAACCAACGCTCCCCCTAGCCAAATTACCAGCAAGTCGGTTTCACTGATGGCCAAGATGTCACCAAACAGGAAGCCCATCAAATCCACGCGGACCCAAGTCATGAAACTGAGCACAATCAAGCCAATGGCGAGTACCGAGTGCGCCAACAGACCAAGAAGGGCATCCGAGGAAAGCGGTGCGATCTTTTTAAGCACCAATAACGCCAAGGAGATCATGACAGCGGTCAAGAATACGACCACCGTAATATTCGTCTCAAAAAGAAGTGCGAGGGCAACGCCAAGAAGTGCTGAGTGGGACAGGGTGTCACCAAAATAGGCCAGCCGTCGCCACACCACAAAACAGCCCAAAGGACCGGCCACCAAAGCCACGCCCAATCCGCCAATCAACGCACGTACGAGGAAATCATCAAACATTGTGCACCCCCACATCTTTTGGATGACCATCACAGCCAGCGTGGCTCTCGATATGACCATCGGGCGCGTGTTGATGATCATGCATGTGTTCATAGATTGCGATATTCGATGCGATTCGCGAACCAAATAACTGCTGGAATTCCGGGGAATTAGAGACCAATTCAGGCGTACCTGAGCAGCAGACATGGCCATTCAAACAGATCACACGATCTGTTGAAGACATCACGATGTGAAGATCATGAGAAATGAGCAAAATACCGCAGCCATACCGCGTTCGGATGCGCTCTATTAAACGATATAGCGCCTGCTCACCGGTGAAATCCACCCCCTGAACAGGCTCATCGAGCACCAACAAATCGGGCTTTTTAAGCAAGGCTCTGGAAAGGAGCACTCTTTGAAATTCGCCACCGGACAACGTTTTTAAATCGGCGTGTAAGAGTTTCGAGGAGTCTGTCGCTTCGAGGGCTTCCTCAGCTTCTTCACGCGAACAAGACTGAGTGAGACGGAGAAATCGCCACACCGTCAGTGGCAATGTCCAATCAATCATCAGCTTCTGCGGCACATAGCCAATCACCAGGTGTTTGGCCTGCTCAGCCACCCCTTCGGTTAAGGGAAGTAAGCCCAAAGCCATCTTAGCCGTCGTCGTCTTTCCAGCGCCATTCGGTCCAATCAACGTGACGATCTCTCCTCGATTGACCTCCAAAGAAACGTCGCGAACCAACCAGCGGTCTCCTTGACGGATACCCGCATGGGTCAGTTTGATGAGGCTTTCCATTTGCATAGAAAAATAGGCCTTAGCAATTGCACGAGATGTGTTATGTTATAACAAATTTTATTGTTACGAGACACAGTATGGTATCTGGAAAAGTTCTGTCACGCTTAAGTTTGGCGACAGCCCTGTGCTTTGGCGTCGCACACGCCCAACCGACAGTGGTGACCTCGATTAAGCCCATCCATTCATTGGTCGCAGCCGTCATGGAAGGTGTCGGAGAACCCGTCCTGCTAATTGATTCGGGAACACCCCACAATTACTCCTTGAAACCCAGCCAAGCTCGTGCGCTCGCAGACGCAGATGTTGTATTTTGGGTAGGCGATGAACTTGAAGCCTTTCTGGAAAAACCGCTCAGCACCCTATCCAAAGACACCCAAGTCATTTCTCTTTTTGAGACAAAAGGTCTAACCAAACTCGAGTTTAGAGACGGCGGTTTCTTTGAGGCGCACGATCATAAAGGGCACGATGATCACGATTCGCATGCCAAACACGATCATGATTCACACAAACACGATCATGACTCACACGAACACGAACACGAACACGAACACGAACACGAACACGAACATGAACATGACCATGACCATGACCATGACC
>CBFHVZ010000009.1:0-54018 GCA_965659195.1 Litorivicinaceae bacterium
TCCAAAAAACAGCAGGATATTGATCACCACCAGTGCGCGCGCAAATAGCATCTGGAACCCCTTTGAATTGTTGGACAAGCCTGACAGACTCGGTTGTCTTTGCCAAGCCAATGGCCGACACTCAATAAAACCGCCGATCAAGAGGATGGCGATGACATTGCAGGATGCACCAGTGAGGATCTATGCAACATCGCCTAGTTTGGTTCCGAGACGACCTTCGCATCCGAGACAATGCCGCCCTGTCGGCGGCGCTTGAGGGAGCATACGGTTCCGTTCAAGTCAGCGCAGTCTTTTTAACCGCCGATCGTGAATGGGCAGAGTTTGGCTATGGCGCGAATCGGCTGTACTTCACCGAGCAAGCCCTTCGGAGTCTGGCCCAACCGCTTGCCAATTTGGGTGTTCGCTTTACTGTGGCGCGCTGCGATGACTACGCGGATCAATCGCGCTGGATCCATGAATATTGCGAACAAAATCAGGTGGATGCGCTCTACTTTAATCATGAATATCAGATCAATGAGCGGCGGCGCGATCATGCGCTCAAAAGCGTCTTGGAACCCAAGGTCAAGGTGTCAGAGTTTCACGATCGCATCGTGTTACCCCCAGGGTCGGTGTTGACCGGAGACGGGCGATACTATTCGGTATTCAGCCCCTTTAAGCGACGTTGGCTGTCTGTGTATGCTGAGTCTGCTTCCGGCCCCTACCCCACACCGAGTCCGGTGGGTTCTCCTCAGCCTGAGGCAGAATGGTCTCCTTTATGTGAATCCGCGGAGTCGTCGGTGGACGGTCTGGCATTGTCAGAATCTGACGCTTGGCTCGTGCTTGAAGCGTTCGTCCAGCGCAGGCTCACACAGTATGAGTCCACGCGCAATAGCCCTGCGATCCCAGGAACCAGTCGACTCAGCCCTTATTTAGCCCGCGGTCTGTTATCGCCTCGGCAGTGCATTCAGGCTGCAGAGCTTGCGATTGGGCGGTCGATACAGGATTTTTCAAGCGATGCCTTTAGCTGGATCAATGAGTTGATCTGGCGCGAGTTTTATCATCATTTGTTAGTGGGTTTCCCAAGGCTGTCAAAGAGCAAAGCTTTTAAACCGGAAACGGAAGCTGTGTTGTGGCGCAACGATCCCGACGAAATCCACGCATGGCAATCTGGAATGACAGGCATTCCAATTGTGGATGCAGGGATGCGCGAACTGGCTGCCACCGGGTGGATGCACAACCGAGTTCGCATGATCGTGGCGCAATTTTTAACAAAGAATTTGCTGGTCGATTGGCGCGTGGGCGAGGCTCACTTTATGCGCTATTTGTGGGATTCTGATCTGGCCGCCAACAACGGCGGTTGGCAGTGGAGCGCATCCACAGGTACGGATGCGGCCCCTTACTTTCGGGTATTCAATCCCGTGAGTCAGGGTGAAACCCACGATCCAGAGGCGGTCTACATCACAAAGTGGATCCCTGAATTAGCAAGTCTTCCCGTTAAGAAGCGCCACACCCCTTGGTTGTCGGGCGGGGTATCGGGATATCCCTCGCCCTTGGTTGATTTGAAAAGCACGCGCGCGCGTGCGATTGCTGCGTTTAAGGAATTGTCTAAATGAATGCACCTCTTCGCCGTCGAGTCGCTGTGGTTGGCTCAGGTATTGCCGGATTGACTGCGGCTTACCGTTTAGCACCCCATTGCGACCTCACAGTCTTCGAGCAAAACACGTGGATTGGTGGGCATACCCATACGGTGGATGTAACGGTGGATGGTCGTCAGTACGCGGTGGATACTGGGTTCATTGTCTTTAACGAATGGACCTATCCGCGGTTTTTGCAGCTCTTATCCGAGATTGGGCTGTCTCATCAGAATACGGACATGAGTTTCAGTGTGACCTCGGAAACCACTGGCATTGAGTACGCCGGCACCAATTTATCGACCCTCTTTGCGCAACGTAAGCGGCTCTTCTCTCCGAGCTATCATCGCTTTTTGTTGGATATCGTGCGGTTTAATAAACAAGCCATCCGGGATTTAGAGGCGAGCGTGCTGACGGCCAATTTGACGTTGGCCGACTACTTAAGGGGTCAGGGTTTTTCAGACTTGTTTAAGTCGCACTATTTGTTGCCCATGGCGGCTGCGATCTGGTCGTCTGATCTCGACGATGTGGATCAAATGCCCGCCCTTTTCTTTATTCGGTTTTTCAAAAATCACGGTTTGTTGTCGGTCACAAATCGCCCCCAGTGGTACACCCTACCTGGGGGTTCATCCACCTACATCGAGCCGTTGACTGCGTCTTTTGCTGACCGCATTCAATTGAATACCCCTGTACGCCGGGTCTATCGTGGCGATCAAGGGATTGCCGTTGAAACCGAGACGGGCACCGAGTGGTTCGACGGTGTGGTACTGGCCAGTCACAGCGATCAAAGTAATCGCTTGCTGGATGAGTCGGAGTCAACGCACAAGGCTCTGCTGCAAGGGATTCCCTATGCAGACAACGACGTGGTGTTGCACACGGATGCGGGCCAAATGCCGAAGAGTCGTCGAGCCTGGGCCAGTTGGAATTATCAGATCAGTGCACACAGCTCAGGGGGCGGTGCCGTCGTCACCTACGACATGAATCGGTTGCAAAACATTGAAGGCCCTGCGCAGTTTTTTGTCACCTTAAACAATACGGCTGCGATTGATCCTGACAAAATTCTGGGTCAATGGACCTATGCGCACCCCCAATTTGGGCCTCGCTCTTTGTCGATTCAGGGGCAAATTGATGAGGTGAATAGCGGATCTCCGATCGTTCTAGCGGGCGCATGGTGTCGCAATGGGTTTCATGAAGACGGTGTGGTCTCTGGCGAAAAAGCCGCCAACCACTTGTTGCACACGTTGGCAGTGGCGTGTCGATGAGCACTCTGCATTGGTCAGGACGGGGTCGCCTGTGGCATGCGCGACACAGGCCGCGTGCGCACAAATTCCAGTATCCGACCGCCATGGTGTTGCTCGATCTCGACCGGCTAGATGTGTTTGAAGGCTCGCGGTTGGCAGTGAACAAAAAAGGTTTGGTGAGTCTTAGGACCGAACGTCACCTGATCGACGACCAGGCACCCTCCGGTGATCAAGCGCGAGCCTTTGTGAGCGTTTCCTTAGATGTGGATGTGTCGGGGCCGGTGTGGCTGCTGACCAATCCTCATGTCTGGGGTGTGGGATTTAACCCGCTGAGTATGTACTTCCTTCATGACTGTCATGGCGCCCCCGCCGCTCTGATCTATGAGGTATCGAATACGCCTTGGAATGAGATCTATCGGTATGTGGTACCAGCGGAAGCGATTGCTCAAGGTGCGACTGCGTCTTTTGATAAAACCTTTCATGTATCGCCCTTTAATCCCATGAATCAGCGCTACCTCAGTCGGGTGCACTGGCCCGATGGCGAGCGCGTATCGGTGTATTTGGGATTAGAAGACGAAGGCAGTCCGGATTTATTGTTTGAAGCGGGTCTGTCACTGACGTTGTCACCGTACCACGGACAATCTCGCAAGCCTTTATTTTTGGGCATTTGGCCACAAACATTTGTGGTACTAGCCGGCATCTACCGGGAGGCCTTTGCGTTGTGGCGTAAAGGCGTGCCCTATCATTCTCACCCTTAGGATCAAAGATGGCAGACACAACAACAGAACACGGTGCATTGATGGTTCGTTCGGTTTCCGAGCCTACGTGGGTTCAGAAAATGGCCCGTCGAGGGTTATTGTCCGCGTTTTCCAATATCCGATTTGGCTCCTTGACCATTGTCGATGGCGAGGAGACCTTTTGCTTTGCCGGCGACCAAGACGGACCTGAGGCGCACATTACAGTGCTGAACCCAGAGGTCTGGTCGGATGTGGCATTCAGGGGCTCTGTGGGCTCTGGAGAGGCTTATATGGCGGGCTATTGGACCACCCCTTCGCTGGACCAAGTGACTCGTCTGTTTGTGGCCAACAGCCATCTCACTGACAAGATGGAAAAAGGTGTGGCTCGCGCCTTTCGCTGGGCGTTAAAGGGTGTGCATTGGCTGAATAAGAATACGGTGAAGGGTTCCAAGCGGAACATCGAAGCCCACTACGACCTAGGCAATCGACTGTTCGAGACCTTTCTAGACCCTACATTGATGTATTCGTCGGCGCTGTTTGCCAGCGATCAGCACGACCTGCACCAGGCGTCTAAGGAAAAACTCGATCATATTTGCCGGAAGCTGCACCTCACCGAAGACGATCATGTTTTGGAAATTGGCACCGGCTGGGGCGGTTTTGCGGTCCATGCGGCCAAACACTATGGCTGCCGAGTGACCACCACCACGATTTCTGAGGAGCAATTCGCTCACGCCACAGAACTAGTGCAGAAAGAGGGCCTAAGCGACCGCGTGACGGTCTTGAAGCAAGACTACCGCGAGTTGAGCGGTCACTACGATAAGCTGGTGTCCATTGAAATGATCGAAGCGGTTGGGCATCACTACCTAGATACCTACATCAACACCCTCTCAGATCGTTTGAAACCCAATGGGCTGGCGTTGATTCAGGCGATTACGATCGTCGAGCAACGCTATCGGTTGGCGGTTAAAAGTGTCGACTTCATCAAGCGCTATATCTTCCCTGGCGGGTTCTTACCGTCAATCGGCAGCATCATGCAATCGGTCGGCCGCGCGTCGGATCTTCGTTTGTTGCATCTCGAAGATTTTGCCAGTCATTACGCGAGAACACTGGCGGAGTGGCGCAAGCGGTTTAATCAGGAGCGTGACGCCATCAAAAACTTGGGCTATGACGATCGCTTTTGCCGCATGTGGGAGTTTTATCTCGCCTATTGCGAGGGTGGCTTCTCAGAGCGTCAATTGGGCCTGGCGCAATTGATCTTGGCAAAACCCTTGGCGCGCCAAGAGGCACCAGTTCTGCCGCTTAGATTGAGCTGATTTCAGTGCGCGCCCTGATCATCAATGCCATTGGGTTCCAGTGCACCTGGTTGGCTCTGGTGCTTGGAGGGGACCTGTTTTTTCTGATGGCACTCGCTTGGTGGGGTGTTCACGTCATTTGGTTTGCCCAACCAGGTGAAACAAGCCGCATTCTGATACTTGGGGCGATCGGATTTGTGATGGACAGCCTGCTCACCCTCTCCGGCATATTTCGCTTCCCAGAGAGTCCGTGGGCGCTGATGCCGCTTTGGTTTTGTGGTCTATGGGTAGCCTTTCCGACCGTGCTCAACGCCAGCCTTCGCTGGGTGTGGAGTCGTCACTGGCTATTTATCCCGTTAAGTGGATTTGGTGCCTCCACGACCTATGTGGGTGGGTCTCGGCTCGGCCCACTTGAGCTGCCACTTGGTGATTGGCCAAGCATCGCCCTTCTGACCGCGGTCTGGGCTGTCTATTTTACGGTGTGTCGCTGGGTGTTTTTAGGCCGATTCGGTACAACACATGCGGTGGTTTCCGATCAAAGTCAGGATCCAAGCTCTTCTGGGTAAGGTCAGACACCATGAACTGCTCGCTCAATGACGAATCGAGCTTAAATGCACTGAAATTATTGGAGAAATAGAGCACACCCTGAGGTGCGAGCCATTTCATGCACGCTTCAATCAAGGCGGCGTGATCCCTTTGAATGTCCAAGGTTTCTTCGCTGTCTTTGGTATTCGAGAAGGTGGGCGGGTCCAAAATAATGACATCGTACTGGGGAGACGGATCGATTGTGATCCATTTCAAAATGTTGGTACGGATAAATTCATAGTGCTTCGGGTTCAAGCCATTGAGCTGGAAGTTCCTTTGGGCCCAGGCCAGATAGGTTTTGGACGCATCCACTGAGGTGACAGAGCGAGCATACCCTTTGGCTGCCGCGACACTCAAAGCACCGGTATAGCAAAACAAGTTGAGTACACGACGTCCCTTGCAGTCATTCATCAGCCATCGACGTAAGGGCCTGTGATCCAAGAAGAGTCCCACATCGGTGTAGGTCGATAGGTTCACCTCAAACAGCAAGCCGTTTTCCTCGGCCTGAATGACAACCGGTGCGTCCCGTTTTTCGTATTGGGTTTTGCCTTGCTGTCGAAAACGCTCTTTATACACGGCCTGTTTGATCGGGAGTCCCAGATGCTTAGGTACCCACTGACGAATCAGCTGACGACGCTCGTGTGCTTTGGTGGGATCAATGGTTTTGGGCGGTCGGTATTCCTGAATGTGCAGATGATCCCCAAATCGGTCGATAATGACATTGAACTCAGGGAGCTCTGCATCGTACAGCCGATAGCAGTTTATATCGTTATTTTTTAGTAGCTTACGACGCTTATCCAGGTTTTTATCGAGGCGATTTAAGAGTGGAATCACGGCTTCTGGGGGTGGCGCCGGTGTATCCGTCGACTCTTCATGGGCTCGCACTGGTCCGAGAGCAAAGTGGCTGATGGTCAGAGCATGCCCGCCCGCTTGCAGGGTCCACTTCTTAGTCGCCCGCAGTGCCATGGCTTTGATCAGCTCAGGATTACTCGACACGATTCCGAGCTGGCTGCCCTCAAAGGCTTTTAATTGTTCGCCTAGGATTTTATAGGTGGCAAACAAGTCCTCGTTACGCCCTAGGCGGACCCCATAGGGTGGGTTTGCCAGAATCCAGCCTTCGCCTTTGGGCAGGGAGGTCTGTTGATCGAGCGCCGTAAAGTCGCCTTGGTCGATTTCGATGAATCCTGAAAGCCCCGCGCGCTCAATATTAGATCGAGCGCGTTCGACTGAGTCTGAGTCGATATCAAACCCTTGAAATGGCAGGGTCAGAGGCCGCTCTTTGGATTTTGCGTCGGCCACAAGCTCGCTCCAACTGATCTCGGCCAAACCGGTCCAGCGACACAGTTGTTCTGGGGTTCGATTTCGTTGGGGCGCCATGTTGGCTTGGCGCATGGCCGCCTCGATTAATAGGGTGCCCGATCCGCAGCACGGATCCATGACGAAGTCGGGCGTCTGTCTGTCGACTTTCAAACGAGCCAACATCACCTGAGCCAGCGTCTCCCGAATCGGTGCCTCGCCCCCTTCGGTTCGATAGCCGCGTTGATTTAAGGGGGTCAAATTGAGCGTGATACCGATATCTGCGGTACCCCGGCCGAACCGGACGGCAATGCGGCAATGGGGTTGAGCTGCATCGTAGTCAGGCCTTGGCCGCCCTGCCTCAGCTGCTTGATCCCGAACTGCGTCCATAACCAACTGCCCCGCGAATCGGGTGTCTTTCAGCCAGTGCATTTTTCCGGTGACATCCACTCGCAGTGTGTGTCCGGGATAGAGCCATCGATTCCAGTCAATACTGTTTACGAGGGCCCTGAAATCGACTGCTTCGGGTGTGTCTTTACGATCCAATACCCAGACCACGCGGTCGCCAACACGCGTCCACAGAAGCGCACGATACGCATCTTGGATTGTGCCCTCTGCGGTCACCCAACCCAAGGCGCGGCCCCGCACAGTCAGGCCGAGTGAGGAGAGTTCATCTGCCACAAGATCGTCGGTGGCGAGAAGAGTTCCCACCGCGAAAATGCCTGTGTTAGGGTTGGAATCGTGGTTCATGGTGAATCACTGGTGAAAGCCAAGGACGAGGGGTCGGTTTGACGCCGACGCCAAGGAGGTCACAACGCATGAAATCAATGAAGCGTAATTTGGAAGACCGGTTTTATAACCGAGGTTTTTCCGCTGGCGTGGACGGACGTTCGAAAGAACGGTGTCCGGCCCTGTCAGGCCCAGGTCGTACCGCATGGTTATCGGGCTGGCGTGACGGACGAAAAGCATCTTGGGACGGCCTAACCGGCGTCTCAGGAATTCATTGTGACCCGCGGATCGCCTCATAGGGCAGCCGTTCGTCGCACCCCCACAAGGGGTGCGACTTTGCCGCCCCGCCCATTCAGCGCGTGGCATCAATAGCCCCACTGATCAGCCCAGGGCCTGCATAGATTAATCCAGTGTAAATTTGCACAAGCGAAGCACCCGCCGAAAGCCGTCGTTGGCACTCTTCGGAGGTCATGATGCCGCCGACTGAGATCACCGGAATCTGATTCTTTAGCGTATCGACCGCCAAGTTCAGGCAATGAAATGAACGCTCGGTCAGGGGCGCACCAGATAATCCGCCTGTTTCACCTTGGTTGACGTTGACTAATCCGTCCCGTTTCAAGGTGGTATTGGTCAAAATCACTGCGTCTATGGCGGTCTGAGCCAGCGCGTTGAGCACTTGTTTAAGGTCGTCATCGGCAAAGTCTGGCGCAAGCTTCACGAACACAGGCAATCGTTGGTCTTTCCGATTGGTGACGGAATCACGTGCGGTTAAGACCGGATCAATGACCTCAAGGATGCGCTGGGCGTCAGCCAAATCGCGAAGCCCAGGGGTGTTGGGGCTGGAAACGTTGACCGTGATGTAGTCGGCCACGGCCGCCGCCTTGGTCAAACAGTAGACGTAATCATCGGCCGCTCGCTCATTCGGTGTGTCTTTATTCTTGCCGATGTTGACGCCTAGGATTCCTTGGTAGGGATGGTCCTGTAACCGAGACACGAGACGGTCCACGCCCTGGTTGTTAAACCCAAAGCGATTAATCAGTCCCTGATCTTCGGTTAGACGAAACACGCGCGGTTTCGCATTCCCTGATTGCGCTCTCGGCGTCACGGTGCCGACCTCGATGTGGCCGAACCCAAGTTTTGAGAACCCAGATACCGCTTCGGCGTCTTTGTCTAATCCGGCCGCTAATCCGATGGGGTTTTCAAAGCGGAGGCCACCGATCTCAACGGGTCTTCCAGGTTTGGGCTGACTGGCTCCGCATAGAGCACCCCAACGCGCCATACTGGCAATGGTGAGATCGTGAGCGGACTCCGGATCAAGCGCGAATAACAGGGGTTTAACGAATGAATACACAGCGACTCCAAGGTGGGCCACAAGTATACCCCGATCGAATGGGGTCTGCACCGTTAGACGCTGTTGGCTTGGGCCTCCACTACTTTCAACTCACGGATCGCCACCGCCATCATCGGATAGTTGAGGTCGGTGCTGGTTTTCAGTGCAGTTAACACAGTGTGCCAGGGAGCGCACTGTGTTTGGGCGAAGTCGTCAATCGCCTGCGCCGGTTGGGTCCAATCCCCCGGCTGTCGGGCAAAACAGAACAGCATCCGCTGCATGGCACCAATCAGATCATCTCGGAAGGCTTCACGAGCCATCGCTTCCCACGCATTGGATACTGGCAGTTGCTGAATACGCTCGGCGAGGGTTCCAAGACCCAGTGATTCATTCAGAATCACCCACAGGTGAACCACATCGGCCATAGTGCGCCCACTCTCCTCGATCACTTCGGCGATCGAGATCAGATGATTAAAGCGAGCCCCGGTGATCAGCGCTCGGGCGGTGGATTCAGCGATACCGGCTTGGGTCCAGGTGTGCATTGCTTGTGCGATGCCCTCTTGATCGCTTGTGGGCCACTGTGACAACCCTTGGGTCAGCAGAGCTTCCATCGCGGTTTTGTATCGCGCAATTTCAGACGCCACCGGTACGTCAAGCGGTCGATTACGAAGCAGCCAACGGGTTGAGCGCCTTACTAAGCGATGCAGCTGCCGTTTCAGATTGAGTTTGCTGACTTCGTCCATGCCCGTGGCTGCATCGATCGCTGCCCAATGAGAGGCAAATTCAAACAGTTCGGCTGAGACGGCGAACGCCTTTAAGATATCTAAGTCGGAGCGGCCACTGGCTTGGCGCATCCGTAACGCAAAACTGATCCCCATGGTATTGACGAGCCAATTGGCCCATTGGGTGGCGGCAATATTGGTAATGAGAGGATGCGTAAGCAAGGCTGGAGCATCGCGTTTGATCAGCGTCTGTGGGAACCCGGCCAGGGCACGCTCGATCAACCAAGGATCGTCCTGCAAGGGGGTCTGCGCCAAATTGTGTTTAAGCTCATTTTTTGCATAGGAGAGCAAGACAGAGAGCTCGGGCGTTGTGAAACTCAGTCCGTGTGCCGCCCGCTCTTTGAGCGTTTCATCGCTTGGTAAAAATTCCAGCGCCGGATCGAGCAGCCCTGCATCTCGTTGTGTGTGGAGAAAGCGAATCAGATCCTCTGGACTGTCCTCAGCGTGAAGGCGCGCCAAACTGACGGCTTCGGCTTGCTGTGCATTATTCGTTAAAACCAAGGTTGCGACTTCATCGGTCATCGAGACCAACAGCTGATCCCGCTGCTTGACGGTCATATCCCCTGCTCGAATCAATTGGTTCAAATGAATCTTGATGTTCACTTCCCGATCGGAGCAGTCCACGCCCCCGGCGTTATCGATAAAATCGGTGTTGATTCGAACGCCATGCAGTGCGGCTTCAACCCGACCCCTTTGGGTCAGACCGAGATTGCCCCCTTCACCGACAATCCGACAGCGAAGCGTATTGCCATCAACACGGACCGCATCATTGGCCTTGTCGCCAACCTCGAGATGAGATTCATCAGACGCTTTGACATAGGTCCCAATGCCACCATTCCATAGCAAATCGACCGGTGCGCGGAGGATGGCTTGGATCAGTGCATTGGGGGTGCAAGGTCCTGGTTCGGCACCCAAGGCATCGGCTGCTTCACGGCTAACCACGATTTGTTTGGCGTTCCGTGCAAAGACGCCGCCACCCGCACTGATGAGTGATGGGTCATAATCCGTCCATCCAGATCTGGGTAACGTAAATAGACGGTCTCGTTCGGCAAAGGCCGCCTCAACATCCGGGTTGGGGTCGATGAAGATGTGTTGATGATTAAAGGCTGCGATCAATCGCGTGGTTTTGGACCGCAACAGCCCATTGCCAAACACATCGCCGCTCATGTCCCCAATCCCAACGCAGCTGAAAAGCTCTTTTTGGCAATCACGGCCGAGTTCTTTGAAATGCCGTTGAACACTGACCCACGCCCCTCGCGCGGTGATGCCCATTTTCTTGTGGTCATAGCCGGCTGAACCGCCGCTGGCAAACGCGTCACCGAGCCAAAAATGCCGGGACTCAGAGATGGCGTTTGCAATGTCTGAAAAGGTCGCGGTGCCTTTGTCGGCTGCAACCACGAGGTACGGGTCGGGCGCATCATGACAGCGCACTTGATCTGGCGGCGTGATCTCGCCGTCGATTCGATTGTCGGTGAGATCTAAAAGGCCTGAGATAAACCATTGATAGCAGGCGACAGCTTCGGCATGTGCCGCGTCTCGATCGAGACTCGGCAGGCGTTTTGGGAAAAATCCCCCTTTGGCGCCGACCGGGACAATCACTGAGTTTTTTACCTGCTGTGCTTTGACCAACCCGAGCACCTCGGTTCGATAGTCCTCGCCCCGATCGGACCAGCGAAGCCCTCCGCGTGCCACTGCTCCCCCGCGTAGGTGTACCCCTTCGACACGCGCTGAGTACACAAAAATTTCACGATAAGGCACCGGCTTTGGCATGTCAGTAATCGTTGACGGTGCCAGCTTAAAACTCATGTAAGGCAACAGACCTTCGGCGGTTTGCACAAAAAAGTTGGTGCGTTGGATCGCCTCGATAACTTCAAGAAGTCGTCGAATGTACCGATCCTCATTAAGTCCTGAGACCTGATCTAGGCTGTCCAGGATGTGATTGGCTAGTTTGGACTCAAGCTCTGGATTGTAGGTCCGTGACGTGTCGAACCGTGCGTAAAATAGCCCGACCAAATCGCGAGCCACTAAGGGATATTGGCTTAGCGTATCGGCCATCCAGGTCAAGGACAGCTCAAATCCGATTTGCTTGATGTAGGCCGACAGAGCGCGTAACAGCATGACATCTCGCCACGCCAAAGCCGATAGCACCACCAAACGTTGAAATCCGTCGGTTTCGCTCTCTTCAGACCAGGCCGCTAAGAGCGCTTCTTGGAACAGCGTGCGGATCTCCGTTAAGTCTCGACCGCCTGGCAGCGTCAACTGGTAATCATGGATCCAAACAGATTGTGATTGGGTTCTAAGCACATAGGGGCTTTCGGAGATTACCCAGGCGCCTAAGTCTTCCAATAAGGGTAAGGCGCTTGATAGCGGTACGGGTTCGTTGAGAGCGTACAGTTTTAGGCGAAATCGATCTTGTGGATCCCCGAGTTCTTGATAGAGCGCCACATCGACCGGTTTATCGGTCGTGAGGCGATCGATTTGCTGTACGTCAAAGACCGCGCGACGCGGGGTAAAATCTTCCCGATAACCCGCGCTGAAGGTTTTGCCATATCGCGCAAACAACAAATGCGCATGCTCTTCATCTAATTCACTTTCCAACGCCCGCTGAAATTGATCTTCCCATCGAAGCAGAATGTCGGTGGCTAATCGTTCCAGTGTGGATGAGTCCACGTCGGGTGCTGAAGGGGTTAGCCTGAAAATCATTTGCACGCGCGCGTATACGCTCTCTGAAAAATAGGTGCTAAAAGATGCCTCATCAGCCCCTAGTGCCTGAGCGAGTGCGGCTTGAATCTTGATGCGCGCTTCGGTGGTGTAGAGATCGCGGGGGATGTAAAGCAAAACAGAGCAGAAAAACCCGAAGCGATCTCGATTCATAAACAACCGCACTGTGTTGCGCTCGTGCAATTTCACGATTTCGATTGCAGTCTCAGCCAAAGCCTCGGTGGGCGTTTGAAACAACTCGTCCCGAGGGTAAGCCTGCAAAATTTGCTGCAACACTTTGGCATTATGAGATCCGGGTACAAACCGTGCCATGTGCTCGATGGCAGTCAATTTTTCGGCTACCAAAGGTATTTCATGTGCCGGCCGCAAATACACCCGCGCAGTGAACAGACCGATAAGGCGGTGTTCGCCCTGGATCTGTCCGTCCTGCGACCTATCGGCCAGCGCGATGACATCCGGATAGACCGATCGGTGAATGGGTGACTTTTCAGGCGCCTTGGCGAAGGTCAAGAGCCCTTGTTCTTCGCGCATTGTGGGGTCGAAGTCGCGACACCCTTGGGTGCCGCATAAGGACCCTCGCCGGCTCAATCCAAGCGGTTTGGGTCTAATATCGCCGCTGGCTTGGCCGTCCGCACGGTTGTGGTACTCATACCCTAAAAACGTAAAGTGGTTGTCACACAGCCACGCCAAGAAACGACCGGCCTGATCGCTCTCTGGGTCGGAAGAACCGATCAATTGCTGAGCGAGTGTTTGCGCGGTGTGTTCGAGCGCGGGAAAGTCCGAAACCACCGTTTTTAGTGATTCCAACACCGTCTGCAGAGCCACCTTGATTCGCTGAATGGCTTGGGGGTCGGTAGTCCGGTCAATCTCAAGCCACACCAGACTTTGTCGCGGCTCATTTTCCGTAAACGAGGGTTGTTCGACACTTGTGACCTGCCCTTTCGCATTTCTCTCGACCGTAAAGACCAAATTCACTTGCAGGTGGACCGCTACGCCCATGTTTGCCAGTGTAATCCGCACGCTATCCACTAAAAACGGCATGTCGGGATGTGAGACGACGCAGACGGTGGATTCGCTCTGCCACCCGAGCTCATCGTATCTGGGATTGAGTAACGTCACCGGCGCGGTAGATGGCGCCGTAATCAGTGAGTAGGCGTAACGTATCGCGCCGACGAGGTCTGATCTTTGGATGCGTTTGAGGTCGTTTCCAGACAGCGAGTCGACGAACCAGGCCGCGAACTGGGCAGCTTCTTGGGGAAGCTGACAGGCTTCGATGATCTCCGTGTAGGCGTTGGTGTCATTCATGGCGATCATCGACCTCGTTCGCTGGATTACGTTCTCCGACTCTTATCGATAATTTCAAACAAATCCTTTGACAGTTTCATGACAGCGAGCTCATCCAATGCATCAGCCATCCATGTTTGATAAGGCTCTGCCAGTCTGCGCCATTGGCACAGTGGATTGACCATGCGAGCCGCAATCTGCGGATTCATGGCGTCCAGCTTTAGGATGACTTCTGCCAGGTAGCGATAGCCGGCCTCCGTGTGAAACGCTTTGACGTTGCGAGCTGCGAATGCTCCGACCACGGCGCGCACCCGATTGGGGTTGCTCCATTCAAACCGAGGATGCTCAGTCAGCGCTTGAACGCGCTCAAGTGTGGCGGTTGATTCATTTACCGCTTCGGTTGACAACCACAAGTCGAGTACCTCATCGGTCTGTGCGGACGCTAAGAAGGCATCAGACAACGCTTCAGCGGTCTCGGAGGCGCATTCGGCACGCGCGATGCGGTAGGCCGCGAAGCGTTCGGTGAGATTGGATGAGGTGGCAAATTTCGCCCTCAAAACGGCGTCAATCGGCTCGCTCCGTGCCCAGTACCCCAGCGCAGTGATGGCTAAGCTACGACAACCGATGGCATCTGCCTCAGGGGTATACGGACCCTCTACCTGCATCGCGTGATACAGAGCCTGCCACTCGGCAGATAATTCTCTAGCGAGTTGCGTACGCAACGCCTTTCTCGCTTCCACCAAGGCTTGCGGATCGGCCGGCTGGAATCGATCCCAGAGAATGGCGTCTTGCGGCAGCATGAGCATTTCAGCCAAGCAAGCGGGGTCTTGGATGTGCGCCGGTTCCCTAATCAGTGACGCCACGAGCTCGACCACTTGGGTGGTCACTTCAGTGCCCCCTTTGAGGCGCTCGGCAATGGCTTCCAAATACAGGGTTTGGATTGCATCCCATTGATTTACTCCGTCATCATCATGGCGTGCTGAGGCAATCAGGTCGTCAATGGGCCGGTCGAAGGCTAACTTCACGGGCGCTGAGAGGCCGCGGAGAATGGACACCACCGGGTCGCCATGTGGCACTGATAAATCCAGTGTGAGCGATTCATCTGTCAGCTCGATCAACTGCTCTGGCACCAAGATCTCTCCGGAATTTCGGTCGAAAATCTGCAGGCTCACAGGGATAAGGTAAGGCTTGTGGGTAGTTTCCCCTGCCACCGAAGGGGGCGATTGAGTCAAAGTAAGGTCTAGACCCGTTCCCGTCCGAGTCACAGCCACGGACAACACCGGTGTGCCCGGTTGGCGATACCACCGCATAAACTGAGTGAAGTCTCGCTTTGAGACGTCAGCCATGGCGTTCACGAAGTCCTCGATCGTAACCGCCTGTCCGTCGTGCCGTGCAAAGTACAGATCGCTGCCTTGTCGGAACAGGTCTGGACCGAGCAGGGTTTTGATCATGCGAACGATTTCCGCACCCTTCTCATAAATAGTGAGCGTGTAAAAGTTGGAAATCTCCAAATATTCAGATGGCTGAACAGGATGTGCTGTAGGCCCACTGTCTTCGGTGAATTGTGCCGAACGCAAGAAGTTCACATCTTGAATCCGTTTGACCGCACGTGAGTTGATGTCGGATGAGAACTCGCTGTCTCGGAAGACGGTGAACCCCTCTTTAAGGCTCAGTTGAAACCAGTCGCGGCAGGTCACCCGATTGCCTGACCAATTGTGGAAGTATTCATGCGCGACAATGGCTTCGATGCGCTGGAATGCTTGATCGGTCGCCGCCTCTGGGCTTGCGAGGACGCAACTGGAGTTGAAGATGTTGAGTCCTTTGTTCTCCATGGCGCCCATGTTGAAGTGACTCACCGCAACGATCATGAATAAATCCAAGTCGTATTCGCGCCCAAAAACGGTTTCATCCCACGCCATAGCACGTTTCAGGCTGCCCATCGCGTAGTCCACACGATCAAGGTCTTTGGGTTCTACATAGATTTTGAGATCCACGACACGACCTGATTGGGTCGAGAATTGATCGCTGGCGACTGCAAGATCCCCTGCTACCAAGGCGAACAGATAACAAGGTTTCCGGAACGGATCGTGCCAGACCACGGTCCTGCGCCCGTCTGCACCGACCTCATCAGAGACCGGATTGCCGTTTGATAACATCACCGGATAGGCATCTGTAGCCACAATCCGGGTGGTGAAGACACTCATGACGTCTGGGCGGTCGGGATAGTAGGTAATCCGTCTAAATCCCTCGGCTTCGCACTGCGTACAAAACATGCCGTTGGAGAGATACAGCCCTTCCAACGCTTTGTTGGCCTCTGGGTTAATTTCAGTGACGACCGTTAACGTAAAGGCCTCGGGCACCTCACTGATTGTTAAGACCTCGTCGTCGACTGTGATCCGCTCCTCTTCGACGGGCACGTCGTTTATCAAAATCGCGATTCGTTTGACATTGAGCCCATAGAGCACCAACGAGGTCTGAGTGGCATCGATGCGTTCGAATTCACTGATTTGGGTCACACGCGTGGCCGATGGGTCGAGCTCGAACGTGAGATCCACGGAAGCCACCTCATAGGGATAAGCGGTGTAGTCGGCCAGACGAGTGACCTCAGGGGCGGCGAGTGCGGTGCGGGAATCAGTCATCGTTACTCTCCCGGGTTGGGATGCGATCGGCAAAGGGCTGCGGCACGTCGCAGTTCGAAGCCCCTTTGTCTACATACCCAGTCCGTGATTCCACCGGAACATGCAGGGCTTCATAGCGAATAATGGCTTCAAGCATCATTTCTTTTTGTTCGGGCGATACGGGCCGTCCGTCTGGGAATTTGCTCAATTCAAGGGCGCGGCGAAGGTCGCTAACCATCGAAGGGGTCAGTGCCTGTATAAGGTCATCAACTGAGTTCATTCATCATCCTGTTGTGGTTCGATCCGTCCGCCCCACTGCAGTTTGGATCGACATACTTCGTAGTAGCTGTAGCCGGGTGGGTGCAATAACGTCAGGTGTTGCTCTGAGCGTTCGATAAAGATGGTGTCGCCGAGCAACAATGCAATGTGGGTCTGCCCGTCGCAACTCACTTGCGGCAGTGCTTGGTGCTTCTCAGTGACCGTGACCGATATCACCGAGTCGGCTGGCACCACAATGGGGCGCGCATTGAGGGTATGAGGGAACATTGGGACTAAGATCAGCGCCTCGAGCTTAGGGTGCATGATCGGTCCTCCGGCGGATAACGCGTAGGCTGTTGATCCGGTGGGCGTTGAGCAGATCAATCCGTCTGAGCGACTTGAGTAGACGAATTGGTCATCGATACAGAGATCAAAACCGAGCATCCGTGCCGATTGGCCTTTATGGAGCACGACGTCATTTAGGGCGGTGGCACGCGCGATGGTTTGCCCCTCCCTGACCACGCGAACCGCATTTAAAAACCGGGTCTCTTCGGTGAATTCGCCCGCCAATGCTTGAGCCACTTTTTCAACGGCTTCTTGTGGGCGGATGTCTGTCAAAAAGCCTAAGGTGCCACGGTTGATGCCCAGCACCGGTGTATTAAAACGCGCCAAAGCGCGGGAGGCCCCCAGCAAACTGCCGTCACCGCCGACGACGATGGCCAAATCGACTTTTTGCCCAATCAGCTCGAGGCCGCAGTGCGGAAGGCCCACAAATTCTTCATGCTCGGCGAGTTCGTCTTCAACCCAGACCTCTAGCTGTTGGTCCCGTAAAAACTGACTGAGCCGTGCTATGGTTGCTATGGCCTGGTGATGACCCGAGCGCCCAATTAGTCCGATCCGTTGAAATTTTTTCACGACTGCCCCTCAGGAGTTATATGGCTATTACACCTCAAACTGAGCTTGAGGCGAACCATCCAGACACAATTCGCCGCGAATTGGCCTGGATTCGAGATGTATCGCCCTTATGGCGACACGGGCCAAACGACGTCATTGACCGTCTGCTGAGTGCGCTGGCTCCACCGGATGCCTCGCTTGCCGATGAGGTGGCACTGGAATGGGCGTGGCACGGCGCGCCGAAAAGACTGGGGCGTCGTTTTGAGGCGCTGTTCACCGCCCTGCTCGAGCGATCCCCGGGACTCCAGGTACTTGCTCAAGGACTGCCGATCCGCGAAGCGCAACAGACGATTGGTGAATTGGATTATGTGCTCGAACTGGACAGCCAAGTCATCCACCTCGAAGTGGCTGTGAAGTTCTATGCAGGCGTTGAATCAGAGGATGCACGTGCGAGTTTGAAAGGCTGGATTGGGCCCAGCTGCCAAGATCGATTCGATATCAAGGTTCAGCATCTCGAGACACATCAGTTGCCTTTGATTGGGCGGCCATTAGCCAAAACTCAGCTGCACGCCGCGGGTGTTCCTGAGCCGTCCCTGTCCATAGGTCTTATTTTTGGTTATCTACTCACACCTTGGAGACAAACCCGAGTGTTGCCGGAAGGTGTAGAAGCTGGGTTGCCGAGCTATTGGTGTATCCATCGCGATGCGCCGGCCGCTTTTAAGCATGTGTCTAAAGCCTATGGCGCGAGTGCTGGTTGGGCTTTCGTGCCCCGCGCGGCCTGGATTGCACCCTACCGCGGGCCTGTGACTCTCCCTCAGTCCCCGAAATCAGTGCCCTCGCCTGAGCAAGCTGATTGTTATGCCTTATCTCGAAAAGACGGTGAAGGTGGCGAGCTATTGCGGTTGTTTGTCATGCCCAACAGCTTTCCGGAGCGCGCGCTTGAGGCGTATGCTGACCGCTTAAGCGGTTGAGTTCAGGCAATAAAAAAGCCGGCCTAGGCCAGCTTTTTTAAATAATGGCGGAGCGGACGGGGCTCGAACCCGCGACCCCCGGCGTGACAGGCCGGTATTCTAACCAACTGAACTACCGCTCCGTGCGGTTGTTGTAACGGACTTGGTGGGTGGAGAGGGGCTCGAACCCCCGACCCTCGCCTTGTAAGGGCGATGCTCTTCCAACTGAGCTATCCACCCCCGTTGCAACGATGGGGGCGCATGATACTGTCTCCGTGATGTGTGTCAACAGATTTTCTTGCTAAGTGGCGATGCGCCCCTACAATAGCTATCTCATCCCCCGTTTTGATACAGACAGGCTATATGCGTTTATCAGATCTCAACATCGAAAATTATGAAGTCATTGCGCCCCCTTCGGCCCTAAAGGCGTCCCTACCCCTCCCGGATTCGGTCCGTCAATTGGTGGCCTCTTCGCGTCAGACTGTGAAAGACATCCTCGATGGAAAGGATTCGCGCATTTTTGTGGTCGTTGGTCCTTGCTCCATTCACGATCCGGAATTGGCCCTTGAATACGCAAAGCGTCTTAAGGCGCTGGCCGAGTCGGTGTCCGATGAGTTGTTCATCATTATGCGAGTTTATTTTGAGAAACCACGCACCACGGTGGGCTGGAAAGGGTTGATCAACGACCCGAATTTGAACGGCAGCTTTGAAATTGAAAACGGTCTAAAAATTGCTCGTAAACTACTGATTCAATTGAGTGAATTGGGCCTCCCATTGGCAACAGAAGCTCTGGATCCGATCTCACCACAATATTTGCAGGACACCATCACTTGGACTGCGATTGGCGCTCGGACCACTGAGTCGCAAACCCATCGCGAGATGAGCTCTGGGCTGTCTTCGCCGGTCGGTTTTAAAAATGGTACGGACGGGTCACTGGACGTTGCGGTCAACGCCATGAAGTCGGTGACGCAGGGGCATGCGTTCCTCGGGATTAATCCTGACGGTCAGGTGGCGATCACCAAGACCAAAGGCAATGCGTACGGACACGTCGTGCTGCGCGGTGGCGGTGGAAAACCGAACTACGATTCGGTCAGTGTGGCCCTGTGTGAGCAAGCACTCGAAAAAGTCGGTCTGCCGAAAAACATTGTTGTCGATTGTTCGCACGCGAACTCCAATAAAGACCACAATGTTCAGCCCTTGGTCTTGGATGACATCGCGCATCAGATCAAAGACGGCAACGAGTCCATTTGTGGGGTGATGATTGAGTCGAATATCAACGAAGGCAATCAGAGCATCCCTGATAACCTAGCGGAGCTGAAATACGGCGTGTCTGTCACGGATGCGTGCATTAACTGGGAAACGACGGAAAAAGCATTAACCAAGTTTGCCGCCGCCATTAAGGACGCGCTTCCCGGCCGTCGCCGGTCTTAAAGGGTTGAGCCCACACCGGGCATCAAAAACTCAACGTCGGATGTGTGGGCCGCTTGCATCATCTGCAATGCGGTCTGTCGCACCGGCTTTCCGCCAAAGATTACCTGATACAAGGCATCCAGTATCGGCATCACGATGCCCAGTTCGCCACATTTAGCGTGGACCAGCCTCAGCGTATTGATCCCTTCAGCGACTTGGCCAAGAGCGCGCTCCGCTTCCGCTAGATCTATGCCCTCGGCCAGCGCCCGGCCTATTCTAAAGTTTCGGGACAACGGTGAAATTGAGGTCACGTAGAGGTCTCCGACACCGGCAAGACCCAAAAAGCTTAGGGGGTTGCCGCCCATATGATTGGATAATCGCGACATTTCAGCTAAGGCACGAGTGATTAATAGGGCCTTTGTGTTTTCACCGACGCCCAAGCCATCGGCCAATCCAGAAGCGATCGCGTAAATGTTCTTAAGGGCACCGCCCAATTCGACACTGATCAAGTCCTCAGAGCTGTAAAGTCGAAAGTACTTGGTGGCAAATGCCCGCCGTGCGAGCTCACGCACTTTGGGGTCTCGACTGGCGACAACAGATGCGGTGAGATGGCGTTGCGCAATTTCATGGGCGAGATTGGGTCCCGACAACACCCCAACTGGGTTGTGCGGTAGATGTTCGCTGATGACCTCACTCATCAACTTAAACCCCTTCTCGCGAATCCCTTTGGTGGTCGATAACAGCGCCACGTCAGAGCCGATCAAATGATGCAATTCAGCACAGACCGTATCCATGGACTTGGATGGAACCGACAGCAATACCAAATCGGCCTCAAAGACCGCTTCAGCCAACTGATCCGTGGCCTTGATGGACTCATGCAAGCTGAGCCCAGGATGATATTGCCGATTGCTGTGAGATTCGTTGATTTCGGCGACGGTTTCCGAGCGACGGGCATAGATGCGCACTTCGCAATCGTTATGGGCGGCCATGTCCGCCAGTACGGTGCCAAAACTTCCCGATCCAATCACTGCAACACGCATCTTTTTATCCTTATGAACTGCAACTTAAATGAAAGGCTTCCGTCGGCGCTGGCGGGTGTCCTCCTAACTCTGAGGCCGCCTCAGACCGTTTTGAGATTCCCTGCTCGATGGCCCCTCGCATAGCGGACACCCACTCGGTCTCGCCCTGCTCTGCGCGCTTAATGAGGGTGTCGAGTAGCCAATGGCTGAGCATCCAAGCCGGTGCTCTCTCTCGCGCTGTCTCCAATCGTGACGATTCGTGCATACCTTGCCACCGCTGATGCAGATCGCGGGCCAAGGGATCGGAGGGCGTCAGAGAGCTCAGGACCACCTCCTGATCATGCAAAGCCCAATAAAAAAGCTCTGAATAATAGCGTCCCGGCTGGCCAAATAGGGTCTGCGCATCAGACACCCAGGCATCCAAATCAGGATGTGATGGGTCGATGGCTAGGCGTGCTGCCATTTCTGCCCCATAGGCTGACCGATACCGCGCCGGGAAGGTATCCAACAGGGCCTTTAAGTCATCGATTTCCACAAAGGGCGTCAGTGTCTCAGCGAGTCGAGCCATGTTCCAATACATGACGCTCGGTTGCTGTCCGTATGCATAGCGACCGGTGTGGTCGGTGTGATTGATCACAAACTCCGGATCCCAGTGGCTGATAAATCCATAGGGCCCATAATCCAGGGTCTCACCGGACAGCGCCGTGTTGTCGGTATTCATCACGCCATGTACAAAACCCACCGCCATCCAGGCGGCCACCAAGGCCGCAGATCGAGTCAGCACGCGTTCGAAAAATAAAACCGGACGCGCTGGGCTGTCTGGGAGGTCTGGATCCAATTGGCTGATTGAGAAGTCGAGCATGGTGCGAAGTGCGTCATGCTCATTTCTGTAATAGAAGTGTTCGAGGTGGCCAATTCGCAAATGACTGTGCGCTATGCGACAGAGGGTCGCACCCCGCTCCCAAGTCTCTCGCCGCACCGATGTATCGCTATCAACCAGCGCCAATGCTCGCGTTGTAGGTACGCCGAGCCCGTGCATGTAATCACCAATCAGATATTCTCGAATGCTAGAGCGAAGGACAGCGCGACCATCACCCATGCGAGAATACGGAGTCATCCCTGCCCCCTTGAGGTGCCACTCACGATGAGTTCCGTTGTGGGTGGTTTGGCCCAGATACAGACCTCGACCGTCACCCAGTTGCCCTGCCCATTGACCAAACTGGTGGCCCGAATACACCTGGGCCAAAGGCTGCCACTCAGGTAGCGGTGTGCCAGCAGCAAATGCAGCCAAACTGTCCGCTCGGCTCGCGAGCTGATCCACGCCGAGCAACTTAGAAACGCTTGGATTCCAATCCACCCAACGCGGATTTTCAAGCGGTGTCGGTACCACCGACTGCCAGAAACGCTCTTCTGGCAGGGATCGGTACGGATGTGACCAACGAACGTTGGACATCGTTAGGCGTCGATAAGGGACTCTGGGGCTTGCTGGCAAGGCAGAGACCGTCCAATAAAGGCCTCAATCTCAGGCAGCAAGAACGAGTCGTCTTCGCACGCAAAACTGATGGAAGTGCCTTCAGCGCCTGCGCGGCCAGTCCGCCCAATGCGATGCACATAATCCTCTGGGTCTTCCGGTAGCGTGTAGTTGATCACGTGTCCGACCCCATCGATATGGATGCCGCGGCCAGCCACATCGGTGGCAACCAAAACACGGGTCTTGCCCTCTTTAAAACGATCAAGCGTTTGGATGCGCTTACGTTGAGGCACTTCACCGCTGAGCAAAGCCGCATCTACGCCGTCTTTAATCAACCGTTCGACCAAGTCACGACAGAGATCACGACGATTGGCAAACACCATCACCTTATGCAGATCCCTTGTTTCGATTAGGTTCTTCAGTAATTGATACTTGGTGTCGTGGGTTGTGATGTAGACGATCTGCTCCACCCGGTCGGTCGTGACGTGCTCAGGGGCAATTTCGATCCGTGTCGGATCAAAGGTCCAGCGCTCTGAGAGTTCGACAATTTGAGGCGTAAAGGTCGCTGAAAACAACATGGTTTGACGCAACTCTTTGCGAGGACAGGCTCTAACGATACGGCGCACGTCAGGCATAAAGCCCATGTCTAGCATGCGATCGGCTTCATCCAACACCAACACTTCAATTTTTCGCAAATTGATTTCGTTTTGGCCCAGGAAATCGATCAGTCGACCGGGGGTGGCGACCATGATGTCACAGGGAACTGCACGCAGATCGTCGCGTTGTTTTTGATAATCCATGCCGCCCACGATGGTGACGACGGATAATCCGGTGTACTTGCACAGATTTTCAGCATCGGCTGCGATCTGCACCACCAGTTCCCGAGTCGGTGCCAATATCAGGGCCCGCGGTGTGCCGGTCCGGCGCTTGCCATCCAAGGGTTCACGCAAGAAGGTATCGATCATCGAGATCAGAAAAGCGGCGGTTTTGCCGGTGCCGGTTTGGGCTTTGGCAACAATGTCTTCACCATCCAGTACAACAGGCAATGCTTCGGCTTGAATGGGACTGGCAAAACGAAAGCCAAGATCGGCAATGGCATGCATCAGTGCTTTGGGAAGGTCTAGGTCGTGGAAGCGGGTTTTACCCTCTTCAGCCGGTACGTCAAACGAAGCCGGATCCCACAATGCGGGTGTGTTCGATTCAGTCATGATCCCTCGTAGCCTCTCATCGAAAGCGAGAGTGTACACGAGGGATCATCATTCCGACTAATTAGCGTTCAATTGCCAGAGCAACTCCCTGGCCTCCACCAATACACAAGGTCGCCAACCCTTTGTGTACGTCGCGTTTGATCATTTCGTGGATCAGCGAGACAAACACACGGCATCCCGAGGCTCCGATCGGATGACCGATGGCGATGGCGCCGCCATTGACGTTCACCTTGGCGGTGTCCCAACCCAAGCCTTTATTGACCCCAATCGCCTGAGCGGCAAAGGCTTCATTGGCTTCAACCAGATCGAGATCCTCGTGCGTCCAGCCGGCTTTTTGCAAACAGGCCTCGGTCGCAGGGATTGGACCGGTTCCCATAAGTTCTGGGCTCACACCTGCAGAAGCATAAGCCTTCACTCGGGCCAAAATCGGCAAGCCGAGCGACTCTGCACGCTCAACCGTCATGAGCATGACGGCGGCCGCACCGTCGTTGATTCCAGATGCGTTGCCCGCGGTGACAGTACCTTCCTTGTCAAACGCAGGACGCAGCTTTCCAAGCGCTTCGGCGGTCACGCCATCACGAATAAATTCATCCGTATCAAAGACAATTGGGTCGCCCTTACGCTGAGGGATCACCACGGGTACGATTTCATCTTTAAACCGCCCTTCCGCGCGCGCTTTGGACGCCTTTTGTTGTGAAGCAGCCGCAAACTCATCCTGTTCTTCACGAGAAATACCGAAATGTTTTGCCACGTTTTCAGCGGTGATGCCCATGTGATACCCACCAAAGGTATCGGTCAGGCCGTCTTTGAGCATGGTGTCAATTAACGAGGCATTGCCCATGCGAACTCCGTCCCGTGAGCCAAGCATGACATGGCCTGATTGGCTCATATTTTCTTGCCCGCCGGCAATCACAATGTCCGCATCACCGCAGAGAATTGACTGAACACCCAGTGAGACCGCCTTGAGGCCCGACCCGCACACTTTATTGATGGTCATCGCAGGACAGGTGTCCGGCAAGCCTGCATTGATCGCCGCCTTTCGGGCTGGATTTTGACCCTGACCCGCGCACAGTACTTGCCCAAGGATCACTTCACTCACGGTATCCGGTGCGACACCGGTGTCCTTTAACAGTTGTTGGATCACAACCGTGCCGAGTGCATCGGCGGAGGTGCCCGCGAGGGTGCCTGAGAAATTTCCAACCGCGGTCCGTTTCGCGGCAACGATAGCGACTTGTGTCATGTGGGTCAGTCCTCTAAATGAAACGATGGTAATGCTTGTAACAGGCTTCGACCCCAAGCGGTATTCACCAAACGGCGATCAAGGACGGTTACTTGACCTGTGTCGGTCTCCGATCGGATCAAACGGCCCACCGCTTGGCGAAGACGAATGGTTGCTGCAGGCATCGACAGTTCCGCAAAGGGGTCTCGACCCTGGCGCTTGAGAAAATCCGCATAAGTCGCTTCCCGCGGATCATCGGGTGGCTGAAATGGCAAACGTGTAATCACCACCTCGTTTGCTAAATCACCAGGTAAATCAATGCCTTCTGCCATAGATTGAAGGCCAAATAGAATCGAGGTTTGGCCCTGGGTGCGGCGAGATTGATGCAATTTCAAAAGCTCCGCCAAGGGCAACTGTCCTTGTATGAGACATTGATCAAGACAGCTCGCGGGCAACAGTTCCTCGACTAGATTCAGCAATCGCCAGCTGGTAAACAAAACCAAAACCCCCAAGCTCGAATCCTGGCGACTGGCAATATAACGAGCGACCTGCCTGCTGTGAGCGGACTCGTCCCGAGGATCGCCTGCTTCTTCAGGTACGCGGAGTGTTCCCTGTTGCGCGTAATTAAATACGCCGCTGACGATTCGGCTGGAGAATCCATCGATCCCTAAGGCCTCGCCTGGGGAGTCAAAACGGCCTTGGTGCGCCAAGGTGGCAGAAGTTAAAATGGCTGCGCCCACCCGCCCCCACAAACTGTCGCGTAGGCTTTTTGCCGGGGTGATTGGACTGGCCCAAAATTCGATGTCCGTGGGATCATCCGGTGTGGCATATCGAACATCCTGCCCCACGCGGATCCAGCGCGCATCGCCACCGTCTTGGGCGGTCGATGAAAACACACGCGCCATGTCTGGCAAGGGCTCGAGCCGAGCCGAGGCGATCGCCCACTGGTTGGCGAGGGTTTCGGCTTGGTCGCTTTGAATCGGCTCATCCGCCGTCTCTGTAATCCCCTTCAACCATTCTTGAATCCGGCCGAGGCGCGTGAGCGATTCGGTGATGTCGGATACCCCAGGTCCGGGCCAGGGAAACTGCTCATCGAGGCTCAATCGGTAGCGCGAACCACCGCCTTGGCTGTTAAACCGATCCGCCGTGAGGTGCCCAAGGGCGCCCAGGGTCTGTCGACCCCAATCGGCAATGTGATGGCCGAGATCCACCAGCGACGGACCCAACCGCACCAGATCTTTGTGTACCTTATGCGACTCGGGTAACAGCCCAAGCAGGCTTTGAGCCATGCGCTCGATGCTTTTGATCGCGCCTAAACATTGCGCAATACGAACTTGGGCTGTGAATTGATCGGATGCGATACGCGGGAGCTGATGCGCCTCGTCGACCACCAACACCGTTTTTTCTAACGGGGGCAGCACCACGCCCCCACCAAGTTTTAAGTCAGACAGTAATAGGTCATGATTGACCACCAGCACGTCAGCGGAAAGCCATGTTTCACGCGCCATAAAATACGGACACTGATTGAAACTCGCGCATTGGCGTCCCTGGCATCTTCGATGGTCGGTGGTGATTGCAGTGCGAACCGGATCACTAATGGCTTCTGGGTAGTCATCCATATCGCCCTTCCACTGACCTGTAACCCAGGCTTGACTGAGTCCTGCCAGCTGGTCTCGGTCAGTGCCGTCTAACACGAGAATCAGCTCGTCTGGGTACAGTGCTTCGCCTTGGCTGTCAGCGTCCATGACCGACTCTAAACGCGCCGGACACAAATACCGACGTCGCCCCTTGGCCAGCGTCCAAGTGAAGACCAGACCGGTTGCTTCCGCTAAATCGGGGAGATCTTTTTCAATTAACTGACTCTGCAACGACACGGTGGCGGTCGAAATAACCAGGGGCATTTCCCGCTCTAAGGCCACAGGCAACGCACCGATTAGATAGGCGAGCGTTTTTCCTGTGCCGGTTTCGGCCTCAATGAAGCCAATCGGTGGATTGCCTTGATCCCCAATCCGAGACAGCACACGCGCGACCTCGGCCACCATTTCTTTTTGCCCCTGGCGCGGTTTTAAGCTTCGGGCTGTGAGAAAATCTCGGTACAGCAGTTGTATGCTTTGTTTGGTGGCTTCGGGTAATACGCTCACAGACACGAACTCTGGGTAAAGACGGACAGTGTAGGGGAAAAAGATGAATACGTCTGAGGTGGCAATACGGGCAATTCGCGCGGGCGGTGAGTTGGCATTGTCTTATTTCAATGCTCGGGACCAGCTGACCATCGATTGCAAAGGCCCGCAAGACTATGTGAGTGAAGCAGATCGTGCGGTCGAAGCCAAAATGGTCGAGATTCTTGCGGATGCATTTCCAAACGACGGATTTCTAGGTGAAGAAGGCGCGGTCAGTCGCGCGCGACGGGAATGGGTCATCGATCCCATCGACGGCACCACCAACTTTGTTCGCGGACTGCCGTATTTCTGCTCAACCTTAGCGTTGGTTGAAGACGACGTCTTGGTGGCAGGCTGGATTTTTGATCCAATCCACGACTGTTTATACGCCGCAGCGCGTGGTCAAGGCGCCACGCTAAACGGTCAGCCACTGAAATCGACATGGCGCCCCCGTTTTTCCGAAGGCCTGGTGGGCATTTGCCACTCCTCCAAGCTGACCGCCACAGAGCTCTCTGGACGCATTACGGCGGCGCTTGAGGCAGGCGCCATCATGCGTCAACCCGGCGCAGGCGCATTAATCTTGTGTGACTTAGCCCAAGGCCGACTCGATGCGGTTTTTGATCAACACCTAAAACCGTGGGACGCTTTGGCGGGGCTTTTAATTGCCAAAGAGGCTGGTGCGGTGGTCAGCGATTATTTATCAAGCGCTACCTGGCGGACTGAACCCCAACCTACCCTGGCTGCAGGGCCTGAAATCTATCAAGAGATGCTTGAGGTGTGGCCAGAAACTCGCTCTGTGGCGCTCTTAGAAACCGACCGGTAAAAAGACCGTTGAGGCAACGCCTCGAGCGACCGCGTTTAAAGTACGCTGGTCTTTTTTCGCCAGTGCCACCGATAACGCATCTTGAAGGCCGATCATCTCTCCAAGCAGTTGGGAGAAGGACGCATTCACAATCCCGTCTTGGATGCCATCGGCATAGATCAGGGGCTCACCCGCTTCGTTTACCTTAACGCGTAATAAATAGGATGCTGTTTCTATATTTCGCGCGGCGTTGTAGACGAACTGCGCGGTGGGTAAATCATCGAGTAACAAAAACTCCCTGCGATGATCAAATGCATGGTTCACCATCGATTGAAGTCCGGCCACTAGCGCGTACACACGGTCGCCCGAAAAGTCGGGCTCAAACGCTCGGCGAATTAAGACATCAGGTTGGGGGTTGTCAAATTCCTGTAGGTTAAGTCGCGGTGCTCTCAGTTGAACGATCCGCATTTCAACCGTCACACCCGCGGGCAATTGAACTGGATTTCGTCGATACAGCTTTTGCATCAACAAGGCGAGATTGTCATCGACCGAACCGCGAACGGCTTCCACAAAGAAAGCCGTATCGCTTTTCGCTAGGTTGCGAAGCTCTTCAGGCGCTTTGACGGGCACTGCACATGCTGTCAGCATCGAGGCAAACAGCAATGGCAGTAGTCCCTTTCGCGTCATCCAGATAGCTCAGTTAACAGTGCATTCACACGTTTCAAATAGCCAGGGGCGTCATCAAGCTTCCCTTCGGCGCCTAACTGCGCATGATCGAACACCAAGCGGGCCAACTCCTTAAAGCGTTGGTCATCACGCTCGGCTTCGAGCCGAGTCAATAGCCCGTGATTGGCATTGACCTCAAGAATGGGTTTAGACGTCGGAATCGCTTGACCCGCGGCCTCCATAATCTGCCGCATCTGCGGCCCCAAATCCTGCTCAGTCAATACTAATACTGCAGCGGAATCGGTCAAACGTACAGAGGGTTTTACATCCGACACTTCGTCAGACAACGCCTCTTTCATCCGCTTGATCAGCTCCTTATGCTCTTTGGCTTCTTTCTTTTGTTCTTTCTTCTCGTCCTTGCCTTCACCTGGCAATTCCAATCCGTCGCGGGTCACGTCCACGAACTGGCGATCTTCGAACGACTGCAGGTGACCCATCAGCCACTCATCAATCCGATCGGACAGAATCAATACTTCGATACCTCGTGCTTTAAAAGCTTCTAGATAGGGCGAGCCAAGCGCATTAGTGTGGCTTTCACTGACCAAATAGTAGATGTCCTTTTGCCCCTCGATCATACGACCGATGTACTCTTCAACACCGACGGTTTGTGCTGTGTCGTTGGTGTGGGTACTGGCAAACCGCAACAACTTCGTGATGCGATCTTTGTTTTGGTAGTCCTCTGCGGGACCTTCTTTCAGGCATTCACCGAAGGTATCCCAAAACTTTTGGTATTTTTCGCCGTCGTCTTTAGCCAGCTTCGCCAGCATATCGAGTGCTCGACGAGTCACAGCCGACTTCATCGCCTCGACACGGTCGTCTTTTTGCAGAATTTCGCGAGAGACGTTCAGGCTTAGATCTGCAGAATCCACAACGCCCCGAATAAAGCGTAAATACAGAGGCAAAAACTCCTCAGCACGATCCATGATGAAGACACGCTGCACGTAGAGTTTCAGGCCGCGTGGGCTTTCACGATTCCAAAGATCAAAGGGTGCCCGTGCAGGCACGTAAAGCAGTCCAGTGTATTCCGACTTCCCTTCCACTTTATGGTGGCTCCAGGTCAAGGGGTCTTCGAAATCATGGGCGACGTGTTTATAGAATTCTGCATACTCTTCATCGGTCACTTCAGTGCGAGGACGCGTCCAAAGCGCGGTCGCTTGGTTGACCTGATCCCATTCCGGCTCGTCCTTCGTCGCGTCATTGTTCTTCAAGAACACAGGGATCGAGACATGATCGGCATATTTCGTCACCAGGTGCTTGACCCGATAGCTCTCAGCAAACTCGGCTGCGTCTTCTTTCAAGGTGAGACGGATCTCGGTTCCCCGGTCCGCCCGTTCGATGGGCGTTAAGGTGTACTGCCCGTCGCCGTCTGATGACCACTCGACGCCCTCTGCTGCCTTGGCGCCTGCTCTGCGAGTACGCACAGTGACGCGATCGGCTACGATAAAGGCCGAGTAGAATCCAACCCCGAATTGGCCAATCAATTTAGCATCGGCTTTCGCATCACCCGATAAATTCTTGAGAAACTCAGCGGTGCCCGACTTCGCAATGGTCCCCAGGTTGGAGATCGCTTCCTCACGGGACATACCAATGCCGTTATCGGCAATGACCAATTCCTTGCTATCGGGATCCACAGAAATACGAACCTGCAGCTCGGTGTCTTGCTCCATTAAGTCCGGTGCATCCAATGCTTGGAAGCGCAACTTGTCGCAGGCATCGTTGGCATTGGAAATCAACTCGCGGAGAAATATTTCGCGGTTGGAATAGAGAGAATGCACCATCAGGTGCAGCAGTTGTTTTACTTCGGTTTGAAATCCAAGTGTTTCTGTTTTGTCAGTCATCGTCCTAATCACTGGTTACCTGTTCAGATGGCGGAACAATTGGGGCTAAATCTGAAATTCCAACCATAAAAAACCCCGGCAAGCCGGGGTTTATGTTCACTGGGTCAAGAAAAACCTTACCAGCCTGTGGCTTCTTTCAGTGTGCTACCGATTTCTGCCAAGTTGCGCGTTACTCGTACACCGGCTGCCTCGAGCGCCGCAAACTTCTCAGCTGCCGTGCCTTTGCCACCGGAAATAATAGCGCCCGCGTGGCCCATGCGCTTGCCCGCAGGTGCGGTGACGCCGGCAATGTAGCTCACGACTGGCTTGGTTACGTTGTGTTTGATGAATTCAGCTGCCTCTTCTTCCGCAGTGCCGCCAATTTCACCGATCATCACAATGGCTTGTGTTTCTGGATCGGCTTCAAAACGTGCCAGCACGTCAATGAAGTTTGAACCAGGAATCGGGTCGCCGCCGATACCAACACACGTAGATTGTCCGAAGCCCATGTCAGTGGTTTGCTTCACCGCTTCATAGGTCAAGGTGCCAGAACGGCTAACAATACCGACCTTGCCTTTCATGTGAATGTGTCCGGGCATAATGCCGATCTTGCATTCATCGGGTGTGATCACACCAGGGCAGTTTGGACCGATCAAGACCACGCCGGCCTGATCACAGGCCACTTTGCACTTGAGCATATCCAGTGTGGGTACCCCTTCGGTGATACACACAATCAGCTTAATCCCAGCGTAAACCGCCTCCATGATGGAATCTTGTACGAAAGGCGCTGGCACATAGATCACAGACGCCTCAGCCCCTGTGGTCGTCACCGCATCGGCCACCGTATCAAATACGGGCAGCCCCAAATGGGTCGTGCCGCCCTTACCTGGCGTGACACCGCCAACCATCTTAGTGCCATAAGCAATGGCCTGTTCAGAGTGGAATGTTCCGTTTTTACCGGTAAAGCCTTGGCAGATCACCTTGGTGTCTTTATTGATCAAAATACTCATGCTGCACCTCCGGCCGCGGCAACGACTTTCTGGGCCGCATCACTCAAACTTTCACCTGCGATGATATTGAGGCCTGAATTGCTAAGAATTTCAGCGCCTTTCTCGGCATTGTTGCCTTCGAGTCGAACCACAACAGGTACCTTAACGCCGACTTCTTCCACGGCGCCAATGATGCCTTCAGCGATCATGTCACAGCGAACAATGCCGCCGAAGATGTTCACGAATACTGCCTTTACATTGTCATCGGAGAGGATGATTTTGAAGGCTTCCGCGACACGCTCTTTGGTTGCTCCGCCGCCCACATCGAGGAAGTTGGCAGGTGCGCCGCCGTGCAGCTTCACTGTATCCATGGTGCCCATCGCTAGGCCTGCACCATTGACCATGCACCCAATGTTTCCATCCAATGCGACGTAGTTGAGGTCCCATTTAGCCGCCAGGGCCTCGCGCGCATCCTCTTGAGACGGATCGTGCATTGCGGCCAATTCCGGATGGCGATACATGGCGTTTGAGTCGATCACCACTTTCGCATCCAAACAGTGAAGGTTCCCCTCCTCTGTGATGACCAAAGGATTCACCTCGATCAAGGCGACGTCCTTTTCTTCAAACAACTTGGCAAGACCTAAGAAGATCTGCGTGAACTGCTTCATTTGTGTCGGGTTTAGACCCAGTTTGAAGCCGATTTCACGGGCTTGATAGGGCTGCGCGCCGACCAAGGGGTCGACCGCTGCTTTCAGGATCTTTTCAGGCGTTTCGTGTGCGACTTTCTCGATCTCAACGCCGCCTTCGGTAGAAGCCATGAACACAATACGACGTGTTGAGCGGTCGACTACGGCACCCAAATACAATTCATTGGCAATGTCAGTGCAGCTTTCGATCAAAATTTTGGATACAGGCTGGCCGCTGGCATCGGTCTGATAGGTCACCAGACGGCTGCCAATGTGGCGCTCGCAAAACTCGCGGATTTCTGCTTCGGTTTTAACCAGCTTAACGCCACCGGCTTTCCCGCGTCCACCCGCGTGCACCTGGGCTTTTACCACCCACATATCGCCACCAATTTGCTTGGCTGCGGCGAGTACTTCGTCAGTCGTGTCGCAGGCGACACCGTGTGAAACGGGAAGCCCATATTCGCGGAATAAGGCTTTACCCTGATATTCGTGAAGATTCATACCTTGGTCACTTTTGTCTCAGGTCAAAAAACAGACCGGCTTGTGGCCGGCCACTATCAAAATGCGAGGGAACCTGTTGGGCGCCCTCGCGTTGCATTAAGCGCGCTTGCGCTTGTTGGCAATATGAATGGCGTGCCCGTGGACTGCTAAAGCAGCCTCATGCAATGCCTCAGATACCGTTGGATGGGCAAACATCGTCATCGCAATGTCTTCGGCAGACGAGCCAAATTCCATCGCTATCACCGCTTGGGCCACCATGTCGCCGGCTGTTGGACCGACTATATGAACGCCCAGAATACGATCGGTGGCCTTATCAGCAATCATCTTCACCATGCCTGCTGTCTCGTTCGCAGCCATTGCACGGCCTGAAGCAGCAAACGGGAATACACCGACGTTGTATTCCACACCGGCTTGCTTCAATTGTTCTTCAGTCTTTCCGACCCAAGCCACTTCTGGATGGGTATAAATCACCGATGGCACGGTGTCGTAATTCACCTGGGCATGTTTGCCCGCGATGCGCTCAGCCACCATAACGCCTTCTTCAGACCCTTTGTGGGCCAACATCGGCCCGCGGACTACGTCTCCAATCGCATACACACCTGGCACAACGGTTTCACACACATCGTTCACCTCAATGAAACCGCGCTCGTCTTGGGTGACCCCGCAGCCATCTGCCAATAGGCCGTCGGTAAAAGGCTTGCGGCCAACCGCCACGATGAGCTTATCGAAGGTCTCTGTCTGTTCGCCGTCTTTGGTGGCGTAGGTGACCTGGATCTTTTTGCCTTTGATTTCGGTGGCCTTCACCAGCGTGCCGGTCATGATATTGAGACCCTGCTTGGTGAAGATTTTCCGTGATTCTTTGGCAATCTGCTGATCCGCGACCGACAAGAATTCATCCAAAGCTTCAAAAATGACCACCTCACTGCCGAGACGATTCCAGACAGAGCCAAGCTCCAGCCCGATCACGCCGCCGCCGATCACACCCAAACGTTTTGGCACGGATGAAAATTCGAGCGCACCGGTTGAGTCGACGATCAGATCATCTTTCAGGGGTGCGGGTGGAATATTGACTGGCACAGAGCCGGTCGCAAGGATCACATGGCTGGCAGCCAATACCTCGGTTTTGCCATCGTGGCCTGTGAATTCTACTTGCTTGTTCGCCAGCAGTTTCCCTGTTCCGGCGAGGTGTGTGACCCCGTTGGTCTTAAACAAGCCACCGATCCCGCCGGTCAGGTTCGATACGATGCTGTCTTTGCGCTTTAGCATGGCGCCCACATCGATCTTTGGCGAGCTCACGCTCACTCCGTGCGTGGCCAACTCATGACTGGCCTCTTCAAACTTATACGAGGATTCCAATAACGCCTTTGACGGAATACAGCCCACGTTCAAGCAGGTGCCTCCCAGCGAGGGCTTGCCGTCTTTACCAATCCACTTTTCGATACAGGCCGTTTTAAACCCTAGCTGGGCTGCCCGGATCGCCGCGACATACCCGCCAGGGCCTGCCCCTATGACGATGACATCAAATTGTTGACTCATTTTGTTCCCTCTTTATACGTCGAGCAGCATACGAGCTGGATCTTCCAGCATGTCTTTAATGGCCACCAAGAACTGCACTGCGTCCTTGCCATCGATCATGCGGTGATCGTATGACAACGCCAGGTACATCATCGGCAGAACCACCACTTGGCCACTCACGGCCATCGGCCGCTCTTGAATCTTATGCATACCCAAAATAGCTGTTTGCGGCGGATTCAAAATCGGCGTGGATAACAGCGACCCAAACACGCCGCCATTGGTGATGGTAAAGGTACCGCCGGTCATGTCATCCAAGGACAACTTCCCGTCTTTTGCAGCCACCGCAAAGTTCTTAATTCCGCCTTCCACTTCGGCGATCGACATGCGATCACAATCACGAAGCACAGGCACTACGAGCCCGCGCTCAGTCGAAACTGCCACGCCGATATCATAGTAGCCGTGATACACAATGTCCGAGCCATCGATCGAGGCGTTTACCGCGGGGAAGCGCTTCAGGGCCTCAGCGGCTGCTTTCACAAAGAAGCCCATAAAGCCAAGGCGTGTGCCGTTATGTGTCTTTTCAAACAGATCTTTGTACTGACTCCGCATATCCATCAACGGCTTCATATTGACCTCGTTGAAGGTGGTCAGCATCGCGGCATTATGTTGCGCATCGAGCAACCGCTTGGCAATGGTGGCGCGAAGTCGTGTCATAGGCACACGCTTTTCAACGCGCTCGCCGAGTGCGACCGGCGCGACTGCAGCCGCAGGTGCTGCTGAAGCAGGCGCCGTGGTTCCGCCCTTCAGTGCGTTTTGCACATCTTCTTTTAGAATACGACCGTCTTTGCCAGTCCCGGTGACCTGCGCCAAATCCAGCTTATTCTCATCGGCCAGCTTCTTCGCGGCCGGGTTGGCTGCAACAGCCGCTGCAGGTGCTGCAGCAACCGGTGCCGATTCGACAGGCGCAGCCGCTGGAGCCGCGGCGCCTTGGGCGCCTGCTTCAAATCGAGCGATCAGCTCTTGCGAGAGCACTGTGTCGCCCTCGCCCTTGAATACTTCGGTGAGCACCCCGTCATCCGGTGCGACCACTTCCAAGACGGTTTTATCGGTCTCAATATCCACAATCAATTCGTCACGACTGACGGCCTCACCCGGCTGCTTATGCCAAGTGGCGATGGATCCCTCTTCAACTGATTCAGGGAATTGTGGAGCTTTAATTTCAATTGCCATTGTCTTTCCTTAATAAAGTCGACTGATCGACCCTTACCCTTCGAGTGCGTCTTGAATAAGTGATTGTTGTTGTGCGACGTGCAGCGCCATGTAACCTGCTGCAGGCGTGGCCGCCGCTGGGCGACCGGCATACCGCAAGAACTTATTAGGCAGATGCCGCCACATCGCGTTCAGCATGTGGTGCTGACTCTGATACCAGGCGCCTTGATTCATCGGCTCCTCTTGGCACCAGATCATTTCTTCCATGTTTTCGTATGGTGCGAGTGCTTCAACCAGATCGTCCTCTGGGAATGGGTACAACTGCTCGATTCTTAAGATGGCACGATCTGTGATACCGCTTTCTTGGCGATGCTGCTCTAAGTCGTAGTACACCTTGCCTGAACAGAGCACCACCTTCTTCACCTTCTTCGGATCCAAATTGGCTGTGTCCTGAATCACGGTTTGGAATCGACCGTGTGCCAACTCCTCCAGAGTCGAGACGGCTTCTTTCTTACGAAGCAGAGACTTCGGACTCATTACAACCAAGGGCTTGCGAAGTGGACGGATGATCTGCCTACGGAGCATGTGATAGACCTGAGCCGGGGTCGACGGAACACACACTTGGATGTTGTGTTCAGCGCACAATTGCAGGAATCGCTCGAGACGCGCTGAGCTGTGCTCTGGCCCCTGGCCTTCATATCCGTGAGGCAGCAGCATGGTTAACCCACAGAGACGGCCCCACTTCAACTCGCCCGAGGTAATAAATTGATCAATCACCACCTGTGCGCCGTTGGCAAAATCACCGAACTGGGCCTCCCAGATCGTCAGCTTGCGCGGTTCAGTGGTCGCATAACCGTACTCAAACGCCAGTACGGCTTCTTCTGACAAGAATGAATCATACAAATCGAACCGTGGCTGCTCGGGTGCGATGTGCTGAAGCGGCGTGTAAGCTTCGCCGGTCTTCTGGTCATGTACCGTAGCTTGGCGGTGAGAGAAGGTACCCCGCCCCACATCTTGGCCCGTAAATCGAACACCGATCTGCTGATCAAGCAAAGTCGCATAAGCCAATGTCTCAGCAAATCCCCAGTTACAAGGCAAGGTGCCTGCCGCCATCTTTCGCCGATCTTCGTAGGTCTTCTCAACCTGTTTTTGCATCACAAAGCCTTCTGGCACTGTGTTGATCATCTGACCAAGCTCTTTCAGACGGTCCATCGGGAAGGTGGTGTCCGCATCCGCGGTCCACTGGTGTCCCAGGTAGGGGTTCCAGTCAACAAAGAGCTTCGAGTCGGGTTCGCGAACCAAGGTCGCGACCACTGGCTCACCGGCATCAAGTGCCGTGCGATAGGCGTCTTCCATTTGCGAGGAGGCCTCAGAGGTCAACACGCCGCTGGCAATCAATTGATCTGCATAGAGCGCGCGAGTCGACTTTTGCTTTTTGATCTGGTTGTACATCAACGGCTGGGTCGCACTCGGCTCATCGGCTTCGTTGTGGCCACGACGGCGATAACAGATCAAATCGATGACGATATCTTTCTTGAACTCATAGCGGTAATCCATCGCCAATTGGGTCACAAAGTTCACCGCTTCCACATCGTCCGCATTGACATGGAAGATCGGCGCTTGAACCATCTTCGCGGTGTCGGTGCAGTATTCAGTTGACCGCGCATCCTCGCGACGATTGGTGGTGAAGCCCACTTGGTTGTTAACGATCACATGAATGGTGCCACCGGTTCGATAGGCACGGGTTTGGGACATCTGGAAGGTTTCCATGACCACACCCTGCCCCGCAAAGGCTGCATCACCGTGAATCGAGATGGGTACAACGCGATCACCCGACGGATCACTCCGGCGGTCCTGACGCGCACGAACGCTTCCTTCCACCACGGGCGAGACAATTTCCAAATGCGACGGGTTAAAGGCCATCGCCAAATGCACTTCCCCACCTGGCGTGGAGACATTCGAACTGAACCCTTGGTGATACTTCACATCGCCGTGGTGATCGAACGTTGTCTTACCGTCGAACTCATCAAACAAATCTTTCGGGCTCTTACCGAGGGTGTTGACCAAGAGGTTCAAACGACCTCGGTGCGCCATACCGATCACAACTTCTTTGGCGCCATGTGCACCGGCACGTTGGATCAGCTCATCAATACAGGGAACCAGCGACTCACCACCTTCCAAGCCAAACCGTTTTGTCCCGGGGTAGCGCGATTGCAAATACTTCTCAAGGCCTTCAGCGGCGGTCAGGCGCTGCAGCAAATGCGTCTGTACATCGGCCGGCGTCTTAGGTTTGCCTTGAACGGCTTCGATTCGATTTTGCAGCCACAGACGTTCCTCTGTGTCGACAATGTGCATGTATTCAGCGCCTACTGACCCGCAATAGGTCTTTTCAAGCACCGAAATAATGTCCTTAAGAGGCGCTTCGGGCAGATTGAAATTTTGCAGGCCAACTTGGAACACCGTATCTAAATCTGCGGCAGAGAGCTCATGGAAACCAAGCTCTAAATCAGGCACTCGCTCACGCGGCATCAGATTTAATGGATCAAGCGCTGCTTTTTGATGGCCTCGAATCCGATAGGCATTGATTAACCGCTGCACGAACACCTGTTTGCGATCAAACTGCGCAGACACCGATGCCTGGCCCGCAGAAGACGCACGATGCCGATTTTTACCGATTAATAAAAACTGAGCTTGGATCTCTGAATGCGGGACATCACCACTTACGGCGCCCTCTACACGAGGTAGGGTGTCAAAGTACTGCCGCCATTCGTTTGGGACTGCGTTGGGATCGGACAGATACAGTTCGAAAAGTTCATCGAGATAGGAAAGGTTCCCGCCCGCGAGGTGCGAGGACTTGAGTTGGTGCTCCATTGAGCCATCAGACATTGATTTTCTCCCCTGTCCCGAGGCCTGTCTCAACGTCGTTGTGGCGAGGTCTTTTCGACCCTTTTTTATCCATTTCGGCGCATGCCCCGGTCCATGTCATTACGACCATTTATACCCGATACCCCAAATCAGGGGTCTGACCTGATCTGAGAAGTAACACCCCTTGGATCGCAAGGGGTGTCTTTATTTTGCGCGCCTGATAGGCGGCAGGACAACCTAGACTTAGGTGGCCCGTGACAACAACATGTCGCGAATGTGACCAATGGCTTTGGTTGGGTTGAGCCCTTTTGGACACACAGACACGCAGTTCATGATGCCTCGACAACGGAACACGCTGAATGGGTCATCTAATTCACCCAAGCGCGCGTCGGTTGCTTCATCCCGGCTGTCAGCCAGGAAGCGATAGGCTTGTAATAAACCGGCGGGGCCCACGAACTTCTCTGGATTCCACCAGAACGATGGGCAGCTGGTTGAGCAACACGCACAGAGAATGCACTCATACAAACCGTCGAGCTTTGCGCGGTCTTCTGGAGACTGCAAACGCTCCCGGCCACCGGCCGGAGTATTGTTCTGTAAAAATGGCTTAACCCGCTGATATTGCTTGTAAAAGATCGACATATCGACCACCAAGTCCCGGATCACTGGAAGCCCTGGCAGAGGTCTAACGACCAACTTGCCATTGGTTGCCACCTGGGATACCGGAGTAATACAAGCCAATCCATTTTTGCCGTTCATGTTCATGCCGTCAGACCCGCAAACACCTTCACGGCATGAGCGGCGATAAGACAACGTTTGATCTTTTTCCTTGATCAGATTGAGTACATCCAGAACCATCAAGTCCTTGCCCTCAGGCAACGAAACTTCCACGTCCTGCATGTAGGGCTCACGGTCCGTTTCAGGGTTGTAACGATAGACACTGACTAACATCTCAATACCCCTTAGTACGTACGTTCTTTTGGTTCAAAAGTTTCCACCGTCTTAGGCGTGAAGTTCACTCCACGCTTCGACAATGACTGATTGATCGGATCATACAGTGAGTGGCACAACCAGTCCGCGTCATTCCGCTCTGGGAAATCGCGACGTGAATGCGCACCTCGACTCTCAGTCCGTTCATCGGCTGCAATCGCAGTCGCTTCCGCCACCTCAAACAGGTTCTGCAGCTCGAGGGCTTCCATGCGGGCGGTATTAAAGGCTTTTGACTTATCAGCAATGGCCAAATTAGCGATGCGATCGCGCATGCTTGCCAACTGCTCACGGCCTTTCTTCATGTATTCGCCATCGCGGAATACACCGAAGTAGTTCTGCATGCAGTTTTGCAACTCTTTCTTCAACGCCGCGGTGTCTTCACCGTTATCGTTTTGATCCAGTGCGTTCAAGCGACCCATCGCGCGATCCACATCCTGCTCGGAGGCAGCTCGATACTCGATGCCCTGCTGCAATTGTTCTTCAATGAACAAGCCAGCGGCGCGACCGAACACAACCAAATCAAGCAACGAGTTGCCGCCTAGGCGGTTGGCGCCGTGCACAGATACGCACGCAGCCTCACCACAGGCGTACAGCCCTGGGATAATTTGGTCTTCACCGTTGACTTGCGTAATCGCCTGACCATGAATGTTGGTTGGGATACCCCCCATCATGTAGTGACAGGTTGGTACCACTGGAATCGGCGCCGTGACAGGGTCCACGTGCGCGAAGGTCTTGGACAGTTCGGTGATACCAGGCAAGCGTGAATGCAAAATGTCTTTACCCAAGTGATCCAGCTTCAGGAACACATGATCACCCTGCTCACCACAGCCGCGGCCTTCCAGAATTTCGGTCATCATCGAACGTGCTACCACGTCACGGCCCGCCAAGTCTTTGGCATTTGGCGCGTACCGCTCCATGAAGCGCTCGCCGTCTTTATTGATCAGGTAACCGCCTTCACCGCGACATCCCTCAGTCACCAAGGTGCCTGCACCGTAAATTCCAGTCGGATGGAATTGCCACATCTCCATGTCTTGCATTGGATAGCCTGCACGGAGCGCCATTCCGATTCCGTCACCGGTATTGATGTGTGCATTGGTGGTCGATGCATAAATTCGACCTGCGCCACCAGTTGCCAAGACGGTCGCCTTCGATTCAACAAATACCACTTCGCCGGTTTCGATATCGATCGCAATGACGCCGACCACAACCCCGTCTTGGTTGCGAACGAGATCCACCGCAAACCATTCGTTTAAGAACGTGGTCTCGTTTTTGACGTTGTTCTGATACAGCGTATGCAACAGCGCATGACCTGTCCGGTCCGCCGCAGCACAAGTTCGCGCAGCCTGCCCACCTTTGCCGAAGTCCTTTGACTGGCCGCCAAATGGACGCTGGTAAATGCGGCCGTTTTCGAAGCGCGAGAATGGCAAGCCCATGTGCTCTAGTTCAAACACGGCCTCTGGGCCCACTGAACACATGTACTCAATTGCATCCTGGTCACCGATGTAATCCGACCCCTTGACGGTGTCGTACATGTGCCAGCGCCAATCATCATTTGGATCCGCACTGGCAATGGCGCAAGTGATACCACCCTGCGCCGAGACCGTATGCGAACGGGTCGGGAACACTTTGGTCAAGCACGCTGTCTTGAATCCTGACTTAGCCATCTGGAGTGAGGCGCGCATACCGGCCCCACCGCCTCCGATCACAACTGCGTCGAAGGATAATTTACGAAGTGAAGACATGGTTTAGAACCCCCACAGAATGCTGATACCCCAAACGACGTACACGAACAAACTGATCGCGACGGCGCCTAGGAAAGAAACCCGAATCGCCCCTTTTTTGAGGTAATCGGTCGCCACTGTCCATAGTCCAATCCAGGCATGCCCTGCCAATGCTAAGATCGCAAGCAACGTGAAGATGCGCACCCAAGTCTGACCCATAAAGGCCTGCCATTGCGCGAACGTCAGGTCGCCTCCGTTTACAGCCAACCACACCACCATCACGACAGTGTAGGCCGCCAAAATCAACGCACTAAAGCGCTGTACAACCCAGTCATGAACGCCGCTGCGTCCGTAATTCAATACACTGGTTACCATACCCAAACCCCTGCAAAAACGATCAACACACCTGCAACTGCCAACGAAACCTTCGCAAACAGCGGACCAGACTCCAGCGTTTCGCCATAACCCATGTCCATAAACAAGTGCTTTAGGCCTGCTACGAAGTGATACGCCAAAGCGGCCAATACACCCCACACAATAAAAGCGACAAATCCGTTGTCGAGCAGACTTAAGGTGTCGGCAAACCCTGCTTCACTGTCGAGCGACAAGCCAAGCAGCGCCAATAGAATGAAACTGCCGAAAAACAGTACAACCCCGGTAATGCGGTGCAAAATCGATGCGATCGCTGTAATCGGGAAGCGGAAGGTGGATAGATCCAAGTTCACTGGACGCTGGGTAGACAAAGCCATGCGTTTGAATTCCTTATGGTCACCAAGATAGGTAAGTGGTGCGTATTATAGGGCGGTCTTTATAACGTTACAAAGGGTAACGTATGCGTCTTTATGACTAAATCAACTAGCTCGGATTGACAGGAAGACCCCTCTGTTTATAGTGGCCCCACTTCCGCTTGATTTGTGTGCGATGCACAATGGCCTGAGGAGAACGGCCTAAATTGCGGATTTTTAACCAAAGGAGCCGAAAACATGGCTGAAAAGAACGCCAAATTAACCCTCCCAACGGGTGATGTTGTCGAATTGCCAGTGTATGAAGGATCGACAGGTCCTGACGTCATTGACGTATCTGCGCTGCTCAAAGCCGGGTACTTCACGTATGACCCAGGATTTATGTCCACAGCGGCCACTGAATCCAAAATCACCTACATCGACGGTGAAAAAGGTGTGTTATTGCACCGGGGCTACTCAATCGAAGAGTTGGCTGAAAAATCCGATTACCTTGAAACCTGCTATCTGCTTTGGTACGGCCAATTACCTACCACTGAACAAAAAGAGCAGTTTGTTCGCTCAATTACCCGTCATACGATGCTGCATGAGTCGTTGGCGCATTTCTTTGATGGCTTCCATCACAACGCGCACCCGATGGCGATGATGTGCGGTGCTGTTGGCGCACTGTCTGCGTTTTATCATGACGTCATGGACATCCGCTCAGAGCGAGACCGTGAAATTGCGTGTCACCGCTTGGTAGCCAAGATGCCGACTCTGGCCGCCATGTGCTACAAACACTCAATCGGGCAGCCATTTATGTATCCCCGAAATGACCTCTCATATGCGGCGAACTTTTTGTACATGATGTTCGGCACACCCTGTGAGCAGTACGAAGTCAGCCCCGCCGTTGAGCGCGCAATGGACCGTATTTTCTTATTACACGCCGATCACGAGCAAAACGCGTCGACCTCAACGGTTCGTTTGGCCGGATCCACGGGCGCTAACCCGTTTGCTTGCGTCTCCGCAGGCATTGCCGCACTTTGGGGGCCTGCCCACGGCGGTGCCAACGAAGCCGTACTGGTCATGCTCGATGAGATTGGCTCGGTTGAAAATATTCCGGCCTTTATCGAAAAAGCGAAGGATCCTAACGATCCATTTAAGCTGATGGGCTTCGGACACCGGGTATACAAAAACTTCGATCCACGGGCGAAGGTGATGAAGCAGTCCTGCGATGAAGTATTGGCTGAGCTGGGTGTGAATGACCCTCGCTTAGAAATCGCGATGGAGTTGGAGCGCATTGCACTCTCTGATCCGTACTTTGCAGAACGGAAGTTGTTCCCGAATGTGGACTTCTATTCAGGATTGATTTTAAGCGCCATTGGTATTCCCACCAGCATGTTCACGGTGATCTTCGCCGTGTCACGCACCATCGGTTGGATTACCCACTGGCATGAAATGATTTCCAGCCCGTACAAGATTGGCCGTCCACGCCAACTGTACACAGGTGCCACACCGCGGCCCTACCCAACGCGGTAATCGCAAAGCCCCGTCTTCCGAGTCGGGGCTTTTTTTTGGATGATCCACGGACGGAGCGTTCAATGAGCACTTTCCGCCACGCAGAAGATCTGGCCTGGGCGCAGATTCTTTTGGACAAAGGCACTGTGAGAGAGGCAGCAGCCGGATTGGGTGTTTGTCACTCCACAGTGAGCCGTCGAATTCGCCAATTAGAATCGCGCATAGGAAGACCTTTATTTCAACGACGCGGTCGAGTACTCACTCCCTACCCATATACCCTCGATCTACTGGGCGGTCTTGCCAAAGAGCCGCCTCTGCCTACCGGTCCACAAACCCCACCCAATCCGGTGCCTGTGGATCAGATGTTGTTCGATTGGTTTCCACTGCTAGCGGACCGTATTCGCAACCAGAGCGAATTTAGGGCGGCCAGAGCGATTTGCCCTGAACCCGCTCACAGCGCTTGGGTTCGGCAATTGGGGTCAGACATGACGGCAATGAAAGGATGGTCTGTGACCGTTTTGGGTCGCATTATGTGGGGTGTCTTGGCCCTGCCTACATTGCGATACGATGTCAAACGAGTGCCGCTTTATACATCCCGTGGCGCGGCTGCCGTGCCAGCGTCTTGGGCATTGATACAGCCTGAATCGATCATACAACTTGAGCGGATGACGGATGTCATTAAGGCCGTGAATGCACATCAAGGATTGGGCTGGATGCCACTGAATACAGGCCTTTGGTATGCAGATCTTGTGGAGGCCAGCACTGAGGACGAACGCGTTGTTGATTCCTTGATGCTAGAGAGCCATCCGGCGTTAACCCAACATCCTGATACCAAGCCTTGGGCGAATGAATTATCGGCGACCCTCAGTGCGCTCTTAGCCCAAAGCAGCTCGCAAGGTCTGTAATCGACTGGCCAATGCATCCGAATCATAGGGAATGGCATCTCCTGCACCCCAAACCGGCATGGGCCAGGCGGGATCATCGGTATAGCGACCAATGACATGAATATGCAATTGCCGCACTTGATTACCAAGGGCCGCCGTATTGAGTTTATCGGGGGACAAATGGTCGCGAAGCACCCGGCTGACATGATCAATTTCTTGCCACACCTGAACCCGAATATCCGGCGGCAAATCAATTAACTCGACCGCATGATCCACGCGGGGAATCAGAAGCAACCAGGGCCAACGCGTATCATCTACCAGACGGATATCGCACACCGATAGACTGACCAATGGGTAGCTGGTCTCCGTCAGCTTCGAATCGATGACAAATCCAGGTGCATCCATGCCCTTTTTTCCTATTCAGTGCGAAGAGAGTGCCCATCCAACCAACGATGGCTGTCATCTGGCGCGATTTCTCGCTTCCAGATCGGCACCCGAACTTTTAATAAATCGATCGCTTCAGAGACAGCAGCCAATGCATCCTTGCGGTGCGCACTGCTGGCTGCGATTACCACGCTGGCTTCCCCCACCGCGACCCAGCCTTTGGAGTGTTGCATAAACAAACGCACCGGATAACGTTCGCACAATTCCTCGCATAGCTCGGCAAGTGCTTGAATAGCCAGTGATTCATGAACGTCATAATCGACGGCGGTCGCCGCCAACCCTTCGTTATGGTTTCTCACCACGCCAAGGAACTGTGCGATAGCCCCGTGCGCCGGATCAGACACCTGCGCGTCCAGCCCAGTCGTCGAACACGGTCCTTCAACCAGCCCACAATGCCAACCGGCACCGTTCCGTTCAACCAAGACCGACATCAGCCACCTGCAACCGGAGGCAAAACGGACACAGCGGAGGGGATCTCGACATCGGAGTCGCGCAACACCAAGTCATCGGAGGCAAATACAGACCGCTTCAAAACAGACACTAAGTCCTGACGGCCCGCCTCGGTTAGATAGGCATCGCAGGCCACTCTAAGATCAGCCACAGAATAGATCGGTGCTTCGACCGTGAAGCTGTCACCTAACTCTCGGAATACACCTAAACAATGGACGGTCACCGCCATTACAGCCGCCCTTTCCGACCTTGCTTTTCAATCATAATAATGGCGTTAGGCAGACCTTCCATAAAGATCCCAAAGCATTCTTTCACCGCTTTCAAACTACCCGGCAATGTAATGACCAGCGCCCGACCTAACAGACCACCACCCATCCGGGATAACCAGGCTGTCTTGGTGTAAACCGCGCTTTCGGAACGCATCCATTCGCCGAGACCTGGAAGTTCCGGATTCAAGTGGTCCTTGAGCACCAAAGGCGTCACATCACGTGGGCCGGGACCCGTACCGCCGGTACAGACAATCACATGGGGGTCGTGTGCATCGGAAATTTGTAGAATGGTGTTCTCGATCGTCTCTGCGTCATCGGGAATTACTTCATAGGCCACCACGTCAGCCCCTTCATGCTTGAAGGATTCCACCAAATATTGACCCGACTCATCGTCGTAATCGCCGGCACTGGCCCGGTCGCTCATAACCAATACCGCAATCTTGCGCTCTGCCAGCGGAGTTTGCGATGGCAAGCGCTCCAGAACCCAATTTGGAATGCGCGCTGATGGATTGATCCAAACGCCTGACTTGCCGCCGGTCTTGGTGAGCAATTCAATATCACTCAATCTCAACACCGGATCCGTGCCTTTACACAGATCCCAGATGCACAAAAGCGCCGCATTGACGCCGGCTAAGGCCTCCATCTCTACGCCTGTTTTGGCGAAGGCTGCGGCCTCACAGAAGACGCGAACCGTTTCTTCAGTGTGATCGAGCTCAAAGGAAACCAGCACTTGATCTAGGGGCAGTGGATGACACATCGGCAGGACATTCGCACACTGTTTTGCGCCAGTCACACCCGCAATTTCAGCCATCGGAAAACAGTCGCCCTTCGGCAACGTTTTGTCTCTCACTTTAGCAAACGCATTAGGACCCAAATGGATTGTCCCTGCCGCGACCGCGCGGCGGGTTGTCATGCGCTTTCCGCCGACATCGATCATTGAAAAATTTGAAATTAATTCAACGCTCACCGCGTTTATCCTCCGATGGATGCAAAGTGCGGCGTCGCCCCGGTATTGCGTTGATGCAATCCGTGCCCCGCCACTTTGAGATCCAGTAGTTCACAAATCGATTCTTTCAGCGCGTCCTTATCCTGATCGCGTTGCAGTAACGGGCGAAGATCATGACCGCCTTCACCAAATAAACACAGATGCAGCCCGCCGCGCGCAGAGACCCGCAACCGATTACAGGTGGTGCAGAAGTCCTTCGAATAGGGGGCGATTAAACCCACGCTGCCGGCCTTGGTTGGGTGCTTCCATACCCGTGCAGGGCCCGCCATCAAATCGCGCGGCGCTTCAACCCAGCCATCGGCCTCCAGTTTCTGCACTAACACTTCACCTGAGAGATGATGCTTTTCAAAGTAGGCAGTGTTGTCGCCGGTTTCCATGAGCTCAATAAAGCGAAGGTTGATTCCCTCGGAAGCCCAGCGAATGAATGCATCGAGCTCAGTATGGTTTAGATCTTTGAGCAGTACCGCGTTGACTTTCACAGGCGAAAAACCGATTTGATGACAAAGGGCCAGCCCTTCCATAACCTCCTCAAACCGATTTTTACCGGTGATGAGATGAAATTTCTCAGGGGTCAGGCCGTCAATTGAAACATTAATCGCTTTCACGCCAGCATCGAAAAAGCTTTGTGCACGCTCAGGAAGTTTGTAGCCATTGGTCGTCATGGCGACAGTCTCAATACCTGGGGTCTGAGAGACAACGCGCGCAATATCTAAAAAGTCTTTTCGGAGCGTAGGTTCACCACCGGTCAGTCGTACCTTTTTGGTACCCAACTCCGCAAATCCGGCGACCAGACGACGAATCTCGTCAACGCCCAGAAAGCCGTCCGGGTCACCCTGGTAGCCGTCTGGAAGACAATACGAACACTTAAAGTTGCACACGTCGGTAATCGACAGGCGCAAATAGGGAAAGGTACGGCCAAAACGGTCTGTGAGGATCTCGGAGTTCATCTCTATCTGCCCTTTTCTTATTGCCTATGCTTATTCAAGCGTTATATCTCAACAAACATATCGCTTTATACAATCTGTGGCAAGGCCTCGGTGTTGCCCGGATAGAACGAAACGGTCTCTCCTGCTTGAGCACCACCCGATCCGGCTGGAATCAGGATCCATCCGTTCATCTCCAACAATGGGCGCGTTTGGAATGATTCTTGGCCTTCAAGAGCTTCAGCACGCAATCCCTCATCGCCGCGAACCACACGCGCCTTGAGGAATGTGGCCATCTGAGGGCCAGTGGCGACCGCTTCAACCAGAGGCAGCCGTAAAGGTGGCTCAGCGGCCATGCCTTGCATGACCGAAACCGCATGATGCACATAAAACCGGCAATTCACGGTGCTCGAAACAGGATTCCCAGGTAGCCCGAAATACAACGTGCCATTGGGCAAGGTTGCAAATAACAGCGGCTTACCGGGTTTTTGAGCCACCTTATGGAAATGGATTTCAGCGCCGACAGCCTCTAACGCCGGGCGGACGAAGTCGTAACTTCCCATTGAGACTGCGCCTGAGGAAACCACCAGGTCTAGCGACATCGCCATCGCTCGGTGCAAAAAATCAATCATGGCATCAAGCGAGTCGCCTACATGCTCAGAATGCGCGAGCTCCGCACCAAAGGCCTGAACTTGCGCACTCATGGACGGACGGTTTGAGTCGTAAATTTGCCCAGATCCCGGTAACTCGCTTGCCAGGTCGACTAATTCTTCGCCTGTCGAAATCACAGCCACTCGCGGTTTTTTGAATACTTTCACGAACCGCACGCCGCTCGATGCAAGGGCTTGAACATGCTCGGCGATGATCCGCCGACCAGCGGCCAAGATAGGCTGACCTCGCATGATGTCTGATCCTGCCGCCCTGAGCCAACTGCCCGGGACGATCGGCGCATTAAATCGAACGCGGTGGTCCTCGAGCGTCGCGTCCTCCAGCATTACCACAGCCACCGCCCAATCAGGCACCGGGCCTCCGGTCATGATCCGCGCGACCTGAGGTGCGATTTGATTGGCGTGTTCAACTGTATCGCCGGCTCGAATCTCGCCTTGGACCGCATAAAACGCATCCCCAGACAGCACACTGTCGTCCACCACAAATCCATCACGCGCGGAATTATCAAAGGGTGGAATGGAAAGTTCTGCCACGGCGTCTTCGGCGAGTACATGACCGACCGCTTCGGTTAACGGAAGCGTCACGACATCTAACGAACGCTTTGAGGCTATAAGCGAAACCTGCTCGAACGCCCCCTCGAGACTTAACAACGGTTGCATGTCACATCCTTACTCTAAATCGACGGGTACGGGCTCAGCATCCACCAACGGCAAGCCGGCTTTCGCCCAGCCATCGGTCCCCTCAGGGAACCAATACACATTGTCATAGCCTGCTTTGGCTAGGTGTTGCACCGCGTTCCAACCCATCCAGCAATCTGCAATACAATAAACCAACACTGGATGCTTTCGATTGTTGTTGGTGGCTTTCGCTGTTTGTTTCAATAAATACTGAAGCATATCGGATGAAGGCTTACCAAAGCCTACATTCGGCAACCAAAGGCTGTTCTCAATGTGCTGCCTCGGCGGGTACTCTGGCCAAGTACCGTCCAGCTCATCGTAGCGGACGTTATTGATCGAAAGCACATCGATCAGTACGACTGAGGTCGATGCAATCAATGACGCTACGTCTTCTGTGGCCAGCGTGACTCCACCGGGAACCATATCGGGCACGGGATCTGTGTAGTGATGGATCCGAAGGCCGGTGTCGGGATCAAAATTTGTGTCCGCCGCCAATAGGGATATCGACGACAACGCACTGCTGAGAAAAGCGACTCGAAGAGCCGCCTTTATCGTGCGTGAACTCACTTCAAACTGGCGTAGTAGGCTGCAATATCTGCAATGTCCTGATCAGACAAAGGCGCGGCCATGCCATACATGATTGCCGCCTGATACCCCTTCCGCTCTTGTGTTTTATAGGCCTTAAGCGCGCCTTCAAGAAACGCTGCGATTTGCCCCGCGAGGTTCGGATACGTAGGGACCATGGCAATGCCGTTAGCACCATGACAGCTCGCACACACCGCTACCTTACCTTTGCCAGCATCCGCATTGCCTGCAGCAAACCCAGTAGAGCTCATTACGACAGCTGCTGCTGCCACCAACCACTTCTTCATGTATATCTTCCTCGTTTTATGAGCATCAAAAAGACTCAATCAAAAAAACATTCGCTCACACCTAATCGGCGAGCAGTCATCCTACCCTGCCCCGATGATCGGGAAAACTGCTGCGTGGAACACTGAGGTCTAAATAGATCCAAATCAATCCCACAGAAGCTATTGAGCTTTTCAGTCTCGCATCGCACACTTTATCTAGAACCATTTAAAAATAAGGACATTATTCTGTGAAAGCTTTAGTATCCGGCCTGTTCGCCGCCTCACTAATGGCAACTTCGACCATCTCAGCACAAACCCCTGTGACTCATCAGGGCCTTGATGCGGACTTCTATGCCGCGGACGGTGACACTGCCGTCTTACTGCTGCACGGAACGCTGGCCCACAATCGGATGGAGATCATCGAAACCGTAGCCACTCTAGTCAGTGAGGATTACGGTTATCCGGTATTGGCGCCTAACTTGTCGTATCAGCTTCCCGGTCGTGAAGGCATGCTCGATTGCGGAATTACCCACACGCATAAAGATTCCGACGCAAAGGCCGAGGTATCAAAGTGGGTGCAATATCTGACGGATCAGGGCTATAGCAAGATCGTGGTCAGTGCACACAGTCGTGGTGGTGCGCAACTGTCTGCCTACTTAGCCGACAACACCCCTGAAGAAGTCACTGCGGCAGTGCTGATCGCGCCTGCCACCTACGACAGTACTCAGACTGCGTCCTCCTACGCCTCACGGTTTAACGGCGATCTTCCGGCACTTTTGAGTAAAGCGGAAAGTCTCTCGGCTGACACCGTGATGGCTGTGCCGGGCTTTGTGTATTGTGACAATGCAAATGTGGCAGCGGCTTCTTTTGTGGACTATTACGAAACACGCGAAGAGCGAGATACGGTCTATAACCTGAAGTCGATCGACATTCCTGTCTGGGTCGTTGCTGGGTCTGAAGACGATGTAGTCGCAGACCTGCCCGCCAAGCTTGAAGCCGAAGGCGTACTTAGTGATCAAGTTCAGCTGGTGATGCTGGACGGTGCCGACCATTTCTTTCGTGATCTCTACGCCGATGATGTGGCCCTGACCATTGTAGATGCGGTGGAAATGTAATGAGACGCTGGGGTTGGATCGTTGTCAGTTTCTGGACAGCCTATGCCTGGGCTGTTCCACCTGAGTCACCCGATTTTACGCGGGAGCCACACCGGCCTTGGCTGGTGATGGTGACTCAAGAAGACTGCAGTTATTGCGCTCTGCTAGAGCGTGATGTACTCGGCCCTTTACGTGCATCCCGGCTGTTTGAAGATGCTGTTCGGTTCACGGAAGTGGACATCGGCACCAATCCCCGAATTACAGATTTTGACGGATCCACGGTCAGTGCGCGCGCATTTGCTAAACGCTACCAAGCGTTTGGCACACCCACGCTTCTGTATTTGGATGCAACAGGTCGTCCGATGGCGGAGCCCAGTTACGGTATACCCGGCGCCATTGAATTCTATGGGTACGCCATTGAAGAACGTTTGAAAGCGATGACAACTAGCCGATAATGGCCGCACGAAGACGCTCAATAAACCAGTACGCTCCGATTCCACCGACTGCGAGTGACCCTGGAATAACAACCCAAAGACGATAAAGGCGCTCGGACTGGAACCACACCGTCAGCGTGAGAAACGCCATGATCAACAAAGCGACTTGCCCGGCTTCCACACCAACGTTGAACCACAAAAGCGCCCAAAGAAATGAATCTCTCGGCAGTCCGAAAGCCGTTAAGGTTTCGGCAAAGCCAAGCCCGTGCAGCAGCCCGAATAAAAAGACAACCGGCAATCGGAACCGACTTAGTCGGTGTGTAAACACATTTTCAATCGCCACATAAGCAATCGACAACGCAATCAGGGGTTCCACCCACTGAGGGGGTAAGTTGACCCACCCCAGCACCCCAAGGGTGAGGGTCAAAGAATGCGCCACCGTGAACATGGTCACCTGCCATAAGAGCGGTCTCATTTTCATCGAAATCAGAAAAATACCTAGAATAAAGAGAATGTGATCAAGCCCTCGAGGCAGGATGTGAATGAACCCGGCCTCCCCATAGGTCCATGCCGTATCCGTCCATTTCGGTGCTGTAAAAACCTCTGTCAAAGACACGGGTGTCATTGGGACATCGTCCCGGATCCACTGATGGGGCGACCAATGCCAGCGCTCATTCTGCAAATCCACCTGACGTACACGAACCGCCTGATCGCTAAACTTCGCTGAGTAATACCACTGCAACGATTCAACCGAGCGAGGCACTGTGCCACTTAGATAAATGATCGATGGCCTAGGGACTTGAGTGTAGCCAATAGGACCCACCTCCACGTGGGTAATAGTAAGGCCGATAGCTTCTCCATCGCCCCGTAACCAGAGACCGTCCAAGAGCTCTGAATGGAAGGTTTCGAAGGCGCTTTTCAGATCTGAAGGGGGCAGATTGCGGAGGCGATCATAGGCCTCTGCATTGGGAGATTCGGTGGTATTTCGGAATCGCGCATTGATCCCGGTGAGCAACGCCTCAAGACTGGTCCGAATCTCAATCTCCACGCGTTCATCAGTAAAGACGCTGATTTCCACCAAAGCAGGCTTCACAACGTCGGCACGAGCTGTTACACCTAAGCTTATAACTGTTAAGAATATGAGCAGTTGAAGAATGCGTGTTTTCAAAAGATTGGATAACTTGCGTTTCAAAGAGTGCAAAGCGATGGTATCACACTGACTCTGCACTCTAGCCAAAGACCAACACCTACAATAAGGATGTACATGACCACCATAGATCGTCGCCAATTTCTGAAAGTATTGGCAGCCGCAGCGGCCGCAGGCTCCTTACCTGCTTTGTATGGACGCCATGCTTTTGCAAACTCAAGCGCACCCGAGGGTTTTTATGACAAACCACTGAACGGTGATGCACGGATCCTTCATATCACTGACGTACACGGCCAGTTGTTCCCCATTTATTTCAGAGAGCCCAATGTCAACCTAGGTGTTGGTGAAGCTTATGGCCGCCCTCCTCACACGGTAGGCAAACGTTTGCTTCAAGAAGCCGGTCTCGATGAGGACACCGCCGAAGCCTACGCCTACACCTACCTTAATTTCTTAACCGCAGCCCGCACCTACGGTAAAACAGGCGGATTCGCGCAACTTAAAACGTTGCTCGACCGTCTTCGTGAACAAGCCGGAGGCAAGCAAAACACCCTCACCATCGACGGCGGTGATTTGTGGCAAGGCTCTGCCACGTCTCTATGGACCCGCGGAGTCGATATGGTCGAGGCTTCAAATATTCTGGGATTAGACGTCATGGTCGGTCACTGGGAATTCACCTATCGCGAAGCCGAAGTGCTTTCAAACGTGGCGCTGTTCCAAGGTGACTTTATTGGCCAGAACGTACGCGTGCTGGAAGACTCTTTGTTCGGAGATGAATACCCGGCGTTAGTTGAGCAATTCGATGGCCGAGGACTCTACGATGAAGATTCCGGCCACGCGTTCCAACCCTATGTCATGAAAGAAATTAATGGTGCGCGGATCGCCGTGGTCGGCCAAGCCTTCCCCCGGACGGCCAACGCCAACCCGCCTGAATTCTTCCCGGATTGGTCGTTTGGCATTCGCGAAGACGACATGGCAGAACTTGTTGAGCAGATTCGCGGAGACGAACAACCCGATGCAGTCGTCCTGCTGTCGCACAACGGAATGGATGTCGATATCAAAGTAGCAGAACGCGTGCCTGGCTTAGATGCCGTCTTTGGTGGACACACCCATGACGGCATCCCAGTCCCTGTCAAGGTCAAGAATCCTTCAGGTCGGGAGTGCTGGGTCACCAATGCAGGCTCCAACGGAAAATTCGTTGGTTGCATGGATTTCGCGATCGAAAACGGTGGCATCAAATCGATGGACTATAAGATGTTCCCTGTGATTTCTGACTGGTTAGCGCCGGATAAAGAAATGCAGGCGTTTCTAACGCAAATGCGGAACACAAAATACGACGAGAACATTATCGAAAGCCGTCGCAAAGACGCCTACTTTAATCCGAACTGGGTCGGTAAGACTTATGACGAGATTCTGACCGAGAAGTTAGCCAAAGCGGATCAAACTTTGTACCGCCGGGGTAACTTCATGGGCACCTGGGATCAAGTAATCTGTAATGCCCTCCGGTGGGAATATGAGGCAGACATCTCATTGTCAGCTGGTGTGCGCTGGGGCACCACCACACTCGAGGGCGACTGGATCACCATGGACGATGTGATGTCACAAGTCGCTACCACCTACTCCGAAACCTATGTGATGGATATGACGGGTGCACAGATTCTTGAGATGCTTGAAGGCGTCGCCGATAACCTGTTTGACCCAGACCCCTATCTCCAATCAGGAGGTGACATGGTGCGTGTAGGCGGTATGGATTACACCATCGCACCCATGAAGGGACTGGGAGAGCGGATTTCAGACCTGCGTCTGGACAACGGCGAACCGATCGAGGCCGACAAAACCTACTCTGTCGCCGGTTGGGCCACTGTGAATCGCACCCCCGACGGGCGTTTGATCTGGGAAATCATTAGAGACTACATCCTCGCGAATAAAGACGCCGACGATGTGCTCTCTGTACCCAAGATCAACCATCCTAAGGTGGTGGGTGTATCAGACAATCCAGGCATTGCCGACTACCCAGGTGAGCTTGCCTAAACACCCAAAGAAAAGACCGCGGTTCTCACCGCGGTTTTTTTTGTTTTAAGCATGAGCAATGCAGGGCAACCTAGAGACTTAATAGGCAAAAAAAACGGGCCCTAGGCCCGTTTTTCATCTGCACCTAAATATTATTTAGGCACCCGTGCTTGCCACGCTGTCTTCTCAATCTCGGCTTGAAGCTTGGTGGCTTCAACCAAATCAAGCGCAAACTCGGCTTGCTTAATGGCCTCATCCGATTGACCATCTGCCAACGCTTTCTTTGCGGCCTTAA
>CBFHVZ010000010.1:0-45758 GCA_965659195.1 Litorivicinaceae bacterium
GACCGCGGGTGGGCGCTTCTCAGGCGCTACCAAGGTTTTGGGGTCCGCATGGCCCTGGCCGCCCGCAATCGAGGCCAAGGTAATGTCCCAGCCAAGATCTTTAAGGGTCCAATAGGGTGCTGCCATTTCGTCGTAGTAAAACCCTGTGCCACGGCCGGTATTGCCGAGTTCACGGTGAGAGGTCAGTACAAAAAGCGCCGATTTGTTGCGTGTCATGTCGGGGGTCTCTTATTGTCTTTCGTTACGTCAATGTGGAGAGGTCTGCTGTTTGTTTCAATAGGGAACGGGCGGTGGGGCTATCGGTGGGTATCCAAAGATCCATTGGGTGAGCACAGCCAAGGCAACCATCACAAAGAATCCAGACATGGCAGCCACGAGTCCGGCCCAAATCAGCCCGAGCCTTGGTTTATAAAACCCGAACGCTTTTTGCCCGGTCATGCCGCCTAAGGCGCAGACGACGATGGCGTAGGCCATACCCAACATATTTTCCATGGCAGTAGTGTAGGACATCTTCATTTGAAAACGAGTTTTCCGTGCAAAACAGTCGTAGACGCGGTGCAAATTTGCACCGATTTGCCGAGCTAAATGTCACATAGGCCACCTAGGGTAGTCATGACCGGATGGCGGATGAAAAGGATTTCAGATGACACGGATTTTCGATTTGAGCGGTTGGATCGACCGGTTTGGACTGGGCTTAATCTTGAGTGGTGTGCCGTTTCGAGCGATTGCAGCGACCGGATTCGGGGCTGAGCCGGCATCGGATGTTTCAGGGCTTACCGTATTCGCGGTATGGCTTATCTTGATCGGTCTATTTTGTTGGGGTGTGATGAGACCGTGCAGATCGAAGTCGGCCACATCGATGGCGCTCTGGCATCAGGCTCCGGTGGATTCTAAGTGGTCGCGCGTGGAGGCAGAGTTGCCTCAATTGATTCAAGAGGTACAAACCTCGGTGACCGTTTTGGAGACGCATGCCCGCGAAATGACAGAGCTCGCCTACACCGATCCCCTCACGGGCTTATTAAATCGACGCGGATTGACTGATCGATTTGAGCGATCCTCGCGCCGAGGCTGTCTGTTATTCGTAGACATTGATCGTTTCAAGGGGATCAACGACCGGTATGGGCATGCGGTGGGGGACCAGACGCTCTGCTCAGTGGCCCGCTTGCTGTCGCGTTCGGCCCGCCAGTTTTGTCCCGGTCGTTGTCATGCCACCGATCAAATAAGCCGATGGGCGGGGGATGCCTTTGTCATCTTTTTAGAGGACGACCCTCTGGTCATGAAGGCGGCGGTGGGACGGTTAACCGCGTCTTTGCATCAAGGGCATCGATTTCAGGGGGTGCCGAGTCCTGTGTATTTGAGTGTGGGCCACGTGGTTGTCTCAGACGACCGGGCGTTACTCGATTGGGTGACGCAGGCCGACCGAAGCATGTTCCAAGTCAAGGCAGAAGCCGCTTCGGCTCGGTATGGTGGCGGCCTTATGCAACGCATTGAGTGTTAGGAATGACGATGAAACTCTCTCCCAAATACGTCGGCCCCGTGGTGATGGCGGCCATCATGGCCTTCATCATGACCGGCTTTGTGACCTGGATGAACTTAGGTTTTACCTCAGATTATTTTGCCAATTGGGCGCGGGCGTTTGTGTTCGCGTGGCCGGTTGCATCGGTGGCTGCTTTCTTGGCCATGCCCATCGCACCCAAGATCACGATGTGGATTGTCCGAACCATCAACGGCGCCCCGCATTGACGGCTGAGCGTCTAGGTAGGGGTTGTGAGCGGCCCCGATGCTGTCTCTTGACCTCGGTCAAAAAGTGGTTCGGAGACCAAGGAAATCGGCTTTCTTTCTTATATACAGTGGCAGGGCTCCATAAGAAAAGCACAGAGCGCCTAAAGGTTCTGCGATGGTCGCTGAACCCAAACGCTAAGGAATGCAATTATGAGGATGAAACTCGCCCTGGTGGCCGCCTCAACTCTTTGTGCGTCGATGTCAGTGATGGCAGCCGAGCCGGTTCAACCGATTTACGCGGCCACGATTGAAGATCGAGACAAAGTTGAACTCGGTAAAATGTTGTTTTTCGATCCACGACTCTCTCAGTCTGGATTTATTTCTTGTAACTCATGTCACAACCTATCCATGGGCGGCTCAGACAACTTGCCCACATCGATCGGTCACGACTGGCAGTTAGGTCCGATTAACTCACCAACGGTACTGAACAGTAAGTTCAACATTGCACAGTTCTGGGATGGCCGCGCGGCCACGCTTCAGGAGCAAGCCGGCGGTCCTATTGCTAACCCAGGTGAAATGGCGTTCACCCACCAGTTGGCATTGAGCACGCTGGAAACTATCCCAGGCTACGTAAAAATGTTTGAGAAAGTGTACGGCGATGAGGTTATTACCATCGATGAAGTCACTGATGCGATCGCGGTCTTTGAAGAAACTCTGGTCACACCGGGTGCACCGTTCGACCGTTACCTGATGGGTGATGAAAATGCGATCTCGATGCAGGCTAAAGCCGGTTATGAGCTGTTCAAAACCGTCGGCTGTACCGCATGCCACAATGGCCAAGCTTTGGGCGGTTCATCGTTCCAGAAAATGGGTCTTGTGAAGCCGTATGAAACCGACAGCGAAGTGGCGGGTCGTTCTGCCGTGACTGGCAATGAGATCGATCGGTTCTCGTTCAAAGTGCCAACGCTTCGGAATATTGAACTGACCTATCCCTACTTCCACGACGGTGCGGTATGGGATCTGGGTGAGGCCGTGAACATCATGGGCGAAATTCAGTTGGGTCGTGATTTCAAACCTGAAGAAACGGATCAAATTGTGGCGTTCTTGAAGACCTTAACTGGTCAGCAGCCGACTTTTGATCTGCCGATTTTGCCTCCGTCTTCAGCGAAGACCCCCAAACCACAGCCCTAACACCTCCAAGGGTTGTCTATCAGGGCCGCTTATGCGGCCCTTTTTTTGTCCCATCATCGGCCGATGGTGAGTTTCAAAAGACGGACATAAAAAAGGCCGCTTGCGCGGCCTTTCTCATTGATGGACTGATTAGATTTGCTTGGTAGCGAAGTAGAAGTCAGTCACTTCATAGTCTGTGTTTGACAGACGGGCCATCGCTTCTTCTGCTGTTTTGGCAGGTGGCACGATGACACGATCGCCTGGCTGCCAGTTTTCTGGTGTGGCCACAGCGTGCTTGTCTGAGGTTTGCAGACCGTCGAGCAAACGCACAAATTCATCGATCGAACGACCGTTGCTCATTGGGTAGTACACCATTGCGCGCAGTTTGCTTTCTGGGTCAATGATAAAGGTCGCACGAACCGCTGAGGTGTCCGCAGCGCCTGGATGGATCATGCCGTAGGCACGGGCCACATCCATAGACAAATCGGCGATGATTGGGAACTTGATGTCCACACCGAAGTTGTCTTTGATGTTTTTAATCCATGCGATGTGTGAGTGCGTGCTGTCGATCGACAGACCCAAGAGTTCGCAGTTGCGCTTAGCGAATTCTTCTTGGCGGTTGGCAAAAGCCATGAATTCAGTGGTACACACCGGTGTGAAATCGGCAGGGTGCGAGAACAAGATCAACCACTTGCCTTTGTAGTCTTCCAGTGTTTTACGACCGGCTGTTGTTTCTGCGTCAAACGCAGGGGCTTTTTCATTCAGGCGGGGTAAGCCTACAACTTGGTTTTCCATGTGTTTCTCCTTGAATTGAATGGATCCAGTGGATGGGGCAAATGTATTGGGTTATAACGATATAACCAAATGAAATATATAAATCGGATCCATTGACCGACACTATGCTCAACCTGGCGTCAAAGTGACTTGATTGGGCTCAAGGTGTTTGTCGGTGAAATCGATTTAACTGTGTCCGTCACAAAGGAGAACCGTGATGAAAACAAACGTAGGTGGAATGGATAAATGGGCCCGCATTATCGTGGGTGTGGTGCTGGTGGCGTTGGCAGTGTCTGGCACCATCGGTGTCTGGGGCTGGATCGGTGTTGTTCCGGTATTAACTGGCGTCTTTGGTTATTGCCCAGCGTATTCTTTATTTGGCTGGTCGACTTGCCCAATGAAAAAATAAGGCCAATCTGAGCCTTGGCGCGTGAGCATCGGCTCACGTGCTCACTCGGTGGATCACCGAGGTCTTTTCGCTGATTCAGTGGTATGTTCCGGTTTGGTAGTGGTCTGGATCGGATTCATGCGTCGCGCAACCTGTTTCTCTTACCTATGTCATGCTGTGGTGGCTCTATGAGTGCGCCTTCTGACACGTCCTCCTTGAGCCCGCACTGGGCGATTACCGGCATTGTGCTCGCGCAGTTGTTTGGCTGTTCTTTGTGGTTCAGTGTCAATGGTGTGTCTCATGGATTGGCGGCTGAGTGGGGTGTCACCGTCGGTGATGTGGGTACATTGACGGCGGCGGTCCAGGCCGGGTTTATCCTAGGTACGCTGACTCTGGCCATCACGGGTTTGGCGGATCGCTTTCGCGCCTCAGATATTCTGGTGTGTTCGGCCTTGGCCGGTGCGGCATTGAATCTCGGATTTGTGTGGTTTGCAGACAATCTGGTTGCTGGGTGGACGTATCGCGCGGCGATTGGGGTCTGCTTGGCCGGGATTTATCCCTTGGGCATGAAATTGATCGTCAGCTGGTCTAAAGACTTGCCTGGGTTTTCACTCGGCATCTTGGTGGGCATGCTGACTTTGGGCACCGCCTTGCCTCACGGTTTGGCGGCACTCGGCGCGGATTGGCCGTGGCAGTCTGTACTGATCGTGGTCTCGGCCCTGGCCTGTGTTGCAGCGTTGATGGTATGGCGGATCGGCAATGGACCCTATGGGAGCCCAAAGTCACCTAAGCTTCGCATGGGCGCGGTGGTTCAGGCGTTTCAGGTGCCGGCCTATCGAGGCGCTGCGCTGGGCTATTTTGGGCATATGTGGGAGCTATATGCCTTCTGGATGTTGGTGCCTTGGCTGGTGGTGGCCGTGCTCGGCCCGGATGCGAGTACGGGGTGGGTGTCTGGGTGGTCGTTTGCGGTGATTGGCATTGGCGCGTTGGGCGCCATTTGGGCAGGCTGGCTTGGTCGTCGGCTGGGCAGTGCGCGTCTGGCTTTTATCTCGCTCGCCGCATCTGGCAGTGTCTGTGCGGTCTTTCCATGGGCGGTGGATTGGGGCCAAACGGTTGCACTGCTTTTGCTGATGGTTTGGGGCTTTTTCGTCATTGCCGATTCAGCGCAGTTTTCAGCGATTTCGGCCAAGGCCTGTGACCCAAAGACGGTCGGCAGTGCGTTGGCGATGCAAAACAGCATTGGATTCTTTCTATCGATCGGATCCATCGTCTGGGTGAGTCAGTTAGCGGAAACCATGGATGTCTCGGTGGTGTGGTGGTTGTTGCCCGGACCTTTGCTCGGTCTTTGGGCGATGCGGCGGTATTTGCAGGTTCGAGCTATCGGCTAAGCGCCATTTTTAAGCCGTAACCTAAAAAGGCGGAACCGGCGAGTGTCTTCGCGATGCGCGCCAAGGTGTGATTTTTCGCCAGTTTGGCTTTGCCGTAGACCGCAATCAAAATGACCGTGGTCAAATAGATTTGACTGACGATCTGCACCAAGCAACCCAACAGCAGGAAAGAGAGCAAGGGCTGGTCGTAGTTTGGGTCGACAAACTGAATAAAAAACGAAATGAAGAACAAGATAGCCTTCGGATTCAGAAGACTGATTGTGAGTGCCGTACGAAACGGATGGGCGCGAGACTTGGGCAGTGTCGGGGTTTCGTCAGCTTTGAGGTGACGGGACTGCCAGGCGCTTTTTAACAGACCAAATCCGAGCCAAGCCAAGTAACCGCCACCTGCGTATTTTAAAACGGCAAATAGCCAGGGTGTGGTGAGGATCAGGGAAGCGGCGCCTGCTACGGAGAGAATCATCAAAATGGCGTCCCCGGTGAAAATCCCTGCAGCGCCAGCAAAGCCCGCTTTAGCACCGTCTTTCGCCGCGACAGTAATGACGAACATCGAATTTGGACCGGGCAGTAATACGATGATGATCGTGCCAATCAGAAAGGTAAAAAGATCCGTGATACCCAACATACGCCATCCTTCAAAACGCTAGCCTAGACCATTTCTTCGAATGGGCGCTAGAACAGAGTGTATCCGGGCCTTAACGACCATGCTCGGAATGCAAAAAGGGTGTATTGTTTGCGCCCTGAAAAGGACCTAAATCATGATGAGTGAATGGGCGGCCCCCAGTTTTTTACCCCTGCTACAAAGCGGTGTCGAATTTCTCGCGGTGCTGGCGTTTGCCGTGTCCGGTGTGGCGTCTGCACTGCGCGTTGGCATGGACATTGTGGGGGTGTGTTTGGTGGCTGGTGTCACGGCCTTCGGCGGCGGTACGATCCGCGATCTGCTGTTGGATCGACGGCCATTTTTCTGGATTGAGCAAGAACATTTGGTTTGGATTGTGGTCGGCTTGTGTGTGTTGGCGGCCTTTGTTTTGCGTAGAAGTCATGCGGAAGTGACCGAGCGCACCATTCAGATTCCAGACGCAGTAGGCCTCGGTTTGTTTGCGGCACTCGGGACCCAGATCGCGCTCGCCGAAGGCGCAAGTCCGGTGATTGCGATTTTGATGGGCGTCTTCTCTAGCACCCTCGGCGGCGTGCTTCGCGACATTCTCTGTAACGTGGTCCCGAAAGCGTTGTCCGATCACCAGCCGTATATTTTGTTGGCGGTGTTGGGTGGCTTAATTGTCGTCGGCTTGGACTTCTTCGGTTGGCCGGCCTGGATGGTCTTATTGGTCTCCTTGACCGTGACGACTGTGGCGCGCGTGACAGCCATTTACAGACGCTGGTCAATCCCGCAATGGCGCCCTTAAGGGCATGGTGATCAGCGCGGTATTGCCGCTGACCTTTGTGGTGCTCTGGGCCTCTGCGTTTGCCACAGGGGCGGTAGTGACGGCCGATGCATCGCCTTTTGCGGCTCTGGCATTTCGGTTTTTCTTGGTTGCCCTGGGGTTCTGTGCTGTCGCGGCCATCCGCCAAGAGTGGAGCGGCATCCGCTGGAGGGATACGGGTCATGGCATGGTATCCGGTGCCTTGTTTCATGGGATCTATTTGGGCGGGTGTTGGTACGCTTTCAGTGTGGGCTTGCCTGCCGGCATCACGGCATTGATTGTCTGTATTCAGCCCATACTGACCGCGCTCTTCGCCAGTGCCTGGCTTGGCGAACACAACAGCCGACGGCATTGGGTGGGCCTTGGTCTGGGTTTCTCGGGGGCCGTGATCGTCTTGGGCGGTGACTTGGGGGGCAGTCTGGTTTGGCATGGGTTCTGGGCCGCGGTGCTAGCTTTGGTGGCGATTACCACAGCGACCCTGTGGCAGAAGCGATATGCTTCGACACTGCCGCTGTCGAGCAACAACGCGATTCAAGCAGCCACGGCCACGGTCTGTCATCTCATTGCGGTGATGTGGCTTGAAGGGGATCAGTGGCGGTTGGAGGTTACAGCTTCTTTTATGTGGGCAATGTCATGGCAGGTGCTGGCCGTGAGTTTCGGCGCCTTTACGATCTTGATGTTCTTGATTTCGAAAAATTCAGCCAGCCAAACGTCGGCACTGTTTTTCCTAGTGCCTCCGGTGGCGGCATTGATTGGATTTGTTTTATTGGATGAACGCCTGACGCCCGTTGATATGGTGGGCTTTTTGTTAGCAAGTTTAGGCGTGTATCTGGCAACTCGTCACACGGGGAGAACGGCTGATGTCGATTGAGATGCTCAATACGGCCGATGTCGCCCCCGATCTCTTTGAAAACATCGCCACGGATTTGGCAGAGAAGGGCTATAGCATCCAGCCCAATGCCTTGCCGCTCGAGTTAACTGATGTCCTATGGTGCGAGGTTACCGATCTGGGGGAGGACTGGTTTCATCGAGCGGGTGTCGGTCGCCAGTTGGATTATCAGGTCAACCGGTTTAACCGGACCGACCAAGTGTGCTGGATTGAGGGGACCAGTCCTGCCTGTCGACGTTGGTTGTCTGTGACTGAATCGCTCCGGATGTATTTAAACCAGACGCTGTTCATGGGCCTTTTTTCGTATGAGAGCCATTACGCTCGGTACCAGCCTGGTGATTTTTATAAGCGCCATTACGATGCGTTTATTGGACAAAGTAATCGTCGCGTCTCAACCGTCTTCTACTTAAATCCTGGCTGGGGTCCGCTTGATGGCGGTGAGTTGGTGCTCTATCAGTCGTCAGAAGATCGTGAAGGGCTCAAGGTGACGCCTGCGTTTGGAACCCTGGTGTGTTTTCTAAGCGAGCAGTTTCCTCATGAAGTCTTGCCGGCAAGTCGCACGCGGTACTCCATCGCTGGTTGGTACCGAATCAATGCCTCCACCTCCGAGCGGGTGGATCCGCCGCGTTAGAGGCCTAACAGGCGTTGGCTCCACTCAATCCACAGTGGGATGGTTAAGATCGAGACCGCCGTTGAGATTAAAATCGCCACTGAAACCCGCTGGCCATCGATTCCATAATGGTTGGCCATCATAAATACGTTCCCTGCGACTGGCATGGCGGCTGAGGCCATCATGACCGACGCCACAAAGGGATCTAAGTCAAACCACACGACGGCGACACAACCGGCGATCAGCGGGTGAATTACCAATTTATTGAGCGACAACCAAGCCGGTACCTGAAACTGACGGACCGTCACAAAGGCCATGGAGGCGCCAATGGCAAATAGCGCTCCGGGCGTTGAAGCGCCGGCGAGGAGATCCAAAAATTGATTTGCGATAGCCGGTACCGTCCAGCCCAACGCCGCCCAGGCAAGGCCTAAACTGATCGACATCACCATGGGGTTTTTTAACAGCCCTTTGCCAATGGTGCCGAAAACGGCCGCATTGAGTCGGCCCTCGCGAAGTCCCACGATCAGGATCACCGCCAGCGGTCCAAAAAGGATCAAGTCGACAATGAGCACCATCATCACCGGGGCCACAGCGGATGGACCGAGCAAGATCGGCAACATAGCCAATCCCATCCAGCCCATGTTGCCAATCACGGAACTCTGGGCTTCGATCAGTGACAAATCCATCGACATGTTGCGCACGCGGGCGACAGCAAAAGCCACTCCATAGACCATCAGTGATGCGATCGCGTACGCCAGCATAAAGGGCCCGTCCAAGACCTCGGATAGCGACAGATTGGCGGCAAACCGAAACAGCATCGCCGAAAGCGCGAAATAAAACACAAAGCGCGTGAGATGCTGGGTCGCTTCTTGACTGAATAAACCCACACGCGCAGCGCCGTAACCCAAGGCAATCAGTGCGAAGAAGGGCAGCGTATTTAGAAAAATGGACAGCATGAGTACCTCTGGCCACTCAGTATGCCTGATTCATAGACGCGTTGTGTCATCACTCGGTGCATGGTTTGATAAGGCATGGAATCACATGTGAGTCAGCGTCCTCGGCTGATACAGCCCGCCCAGGCATCGGTCTTGGTGATCGATGTGCAAGAAAAGTTAATGCCCGCGATTTCAGATGGGGCCCTGTTGTGTGCGCGTTTACTTGAGGCACTCTCCTTTCTTGAATCACTGGAATTGCCGGTTGTGTTGACCGAGCATTGTGCGGAGCGGATTGGGCCTTCGATTGCAGGGCTCGCGGCGCCGGGACGGGCATGTGTGTCGAAACACCATTTTTCAGCCACCTCTTTGCACACAGTGGCTCGGTTGGCGCCTAGGGCCCAGGTCTTAGTGGCGGGTGCTGAAGCGCATGTGTGCGTCCTGCAGACCGTGGCTGGGTTGTTAGACGGGGGCCGTCAAGTGTTCGTGATTGAGGACTTGGTGGGTTCCCGAAGTCCCAGCGATAAGGCGCTGGCTGTCGCACGAATGCGCGCTATGGGTGCCCAGATCGTCAGTTTGGAAATGGTCTATTTCGAGTGTCTTGGTCAGGCGGATCATCCAAAGTTTCGGGAAATGCTTGATCTCATTCGAAATCAATCCAGTGCCGCGAACTAAACTTTGGTTGCAATGCACAGAACAAGCGCGTAGGGTTCGCCCCTCTCAGCGCATAGCGGATCGACGCGTTGAGCCGCTTGCCTACTTAAGCGTTATGTGACTGATCCGCTTTATGACGGGAATCCCGTCTGCGACATCAGGACGATTATGCGCTTTCAAGACCTAGGGCTCTTGCCCGAACTCGTGACCAATGCCGGTTACGAGACAGCCACCCCAGTTCAATCCGAAGCTATTCCAGCGGTTCTCGAAGGGCATGATGTGCTCGCCGGAGCCCAAACTGGAACCGGGAAGACCGCGGCTTTTACCTTACCTGTATTGCAGCGCCTGCTGGCCGATCGCTCCACAGGTAAGCCACGGGCGTTGATTCTAGCACCGACTCGCGAATTAGCGGTTCAGGTGGCGGACAGCGTGCGTGCGTACGGAAAGGGCCTTGGGCTCAAACACACCTGCGTCTATGGTGGGGTGAATTTTGGCGCCCAAATTAAGGCAATTCGTGGGGGGCTCGATATCTTAATCGCCACCCCAGGTCGACTGCTTGATCACGTCAATCAGAAGACATTGGACTTGTCCGATGTGAAGACACTTATTTTGGACGAAGCGGACCGCATGCTCGATATGGGCTTTGTGGACGATATCGGCCGGATTATTAAGGCGTGCCACCCGAATCGTCAGACCTTGTTGTTCTCAGCAACGTACAGCAAGGGCATCAAAACCCTGGCGTCGACTTACTTGAGTCAGCCGGTGGAAATCGCGGTTGCCCGTGATAACACGGTCGCGGCCTCGGTCGAACAAATTTTCGTGCATGTGGATCAAGAGAAAAAGCGTGAGCTGTTGACGCAGTTGATCGCTTTGAACGATATGCATCAGGTGTTGGTATTTACCAAGACCAAGTTTGGTGCGGATAAATTGGCCCGCGCCTTGACTGATGATGGATTGCCCTCGGTTGCGATGCACGGCAACAAGAGCCAGGCTCAGCGGACCAAGGCACTTCAAAAATTTAAGCGCGGTGCGGCGCGTATTTTGGTGGCTACCGACGTAGCTGCCCGCGGCATCGATATCGAAAAGCTGCCGCATGTGGTGAACTTCGAGCTGCCCATGGTGGCCGAAGATTACGTACACCGAATCGGTCGGACCGGCCGTGCAGGCGCGAGTGGCTCTGCGATTTCATTTGTATGTGCCGGCGAGCATCGTTTGATGCTGGATATCCAGCGCGTCCTCAATACCGAAATCACCTTTGAAGTGGCCGATGGATTTGAACCTCAGGTACCGTTCCCCAGCCGCCGTCCGAAGGGCAAGCCTCAGCCTCGTAAGCACGGTCGTGGAGCCGGTCGCGGTCGTACTGAGCAGGGTCGTCGCGCGGACAGCCCGCATGGGGACCGCCGCAGCGAAGGTCGTCGATCCGATAATCGGAGCGAGGGCCGTCGTGCAGACAGTCGTGGTGAAAGTCGAACAGAGGAAGGCCGCAACCGTCGTTCAAACGATGCCGGTCGTCCGCAACGTGGCAATGATGCACGAAGTGAGCACGGTCGCAGCCACGCGCCGCGAAACGCAGACGCACGGCAGGGTCGTCCATCCGGTGAAGGTCGTGGCCAGTCCCAAACGGGGCGTTCTGAGCGATCAGAGTCACGGGGAAGCAATGGCGATTGGCAGTCTCGTTCAGAGCGCCAGCCGCGTCAGAGCCGTCCGTCTAACCGCTCCGGACACGCTGCTGCGCGCGATGGATCGCAACCGCCAAAGCGTTCAGCACCTGCCAACCGCGGACGTTCGCAAGGCAATGATCGTTCGCGATCACGGGTGCGTTAACCCTTACGACCCGTTATAAGTCCACCGATAATGGGGAGGCGTCGGTCCTTTATTCCGACGGCCTTCCTTGGACTGTTCAACAGCGTGTGCTGTCAATCCCACACTCCTCGACAAACAGAACAGACCTCTGGCTAAAATCGGATCAACGCCCAACGCGCCATAGATGGCCGCGGTGGCACCATCAATATTCATCGCGATCGGCTGTCCACGGCGGGTGCCTATGATCGTTTGGACACCTTCTGCGATGGCTGCGTAGTCGCCATCGATGGACTCATCTTCGTCAGCACAAGCTCTCAAAATCGCCATTAATGGATTTGCACGGGGATCGGTGGGTTTGTGGAATCGATGCCCAAAACCAGGGATATGACGAACGCCCGATTGTGTTTGCTCGTCGAGTACCTGACCAATGGCGTCTTCAAGCGGCATTTGCACGGAGGCCTCTTTAATCGCTTTGAATACAGCCAGGGCTTGTTCGCCTGCGCCGCCATGCACATCGCCTAACATATTGACACCTGAGGCAATCGCGTTGTTGATTCCCACGCCACAGGTCATGGCCATGCGTGTGGCGGCAATTGAGGGCGCCTGCGGCCCGTGATCGACCGCAGCCACCAATGCCGCTTCAAGAAGGCGGCCCTGAGCGGCCGAGGGTTTACGGCCCTGAGTCATCAACCAGATCATGTCGCTGAATGAAATGTGACCGATGAGCTGCTCTATTGGAAAGCCACGCAACTCAATCTGTCCAGGTTCCATTCGGATGATAGAGGTTGACCACCAGTCGGCTACATCCTGTGAATCGGTCACCGAACGACTCCTTCTGCTTGCAGGGCGCTAATCTCCTGCTCAGTAAATCCAAGGTCATGCAATAAAGTATTTGCTGACTCCCCAAGCGTCTCGACCGAGCCATTCGGCGTCGCTCGCTCACCGTTGATCATAAACCCATTGGTGACCAGATCGATGGTCTTGGCAGGTGAACCTTGATCTACGGTCGCGATAAACCCGCGTCCTCGCACTTGGTCAAGCGACAATGCCTCTGAGACGGTTAACACCGGCCCAGCCGGCACACCGACAGCAGTCAGTTGGTCGACCCAGGCGTGCGTGGTGTCTTTGATTAAAGCCGCTTCTAAGGCATTGGTAAGGAGCGCACGGTTGGTTTTCCGAGCTTCTCGAGTCGCAAAGCGAGGGTCTTCGATCAGTGCATCCAGCCCAACAGTACGGGCCAGTGCCTCCCATTGACGTTGTTGATTGGCTGCAATATTGATCAATCCATCTTGTGTATGGAATGCGCCTGACGGCGCGGCGGTCATGTTGTCATTGCCCAGTCGCTGTCCGGGAACTCCCGCCATGAGCCAATTTGAGGCAACCCATCCCATGGTGGTCAATACGCTCTCGAGCATCGATACGTCGATAAACTGAGATTGTTTTTGATGCAACGCCGCGGTAATTGCAAAGGCGGCTGTGAGTCCGCCGATGGTGTCGGCTACCGGATACCCGACTCGATAGGGTTCTGAGTCCGAAGCACCGGTGACCGACATGATGCCGGCCATTCCTTGGATGATCTGATCGTACGCCGGCTGCTTAACCAGTGGGCCAGTCTGTCCGAATCCGCTAATCGCGCAGTAAATGAGCGGATCTCGGACCTGCTTGAGGGCCTCAAATCCGAGCCCAAGGCGATCCATCACCCCAGGTCTGAAGTTCTCAATTAAGGCGTCTGTTTTGGCGACAAGCGTCTTAAAAATATCTCGACCGGCCTCTGTTTTTAGGTTGAGTGCGATCGACTGCTTGCCGGCATTTTGCGCTAGAAACGAAATGCCCATGCCCTGCGCACTCCAGTCTGCGTTTGCACCTAACTGCCGGGCTAGATCGCCGTCGAGCGCCTCAACCTTAATGACGTCAGCGCCAAGTAATCCGAGCTGATACCCACAAAATGGACCCGACAACACATTGGTGACATCGAGAATACTGAACCCAGTCAGTGGTTTAGCGCTCGGATTCATGGGGCTTTTTACGGTCTCTGAGCACCGGGTAAATCAGCAACGCCAAGGCCAGCAGTAAAATCGCAAGCGTCAGCGGGCGATCCCACATAAACTCCAGCCCATTGGCTTTTCTCATGGCACGTCCGAGATTGTCCTCCAGCATGCCACCGAGAATAAATCCAATGATCAAAGGCGGCAGTGGAAACCCGCCAAAACGAAGCAATGTGGCCATGCAACCCAGCACAATCATAATGATGAGCTCCGTGGCATTGTTCTGGCCGATGTATGCACCGATGAGCGAGAAAAACACCACAAACGGAATCAAATAGGTCCGGGGCACGGTCAACAATTTTGCGATGTACGGAATCAAGGGCAGATTCAGCACCAAGAGCACGATATTGCCGACGTACATCGAAATAATGACAGCCCAAAATACTTCCGGTTGGTCTTCCATTAACCGAGGACCCGGGGTGATGCTTAAGGCCACTAACGCGCCTAACAGAATCGCTGTGGTGCCGGAGCCTGGGATGCCAAGCGTGAGCATCGGCACAAAGGATCCGGTACAGGCCGCATTATTGGCTGTTTCGGGGGCGGCCAGGCCGCGAATGGAGCCTTTTCCAAAACGCGCACGTTCTTCACCCGGTGCCAAATTTCGCTCCATTCCATAGCCTAAAAACGATGCCATAGTGGCGCCAGCTCCAGGTAATACACCGATTAAGAATCCGAGAATCGATTGCCGACCGATCACAGGTGCGATTTCTTTCGCCTCGGCTTTACTGATCCGTAAATTCTCAATCTTGTTGTTATTTTTCATGGCTTCGCTACGACGCCGATCCAGTACTAAGAAGATGGCCTCAGGCAAGGCAAAGAGCCCCATCACCAGGGTGACAAAATAGATCCCGCTTTGCAGATCCATGATGCCCATGGTGAAACGTGCTGCGTTGTGAAGCGCAGATTCACCCACGGTCGCTAACATCACGCCAAAGACTGTCATCATGAGCGCTTTAATCACTTTGCCGCGACCGGCAAAGGCAGCGATCGCGGTGAGCCCCAAGACCATGAGTGCAAAGTACTCAGCCGACCAGAATAACTTGGCTACACTGGAGAGAACGGGCGCGAAAATCATTAGAAGCAGTGCGCCAATGGTGCCTCCGGCGAAGGAAGCCAGTGCCGCGATGGTTAACGCTTTTCCAGCCTGACCTGCTCGTGCCATGGGATAGCCATCGAATGAACTGGCGACGGTTCCGGCCACGCCCGGGGCATTGATCAAAATCGAGGAGGTGGATCCTCCAAAAATGGCGCCGTAATACACGCCTGCCAATAAAATGAGCGCAGACGCTGGGTCACCGAGTTGAATCGCCACTGGAATCATGATGGCAATGATCGACATGGGTCCCAAGCCTGGGAGCATGCCGATAAAGGTGCCTAAGAAACAACCAATAAATACCATCAAAAGGTTGTAAGGGCTGATGGCTGCTGCAAGGCCAATATATAAACCTTCGAGCATCACAGGCCTCCTAATCGTGGCAAGGGCGTGAGGTAAATGCCGAGCACGTGGTCAACGAGATACCAGATGAGTGCGCTTGCGAGTCCGGAAATCAACACCAGTCGAATCCATTGCCGCTCACCCAGCATCCAAGCTGAGGCCACTAAGAATAGGGTGGTTGCTACAATAAACCCGGCAGGCTTTAGCAGTAGGGCGTAGCAGACCATAAATGCAATCAGAATGATCGCTTGGGTCCAATCGAAACCACGCCACCCCTCAGCGTCTTTTTCGGGCATGTCTTCGCCCGGCAAAAACAACAGCAGACTTGAAAATAGCACCCCAAGTGCTGCCAATCCGAGTGGCATGGTATTAGGTTTGAACGGCATCCGCGTCTCGAAAGGGAGCAGCGGATGCGTCCAGGCCAAATATCCGTACCCGATCGAAAACGCGAGTAAAGCCAACGCGATGTAGCGATCTATACGGATATTCATTACAGGAACCCGAGTTCTTTCATCAAGCCGCCGATCTCGGCTTCTTGCTTCTCAAGGAATTGGGTGAACTGTGCGCCAGGCAAGTAGATATCAACCCACTTGTTTTGATCACGCACTTCTTTCCATTCAGGGGTGTCGTACATGTTTTCAAACAGTGAGATGAATCGAGCTTGCTGTGCATCAGAAATACCAGGTGCTGCAAAGAATCCTCGCCAGTTGACGAACTCGGCGTCATAGCCTTCGCTTTTCAATGAGGGGATTCCGTCGATGGCCTTAGGTGCGGTAGAAACCAAGATGCGAACTTCACCTTGTTCTGCGAGCCCAAGCGCCTCGGACAGACCGGTAGACAATGCATCCGCTTCGCCAGACAGCAACGATGCCATGGCTTCACCGCCGGCATCGAAAGGCAAGTACTTCACGGCCAATGGATCTGCACCGGCCGATTTCATGGCAAGCGCTGCGACTAGGTGATCCATGCCGCCGGCAACGGAACCACCGGCAATCGCCAGCTCGTTGGGATCAGCTTCGTAGATCGCAACCAGATCTTTGAATGATTTAATTGGACTGTCTGCTTTGACCACCAGTGCGGCGTAATCTCCGATTGTGCCTGCGATCGGTGTCAGATCCCGGAAGCTTTGTGGAAAGACTTTGGTTAATGAGCGAATCACGATTGGTGTTGAATTCACCATCAGCGTGTTTTCATTGGATTTGGCGTTCTCGATGAGGTAACCGATGGCTTTGCCGCCGCCACCGCCTGACATATTTTCATAGCTGGCGTTACCCAGAATGCCTGAGCGGACCAAGGCATCACCGGTGCCACGAGCCGTGCCGTCCCAGCCGCCGCCGGCACCGCCGGGTACGATGAAGTGCACAGAGTCCATTTTTTGGTGTCCGCCAGCGTGAACCGCTGGGGCCATGGACACCACGCTTGCGAGGCCGGCAAACGCGACCGCTTTCAAAAACGAAGGTTTCATGCGTATTCTCCTATTATGGTTTTTATCGACACTGAGTGCCTGAGATAAGAAAAACACAACAAGCTGACAACAACCTGACATGCGAATTTTATTGGTCGAAGATACGGCGGATCTGGCAGAGGCGCTTTGCAGCCATCTCCGCTCACAAACCCACACAGTGGACCACGCAGACTCGCTGGCGCATGCGCGTCAGTATTGGTCTCTCTATTCAGCGGTTTATGATCTGCTGATTCTTGATATTGAGTTGCCCGATGGTGAAGGGACCGCGTTGTTGCGTGAGATCCGGGGTACTGATCAGCCGGTAGGGGTTTTGGTGCTTACAGCCCGATCAGAAATTGACGATAAGGTGCACCTCTTGGATGTGGGGGCAGACGACTATCTGACCAAACCGTTTGAGCTGGCTGAGCTCGATGCAAGGCTCCGCGCTGTGTATCGTCGAAGACTGCCTAAGTCTGGAAAAATCAGACCGTTGGGCCGATTGGGCTTCGACCCTCAACAACGCACCTTATGGGACGGTGAATCGCAAGTGGTTCTTCGTGCCCAAGAGCTAAAATTGTTCGAAACCTTGGTGCATGCACCCGGCTGTTTCGCAGAGAAAGCTACGTTACTGAATCGATTGTATGACTCCGAGCAAGAGGCTTCTGACAATGCGGTCGAAGTACACATTAGTCGTCTACGGAAGCGCCTTGAGCCCTATGATCTGGCGATTAAAACCGTACGGGGCTTGGGGTATCAGCTGAGTTGGGACACCGATGACCGCTCGTAAAGCTTGGAGTATTCGCAAACGGCTGATTTCCTCTTGGCTTTTGATGCTGGTTTTGGTGGGTAGCGTGGTCTATCTGGTCACTGGAGAGGTAGCCAAACGAGCGCTACAGCGGGGCCAAGACAGCGATCTGCAGGCGGTCGCTCAAGTCATTTTAGACAGCGTGGTCAGCACAAGTGAGGGCCCTGTATTTGAACTGCCCTACAGCGCCTTTGAAGTGTTGGCCTACTCGGCGCCCGAGCGTGTGTTCTATCGGGTGTCGTTAGGCGATACCGTACTGGCTGGCTACGACGATTTGCCTCCGCCGGTCGATGCGATCGCGAGTTTGTCCTTTTTTTCACAAATTTATCGGGGTGAGGCAACACGGTTTGTGCGAGCCAAGAAGCCTATTCGTCCTGGCTCGACGGAAATCATCAGCGTCATGATTGCGCAAACACAGGCAAGCTATTTGGCCTTCGCGAATCAGGTGGCAAACGGGCTGGCATTGGCGGTGCTTCTCTCGTTTTTGGTTTTGGCGGTTTGGCTTGAATGGAGTTTACGACACTCATTGAAGCCTTTTCGAGCCATTGAACATGATCTGGCGCATCGTTCTCCGGATGATTTTGCCCCCGTGGTGGCGGATACTCCGGCCGAAGTCGAACGTTTGGTGCAAGGGTTTAACCATACCCTCGATCAGCATCGAGAATTACTGGAAAAGAACCGGGCTTTGATCGCCGAGGCCACGCACCAAATTAAAACTCCGATTGCCGCCATGATGACGGCAGCAGAGATCCTCGAAAAACGAATTTCAAAGGACGAAAAGCCGTTTGCGCGCGATCTCGTCGTGCGGGCCCGGTATGCCAGCAAGTTGGTCACACAGTTACTGACGCGTGCCAGTCTCGCCTATCGTGAAATGCTCTCGATTCAAGAGCCTGTCAATTTACAGGCGTTAGTAGAAGGGGTGGTGAGAACCTTGGATGCGAGCGCGGAGGCCAGGGAAGTGGGACTGAGTGTGATCGACTCAGGGGAGTCGCTCGAGGTATTGGGTGATCGCGTAGCCATCCGGGAAGCGATTGTGTGCTTGGTTGATAACGCGATCCAACATACGCCGGTTCTCTCTGAGGTGGTTGTGCAAGTTGCGCTTTATCAGGGCCAAGCGTGCGTCTCGGTATGCGATAACGGACCTGGACTTCCACCTGAGCAGTTGGCGGATAGTTGGTCGAGCAATGTATCCCCTAGTTTGCATCGAGGGCATGGGCTCTCGATAGCGCGCCGAGTGGCGGAATCTCATGGGGGCTCCTTAAAACTAACGAATAGACCGGACGGAGGCGCACAATGCCGACTTATTTTGGGCTGATCTTGGGCCTGCTACTAAGCTCGACGGTCTGGGGGTTGTCGATCGAGGGGCGATTTTTGGTCGGTCGAGAGGGCGAGCGTGTCACGGTGTTGGGGACCAGTGATTTTGCGCGTATCCAGCCGGTTTTCTCGGGGTATGTTGGTTTGTATGGTGGGCAGATTGAGTACCTCCAAGCATCGAGTAAAGACATTGACCAAGCGGTGAGGGCGGGGCTGCCTCCGGAGATTGATTTGGTCATGTCTTCGGCGGTCGATCTTCAGGTGAAGCTGGTCAATGATGGTTATGCGCAGGTGATCGATTTAGCGACGGCTGACGTATCGCATTGGCGATCGCAATTGGTCCAGGTCGCTGTTGAACCCATCGTCACGGTCTACCACGCGCGGGCCACTGAACGGTTATCGCCCGTAAAGACGCGAGCTGATTTAAGTCGGCTTTTGCGAACCGGCGAAGGGGCGCAATGGCGGATTACAACCTACGATCCCGCGTTATCGGGTGTTGGCTACTTACTGGCACAGCAAGATGCACGACAAGACTCCCGTTTCTGGGAATTGCTGGGTCAATTTCAGGCCAATGGGTTGTGGGCGAATTGTTGTTCAGGCGACATGATTGATGCTGTGATATCCGGTGAGCAGGAGCTGGCGTACAACGTCATTGAATCGTATGTGTTAACTCGTATGGTGCATGCGCCTGAGCTTCGCATCCTTCGATTTGAAGACTATCAGTTGGCTGTGCCGCGAACGGCCTTTGTGCCGGGCAGTGCCGATCAAGTTGAGCCCGCCGCTCGGCTCATTCGCTACTTTGTGAGCGATGAGGGTCAGTTGGGCTTATCGCCGGTGATTCGGTTGTCCGTGCTAGAAGCTGATCGTCGAGGTGGGCCCTTGAAACCGATTCGATTGAGTCCGGCGTTGATCGTGCATTTGGATCCTCGTGTGAAGGCTGAGTTTTTCGCGCGATGGAACGCACAGGTACCTTGATTCATGGATTTGCTTCGTTGGCTTGAGCGTTCATTGGTGGCGCATCCGACTCGATGGCTCCTCGCGGCTTGGATTGAGGGCGCATTGGTTGGTGGTTTGATTGTGTGGTGGTTTTTGACATGAAACATCAAGGGTCTCATCCCTCGCCTTGGATATCGACCATGTTGGATCGCTACGGCCGAGGGCAGGGACTGGCACTGGATTTGGCTTCCGGAGGTGGACGCCACAGTCGCCTGCTAGCGAGCCTTGGGTATGAGGTGGTGGCGGTCGATCGCAATGCCGACTTGGCGTCTTTGTATGATGAGATGGTGGTGCGTTTTCAGGCGCTCGATCTCGAACAGGCGACGTTTCCGCTCGCCGATGTTCAGGCTGAGGTGGTCGTGGTCTCTAACTATTTGTATCGACCTCATTTACAGGCGGTGTCTCGTTTGGTGAAACCCGGTGGGATTTGGGTCTATGAAACCTTTGGGCAGGGCAATGAGCGCTTCGGAAAGCCATCGAATCCCGACTTTTTGATGGCGCCGTCTGAATTGAGCGATCGCTTTCAGTCTGATTTCGAGACCCTTGAGACATTCTTTGGTGAAGTGAGCGAGCCGAGCCCCGCAATTCGGGCGCGCTACTGCGGTCGACGCCGTGGGTGAGCACCGCCTTCGCTCATGGGCGTTTTCTGGATATGTGGTGGCGCGCGCCTCAGTCGGTGTGGCCAATACTATGTTGGTGGTGGCGCTTGGGTGGCATCTGTACCAACTGACAGGCGATCCCTGGAGTTTGGCTTGGGTCGGACTGATGCAGATCCTGCCGGTTTATCTGTTTTTCTTTATCTCAGGCATGGTGGTCGACGTGGTGCCTCGTGTCTGGGTGGTGCGAGCCTGCGCGCTGGTGGAGGCGGCCGCTATTCTCGGTATCGCTTGGGTGATGCAGGCGCCGAACCCAGATTTGATCTGGGTTTATGGCCTCGTTGCGTTGCACGGAGCCGGACGGGCGTTCCATGCGCCGGCGCTGCAGGCGATTGTGCCCAATGTGGTTTTAAGCTCTGTGCTCGACCGAGCCGTCGCCGTCTCAACCACGGTATGGAATTCGGCGATGATCGCTGGGCCCGCGTTGGCGGGACTTTTGATTGCCTGGGTGGACCGCGAGGTCTACGTGTTTATCGTCGGATTCTTGGCGTTGGCCTTGGTAGGCTACAGTGCGATCCCGGTGTTTCGGGTGGTGCATTTAAGTGGCCGGACGCTGTCATCTTTTATGGCGGGTCTTGGTTATGTGCGTCGTAATCCGATCTTGCTCGGGGGCTTGAGTGTCGATGTGTTGATAGTGGGGCTCGGCTCGGTCTTTGTGCTGTTGCCGATCTATGCCGTGGATGTCCTCCAAGTGGGCCCTGAGCTCTTGGGTGTGCTCCGGGCGGCGCCTGCTTTAGGCAGCATCACAGTGGGCTTGTGGATTGCGTCTCGACGGTCTGAGCTGCAGGCCGTTGGGCGTAAGCTGTATTGGGCCTTGTTGGTGTTCGCAATCTCGATACTGGTGTTTGCACTCTCAACGCATTGGTGGCTTTCTTTGGTGGCACTCTTTATCTACGGTGCCTCCGATATGGTCAGCGTCAATATACGAAGTGCCATGGTGCATCGCGCGACCCCTGAGACGCTCCGAGGGCGCGTGTCGGCGGTGAACATGTTGTTTATTCAGACCAGCAATGAGGCCGGTGATTTCCGAGGGGGTGCGATGGCCGCATTGATTGGCGCAGTGCCGACCGCAGTTGTCGGCGGTCTGATTGGCTTTGTGGTGCTTGGCTGGAGCAAGAAGGCCTTTCCAGCCTTGTATCAATTGAATCGGACCGCTGATTTATCGCCCACCGATTAGCATAAGGTGTTCATCCATCCAAGGCTGTCCTCAGTACTGCCCAGAGGGCGGTACTCAGCCCCGAGGGGGGCGTCCCAATCCTGAGCCTTAATGTGCGCAAACACCTCGCGATAATCGACGGTGCCTTGATCAGGTCGACCCCTATCGGGGACGCCTGCAAACTGTACGTGCCCAATCAGCGGTTTTACGAAATCAAACTGGGTGATCACATCGCCTTCGGTTCGCCCGACGTGATAGCAATCAAACATTAGGCGCAGATTTTCAAGTGATAATGAATCAATAATATCAACTGCTTGTAAAATATTATTCAAAAAATAGTTAGGTGCATCGTGGGCGTTTAGAGGCTCGATGACCACCTGCATATTGGCCAGTTCAGCCCGCTCTGTGGCATACTTCAAATTGTCTTCAAAGGTCGCTTTTGCGCGATGGCCCTCGGCCATGCCCGCCATGACATGGACGTTTTGAGCGCCTATGGCTTGACCGTAGGAAATTGCCTCATCAATCGCAGCTCGCGCCTCGCCGACGCGATCGATCAGAGCTGCCAAACCGCCGAGTCCATCTCCCTTTCGGGTATTCAGTCCAAGCATGGGGAGCCCTGTTTCTTCGAGTGCCCGTTGTACGTCAGCCAAGGGTTGATCGTAGGGAAAGTGACACTCCACGGCGGCGAAACCATGGGTGGCGGCTGCTCGGATGCCTTCGGCCAACGGCAACTCGGTCCATAAGAATCCTAAATTGGCTGAGAATCTCATTTTTGCCACTCCACGTGATATTGGGTGATGACCTCGTTGATTTGGCCGTCAGTCAACCGGTTCGGGTTGAGACCGCGAGTTAAAAGGGCCAAACGAGCGGTCGCTTCAAGCTCTTCCATAGCATACACAGCCGCTTCTAGGGTTTTGCCGCTGACCACCGGGCCGTGGTGCGCCAACATCACAGCCGCGTGCTTTCCGGCAAGCCCTGTGATGGCCTGCCCAATGTCAGGGCTGCCTGGGAGGTAATAGGGCAACAGTCGCACCTGGCCCAATTGCATGATGCTATAAGGCGTCAAAGGCGGTAGCCAGTCTTCTGGGGAGTCGCTTGGCAGCAGTGAGAGTGCGGTTGAGTGGTGGCTGTGAAGATGCACAACCGCTCCGGCTCGGTCGCCACGGGTGTGATAGAAAGCCGTGTGTAAGGGCACTTCTTTGGTGGGTTTCGGCCCACTGAGGTGGGTCCCATCGTCCGCTAGGATGCTAAGGTTTTCAGGCGTCAAATGGCCTAGGGAGGCTCCGGTCGGGGTGACGCAGAGCGTGCCGTCGGGCAGACGAATCGATAGATTGCCTGTGCTGCCGTGGGTGAGGCCTCTTGAATACAGGCTCTCAGCGAAGCGACACAGTTGTTCTCTGTGATCCATCAGGCGCTCTCCAGTGCGTTCAGCGCGTCTTCGAAAAAGGAGACGGAGCCGAAGTTGCCGCTCTTCAACGCCAGAGCGATGGGCTCGTCTGAGGTGCCGGCAAAGACCCAAGGCACGCCAGGGCAAATTTCCTGTCCGACCCAAACCTCTCGGATGCTCAGTGCTTGAGTGACAGCGCCTGAGGTTTCTCCGCCGGCAACCACCACGCGTCGTACGCCCGAATCGACCGCTCTTTGTGCCAAGGTGGCAAGGATTCGTTCGACCGCGGCACCGGCTTCTGCGACCCCTAGATTCGCTTGGACGGCTTTGACTGCCTCCGGTTCTGCTGTCGCATAGATCAAGCAGGGCTCACTGGGATCCTGCTGTTGCCACCAACTCCAAGCGCGATCCAATGCCTCGGGGTCCAGCGGATCGATGGCATGAGCCGCGTGGTTGGTTTGCCAGTGAGCCACCTGACGTCGGGTCATTTGGGAGCAGCTGCCGCTTAAGATCAGAGCCTTGGGCTTGGGCTCGAGGCGCGCTGTGGTCTGAGTGGGTGCGATGCCCAGTTGGCTCGGCAGAGGCATCGCTAAGGCACTGCCACCGGTTAGTAAGGTGTCGGCGGGGGTGTGCGCAATCAGGTGTTCCAGATCTGCGAACTCCACGGCGTCGGCGATCACATGGGGTGCATCGGGGATGGGGTGTCCGGCCTTTTGATCCAGTCGACTCCAGAGTGCCACCGGCGCATCCACTTGGGGCGCCAGAACGCGGCACAGATTGGCATCGGTCATAGGGGTGAGTGGATGATCTTTTAGACTCGACTCCGAGAGCAGCTCAGTGCCCACAAACAAGTGCCCCATAAACACGGACCGGCCATTTTCTGGAAAGGCGGGACAATACAGAGCGCGGCGCTGGCCGGTGAGTTGCAATAAGGCCGAGGCGACCGGCCCAATGTTGCCATCGGCCGTGGAATCAAAGGTGGAGCAGTACTTCCAGTACAAGCGTTCAGCCCCGCCTGAGAGTAGCCACCGACCCGCTTCAAGGGCTTGAGAAACCGCATCCGCCACCGGTTCGGTACGGATCTTCAGGGCAATGATTTCGATGTCGGCTGACTCGTCAGGGGGTGTGTCCGGGATGCCGAAGTGCAATCGCACGCGTGCTTGAGAGCGCTGTAATAACCCTGCGAGGTCAGTGGCGCCCGTGTAATCGTCCGCGATACAGCCGAGTTTCATGAGCATGACTCCGATGAGCGCGGAGTCGATTGTGCTTTTAGGACTTTTACCACCGCACTGTCATCTTCACCGCCAAGGCCTTGGTCTCTGGCGGCTTGATAAAGTGCTTGCGCTGAGTTTGACAGCGGTGTGGACACACCCAAGGTCGCGGCCTCTTCGGTGACGATGCCCATGTCTTTGACAAATATATTGACGGTCGAAAGGGGGGTGAAGTCTTGGTCGGCGATATGCGGCCCCCGGTTTTCGAACATCCAAGACGTGCCCGCGCACTTGGAAATAACTTCCAGCACCCGGTGTAAATCCATGCCCAACTGACTGGCCAGATTCATCGCCTCGGCTGCAGCAGCAATATGAACTCCAGCCAACAGTTGGTTGATCAGTTTCATTTGAGAGCCGGCTCCGGGGCGGTCCCCTAATCGGAAGACCGTTTCGGCAATGGCGTCAAGCACAGGCTGAACCCGGTCAAACAGCTCAGGGGCGCCCGAGGCCATGATCGACATGCGACCGGCGAGTGCCTTGGCGGCTCCGCCACTGACCGGGGCGTCGAGATAGCCAAAGCCCATCGCCTCAACACGGCTGGCGATCTGTTCGGCTCGGCTTGGGGCGAGTGTCACGCAGTTGATGATGACTGCCCCTGGATTTAGGGCGCGCTCAAGCGGGCTATCGAACAACACCTGCTCGGCTTGGTCGGCATTAATCACAAACACCAGGACACAATCGACCCCGTCAACGGCTTCAAGCGATGCGTCAGCACGGCCACCTTCGGCTATGAATTTCTGCCGTGCCTGTTCGTTTAGGTCGATGCCGGTGGTCTGAATGTGGGCCCGGTGGCACGAAAGTGCTGCGCCAAAACCCATAGATCCCAGTCCAATGACAAGGTTGTGCATGTGGGGCTCCTGTTATTGTCTTTGTGTTAGGGCCGATGTCATGATCGGTGCTCCATCATAAGAAACAGAGGGCAGTGTGGCTAGGATTGTCATCACCGGTGCGGCCGGTTTTTTGGGTCAACGACTGGTTCAACGGTTATTGCGTGAGGGCACAGTGCGTTTGGCGGACCGTGACCGGCCGATCGAGGCACTCTTTCTGACCGATCAGGTGCCGACGGCTTCGGTGTCCGATCCCCGGGTGACAGAATGGACTGGGCCTTTGGCCACCTGCCTTAAGGTGGCAGTGGAGCCGTTTGCCGACGCCGATATGGTGTTTCATTTGGCGTCTGCCGTGTCGGGTGAGTGCGAAGCGGATTGGCAGCTTGGCCTAGATGCGAATCTGGCGCCGGGCGTTGAATTGGCTCGGGTGTTGGCGGCCAGCCCGAAACGACCGATGCTGGTGTTTGCCAGTTCGGTGGCTGTTTATGGTGCGCCAGAAGGGGCGCCCTGGCCCTGTGTGATCACCGATCAGGTGCGCCCAATGCCGCAAAATAGTTACGGCAGCCAAAAGTTGATGCTGGAAACCCTCTATGCAGATTTGCATCGGAAGGGGCTTCTGTCGGCACGGAGTCTTCGTTTGATGACGGTCAGCGTGCGACCGGGCGCACCCAATGGTGCGGCCAGTGGGTTCCTCTCTGCCATTGTGCGCGAGCCGCTGATGGGCCGTTCCGTCGAGATCCCTGTGAAGGACACACTTCCGGTGGCGTTAAACTCCCCCGAAGGTGCAGTCGCCGGGCTTCTGCGCGCGGCGGCTTTGTCCGATTCTGTCTGGGGTGAGGGTTCCGCCGTCAATTTGCCAGGACAAACCTTGACCGTGGCGCAGATGATCGATGCCTTGGTCGCGGTTGGCGGTGATTCGATGCGCGAGTGTTTGGTCTGGTCCCATGACCCGGCGGTGGAAGCGATCGTCGGGCGTTGGCCATCTGAGTTCGACAGCGCGCGTGCTCGGCGTTTGGGATTTGGTGAGGAACCGCCGTTTGAAACGGTAATTCGGCAATTCCTCGCCGATATTTCTCACTAGACCAGGCGACAAGCTGTCTCAAAGGGTAAGCGGTCCGCACGTGGGTAGAGACTCTCTGGATTGCCATGCCCGAGCAACACCACAAAATTGAATCGCCAGTTGGGGTTATCGAAAAACACCCGCTCCACGTCTTGGGCCTCAAATCCACCCATGGGTCCGCAGTCGAGGCCTAGGTGACGCGCGGCCAGAATAAAAAATCCGGCCTGAATGTTGGCATTCTTCATGGCCATGGCTTCCTTTTGCTCGGTTGACCAGCTCGCCTGGGACGGCGGTTGTTTCAAGTGCGGCGCTAAGGTGGTGAAGTGGTCATAAAAATTGAGGTCATAAGCCAAGATGGCGGCGGCTGGTGCGGACTGGACACGCTCTAGGTTGTATCCATGCGCCGTCTCTGCAAGCTGGGTCATGGCGTCTTCGGACGTGGCAAAGACGACCCGAAGCGGCGAGCAGTTGTTGGCAGTCGGTGCCAGCGCGGTCAGTTGCCAGAGGGTCTTCAGTGTCTCTTCGGACACAGGCTCCTCGAAGTAGGTCTTAAAAGATCGTCCGGTTTGAATCAGTTGGTCGAGGCTTTGCATGGGATCTCCTTGGGTTCTTGGATGAGTGGGTGGGGTCTCTTGATCGTTTCACAACAGGTATCGATAGTTTTATAAAATTAATCGATTTTAAAAATACGATTATATTTTTTTGTCTCAATGCGCGAGCCTATCGCTATCAGATAGAAGGAGACTCAATCCATGCAGTGGGTGAAAAAAATGCAAACACAGTGGCGTCGTTTTGAGGTCTGGGTGCAACCCGTCGGTTGGCGAGGATTGGAACCAGTCGATGCCATGTTGCCGGGTGATATTCGACATCTGGTTGAGGGGTATTGAACTGGTAATTGGCCGCGTATCCGCTCATTATGGTGAAAATTTTGCCTGAGACAGACGACGTGAAACACACCATAGCTCGCATCCTTCATTGGTTTATCGTGGCTTCAATGTGGTTGGCGGGTGCCTACCTGTTGTTTTTCGTCGTGCTGTTGTTCATTTAACGGCCGTTGAACCGGCTCGGCTACGAGAGCGCCAAATGCCTGAATCCTTACCGCCCCATAACCCTGCGATCCGAACGATCGCGATGCCCGCTGATACCAACCCCGCCGGTGATATTTTCGGTGGCTGGTTGATGGCGCAGATGGACTTAGCCGCAGGTAACACAGCCGCTCGCGTGGCGCGGGGACGGTCTGCAACCATCGCTGTGGACGGCATTCAGTTTTTGAAGCCGGTGTACGTCGGCGATGAAGTCACGCTGTTTGCGGAGTTAGAAAGCGTCGGTCGGACCTCGATGAAGATTAAGGTGGAGGCCTGGCGGCGGGCCCGCGATGGCGATGAAAGCGAGAAAGTCACCGAAGCCGTCTTTACCTTCGTGGCGCTCGATCAACGCGGCCGGCCACGGCCTGTGCCCTCAGTCGCCGATTAAGCGCGCTGAGCGTCCACCAGTCGGTCGGTGATTCCGGCGAACACCCACATGCTCAGCAGCGCGATCCAGGCGGTGGAGGCCATAACCGCACCGCCAGTCACGCCAGCACCTACGGCGCAGCCACCGGCCAGCATCCCTCCGAATCCCATCAATACGGCGCCAATGAGATACCGAGACAAGCCGGTCTCTTCGGTGAATCGTTGAATTTGAAACTCACCGCTGACCAGAGCCGCTAAAAAACTCCCGGAAAAGACGCCAAGGACAATGCCGACATCGAAGGACAGGGGCAGACTCGGCAGGTTAATGAGTCCCATCAGCGTATCGGCGGAGGGTCCTGTAAAGCTGACGCTTTTGACCGAGACTACGTCGAATGACCAACTGGCGTGCCAGGCGGTTAAGCCCCAGCCGAGCGCCACGGACAGGCCCACCAACACCGCGCCGAATTGGTACCAAGGCCGAGCGGCGGTGCGTTTGGCGAGCCACACGGCCAGACCAAACAGCACAAAGCCGATCAGTAATGGAGCCCAATCAGGCAGGTAGAGCGCTAGATTCCGTTGGCTTGCATCAATTAACCAAAGATCAGACAGCCATTGTCGAGGGGGTGATAAACCGCCACGAAGCGCGGCTTGAGAGACCAAGGTGACCACTAAGCCTGCCACCAAGGCCCGTAGATTGCCTGTGGCGGATAAGACCAAGAGGCGGCTGGCGCAGCCTCGCGCGAGAATCATGCCGATGCCGAACAAGGCACCGCCGAGGATCGCACCAGACAGGGAACCTGTGGTCACTAATTGTCGGATGCTGGTGACTTCGAGTTGGCCAGATTGCATCAAAAGCTGCGTGCCAATGAGGGCGCTGGCGAACGCAAACAGCCAAATAGCGAACTTGGATTGCGGCTTTGAGCGCCAGAACTCGATGCAGGCCGCGCGCAGGCAAAACCGACTTTGCTGCGCAAAAATTCCGAAGAGCAGTCCGGTCGAGACGCCCAATATCAGCGCAACCTCTCCGGTTGAATAAGAGTCAAACACTGCGTTCCTTGCCGTCTCGTCCCTGAAAGTGCTCAGTGTAAAGGAGTCAAAGGCAGACCGCCTACCGCCCAAAACGCGTCTTGATCTCAATCAACCAAAGACCCATGCTTAGCACCTTCGAAACTAAGGAGTGTCGGTGTCCATGTCAGAGTTGGATGTGCGGGCCCAGTTTGTATTGGCCGGGTTGGTGTTTGGTGTGTTGTACGGAGCGGTCGCGCAACCGACTCGTTTCTGTGTTCGTCGCGGGCTGTCCGATCTGGCCGAAGGAAAGGGTGACCAGATGCTAACGGCTTGGTTTGCCGCACTCTTGGTGGCTTTGCCGATGACTCAATGGATGATGTTAGACGGTCATCTATCGACCGAGGGCATGGTGTATTTTCCGGCGTCGCTGTCGATTTGGACCACCGTGCTGGGTGCGGTGATTTTTGGCGCGGGCATGATGATGACTCGGGGCTGTCCGGCTCGACTGTTGGTTCTGGCAGGCACCGGGAATCTCAGAGCCTGGTTTGGACTGTTCGTGATCGGCGTCTCTGCCTACGCCATGTTCAAAGGCTTGGCGGCTGAGACACGGGTTGGGCTACAGGCCACCGGTGCCTTGGCGTGGAGTACAGAGTCGATCCTGTTGGGCGTGGAATCCATGGCGGTGATTTTGATTGCTGCGGTGGCGGTGTTGTTGGCCTTTTTCACCTTCCGCTACGGGATCACGCGCGAAGTCCTTGGTGGGCTTTTGGTGGGTGCTTTGGTGGCCGGTGCGTGGTCTGTGACGTCGGTCTTAGGCGCCGATGACTTTGATCCGATGGCCGCGATGTCCTTTAGCTTTGTGGTGCCGATTGGCGATGCCATGACCTACCTGCAATTGGCGTCAGGCTTGGAGCCTAACTTTAACGTCACGCTGGTGCTTGGCGTATTGATTGGTGCCTTTGTGGTCAGTGTGATCCGCGGTGAGTTTGCGCTTCAGACCTTTGAGTCGGCCGCCGATCACGGTCGGTATTTCCTAGGTGCGGCAATGATGGGTGTGGGCGGCGTGTTGGCGCTTGGGTGTACCACGGGTCAAGCGATCACCGGCTTGTCGACGGGCAGTGTATGGTCTGTATTGGTGACCGTGGTGATTTTTGCCTCGGGGTATCTGACTCATAAACTGTGGACAGGACGGAGCCACTGAGCGAGACACGGACCATGGAAACGGGTGTGCCTGCCGGCGAGTTAAAGGACAAACAACGTCGCTTACGCGACGGGTTTTCCGACAGCCTAGGCCTTCGAGTGCATCGCGCTATCAGTTGGTTGTTGCGTGCTGAACAGGAACAGGGCGACCCAGACGCGGCCTTTGTCTTTTTGTGGATCGCTTTTAATTCGGCCTACTCACAGGACATCGGTATTGCCTATCACGTGTCAGAGAAAGGCCGATTCAAAAGCTTCTTAAGTACCTTGTTGGCGTTTGACGACTCGGATCGTATTTACGACATTGTCTGGCGTCGGTTTCCGCATGAAATCCGTCTTATTCTTGAAAACCCCTACGTATTTGGTCCGTTTTGGAACCATCAAAATGGCCTCGAAGGACACGAAGACTGGGAAGAGCGGTTGGCGAGTTCGGTGAAAAAGGCCAAATTGGCCCTCGCCGACAAGGACACGGAACGCGTATTAAACGAACTTTTCGATCGGTTGTATGTGCTTCGTAACCAGATGATTCACGGCGGTGCTACTTGGGCTGGGCAAGTGAATCGGGCCCAAGTGAACGACGGCGTGGGAATTCTGTCTGCGCTGATTCCGGTTTTTGTCGATCTGATGATGGATCATCCAGACCATCCCTGGCGGGAGCCGATATATCCGGTGGTGTCTCGCGAGACTTAAAGCAGCACGCCGGCCGATTTCAGGAGGCCAGTGAGGCTTACGACCACCAAGGCGATGCCAAGCACCCGGAAGAACAGGGGCGTTTCCTGGGCCACTAAGTAATCGTGCATGCGCTCGCCCAAGAGGTGCCCGACCCATGCACAGGGCAGCAGCCACAGATGGTGTATCCACTGCAAATCGATCCCGGCAATCACGAAACTGATCAGCTTAATCAGAGTGAGCACCCACCACAGCACAAACAGGGTGTTTCGAAGCTCGGTCTTCGCCACCTTGGAGGCCACCACCGGCACAATCAGCGGGGCGCCGGTCAAGGAGGTGCCCGAGACATAGGCGCCAAGCCCCAAGAAACCATACTCTTGCCACCGATGACGGATGGTCAATGGCCGGTTGACGATGTAACCAATGGCATAGGCCAAGACGATCAGAAAGATAAGCGTACTCATGATCACAGGCGGCAGGGTCAAAAGACCGATGACGCCTGCGATCTTCGGCACGATCATGATGGTCATAGCGCGTTTTAAGTACGGCCAGTTCACCGTGATCGCCCCGGAATGCTTCGTCTTCCGATGGCTCTTCACCATGATCAGCGTGGAGAAAAAAATCAGCTGCACGGCGATGATGGGTAGAAACACCAGGGGGTCATTAACCACCAACAACAGGAAGGGCAGTGCGAGGACTGCACCCCCGAATCCGAGGCCGCTTCGGACAAAACCTGACCACACAAAGATCAGGGCAATCGCTGCGTATTGAAATGAGGACAGGTGCTCCATGAGTCCTGCGAGGATACTCCGGGCGCACCGGATCGGCCAGTGACTGCTTGAATCTTTTGGAAATGACCAGATGGTGGTGAAAACACAGGAGGCGCGCCGATGACACGATGGATCCCTTGGATTTTTGCATCGCTTGCGACCCCGGCGGTCGCATCCGATATGCAGTCGATTGATGGATTTCTGATCGATCGATTCGAAGTGACGGTGGCGGAATTTCAGCGGTTTGCCGAAGCCACAGGGTTTGTCACCCAAGCCGAACAGGCCGGCGGCGGTGAGGTCTACGAATTTGGATGGCAACAAAAACAAGGCTGGGTGTGGTCCTCGCCTTTTGGTCGCCCAGCGCATCCCAACGAGCCCGCGGTCCATGTGACCTATGATGAGGCAGCTGCCTACTGCCAGTGGCGGGGTGCACGGTTGCCGACCGATGAGGAATGGATGAAGGCCGCCTATACCGAATACCGAACAACACCTCCGGTACCTTTTGAGCGGGGCACTACCTATCCCTATCCAACCGGTCACTCACCGGTTGGAGCTAACTGCCTGGGTGACTGCGGTGATCTTCCGCGGCTCGGGTACGGGTCCCTTCTGGATCGGGGTCTGGGTCCAGTGACGGCTGGGGTATCAAAGCCGGGTGTGAATGGGCTTTATGACATGGGGGCCAATGTATGGGAGTGGGTTCAGAGAGGCTCGGGCCGGATTCAGGGCACACGGGGTGGCAGTTGGTGGTATGGCGCCGGTCGCATGCACAAGGACGATACCGCCAGTAAGCCGAGAGACACCGCCGTGGTCTACATCGGGTTTCGGTGTGCGGTGGATGAATAGGGCCCATGAAAACATCCCGGCCGGATCAATGTGAGCTCTGTGCGCGTGCAGCCCCACTGACGCAGCATCATTTGATCCCTAAACGGTTGCATCGGAATACTAAGATTCGTAAGCAGTACGGGGTCGACACACTCAGAACCCAGGTCGCGTGGTTGTGCCTGCCATGCCACAAACACATCCATCGGTGCATCAGTGAACGAGATCTTGGATTACACTATGCGTCAGTGGCCCAATTGAGAGACCACCCCGAAGTGGCGGCCTTTGTCGATTGGCTGGCCCAAAAACCCGACGACTTCGCGCCTCGGTTATCGCGACGGAAGAGAATGACATGAGCCTAGCACCCACTGATTACATTGCCTCCCGCGCGGACGTTCGAGCGTATTTGGAGCATGCCTTGCACGAGGCAGCCAAGATCGATGCCGATCAACAGGCGATCTATCCCAAGGTCAAGGCGGCGTTGTTGGCCAGTGGAGCCACTTTGGTGGCGCACTATTATGTCGACCCACTGATCCAACAACTGGCCGAAGAAACCGGTGGCATCGTCGCCGATTCGTTGGAAATGGCACGATTCGGAGCGCGAGCGGATGCGGACAATCTGATCGTGGCAGGCGTCAGTTTTATGGGTGAGACGGCGAAGATTTTAAGTCCAGAAAAGCGAATTTGGATGCCCACCTTGGAGGCGACCTGCAGCTTGGATTTAGGCTGTCCGATTGATGAATTCACCGCCTGGTGTGACCGGCATCCCGATCGCACCGTGGTGGTCTACGCCAACACCTCGGCGGCCGTCAAAGCACGCGCGGATTGGGTGGTGACCTCGTCGATTGCGGTGGATGTGGTCGAAGCCTTAGATAAGGCGGGTGAGAAGATTTTGTGGGCCCCGGATCGCTATTTAGGCCGGTATGTGCAGTCGAAAACTGGCGCAGATATGGTGCTTTGGGATTCGGCCTGTGTGGTCCATGAAGAGTTTCGGATGCACGACTTGGATGCCTTAAGAGCGATCCATCCCGAGGCCGGTCTTCTAGTGCACCCGGAATCACCGGAAGAAATGTTGGAGTCCGCGGATGCGGTGGGCTCGACCTCACAACTCATTGCCGCGGCCGCTTCTTTACCGCATCCGAGTTTTATTGTGGCCACCGACAAAGGCATCTTTTATAAAATGCAGCAGAAAGTGCCGCATAAGACGCTGATTGAGGCACCGACCCGTGGCGCCGGTGGCAGTTGTCAGTCCTGCGCGCATTGCCCTTGGATGGCCATGAACGGATTGGCAGGCATACTGAGAGTGGTCGAAGACTGGCCGAATGCCTGTGAGGTCACAGTGGATGCGTCTGTGATTGAGGGGGCGAAAAAAAGCCTCGGACGGATGGTCGCGTTTACGACTCAATAGCCGTAAGCGCCTGATCTAAACGCGTCAGCGGTCGCTCATCTTCGGTTTGCGGCCACGCTTCCCGCGCTCTCGATAACTGGGCTTTGGCCGCTTCCAGCTTCCCATGGTGCAGGGCATCCCAGGCTCTGGCCTCAAACAACAAGTGGTTTTGACGCGTGCCCTCGGCAAAGCGGGCCAGTGCCCGCCATAGGTCCAGGCGGTCGGGGCGGGCGATGGTTGCTTCGCGGAACTGGCGAGGCAGGTCAATCTCCCCCTCGGCCAAGGCCAAGTCTACGCGGGCTATGGTGGGCATGATCCACGATGGGAAGAACAGCGCTAAGGTCTCAATCGCATCCCGTGCTTCATCGAATGCTTGCGCTTGGGTGGCTAAGGCGATGGTCAGGTCGTATCCAGTTAAGGTATCGCGAAGTGCATCCGGTTGCGCCAACCAGGCTTCCCAGGCTGCACGGTAATTGCCGTTTCGATACTCACTTAAGACCGCATGAACCGAGGTGCAAAGCTCACGTTCTAAGAGCCGAGCGTCGTCATCGATGCCTTCAATTTGCACGCAACGAAATAACTGAAAATCTTGATCCGACAAGATGGGCAGGGCGGTTTTGTCATTTTCTAGGCGGGCTAAACGGGCATCCAGATCCGACTGGCGTTCGATCCCTAAGGGGTGCGTGCTTAAAAACGCCAAGTCTTGGGTCATGCGGGATTGCTTGTCGGCCAAAATTGCGAGCACTTGGCTCAGGGCCCGTGGGTCATACCCGGCTTGCGATAGAGCCTGAGCACCAATACGGTCGGCTTCGCGTTCGTAGTCACGTGAGTAGGCAAGCGCGGCCTGCGCATCGGCCGCCTGTCCACCCATGATCAACGATTGGGCGGCTTGGCCTTGTTTGGTGGCGATGGCCGCTAACACACCGGCTAAGGTGGCCAGCGTGCCCGCGGAGACGCGTTCGGACTGTTTTAGGCCCCGATAATGATGCCGTTGGGACAGATGGGCGAGTTCGTGGGCTAAGACCGCCATGATCTCGGCTTCGCTTGCGAGATCCAAGTAGACGCCCCGATTCACCCCAATAATACCGCCAGGTGCAGCGAATGCGTTAAAGGCCGCGGGGGCCAAACACAGGCCTTTCAGGGGCATGGTGCCCAAAGGAAACTGATTGCGAAGGCGAGTCAGCCAGGTTTCTAGGACATCGATGCAAAAGGGGTCCACGCGCTCTCCGAGGCGGTCCCGGGTGTGCCTGAGCCAGGCTTCACCGAAGGCCACTTCGCCTTCTCGGGTCGCAAGATCGGCCGCACTCAGCGCGCGCACCTCGGTCGGAGTGGATAAAAAGACCACGCACAGAATCAAAGCCAGGCGTCGCATGGGGTTCCTTTGTCTAGGTATACTGATGAAAAGTGTATCAGGAAGCGTATGTTGACGTTGGATTGCCAGTCATTGAAATGCCCGTTGCCGCTGTTGAAATTAAAGGTGGCGCTGGCTGAAATCGAGAGCGGGGCGCAGATCGAGTTGTTGGCGACCGACCCGATCTCTTGTCGAGACATTCCCGCCTTTTGCCGAAAAACCGGCCACCGTCTGGTGGAGCAGGGCGATCAGCCGGTGTTTCGGTTCGTGATTGAAAAGGCCGCGAGCTAACTAGCTGCGGCTTTTGAGCGCCTCAAGCACGGCTTGGGCGTGGCCTGGAACCTTCACTTTCCGCCAGATTTCACAGACTTTCCCTTCTGGGTCGATCAAAAAGGTGGAACGCTCGATGCCTCGGACCTGTTTGCCGTACATGTTCTTCAACTGCATGACACCAAAGGCTTCACAGAGAGTTTCGTCGGGATCTGAAATCAGATCGAAGGGCATTGCCTGCTTGGCTTTGAAATTCTCATGGCTTTTTAACGAATCCCGCGACACGCCATAAATGTGACAATTCAACGCCTGAAAGTCGCCATGGAGGGCACTGAAATCTTGGCTTTCGGTGGTGCAGCCTGGGGTAGAGTCTTTCGGATAAAAGTAAAAAACCGTGTAGTGGCCCTGTAAATCGGCCTCTGTGACGGTGCGATCTCCGGTTGTCGGATTTGAAAACGATGGCACGGGGTGGTTGATTTCGATCGACATGCGAGCTCCTCAGTTGAATCACCCGATACTCTTTATGGACCTTTTTATGGTTTCCAACCTTGCCGGGTGATTCGGTGGCTCTGTATCCTAGGGTTTTTACACACATGGATAGGTCCACAGTCATGATCCGAGGCAGTATTGTCGCCCTCGTTACGCCCTTTTTAGAATCCGGTCGAGTGGACTATGAGGCGCTCAAACGCTTGGTTGAGTTCCATGTTGAGGCCGGAACCCACGCCATTGTGGCAGTCGGGACGACCGGTGAGTCGGCAACCCTAACCCATGAAGAAGATTCTGAAGTGATCGCTGCAGTGGTTGCGGCTGTGGGCGGTCGCATTCCGGTGATCGCCGGTGCCGGATCCAATTCAACGGCCGAGGCGTGTCGCTTGACTCAGGCGGCGACTAAGGCCGGGGCGGATGCGATTTTGTCGGTTGCACCTTATTACAATAAGCCGCCACAGCGTGGCCTGATCGCGCATTTTACGGCGGTGGCTGACAGCACAGACTTGCCGGTGATTCTATACAACGTACCCGGTCGTACCGTGACCGATATCGCCGATGAGACAACACTGGCCTTGGCTGAGGTGAAGAACATCGCCGGCATCAAAGACGCCACGGGGAATCTCGAGCGCGCTCAATTCTTACTCGCCAATCGCCCAGAGGGGTTTGCCATTTATTCTGGCGACGACCCAACGGCTATGGAGCTTTGCTTAATGGGTGGTGACGGCGACATCTCAGTCACTGCCAACGTGGCTCCGGCTTTGATGAGTCAAATGATCACGCTCGCCATGGCGGGTGATCGTGCCGGTGCGGAGGCGTTAAATACCCAGCTGCTAGGCCTGCACAGTGCCTTGTTTAAAGAGCCGAATCCGATACCGAGTAAGTGGGCTCTCGCGCAAATGGGGCTGATGCGCCCGGATTGCCGTCTGCCGTTGGTGGATCTAACCGACGAGGGGCAAATGGCGGTGCAAGCCGCTTGTGAGCAAGCGGGGATTACATTATGAAACGCTTAGTATTTTGCCTGGCTAGCTTAGTTTTGGTGGGATGTACGGGCTCTTCGCAAGATGCGGCCATCCGAGACCGTCAGCTCGATTACCAAGCGGCCTATGTGGAGCCCACCTTACGGGTACCTGAAGGGTTGTCGGATCAACGCATCAATGAATCGCTTCGGATTCCAGGGGTCGATGAGCCCACAGCAGGCCTCTATGGAGGTTCATTCCAAGCACCGCGTGCCGATGCGGCGCTTCGGACTGTCAGCCTTCCGACCATCCGCCGCTACCAAATTGGTGAGCTGCATTGGTTGTCGATTCCTGAGGGGCCTTCTGCGGTCTATCCCGAGCTTCGGACCTTCATTGAAGAAAATAAGCTGCAAGTGACTCGGTCTGAGCAGAATGATGGCTTGCAGGTGGTGGAATCGTCGGTATTCCAGGGCATGAATGAGCATTCAGGCAGTCGCATCATCCGTCATTTCGCGCCGGAAGTGGGCGAGGTTGCGCTTCGGTTAACGGTGCGTCCCGGTCTTCGTGCGCAAACCAGTGAAGTGCAATTGACGCCGGCCTTTGGTGAGTTTGATGAAACCCTAGTGGGGCGCATTTTGGATGAGTTCAAATACCACCTTGAGCGTCGTGAGGACGAGGGCCGTGCGGTCTCGAGAGCGTTGGCGATGTTGGAAGTCGACACGCGGATGCGCTCGGAGCGGGTTGAGGGGTTGGATGCCTTATCGATTGATGCCAGCGTGCCTCGGGTGTTTGGTGTGACCGTGGATGCCGTCCGTGATTTAGGTGCGGCGATCGATGGCGGTGATTTGTCTCAGGGGCTTTTGAATATCCGCTATGTCCGGAAAGCCACTGAACGTCGTTTGGCGGCGATGAGTGCGCTGAACCGTGCCTTGGCGACGACCATTGAAGACCCGGTCGGATCGTACCAAGTGCAATTGATTGAAGGCGAAGGCCCATTGTCTTTGCGGGTGATTCCAACCGGTGGGGCTGCCTCAATTGGCGGGGCCAACGAGTTGGTCCGTGAATTAAAGGAGCGTTTGTACTAGTGCGCTTTGCGTCGCTTGGCAGCGGCAGCCGGGGTAACGGTACCGTCATCAGTGCAGACGACACCCACCTATTGCTCGATTGTGGGTTTGGCTACCAAGAGACGGTAAAACGTCTGGCTCGCTTGGGTCTCGACCCCGACATGTTGTCGGCCGTGGTGGTGACGCATGAGCACAGTGACCATTGGGGTGGCGTGGAAAGTTTGGCCAGCCGCCATGGAATCCCAGTGTATGCGACCCGCGGCACATGGATTGAGGTGGCGGGGCATCGCTTGAGCCAGACCCATGAAGTGCGCGGCGCCTTTGAAGTGGGTTCTCTCTCGGTCACTCCCGTGACGGTGCCGCACGATGCGCGAGAGCCCATCCAGTGTGTGTTTGAAGCGAGCGGGAAGCGGTTGGGTGTGCTCAGCGATTTGGGATCGGTGTCGGCTCACGTGTTGTCGGCCTTCGCTGAGCTCGATGCGCTGTCGGTGGAATTTAACCACGATTGGACGCTGTTGCATGAAGGGCCTTACCCGTCGTTTTTGAAAAAACGCGTTGGCGGGGATTTTGGGCATTTAAACAACGAGCAGGCCCGAGATTTGGTAGCGGCGGTGGCCTCAGAGCGGTTGCAAACCGTCGTGGCGTGTCACGTGAGTGAGACTAATAATGAAGTCAGCCGGGTGGAAGCGGCGCTAGAGCAAGCCTTGGCAGGGCACAATGCGGAGCGACGCGTTGCGTCACAATCCGAAGGCATGGAATGGATAACAGTGGGATCAAAATGAAAGCACAGGAATTGTTGTATCAAGGAAAAGCAAAATCAGCCTATTTGACGGACGATCCCGATTTGTTGGTGCTCGCGTTCAGGGATGACACCTCAGCCTTCGATGGTGAAATCATCGAACAACTCGATGCCAAAGGCGCGATTAACAACCAGTTCAACGCCTTTATCATGGGGGCCTTGGAGGCCGCTGGGATTGAGACCCACTTTGAGAAGCAGCTCTCTAAGACCGACTCGCTGGTCAAGCGCTTAGACATGATTCCAGTGGAGTGTGTGGTGCGCAATAAGGCCGCAGGCTCCTTAGTACGTCGCTTGGGCGTGGAGGAGGGGTTGTCGTTCGACCCGCCACTTTTTGAGCTGTTTTTGAAAAATGATGCCCTGCACGATCCGATGATTACCGAACACCACGTAGCGGCCTTTGGTTGGGCGACGGAAGCGGAAATGGCCGAGATGCATCGCCTGTCACTGGCGGTCAATGCTGTGTTAGCGCCGATGTTTGCCGACGCGGGTTTAACGCTTGTCGACTTTAAATTGGAATTTGGCCGGTTCCACGGCCGGATTGTGCTCGGCGACGAATTCAGCCCAGATGGGTGTCGTCTGTGGGACACCGCCACCGGTGAGAAGAAAGACAAGGACCGCTTCCGGCAAAAGCTCGGCGGCGTGATGGAAGCCTACCGTGAGGTGGCAGAGCGCCTTGGGGTAGTGATTGACGCTTGACCCAGAATGGCTGCTGATTCTGGCAGCTGTTGCCTTTCTTGCAGGCACCGTCGATACCCTCGCCGGAGGCGGTGGGCTGTTGACCATTCCCTCGTTCTTGATGGCCGGCTTGTCACCGGCTGAAGCCCTCGCGACCAATAAATGCCAAGCCTTTGCTGGCACGGTCACGGCGACCGCGCGACTCACAGGCAAGGGGCATCTCGACCTGAAGCGGCTGTGGCCGATGGCGGCTGGGGTCTTTGTGACTGCTTTGCTTGGGGCCAGTGCTCTTCGTATGGCGGCCGGTTCGGAGTGGTTGGCGTCCTTGGTACCGGTGTTGCTCATTGCGGCTGCGCTGTATTTTGCGCTAGCCCGTTTGCCTAAAGAAGCGCGTCCAGTGGATGGGGTTAGCTGGGCTGTGGTGCTGTTTTTAGGGGGTATTGGCTTCTACGACGGCTTCTTCGGCCCAGGGACCGGTTCGTTGTTCGCTTTGCTGATGATTCTCGGCATGGGCATGCCACTTCGTGAAGCGACCATCCACGCCAAGTTATTCAATGCCATGACCAATCTCGCTGCGCTGTGCGTGTTTGTGGGATCTGATCTGGTGGTTTGGTCGGCCGCGGCGGTCATGATTCCCGCTCAGGTGCTAGGGGCTTGGTTGGGGACGCGGTTGATTTTAGGCCGAGGGTTGATATTGGTCCGTCCTCTGGTGGTCGTAATGTGCTTGGCAATGGCAATCAAACTTGCATCCGATGCGTGGTTGCCCTGACAATACGGCCCTTCGGGTTCGCCCGATTGTCGATGGTGACTCTTGTCGGTCCCCTCGCAACAGGATATTTGTGAACCCCGTCAGGCCCGGAAGGGAGCAGCGGCAGCGGATATTGTGTGTGCCGGGGTGTGGCTGGCAAGGGTCGCTTCCATTGTCTTAAGAGGCATGCATGAGTCAGCAAGTGCTCGCACGTAAATGGCGTCCTAAAGCCTTCCAAGATTTGGTGGGACAGGACCATGTGCGCAAAGCCCTAGGGCATGCCCTATCCAGCGGACGACTGCACCACGCGTATTTATTCACCGGCACGCGAGGCGTGGGCAAAACCACCATTGCGCGGATTCTAGCGCGTTGTCTGAATTGTGAAACCGGCATCACCGCGACGCCATGCGGCACCTGCAGTGCGTGCAGCGCGATTTCTGATAATCGATTCGTGGACCTAATCGAAGTCGATGCCGCGAGCCGCACCAAGGTCGATGATACCCGCGAGCTGTTGGAGAACGTCAGTTACGCGCCCACCATGGGCCGCTACAAGATTTATCTGATTGACGAGGTCCATATGTTGACCACGCAATCGTTCAATGCCTTGTTGAAGACCTTAGAAGAACCACCCGAACACGTAATTTTTCTGCTGGCGACCACGGATCCGCACAAATTATTGCCGACCGTTTTATCCCGGTGTTTGCAATTCCATTTGCGCGATCTGTCGGCCGATCAAATCCAAGGCCATTTAGCGCATATTCTAGATGCCGAAGGCATCGCCTTCGAAGAGGAAGCCACTTGGCATTTAGCGCGCTCCGGTCGCGGGTCGATGCGCGATGCCTTGACCCTGTTGGATCAAGCGATCGCCTTCGGCCAAGGGGCCTTGGTGGCCTCTGATGTGGTCGACATGTTAGGCGTCCAAGGGGTGTCTGCATTGCCGCAGCTGTTGGAATCGATGGCGGCCGGCGACGGAGTGTCTGTGTTGTCTCAGATTCGTGAACTGGCCGCTCATACGCCCGATTGGATGGCCTTGGTGGCAGGCATTCAGTCCACCTTGCATCAGGTGGCAGTGTGCCAAATTGCGCCCGATGGACTGGCCCACTTGGCGCCGAGTGAACGACGCCAGATTGACGCGTTGGCGCATTCGATGAGTCCAGAGTTTGTGCAGTTGGCCTATCAATTCAGTTTGACTGGCTATCGCGATCTTCCGATGGCCAGCGATCCAAAGTCCGCATTTGAGATGATGGTACTTCGTATGTTGGCCTTCCGTCCGGCGCGCTCAGGTGAGTCGGTGCCGCCGGCGGCTGCACCGAGCAGCCTCCCAGAGGCCAGTGACCCAGAGCCTCACGAGGCCTCCTCGAGCGGCGCTCAGACGCAAGTCGAAGAGGTAGCTCAGGCGATCACAGAACCATCTGAGCTCGAGCCTAAGGTGGACACCACAGACGCAACGCAGTCGTTAGCGGCAAAGACGGTCGAGTCGATCCCACCAGTTAGCACACCAGAGCCAGAGCCAGAGCCAGAGCCAGAGCCAGAGCCCGTTTCACCTCCCGTTCCGCCGGATAACGAACCGGTAAACGCGCCGCAGGTGTCTGCGGATTCTTTGGCGTTATCTCGGGAAGCCGAGTCGACCGACAGTTTGCCGTGGGAAGATGACTCTGAGGCCGGCGAAGAGGCCGCGGAAACCCCGGTGTTGTCCTTGGCACCCGACCAGTGGGTTACCGAATGCAGTCAATTAGGTCTTCATGGGATGACCCTGTCATTGGCGAGTCAGATGGTGTTGGTCTCGGCCGAGCCTGACCGGGTGGTGTTTGCGTTGAAGAGCCATACAGAACGCTTACTGAACGATTCACACCGACTGAAATTACAAAAGGCCTTGGCACCGCATTTAGGTGCAACCCCTGAGATTCAGTGGGAGGTCCGTGATACGCTCCCTGAAACACCCGATGATTACAGAAAGCGTTGCCATGAGGAGGCGTTGCGCGCGGCGCAACAAAGCTTCCAGGCGCACCCAGTGGTGCGGTTACTGGTCGAGGAAGCCGAGGGGCAAGTGCGTTTGGAATCCATTCAACCGAGAGACGATAGGCATGTTTGACGGTCCGTTTAAAGACATGATGGAAAAAGCGCAGCAGATGGCTGAGCAATTGAAGGCATCCCAGGCTGCGTTGGCTGAAAAAGAAGTGACAGGTGAGTCCGGTGCCGGCTTAGTTCGGGTCACATTGAATGGGCAGGGCGATTGTCGTTCGGTGGAAATCAATCCCAATGTGCTCACAGACGAGCCCAGCATTGTCGGTGACCTGGTGGCCTCTGCGATCAATGATGCGAACCAAAAGCTCGAGGCGATGAAGAAAGAATCGATGGGCGATCTCACCCAGGGCTTGAACCTGCCGCCTGGGTTTAAGTTCCCGTTTTCATGAGTGTATCCCCCCTTTTTAAAGCATTGGAGCAGGCGTTCCGCTGTTTGCCCGGGGTGGGGCCACGAAGTGCCACGCGGATGGCGCTCCATGTTCTAGAGCGCGACCGGGAGCGGGCGGGGGCCTTAGCAGAGACCTTGGCGCGCGCGCTTGAGGAGATCGAGCACTGTGAACGGTGTCGAAATTTCACCGAAACGCAGCCATGCGCCATCTGCCGTGATGACAGTCGCGATGGCGAGGCGCTCTGCGTGGTCAGCTCACCGGGCGATATTCTGGCCATCGAGCAGTCGGGGCTGTTCAGAGGCCGTTATCATTGTCTGTCGGGATTATTAAGCCCGCTTGAGGGCCTTGGGCCCGATGAAATCGGGCTGTCCAGTCTGGTCGACCGTGTCATGGCCGAACGTCCTACGGAGGTGATTCTGGCGTTGGCGTCGACTATTGAGGGGGAGGCTACGACCTTCCAAGTGACTGCGTTGCTCAAAGGACACACCAAGTTGACGCGATTGGCGCAGGGTGTGCCGGTCGGCGGCGAGTTGGATCATATTGATGCCACCACCTTGTCCCAAGCGCTGGCCTCGCGCACTGAGCTCGGTTCATGACCGAGGCGTTGGTCACCGATCAGGCGGTGCTCGATGAGTTGGTCCGAGCCATGGGCCGCGAAGCCGTTTTGGGTCTTGATACCGAATTTGTCCGCGTCTCAACCTTCCACCCGAAACCCGGTTTGATTCAGATCGCAGTCGATGGCGACGCACATCTCATCGACCCCTTGGCCGGTCTTGATTTAGCCGGATTCGGTCAGGCTTTAGCCTCCGGTCCGGTGTCCGTTTTGCATGCGGCCCAAGAAGACTACGAAGTCCTGTTTAGCCTCACGGGCGCGCTTCCCGGACCAGTCTTTGATACCCAAGTGGCCCATGCACTGGTGGCGCCGCAACTGTCGTTAAGCTTATCAGCCTTGGTTGAACAGATTACCGGTGAGGTGTTGAGCAAAGAAGAGACCCGATCGGATTGGACGCTTCGGCCATTGAGTGGGAGCCAATGCGAGTATGCGCGCCAGGACGTGCTGGTATTACGGCCGTTGTACGATGCGTTGCATGCCCAGTTGGCGTCGCTGGACCGTCTGGCCTGGATGGATGAAGAGATGACGACGATTTTGGATAAAAACCGTCGGGTCATGGTCGATGGGGATATCGAGACGCAAGTGCATAAGTTCGGTAACGCCTGGCGTCTGTCCGGAGACGGCATGAGCCGGTTAGTGCACTTGGTGCAGTGGCGTGAAGAAAAGGCGCGTACGCTCGACCGTCCGAGAAAACATATTTTGAGCGATCAGTCGGTCTTTTCTCTGGCCTCTTCAGGGCCTGCTTTGCGTCACCATCAATTGGTCAGTCAGCATGGGTTGACCGACAAGCAGGCCGACCGATTTGGTCATGCCCTGAACGCCCTGCTCGAAGAAGCGGTCGAGGCGGGTCCTATGGATCCACCCCCACCGCCGTTGTCAAAACGGCAAAAGGATCAGCTTCGTGAATTGCAGGCGGCCTGTGAGGCGGTTGCCAGCCGGCTCGGCATGGCGCCTGAAATGTTGGTGAAAAAACGGCAATTGGTGGCGGCCATTGATGGCCGGCAGTGGCGACCGACCGGATGGCGGGCGGATGTCTTGGAAGGAGTGTTTTAAACGTGCGATTGGTGGAAGTCTTTAAGGGGTCTGTGACCGAAGAAATGTATCTCTACGTCGATCAAAAAGAGGGCGTTGAGCGGATTCCCGAGGATTTGTTGAAGCGATTCGGTGTTTTGACTTCGGTGATGGTGATGCCGCTGACTGAGTCGCGCACGCTGGCCCGGGCCGACGCACGCGAGGTATTGGCTTCCATTGAGTCCCAAGGATTTTATTTGCAGATGCCGCCACCTGCGGAGGCACTAGTCGAGGCGCAGATTGCGGCGATGATAGAGGCAGACGAGCAATTGCGTGGTGGCCAGGATGAGGAGCCACAGGGGCACTGACAAGCCTAGGCCGCTCACTGCGACCATAGACGCGAGGGCGGCGCCCACGATGAGACCGGCGTTTGCGATATTGTTGACGGCGATGCAGTCGGATACGGTCTCCGAATTTTGTTGTAAGGCGGTATACAGCGGAAGGGCTAAATAGCCGCCACCGGCCGCGGCCAGCACCAAGCCGACTGGGCCCATAGAGCCCGTGCTCAACCAAACCCACACGCTTCCGGCAAGCAAAGCGAGCGCGCCACTGAGCACGCGAAAGACCCTATCCAATGTGCCTGAGAACGCACCGATCAAGGCGCCGAGTGCCACCCCAACGACAAACAACGCCAAGAGCCAGCTGACGGCGTGGGCGCCCGATCCCCAGTGATCGGTTGCAAGCCACGGAAGATGGGTCAACCAGACCGAGCCTACCGCCCAAAACCCACTCAAACACCAGATGGCCGATCGTTGACGGGGAACTTGCGCCACCTGAGTGATCAAATTACGGAACCCAGGGGCATGGACGCTGGATTGAGCGGGCCAATCCGGCAAAGCTCGGAGTGCCAACAGACCGAATCCGGCCAGTGCGAGACAGAGTGTCATCAGAGCACCGGGATGAGCCAATACCCAGTCTGCCCCGAGCAGCGTGCCCACTAAAATCGCAACAAAGGTGCCGGCTTCCATCCAGGCGTTATTGCGAAGCAGGGTTTGAGGGGCCGACAGCCGCGGGATCAATGCATATTTCAGTGGCCCAATAAAGGCCGATTGCACCCCAAAGCCGGCCACCGTCGCCAACAACCAGGGTGCGGATTGCACCCACAGCGCGCCGACTGCACTGACTGCGAGGACGATTTCAAAGGCTTTAAGTTGGACGAGCCAGTGTTTGGCTGGTTGGGTTCGAGCCAAACGGGCTGCGGGGGTAGCAAACAGAATAAAGGGAGCGATAAAACAGAGCGCGGCCGCGTTGGCCCAGAGTACGGGGTCTAAGTGAAACGCCTGCCATCCACCGACGCTGATGGCGATGACGAGAGCGGTTTTGATGGCGTTGTCGTTGGCGGCACCTGTCACCATGGCCGCCCAAAGCCCGACAAAGGCCCATGAAGGCCCTAGGCCAGTGTCTCGCACGCCGACTCTAACGCGTCCATGTCCCGAATTTTTACGGTTTTGCCTTCGATCGTCAGGATGTTTTTCGACGAAAGATTCGCGATCAACCGACTGATCGTTTCCGGTGCCAGCGCCAAAAAGTCTGCAATGTCGGTCCGTGGCATGGGCAATTCGAACTCTTTCGATGACAGCGACCGCTTTTTGTGATGCGTACTCAGATCTTTAATAAAGATCGCAAAGCGGGCTAATGCAGGAAGATTGGTGCGCGTGACTTGACGCTGTGCTTGTGCCGCTTGATTGGCGAGCGCTTGGAGTAGGCCTTGAATCAATGCCGGCTGTCGCAACGATGCATCACGCAAACGATCCATCGGCAACCGACAGACGGTGGTGCGATCAAGGGCTTGCGCGGTGAACGCATATTGTCCACAGGTGAGTCCGCAGGCACCTACCAAGTCACCGGCCATGCGGA
>CBFHVZ010000011.1:0-37180 GCA_965659195.1 Litorivicinaceae bacterium
GGTGCCGTCGGTGGCCGGTCCTTCTTCATCGCTGGTTAACAAAAATCCGATGCGACCGGTGGGTGTCATTGATGCATGCAGAAACTCCTCCACAGCCACCACCATGGCGGCCAAGGAGGCTTTCATGTCGGCTGCGCCACGACCGACCAGGTGACCATCGATCTCTGTCGGCACAAACGGATCGGACCCCCACTGAGATCGATCGCCGGTGGGTACCACGTCGGTGTGGCCGGCAAAGCACAGCAACGGCCCCTGATCGCCCCAGGTGGCCCACAGGTTGCTCACCCCGTTTTGGTCCATGCGCTCTAAGGTGAACCCCAGGGCGGCCAATCGTGTGCCGATGACGGTCAGGCAGCCGGCGTCGTCTGGTGTGACCGAGGGGCGGGCGATGAGTTCTTCAGTGAGTGCGCGAACGGGGCAGTGCATACAACCTCAATTGTTGGCGTGGAGTTCGTCGTTTAATGCAATGGCCGACTTATTGGCCAAGCATTCAATTTGTCCCGTGACCGAATTACGGCGGAACAGCAAATCGTTCTGACCGGCCAGGTCGCGGGCTTTGACGGTACGGACCAAATTCCCCTCGTTATCGAGAAGCTGAACCTTAGCGCCTGCCGTCAAATAGAGGCCCGACTCGATCGTACAGCGATCCCCAAGCGGGATGCCAAGACCGGCGTTTGCACCCAATAGGCACTGTTCGCCCACCGAGATGACGATGTTGCCACCACCGGAGAGGGTGCCCATGGTGGACGAGCCACCGCCAAGATCTGAGCCGTCACCGACCACGACACCGGCTGAAATTCGTCCCTCGACCATCGAGACACCGAGAGTGCCTGCATTGAAGTTGATAAAGCCCTCGTGCATGACGGTGGTGCCTTCGCCCAAATGGGCGCCGAGACGAATCCGCGACGCGTCGCCAATCCGAACCCCTTGAGGCACCACGTAATCCGCCATGCGCGGGAATTTATCGACCGAGTGCACCGTCAACACTTCACCGTGGGCCCGTGCCCGGGTTTGTGCATGCGGCAATTCTTTGACATCGATAGGGCCTTGGCTGGTCCAGGCGACATTGGGTAAAAGGCTGAACATGCCATCCAATACCACGCCGTGCGGCTGGATTTTTCGCATCGAGATCAAGGACAGCTTCAAATAGACCTCAGGCACTGAACTCGGCTTTTCATCGCGAGCCAGAATACAAAGCGCCAAGGGCTGTTCGGTCCCGGCCATGGGGGTGAGGGCTTTCAGTAAGCCTTCTGCATCGCCATCGTCACTGTCTTCGAGCGCTTCAAGGAAATCGTCCAAATCATCGGCGGTCACACGCGTTACGCTATTCTCACCGGTGTAATCAAACACCTCGGCGAGAATCGAGACTAAGGCGGGATCAGGGCGTACCAGGGCTTTTGGATAGTACACATCCAGCCATTGATCGTCGGTATTCAAATGGCCTATGCCGAGTCCAAACGCAAAACATTCCATCGGGGTTGATCCTTCCTATTGTTCAGTCAGTAAGTGGGGGAGTTCTTTCCATGCCTCAGGCTGGTAGCCGACCGTAGCGGTCGATCCTCGAACCATCAAGGGGCGCTTGATCAGGGTCGGCTTGTCGACGATGGCGTTGATGCGGGTATCGCCTGAAAAGTTCGCTCGGAGGTCTTCTGGCAGTTGCCGATAGCTTGGGCCTCGCGTATTCACCAAGGCATCGCCCACCAGGCTTAGCCAGGTGGCGACTTGATCCCGTGTAGGTGGCGTTTTCTTGAAGTCGACAAACTCATAGGCGATGCCTTGTGCATCTAACCATTGGAAGGCCTTTTTCATCGAATCGCAGTTTTTGATGCCATAGACGGTCAAAGTCATCAGAGTCCCTCAATAAAGCGTGCCACCCGTGTCAGTGCAATCTGGCAGGCCTCGGGCTCGGCCACAAGCGCCATGCGCACAAAGCCTCTGCCTGGGTTGTGCCCGTTCACAGTCCGCCCAAGGTATTGGCCTGGCAGCACAGTCACGGCAGTGGCTTCATACAATGCGCGACTAAAGGTATCACAGGGCAGGGGTGTCTTGACCCACAGATAAAAGCCAGCGCCGGGATCCTGAATCGCTACACAGTGACCTAAGGTGGTCTCGGCCATGGCGAATTTTTCCGCATACAGCGCTCGGTTGTGCGCTACGTGCGCCTCATCAGACCAGGCCGCCACCGACGCTTTTTGCACGGCCAAGGACAGTGAGCAGCCGTGGTAGGTGCGATACCTCAGAAACGCGGCCATCAGTTCCGGGTCACCGGCCACAAACCCAGAGCGAAGACCCGGTAGGTTTGATCGTTTGGATAGGCTGTGGAAGACCACCAGTTTCCGATAGTCGGACAGCCCGGCCTCGGCGGCGGCTTGCAGCAACCCAATCGGGGCCTCGCCCCGGTAGATTTCGGAGTAACACTCATCGGAGGCGAGCCAAAAATCGAACTGCTGTGCTTTGTCGATTAAGAGTTTAAGTGTGTCACCGTCCAAGACCGTTCCGGTTGGGTTACCGGGCGTGCAGACAAAGCAGAATTGGCAGTCCGCCCAGACAGCATCTGGGACGGCCGCATAATCCGGTTGCCCAGTGGCCGGATCAATCGGCAGGTAGTGCGGATTCAGACCGGCCATGAAGGCGGCCCCTTCGTAAATCTGATAGAAGGGATTGGGCATGACCACCGTGCCACCCTGAGTGCGATCGGCCGTGGCTTGCACCAACGCAAAGATCGCTTCGCGAGTGCCATTAACGGGGATAATGTGGCGCGCCGGATCCAGCGGTGCAGAAGTCAGGGCGAACCGTTGATTGGCCCAGGCCGCGATCGCTTCGCGCAACTCCAGAGTGCCCAGTGTCGTGGGGTATTTCGCAAGTAAGGGCAGATTCGATTGAAGCGCATCCAGTACTAGTGGCGGGGGCGCATGCTGCGGCTCGCCAATCGAAAGGGGGATCGGTGTGACATCGGCCGGGGGGGTGGCGCCGGCGAATAATGCCGCCAACTGCTCAAAGGGATAGGGCATCAACCGATTGAGATCAGGGTTCAGCATGGGCTACGGCTCCACTTAAGGCATTGAGTTCATCTTCAAGGCGCTGTTTGAGTTGTTCTATGAAGACCGGATCGTGCAATGTCTCGCCGCACGCATCGGTCACGTAGAACACGTCCTCGACGCGCTCACCTAAGGTGGCGATCTTTGCGGTGCTTAAATCCAGGCCAAATTCAGCAAATACGTGCCCTACGGTGGTGAGTAGACCCGCACGGTCGGGCGCGTTTAATTCAACCAAGGATCGTTTGCCCTCAAGATCCGCTTGGATATGCACCTCAGCCGGTTGGTTAAAGTATTTATGGATGCGCGGTGTGCGCCGGTTGTGTGTGGTGCACTGATACTGACCTTCGGCCGCCTGGTGAAGCGCATTTAACAGGCGCTGCAGATCTTCGGGGTCGGTGACTGCGGTGGCAGTCGCGTCGACTTGTACGATAAAAACGTCAATTGAGCGGCCGTGGTCGCTCGAGTGCAGGCGTGCGTCTAAGACCGACAAGCCCAGATCGGCAAAGCAGGCGGTCAGGTCTGCAAACAAATGCGCCCGGTTCGGGGTCGAGACCATCACTTGGGTGGATCCCCGGTCTGGATTGATGTCATTGGGGGCGATCGCGACCACGGTTTCGGTCGGTGCGGTGTCGATCAGCGTTTCCAAATGCCATGCCAGCTCATCGGAGGAGTGCCCGATAAAATATTCCTGTGCCCAGTGTGACCAGAAATCTTGAGCAGTGCCTCGGATGGACGGTCGGACCATATCGAGTGCATCGAGTTTGGTTTCTTCCACGTAGGTGTGGCGACCGGGCAGGTCTTCCAGACCCCGTTTCAACATTTCCAAGGTGCTGTAGTACAGCTGGCGAAGCAGAGACGCCCGCCAACTGGTCCAGAGTTCGGGGTTGGTGGCTGTGATGTCGGCAACGGTGAGGCACAGCAAATAATTCAACCGTCGCTCATCGCCGACGATTTCCGCAAACGCCCGGATTTCATCGGGATCCGAGATGTCTTTGCGTTGGGCGGTCATCGACATCAAAAGGTGGTTGTTCACCAGCCAAGCGACCAAACGCGCATCGTATTCAGACAGTCGGTGGTGTTTGCAGAATTTATAGGCATCCACTGCCCCGAGCTCGGAATGATCCCCGCCGCGGCCTTTGGCGATGTCATGAAAGAGGGCGGCCAAATACAACAGTTCAATCTTTGGCAGTTGCTGCGTGAGCGCACTAACGATTGGGTAGTCCTGTGTCACTGTGCCTTGGTAGAAGCGCGTGATGTTTCGGACCAACTGCAAGGTGTGTGCATCCACGGTGTAGATGTGAAATAGATCGTGTTGCATCAGACCCATGATCGCTGCGAACTGAGGGATGTAACGGCTCAAAATGCCGTAGTACCGCATGCGCCTCAAAATATCAGGTAGTTTATGAGGATATCTCATCAACTCCATGAAATAACTGATATTTACTAGGTCATTTCGAAAGTCTTCATCGATCAAATGACGGGCGGTGTACATCTGTCGTGTGGTCGCTGCCCGGAGTCCTTTGAGCTCGGGTTTCTGTGCCAAAAGCACAAAGGCTTCAAGCAGCGCCGAGGGATTTCGTTCAAAGCCATTGGGGTGGATCAGTTCTAAATGCTGCCCCCGTATTTGCCATCGGCTGTTGATTGGTGTCACCTCAATCGAGGTCTCGTCGCAAAAGATGGTTTCTTCGAAATGCTGCAGCAGCATGTCGTTGAATTCGCCCATCCGGAGCGTCATGCGATACACCTGTTTCATAAAGGCTTCAATGCGCTCTTTCGGGTCCTCTTCGGTGAAGCCCAAGGCGGTGGCGACGGCGGCTTGATGGTCAAAGAGCAGGCGGTTTTGCGACCGTCCAGCCACCAGGTGCAGGGCAAACCGCGTCCGCTTTAAAAACTGCTCGGCTTCATCGAGTAGCTTGAACTCTTTTTGCGTCAGCAGGCCTTCGTCAACCAGCGTCACCAGTCGGTCGGTCCGGAAATGCCGCCGAGTCACCCAGATAATGGTGTGCAGATCACGGAGGCCGCCGGGGGCTTGTTTGATGTCGGGCTCTAACCGGTTGTCGGAATCGTCGTGTTTGGCGTAGCGCTCGTCTTGCTCAGCCACTTTGGCGGCAAAGAATGCAGCCGAGGTCCAGTTCTCATCATCAAAGGCAATGGCTTCAAGGGCTTTGGTGATTGTGGGTTCTGCGGCGATCGCTCGAAACTCGATCAAGCTGGTGGCGATGGTGATGTCGCCTTTGGCTAGGCTTCGGCACTCTTCGAGCGAGCGGACGGCGTGGCCAATGTCGGTGTTAAAGTCCCAGAGCCGTGTGGTGAAGGTCCGAAGGGCCTCATCGGCGGCGGTGAGATGGGTCTCTGACCCGACGATCAATAAATCGATGTCCGAATAGGGGTGGAGCTCGCCACGACCGTAGCCACCGACGGCAAATAAGCCCAATTGCGAGTCTGTGAGTCCACACTCGGACCAGAGCGCCGTCAGCACTCGGTCAATGACCAGTGCGCGAGCACCCAACAGGTATTCAATGTAGATGCCTTGGCTGAAGGCGTCAGCCAATCGCTGATGCTCCGTGGCCAGATAGGTTCGAAGGCCGCTCGGGCTTAAATCGGTGGGCGCGCCTATTTCCGTGGAAAGCGAGCCGGTCATGGGCGCCATCAGCCAACCCTCGGGAAGGTCTCATCGCCTTCGCGGTAGGTGAGAATTTCATAGCCCGTGGGCGTGACCAAAATCGTATGTTCCCATTGCGCAGACAGCTTTCTGTCCTTAGTGACCGCGGTCCAGCCATCGGACAGCACGCGGGTGTGACGTTTGCCCTGATTGATCATAGGCTCAATGGTAAAGGTCATGCCTTCTTTGAGTGCCACGCCCGTCCCTGGGCGTCCGTAATGCAGTACTTGTGGGTCTTCATGGAACACCTTGCCAATGCCGTGTCCGCAGAATTCCTCGACCACAGAGTAGTAGTTGGACTCGGCATGGACCTGAATGGCGTGGCCAATGTCCCCGAGTCGTGCGCCGGGCTTGACCAACTCGATGCCCTTGTACATGCACTCTTGGGTGATCTGAATCAGCCGCGACGCGTAGGGCTTGATCTCGCCGACAGTAAACATTTTGCTGGTATCGCCGTGGTAGCCGTTTTTAATCACGGTCACATCAATATTTAGGATGTCGCCTTTTTTGAGCTCTTTGCCATCGTCTGGAATGCCATGGCAGACCACGTGATTGAGGCTGGTGCAGATGGACTTGGGGAATCCGCGGTAATTCAAAGGCGCCGGAATGGCATCTTGCACGTTGACGATGTAGTCGTGGCAGAGGCGATCGAGTTCACCGGTAGTGATTCCGGGTTTGACGTGCTCGCCAATCATCATCAAGCAGTCGGCGGCCAGTTGGCCTGCGACCCGCATGCCTTCAATGTCTTCAGGGGTTTGTATGCTGTGTGCCACGGTCTGTCCTCAATCGAAGCGCCTAGTATGCCAGATGTGGCATTCCGCCCGAAAGTTGTTATAATCCGCGCCGCTTGAAATCGCAGGCTTGTCACAAACCTGTCATGGGGTGCCTTGTATAAGGTCATGGCAGGGATAAGTCTGTTTTGGATGAACCCCTGACAAGGAAATACACATGGCAAACGTCAGCATGCGTGACCTGCTAAAGGCAGGCGCACACTTCGGTCACCAGACTCGGTACTGGAACCCAAAAATGGCACCCTTCATCTTCGGTGCTCGCAACAAGATTCATATCATTGACTTGGAACTCACGGTCCCTGCATTGGAAAAAGCAGTGTCTATCGTTCGAGGCATGGCTCAGAACAAGAACAAAGTTCTGTTCGTGGGCACCAAGCGCGCCGCCGCTAAAATCATGAAAGAGCAGGCAGAGCGCGCGGGACAGCCGTACGTCAACCATCGTTGGTTGGGCGGCATGTTGACCAACTGGAAAACCATTCGTCAGTCGATTAAGCGCTTGAAAGATCTCGAAGCGAAAATGAACGACGGCACCTTGGACAAGATCACCAAGAAAGAAGCGCTGGATTTGTCTCGTCAACTCGAGAAGCTCGAGCGTTCAATCGGCGGTATCAAGGAAATGGGCGGCCTGCCTGACGCGATCTTTGTGGTGGATGTCGATCACGAAAAAATCGCGATCCAAGAAGCCAACAAGCTGGGTATTCCTGTGATCGGTATCGTGGACACCAACTCAGATCCTGATGGTGTGGACATTGTGATCCCAGGGAACGACGACGCGATCCGTGCGATTGAGCTGTATGCACAAGCCATTGCCGATGCGTGCATTGCCGGCGCAGCCGAATCACTTGGTAAGAGCGACTATGTCGAAGTGGCGGCAGAGCCTGCGGCAGAAGAAGCACCTGCGGCAGAAGAAGCACCTGTAGCAGAAGCAGTGGAAGAGGCGCCAGCGGCTGAACCAGCTGAAGCACCCGCCGACAACGAACCAACCGCTTAAATTAAGGGAAGAGGATTTAGCATGGCAGATATTTCAGCCTCAATGGTTAAGGAGCTCCGCGAGCGGACCGGCCTTGGCATGATGGAATGTAAGAAGGCGCTGGTGGAAGCTTCCGGCGACCTCGAAGTAGCCATCGAGAACCTTCGCAAGTCGTCCGGCATGAAGGCCGCTAAGAAAGCGGGTCGTGTGGCAGCAGACGGTGTGGTCCGGGTCGCGGTTAACGGCGGTCAGGGTACGCTTTTGGAAGTGAACTCTGAGACGGATTTCGTAGCGCGGGATGACAACTTCTCTGCGTTTGCGGATCGCGTGATCGAAGCGGCAGCACAAACCGCCTCGACTGAAGTGGCTGACTTGATGGCCGGTGAGTTGGAAGACGCGCGCTCTGCGTTGGTACAAAAGATCGGTGAGAACATCTCTGTGCGTCGTATTGCCAAAGTCGAAGCGGCTGTGGTGGGTGCGTATGTACACTCCAACGAAAAGATTGGCGTATTGATCGGTCTCTCAGGTGGCGATGAAGCCTTGGCTAAAGACATCGCGATGCATGTCGCAGCGGTGAATCCTATGGTCATCACTCCAGACGACGTGGATCCAGCGGTCATCGAGAAAGAGAAAGAGATTTTCGTAGCGCAAGCCGAAAACTCAGGCAAGCCAGCTGACATCATTGAGAAAATGATTGGCGGGCGTATTCGGAAATTCCTTGCAGAAGTGAGCTTGGTTGAGCAACCTTTTGTAAAGAACCCGGATCAGACAGTCGGACAATTGGCTAAGGCCGCTGGCGCGAGCGTCACAGCCATGGTGCGGTTCGAAGTCGGTGAAGGCATCGAAAAAGAAGAAGTGGATTTCGCAGCAGAGGTCATGGCACAAGCCAGAGGCAACTGATACGGAATGTGAAAAGGCCGCTCTCGCGGCCTTTTTTTCGGAGGAACAATGGCAAAAGGCGAACGATCAGTGCGATACAAGCGGATCTTATTGAAACTCTCCGGTGAAGCCCTGGCAGGCCCAGAAGGCTTCGGTATTTCCCCTCAGGTGCTCGATCAAATGGCACTCGAGATCGGCCAACTGGTCGGGATCGGGGTGCAAGTCGGCTTGGTGATCGGCGGTGGTAACTTGTTTCGCGGTGCGGCGTTGCATAAAGCCGGCTTAGACCGGGTGACCGGCGACCACATGGGGATGCTCGCGACCTTGATGAATGCGTTGGCCATGCGCGACGCTTTGGAGCGCTCATCGATTGCCTCGCACGTCATGAGTGCCATCCCGATGAGCGGCATGGTGGAGCATTACGATCGACGCCGTGCGATGCGGTATTTGGATCAAAACGATGTGGTCATTTTTGCCGCGGGAACTGGAAATCCATTCTTTACCACGGATTCGGCCGCTTGTTTGCGTGCAATTGAAGTGGATTGTGATTTGGTGCTGAAGGCCACCAAGGTCGATGGGGTATACGATTCAGACCCTGTCACCAACCCAAATGCGGTAAAATACGATTATCTTGACTATGAGACCGTGCTGGCAAAACAACTCGGTGTGATGGATTTAACGGCCATTTGTTTGGTGCGTGATCATGGCATGCCAGTGCGTGTGTTCAATATGAGTAAACAAGGGGCTTTGGTTTCCATCGTGCGTGGTGAAAACGAAGGCACCCTGATAGAAGAAGGGAAGTAACACGTGATCAACGACATTAAAGCAGACGCCAAATCGCGGATGGAGAAGTCATTGGAGGCCCTGGGCCATGCCTTTGCCAAAATCCGGACGGGTCGTGCGCACCCATCTATCTTAGATGCGGTTCGCCTCGATTATTACGGCTCTGAAGTACCGATCTCGCAAGTTGCCAACATTAACGTGGAAGACGCACGGACTCTGGCAGTGACCCCCTGGGAAAAGGCCATGGTGGGTGAAGTAGAAAAAGCCATCATGAAATCGGATTTGGGTTTGAATCCATCGACATCCGGCCAGGTGATTCGTGTGCCGATGCCGCCACTGACCGAAGAAACCCGGAAAGGCTACACCAAGCAGGCCCGTGCTGAAGCGGAGCAAGCCAAGGTGGCGGTTCGAAATATCCGTCGGGATGCGTTGGCCGATATTAAAGATCTGCTGAAAGAAAAAGAAATCACGGAAGACGACGAGCGCAAGGCGGGCGATGACATCCAAAAATTGACCGATGACATGGTCAAGCGCATCGATCAGTTGCTGCAGGATAAAGAAGTCGACTTGATGGAAGTCTGAGGTTCATGACTGAACCTCGCATTCCCCAGCATGTGGCCATCATCATGGACGGAAACAACCGTTGGGCCACACGCCAAGGCAAACGAAAGCTTGCGGGGCACCAAGCCGGTGCCGATGCGCTGCGCCATGTGATTCGGAAATGCATTGAGCGCGGCGTCGGGACCCTCTCGGTGTTCGCATTTTCCAGTGAAAACTGGAAGCGACCTCGCCTCGAGGTTGAAGGGTTGATGCGGCTATTCGAAAAATCCCTGAACGATGAAGTGCCTGAACTGGTCGAAAACCACATTGCCATTCGGGTGGTGGGGGATCGGTCTGCTTTTTCATCGACCTTGCAGGCTGCCATGGATCGTGCGGAAGCAGAAACTGCAGCCGGTCAGCGACTCTGTCTCAATATCATGGCCAATTATGGCGGTCGTTGGGATATTGCAGACACGGCACGCCGCTTAGCCCAAGCGGCTGTGGCTGGGACCTTGGATCCCAAGGCCATTGATGAGAGTGCATTCGAAGCCTGCCAATCCCTGGCCGGACAGCCATCGGTGGATTTGTTGATCCGAACCGGGGGTGAGCGTCGAATTTCAAATTTTTTACTGTGGCAAGCCGCGTACGCCGAACTGGTATTCAGCGATGTGTTATGGCCTGACTTTGATGGAGAGGCCATGGACGCCTGTTTACTGGAATACGCGCAGCGAGAGCGCCGTTTTGGGTTGACCTCGGAACAGGTCCGAGGCACTCAGCATGCTTAAAGCCCGGGTTTTAACCGCGCTATTGTTGCTGCCTTTAGCGCTTCTGATTTTGTTTGTTTTGCCTACCGATGCCTTCGGAGTCGCCGTCGGGGCGGTGCTTTTATTGGGGGCTTGGGAATGGGTGCGCCTTTCGGGCTTGGTGTCGCGTTTTATTCGCTGGCCCTTGTTGCTTGTGTTCTCGCTGATGCTCTGGGGCGCATACAACTTGCCTTCGGTCTATGTCCCTATGGTGTTGGGTATCGGCTCGTTGTTCTGGTTGGCTGCGCTCGGCATGGTGTGGAAATACCCGGTGCTCAAAGACCGCATTGGGGGACGTCGGATGAAGCTGGGTTTTGGTCTGATGGTGCTGATTCCTGCCTATGTGGCGCTGTTGTTCTTACGTCGCCATGACGCGCATCTGTTGTTGATCTCCATTTTGGTGGCCATTATCTGGGCGGCCGATATCGGTGCCTTCTTTGTCGGCCGTCGCTATGGGGTAAAGAAATTAGCCCCGAGTGTTTCGCCAGGGAAAAGCTGGGCTGGTTTGGTCGGAGGAGTCTGCGTGGCCTTGGGGATTGGTGTGGTCGGTGCCTGGATTGGCGAACCGAAAGAATCCTTGTTTTCGATCTCCGCTTGGGGCTGGTTATTGGTCATTTGTGCTGTCACTGTGCTGTTCTCCGTATTGGGTGATCTGTTTGAAAGTTTGATCAAGCGAGAGCATGGCGTAAAAGATTCGTCTTCTTTACTGCCCGGGCACGGCGGTGTGATGGATCGCATCGACTCTTTGACAGCGGCGACGCCGGTGTTTGCGCTCTTGGTGTATTTGACGGGATGGCCTACACCATGACCCAGGGCGTCGCACTCTTTGGGGCCACGGGTTCGATTGGTGAGTCGACGTTGTCGGTATTGGCCGCCTATCCCGAACGCTTCCATTTGGAAGTGGTCAGTGCCCACAGCTCGGTCGACAAACTGATAGAGATCATTAAACGATTCCAACCTCGTCACGTGATCTTGACCGACCCGGCTAAGCAGGAGGCGCTTCTTTCCCAATTGCCAAGCGACTTTAAAGGCTCGCTGGCCTTCGGCGAGGCGGCCTTGGCGGAAGCCTCCGTGGCCAGTGAGGTGGATGTGGTGATGGCCGCCATCGTGGGCGGGGCCGGCCTTGAGTCAACGTTTGCAGCGGTTGCTGCTGGCAAACGAGTCTGTGTCGCCAATAAAGAGTCGTTGGTGATGGCTGGGGCCTTGATGATGGCGGAAGCGAAACGCTCAGGTGCGGTCGTCTTGCCAATCGATTCCGAACACAATGCCATGTTCCAGTGTTTGCCAGACACCTATCGAACAGGGCATCCGATTGATGGCTTGCGTCAATTAATTTTGACCTGTTCGGGTGGCCCTTTTCGAAATTGGCCCGCCAAAAAAATGAGCCGCGCGACCGTGGCTGAGGCCTGTCAGCATCCGACGTGGTCGATGGGGCGGAAGATCTCTGTGGATTCGGCGACTCTGATGAATAAGGGGTTGGAGCTGATTGAGGCCACTCATTTATTTTCCGTGGACCAGTCGCAAATTGATGTGGTGATCCACCCTCAGTCGACCGTGCACTCGTTGGTGGAGTTCGTGGACGGCTCGATTCTTTCGCAACTCGGCAGTCCTGATATGCGGATTCCGATTGCCAACGCCCTTGGCTATCCAGAGCGTTTATCGATCGATGTGGAGCGGTTGTCCTTGACTCAGCTTGGGCGCCTTGAGTTTGAGCCCGTTGATCACGACCGCTTCCCGGCGATGGGCTTGGCCCGCGAAGCCAGCACACAAGGCGATGACCGCCCGATTGTGCTCAACGCGGCAAACGAAGTGGCCGTTTCCGCGTTCTTGGAAGAGCGTATTTCGTTTGGCGAGATTACATCGCTCGTCACCGAATGCTTGAATCGGATTCCTCAACAGCCTATATCCTCTTTGGAAGATGTGCTGGCGGTTGATAGGATGTGTCGACAAAAGGCACGGGACTGGATGCGGGAGCCTGAATGATTACCACGATACTCGCCACCATAGTGGCGCTTGGCTTATTGGTTACGGTTCACGAGTTCGGACACTACTGGGTGGCCCGTCGGTGTGGCGTCAAAGTCCTTAGGTTTTCTGTGGGGTTTGGTAAGCCTCTGTACACCTGGGTCGACCGTCACGGCACCGAATTCTGTGTGGCGGCGATTCCCCTAGGCGGCTATGTGAAAATGCTCGATGGGCGGGAGGTCGATTTGACCGAGGCCGAACGAGCTGTCGCCTTTGACCAGAAGCCGGTCGGGCAACGCTTTGCGATTGTCGCTGCAGGCCCAGGTATTAATCTAGTTTTCGCGGCTCTAACCTATGCGTTGATCAGCATGATCGGAGTGCAGACGGCGGTGCCTGTGATTGGCAGTTTGCCTGAAGGGTCTACAGGCCAGGCGCGCATGCCCGCTGAACTGGTGGCGTTTAATGGACGCGACGTGGAGTCGTGGGAGCGGATCAATATCGCCATGGTGGACGTCATTGGCGAGGCGCCTTCGGTCGAGCTTCGAGTGCGTCCGCTCGATTCCAATGTCATCCAGTCCATTCAGGTACCGGTCCCGAATGATCTTCTGATCGATGAGAGTCCCATGGTGGCCTATGGCATCCAGCCGTGGTCACCGCCGGTCGAGCCGGTCTTTGATCGCATTGTCGAGGGCGGAGCGGCAGAGCGAGCGGGCCTTCTTGCAGGCGACCGTGTGCGTTCGATGGATGGCGAGCCGGTGCTCGATTGGACCGATTTTGTTAATCGTATTAAAGCGGCGTTCGATCGGCCGGTGGCGTTGGTGATTGAGCGAAATGGGCAGACAGTTGAGCTGACCGTCGTTCCGGATCGTCGCGACAGTCCTCAGGGTCCGTTTGGGTTCTTGGGTGTGGCGCCGGTGATGGAAGCGTTGCCACCTGAACTCGTTCGTACGGTGCAAGAAGGCCCACTCACGGCCTTGTGGGTCGGTGTGGAACGTACCGTTGAGATGAGCTGGTTGACGGTGGAGTCGATTGGCAAAATGATCACGGGGGTTCTCTCGCCTGAGAACTTGAGTGGCCCCCTGACCATTGCTAGAGTGGCAGGGGATTCGGCGAGTTCTGGGTGGTATGCCTACCTCAGCTTTATTGCCTATTTAAGCGTCAGTCTAGGTATATTGAATCTGTTGCCCATCCCAGTCCTAGATGGCGGACACTTGGTGTTCTTTACTTGGGAATGGTTGCGGGGCAAGCCTGTGCCAGAAGAAGTGCAAATGCAGGGTGTCCGGATTGGCATGGCGCTTCTGATGGGGCTTATGTTTTTTGCGTTTTATAATGATTTAATGCGACTGTAAGTCGTTCGGAGTCGAGAGAAGTACCATGCGTTATCCAGTGTCTTTGAGTGCCTTGGCGCTCGCTATTTCTATGTCGGCCAGTGCCATGACTCCATTTAAGGCAGAGGACATCCGGATCGACGGACTTCAGCGTGTCTCCTCAGGGTCTGTTTTCGATGCATTGGCGGTTGAACCCGGAGATCAGATCACAGAAGCAGACATCAGCGCAGCCACACGGGCCTTGTTTGAGACCGGATTCTTCGATCAAGTTGAAGTGACAGCTGATGGCAACGTGTTGGTTATTACGGTAACTGAACGGCCAGCCGTCTCTCGGATCGATATCGAGGGTAATAGTGCAATCCAAACTGAGGATCTTTTATCGAGTCTGCGGAGAGCAGGCATTGTGGAGGGCGATGTGCTACGTCGCGCCACCCTTGATCAGCTCGAACAGGCGATCCAACGGCAATATACCAGTCGAGGTCGTTATGATGCGACCGTCCGAACCGAAATTATTGAGCAAGACCGAAATCGTGTGGGTCTTAAAATCAGTATTTTTGAGGGGTCGATCGCATCGATCCGAAAGATCAATATCATCGGTAATGAAGCGATCGATGATGACACCTTGCTAGATGAAATGTCGCTCAGTGATGGTGGTTTTTTCAATTGGTTTTCAGGGTCTGATCAGTACGAGGCTGAGAAATTGGCGGCAGACGTTGAGGCGATTCGATCTTTTTATCTCAATCGGGGATTCGTCAACGTCGAAATTGCAGAGCCCGTTGTCGAACTCTCTGAATCACTTGAGGACGTGTTTATCACCATCACAGTGAGTGAAGGTCGGCAATACACGGTTGGACGGGTGAATGTAGGTGGTGAGCAGCCGGTCGATTTTTCTGAAGCGGTTGCTGGAATCGAACTTCAAACCGGCGAAGTATTCAGTCGTCGATTGGTTAACGAGGCAGTTAATGCCATGTCAAACCAGTTAGCGGATGCGGGTTATGCCAGAGCGCAGGTGCGCGCGGTCCCGGAAATTAACGAAGCCACCCAGAGTGTGGATGTCACGCTGGTCGTGACGCCGGGCCCATTGGTTTATGTTCGTCGGGTGGAGTTCCGTGGTAATACCGATACATCCGATGTGGTGTTACGGCGAGAAATCCCTCAATTGGAAGCGTCTGTCAGTTCTGCAAAAGATATTGAGCGCGGACGGATTAACTTACAGCGGTTGGGTTTCTTCAGTTCAGTCCGCGCGTCTACCCGTCCCGTGCCAGATCAGCCAGATCAAATTGATGTCGTGTATGAAGTACGTGAGCAAGCGTCAGGATCGTTGTCCGCAAGCGTTGGATTTAGCCAGGGTGAAGGCGTGTTACTTGGCGCCTCGGTCAGTCAAAAGAACTTTTTGGGATCGGGGAATTCAGTATCGTTTGCGTTGCAAAGTTCAAGCTCTACCAAAGAAGCACGTTTCTCATTTACGGACCCTTACTTCACCATTGATGGGGTGAGTCGAGGGATTGATCTGTACTTCCGGGAAACGGATTTTGACGAGTTAGAGACCGCTGATTACACCACCGATGAGACCGGCCTCGGCTTGTCGTTCGGATATCCGGTCAGTGATCGGGCACGTATTAATAGCCGTTTTGTTCTACAGCAGGTCAATCTTCAAACAGCTGCTACTGTCCCAGATTACATCAATGATTTTCTGGTGTCAGAGGGCTTAACCGCGGGCACTCGGGATGCCGATTTTGTGGAACTAACGGTTGGGGGCTCCTATGTCTACGACACGCTGAATAAGGCCTTCCTGCCGACTGAGGGCACGCGCCATCGTCTGGGCCTGGATGTGTCCGTTCCGGGTTCTGACTTGGAATATTACGTGGCTTCGTACTCTGGTGAGACCTTCATCCCGGTCTGGCGAACTGAAGATGTCAGCATGAACTTCAAAACCCGGCTCGGGTACGGCAATGGATTTGGCGACTCGGAAGGATTGCCATTTCTGAAGAACTTTTTCGCCGGCGGTATCCGCAGTGTGCGCGGTTATCAGTACAACAGCCTCGGCCCGGTCGCTCTGACCACCGATGACACGGAGAAACAGATCGGCGGTAATGTGTTGGTTACCGGCTCGGCCAGTCTGCAGTTCCCGATGCCTGGAATTAAAGAAACCGATCAGGCGCGTTTGTCATTATTCACGGATGTGGGGCAAGTCTATGAAGATGAATTCGAAGCCGAAGAGTTGCGCTACTCGGCGGGTTTGGCCTTAGCCTGGATGACACCCATTGGTCCTCTGTCATTTACCTATGCTTCGGCATTGAATTCGAAAGAGGATGACGAGACCGAGGGCTTTCAGTTCTCGATCGGTTCGAGCTTCTAATGGCTTATTCGCTGGCTGAGCTTGCTCGCCAGACGGCCACTGAACTGGTTGGGGACGGCGACCTGGTCCTTGTCAAACTGGCTTCTTTGGGAAGCGCGTCGTCTGGAAGCATATCGTTTGCTGTTGATGACAAGCGCGGGGCTGAGATAGCTCGCTCGCAGGCCAGTGCGTTTGTAGTGCCGAATGCCTTGAGAAATGAGATTACGCATGGCTTGATTTCTGATGACCCCTATCGGACCTACGCGGAACTATCGGTATTGTTCGATCCAGGGTTGCCCTTTGCCTCCGGCATCGATCCGCGCGCGTGCATTGCCCCCGATGCGCAAGTGGCCGAGCAGGTTTCCGTGGCAGCGAACACGGTCATCGGCGAAGGCTGTGTGATCGGCGAGGGTACGGTGATCGGGCCTAACACCACGATTTACCCTGGTACAGAGATCGGCGCACGCTGTCTGATTGCTGCCAATACCGTGTTGGGTTCCGATGGGTTCGGCTTTGCCAGAGATGCGACGGGCTGGATTAAAATTCGTCAGCTCGGGCGCCTAGTGATTGGCGACGATGTCGAAATTGGTGCGGGTTGCACCCTCGATCGAGGTGCGCTGGACGATACCGTGATCGGCCAGGGCGTTAAGCTCGACAATCAAGTGCATATCGCGCATGGGTGTGTCGTCGGTGACCGAACAGCGATGGCAGGCTGTGTGGCCTTGGCAGGGGGAACTGTGATTGGTGCTGACGTCACAGTGGGAGGTATGACTGGGTTTACAGGCCACTTGTCGGTCTGTGATAAGGTGCATATCGGCGCGAACGCCCTCGTCACACAATCGATTAAGATCCCTGGCGCGTATTTAGGTGGCGCTGGGGGCGTTATGAAAGCAGTAGATTGGCGACGGAATGCCGTCCGCTTTAGGCAATTGGATGCGCTCGCGCGTCGTTTGCAGGCTCTTGAACAGGCCTGTTTGAAATAGTGTAAGGACAAATATGCTTCTGGATATCAAGGAAATCCGCGAATACCTGCCGCATCGGTATCCGTTTTTGTTAGTAGATCGTGTGCTAGAGCTTGAACTCAATCACCGAATCAAAGCGTTTAAAAACATTACCGGCAATGAAGATGTTTTCAATGGTCATTTCCCAGATCACCCGATCTTTCCGGGCGTTTTGATTATCGAAGCCTTGGCGCAGGCGGCCGGCGTATTGGGCTTTAAGACCATGGATAAGAAGCCCGCAGAAGGCTCGATCTACCTGTTTGTGGGTGCTGATGATGTTCGCTTTAAGCGCCAGGTAGTGCCGGGCGACCAATTGATCCTTGAAGCGGAAGTATTGAAAGTTCGGGCGGGCGTTTGGAAATTTGGCTGTCGGGCGAGTGTCGACGGTGAGACCGTGTGCACTGCGACCATTATGTGTGCGGACCGCTCAGTGTGACCCAGATTCACCCACAGGCCCTGGTTGACCCCAAAGCCGAACTCGATCCCAGTGTCGAGGTGGGTCCGTTTGCGATTATTGGTCCGGATGTGAAGATTGGTGAGGGCACGGTGATTGGCCCGCACGCCATTTTAAAAGGGCCCACTGAGATAGGGTGCCGTAATAAGATTTTTCAATTCGCTTCTGTTGGTGAGGATTGTCAGGATAAGAAGTATAAAGGTGAGCCAACCCGACTGGTGATCGGTGATGACAATGTCATTCGGGAGGGAGCGACCTTGCATCGAGGCACGGTTCAAGATCGCGGCGTGACACAAATTGGCTCTCATAATTTGTTGATGTGTTATGTGCACATTGCGCACGATTGTGTCGTGGGGGACGGAGTGATTATGGCTAACAACACGGCCGTCGCTGGGCATGTGCACGTCGGCAATGGAGTAATTTTAGGGGGCGGCACTTTGGTGCATCAGTTCTGCCGGATTGGTCCTTTTGCCATGACCGCGGCCGGTACTGTGGTACTGCAGGATATCCCAGCTTTTGTGACTTGTTCGGGTAATCGGGCGGAGCCTCACGGTATGAACGTCGAGGGTATGCGTCGTAGAGGTGTAAATTCCGATGTAATCAACCGTTTGAGGGAAGCCTATAAAACCGTGTATCGGCGGGGGTTAACGCTTGATCAGGCGATTTCAGAGATTGATCAAAATCTTGCGGACTGTGCAGAGGTCACCACCTTCTTAGAGACACTTAAATCCAGCCAACGTGGCATTGTGCGGTGATGCATGGGGTGGTGGCCGCCGGCGAGGTGTCAGGTGACCAAATCCTCGCCCCAATCCTACGCGCTTTAACAGCGAATCACCGGCTAAATTTTAGTGGGATCGCCGGGCCTGCCATGGTTGAGGCGGGGGTCTATCCATTGTTCCCAATGGAACGTCTGTCTGTTATGGGGGTGATGGAAGTCATTCCTCGATTGCCTGAATTGCTGTCGATACGACGGCAAATGTCAGAGTATCTGAATGCAGCACGTCCCGATATTTGGATTGGCTGTGATGCGCCTGATTTTTCGTTGCCTTTGGCCGCGAAAGCCAAGTCACTGGGAATCCCGGCGGTGCATGTGGTCAGTCCTTCGGTATGGGCATGGAGAGCTGACCGGATTCCGAAAATTGCAGCGCAACTTGATCTATTGCTCTGTTTGTTCCCTTTTGAGCCTGCACTCTATAAACAAACCGGTTTAGAGGCTGTATTTATTGGACATCCGTTGGCTCAAGGCATTGAGTTTAATCCGCCAAAAGAGCCGTTTCGCGATGCACTAGGACTCCCAAAACAAGGCCAGATATTGGCGATTCTTCCGGGCAGTCGTCAGTCTGAAGTGTCGCGGTTGCTTCCGATATTTTTGGCGGCGTTTGATCGCATCACATCGAAATTACCCGCCGTCACAGGTGTGATTCCTTGTGCGACGGCCAGTCTCATTCAGCCCATCAAAGCAGCCATTGGATCGCGCGCCATCCGGGTGATAGAAGGGCAATCGCGGGCTGCGATGGCCGCATCCGATACAGTATTGCTGGCCTCGGGGACGGCCGCTTTGGAGTCGGTACTTACCGGGCGGCCCACAGTGGCTGCCTATCGGATGCATCCGATGACGTATTCGTTGGTTAAACGACGGTTGGAAAGTACTTATGTGACCTTGCCCAATCATTTGGCGGGGACTCAGATGATACCGGAGCTAATACAAGGCATGGCCAATCCAGAAAGCGTAGCTCAGGCGGTGGTTTCGAAGCTTCGAGAGCGCGCCAGTGACCAGTTTATGCGTCAAGCCAAACAGATTCATGACCAGTTAGCCGGTCCTGTGACAGAACGCGCTGTCGAGGCCATCGGGCGGTTCTTGTGAGTGACGTCCTGATTGGCGTGGATGAGGTGGGTAGGGGCCCTTTGGCAGGGCCTGTAGTGACCTGTGCGGTGCTGTGGCCAGCCGATTTGGTGTGGCAGGCCTTGGACGACTCGAAAAAGTTGTCTGAAAAACGGCGATTGGCATTGTTGCCTGGGATCCGTGAACGGGCGCTTGAAATCAGTTATGGTCGGGCCGAGGCCGATGAAATTGATGCGATCAATATCCTTCAGGCTACGCTTGTCGCCATGGAGCGTGCGGTCCAGGGTATCAGTGTATGCGACTGTCCTGTTTTGATCGATGGTAACCGCGTGCCAGAGGGACTGCGTGGTCGTGGACAAGCCATTGTCGGCGGCGACGGATCGGTACCGGCCATTTCAGCGGCTTCAATTTTGGCTAAGACAGCGCGTGATGAGGAAATGACGGCGTGGGCAGATACCTATCCGGGGTATGGGTTTGAGCAACACGCAGGCTATCCCACGAAAATGCATTTAGAGGCCTTGGATCGTTTGGGAATCACACCGATTCATCGGCGAAGCTTCGGCCCAGTAAAACTACGCATGGAGGCTCAGTGAGCGGCTTTATTCATCTCAGAACCCATTCCGAGTACTCCTTAGTAGATGGCTTGTTGCGCGTTAAAGGGCTGGTGTCGCGTGTCAAAACGCTCGGCATGCCAGCGGTCGCTTTGACCGATGAGTCCAATTTTTTTGGGTTGGTGAAATTCTACAAGGCGGCGCTGTCTGAGGGTGTGCAACCGATCATTGGGTCCGATGTTTGGTTGAAAACTGAGCACGGCTTTGGGCGGCTGACGCTGCTTGCAATGAACCAACAAGGCTACGGGCATCTGTTGGAATTGATCTCCAAGGCGTGGCGTGAAGGACAAGCCGGTGACTATGCCTTGATGGAGTGGGACTGGTTAGTAGACAAATCGGCCGGTCTGATTTGTTTAAGCGGTGCGACGGAAGGCGAGATCGGGCGGTGGGTGACCAGCGGCCATACGGATAAGGCCAGCGAAGCGCTTCGCCGGTACAAAAACGTGTTTGGCGATCGGTTTTATATGGAACTGACGCGGGTTGGTTTGCCCGGTGAAAGTGCATTGGCTGCCTTTACGGTGCAGGCTTCAGAGGCAGAGGGTGTGCCTTTGGTGGCCACCAACAGTGTGTGTTTTGAAGGGGCAGACGACTTTGAGGCCCATGAAACACGGGTCTGTATTCACGACGGGGTGACGCTCGACGATACAAGGCGTGCGCATCGACATACCCCCGAGCAATGGCTCAAATCCCCTGAAGCAATGGCTGAATTGTTCGCCGATCTGCCCGATGCGATTGAGAATACGGTCGCCATTGCCAAGCGGTGTGGCGTGCAACTGACCCTGGGTCAGTACTTCTTGCCCGAATACCCCGTCCCTGAGGGGCAAACGTTGGATGAGTTCTTCCGCGCCTTCAGTCACCAAGGCCTCGATGAGCGGATTGCAGAAGCGGCCGCTTTGGGTGAGTCGTTAGAGGTCGATGCCTACCGCGCGCGTCTCGACTTTGAAGTCGACGTGATTTTGCAGATGGGTTTCCCGGGGTACTTCCTGATCGTGGCCGACTTTATTCAGTGGGCCAAAGAGAATCAGATTCCAGTCGGTCCGGGACGAGGCTCTGGTGCCGGCTCGATTGTGGCTTGGGCGCTTAAGATCACCGATTTAGACCCCATTGCACATGACTTGCTGTTTGAGCGGTTTTTGAATCCAGAGCGGGTCTCGATGCCGGATTTCGATGTGGATTTCTGCATGGAGGGCCGCGATCGGGTGATTGACTATGTGGCCAATCGGTACGGGCGGGAGGCGGTGTCTCAGATTGTGACCTTTGGCTCGATGGCGGCTAAGGCGGTGGTTCGCGACGTGACCCGTGTTCAGGGCAAACCCTATGGCTTGGGTGACCGCTTGGCGAAATTGATCCCATTTGAAGTGGGTATGACCCTCGATAAAGCCTATGAGACCGTGCCTGAACTGGCCGATTTGATTGCCGACGACGAAGAAGTGCGGGATGTGTGGGAGATGGCGCTCAAACTCGAGGGCTTGTCTCGTAATACCGGGAAGCACGCCGGCGGCGTGGTGATTGCCCCCGGTAAACTGACCGATTTCACAGCGCTTTTGTCTGAAGCAGACGGCTCGGCCTTGGTCACTCAATTGGATAAGGATGACGTTGAGGCGGCCGGGTTGGTGAAGTTTGACTTCTTGGGACTCCGGACGCTCACCATTATCGATTGGGCGTTGGCGCTGATTCGCGAGCAGCGCGGTGACGCACCCTCGATTACGCACATCCCGATGGATGATCCAGACGTCTTTAAACTCCTATGCCAAGGCGATACCACGGCGGTCTTCCAGCTCGAATCGCGCGGTATGAAAGAGTTAATACGCCGACTAAAGCCGAACTCGTTTGAAGACATTGTCGCGTTGGTGGCGCTGTTTCGGCCGGGTCCCTTGCAATCGGGGATGGTGGACGACTTCATCAACCGGAAACACGGACGCGCCCGCGTCGAGTATCCGCACCCTGATCTGGAACCCATTCTGAAAAACACCTATGGGGTGATTTTGTATCAGGAACAGGTGATGCAGATTGCCCAGGTTTTGGCGAATTATTCACTCGGTGGTGCGGACTTGCTGCGTCGAGCGATGGGTAAGAAAAAGCCGGAAGAGATGGAGAAGCAACGCATCATCTTCTTAGAAGGCACTCGGGCACGCCAGATCCCTGATGCCGTTGCCGGTTCCATTTTCGATTTGATGGAAAAGTTTGCAGGCTACGGCTTCAACAAGTCTCACTCTGCTGCCTATGCCTTAGTGTCGTATCAGACAGCCTACTTGAAGGCGCATTATCCAGCGGAGTTTATGGCGGCGGTCTTGTCGTCTGACATGGACAACACCGATAAGGTGGTGCCCTTGATCGAAGAATGTCGACGCATGGAGCTGACTGTGCGGCCGCCGGATGTCAACGCGGGCACCTTTAAGTTCTCGGTAGACCAAGGGCAAGTTATCTACGGGCTGGGCGCAATCAAGGGCTTGGGTGAAGGCCCAATCGAAGCCTTGGTCGCGGCCAGAGAGGCTGGCGGTCCCTTTGTCAGTCTATTTGATTTCTGCCAGCGCGTTGGCACCTCAAAGGTCAATCGCCGTGCCCTGGAAGCCCTGATTCGGGCTGGGGCATTTGATTCGCTCGGTGAGGCTCGCTGGGTACTGATAGCAGCCCTTGACGATGCGGTCGGTCAAGCAGATCAAGAGGCGCGTAACGAAGCGGCCGGTATGGGCGATCTGTTCGGTTTGGGCGATGCGCCGGTGGCTGCAGCCGATCCCTATGCGCGTTATCGCGATGCGGTTCGGTTCAGTGAGCGCGAGGTATTGAAAGGTGAGAAGGAGACCTTGGGTCTGTATCTGACCGGTCACCCGATCGACTGGTATGCACGAGACCTGAAGGGGCTTGGCAGTGTGCCGCTGGAGTCGTTGCAACGAGCCAAAGAGAGCGTCCGTGTGGCGGGGCTTATTGTAGGGCTTCGAGCCGTGCGGACGCGTCGCGGCGACACCTTGATGATCGTGACCATCGACGACCGGACCGCTCGAATTGACGTGACGGTCTTCCCTGACTTGTTGGCCGATTGCAAAGCAGAACTGATCGACGATGCGTTGGTGGTGATTGAAGGCGAGGTCAGCGTCGATGAATTCTCCAATGGGCTTAAGATGCGAGCATTCCGCGTGGAGAGCTTGGAGCACGCTCGGCAACAGTCGGCGTCTTCGGTCATGATTTCACTGGACCCGGTTGAGCCGGCCTTCATGCGACAGCTGTTGTCTCGATTAAAGCCGCATCAAGGCGGTGAGTGTCCGATCGTAATCGCGTACAATACCGGCGATGCCTTTGGTGAGGTCACTCTCGGCGAGGCGTTCAGTGTGCATCCCAGTGATGCGCTGCTATTGGATTTACAGGATATGCTGGGCCCGGAGCGGGTGCGGCTTGAGTTTGCTACAAGGACATCTGCGCGCGCATGAACCCAGATTATTTGGATTTTGAACAACCGATCGCCGATCTCGACTCAAAAATCGATGAGTTAAAGCATCTGTCGACGGAATCTGGGATCAACATCGCAGAGGAAGTCGCTCGACTGAATGCGAAAAGCAAATCCCTGACCGAAAAAATCTTCAGTGATCTTAGCATCTGGCAAAAAGCCCAATTGGCCCGCCATCCAAAGCGTCCGTACACCCTCGACTATGTCGCTCGATTAATTGATGGCTTCGATGAACTGCATGGCGATCGGTTGTTTGCAGACGACCAAGCCTTAGTCGGAGGACTCGGCGAGTTTCGTGGGCGCCCGGTGGTGGTGATCGGTCACGAAAAAGGCCGGACTGTGAAAGAAAAAGTGAAGCGGAATTTCGGTATGCCACGCCCTGAGGGTTACCGGAAAGGCCAGCGCCTGATGCAAATGGCAGAGCGCTTTAAGCTGCCGGTTTTGACCTTCATCGACACGCCAGGGGCCTACCCAGGCATTGATGCGGAAGAGCGGGGTCAAAGTGAGGCGATTGCAAAAAGCCTCGCGGTGATGTCGCGTTTAAAGACTCCGATTGTCACCTCAGTGATCGGCGAAGGCGGCTCCGGCGGTGCCTTGGCCGTAGGTGTGTGCGATCGCTTGTTGATGTTGGAGTTCGCGACCTATTCGGTGATCTCCCCTGAAGGCTGTGCTTCGATTCTTTGGAAGAGCGCAGCTCACGCACCCGAAGCCGCGGAAGCCATGGGCATTACCGCCGATCGGTTGTTCTCTTTGGGCTTGGTCGATCAGCTCGTTCGTGAACCCTTGGGCGGCGCACATCGTGACCCGGATGCCGCCGCAAACAGTTTGGGTGATGCGATCGAAGCCCAGCTTGAGGTGCTGGTGGGTCTAGACGATGACAGCCTGTTGTCGACTCGCTATCAGAAACTGATGAATTTCGGTGTCGGTCGCGGCTGAGGGATTATTGCGGCCGCATTGGCCGAGCCACGGACACCGCGTGCATGCCATGGTGTCAGGCGGCTCGGACTCCATGGCCTTACTGGCCTTGTTAAGTGAGTTCAATCGAGCCGTCCCTCGCGATGTGATTGTCCACCATGTGCATCATGGGGTGGCCGAGGCGGCCGACGAGTGGGCCGAATTCGTGGCCGATGAGGCTGAAAAGCGGGGCTTTGCCTGTCGTATCCATCGCGTGGCACTTGAAGGTGGACCTGAATTTGAGCGGCGCGCGCGAGAGGCCCGTTATGAGGTCGTGAGTCAGGCGATGAAGCCCGGTGACGTGGCCATGACCGCCCATCATCAAGACGATCAAATTGAAACGCTTCTGTTACGACTCGCCCAGGGCTCTGGGTTGATCGGCTTGGCGGGGATCCCTGTGGTACGCACTCTGGGTGAGGGCGTGTTGGTGCGCCCGCTGTTGTCATTGACTCGCCGACAGCTTCGACAGCTCGTGGCTGCGCGTAATATTCCGTTTGTGACCGACCCGTCGAACGAAGACACAGGATTTCGACGCAACTTCATTCGCCTGCAATTCTTACCCGCCTTGTTGCGAGTGGCGCCCACGGCGCGTCGCATGTTGTTGACGCTGTCCAAACGAGCCAGTGAGCAGGTGTTTACCGCCGGTGAATTGCTGGGTGATCGGCTGCCGACGGCGGAGATCGAGTCGGTCCCGATGGCGGCTACGGAAACTCTGGTCGGTTGGCAGGTTCGATTTTTTGCGCAAAGCCGGGGTCTATTTGCTCCCTCAACCGATCAGATCACCGAGTTTGCACGGCAATGTCGCATGGCACTTGACGATCGAATGCCCGAGGTGGTGTTGGCGGAGGGCCAGGCGGTCGTTCGGCGATGGGGCGGTCGCTTGTACTGGGTGGACCTCTCACGTTGGCCGGATCCGTTGGATACAGAATGGCATTGCGAATGCCATCTGGCGCCGCATCAGGTTGAGCGGGTATCGATTCCTGGCGGTACGCTTCGCTTGGAAAGTGGGCCAGCCTCCGAACACGTCTCGATTTATGTGGGGGTCCGCGGTCGAAGCTTTAGGCTGAACCGACGCCGTCCTATGCAAAGCCTTAAGCAGTTGGCGCAAACGCTGTCCATCCCGCCGTGGCAGCGAGGGGTGGCTCCCTTGTTGGCGTCGGGTGATTGCATTTTGGGCTGGGGGTCGATTGATGCCCGAGAGCAAGGTCTTATTCCGCATGGATTGAAGTGGGAGTGGGAGATGCTCCCTAGGCATACAGGGCAATCCACTGTATCCTAATGTCCCATCCCAATTGCGACGTTTCTGCCGGTCGACTGGCGGTTTTTCAAAAGGATTGAAGGTCAACATGAATCGATTCGTGTTTGTGACCGGCGGGGTGGTGTCTTCGCTCGGTAAAGGAATTGCAGCCGCCTCTCTAGGCGCTATTCTCGAGGCGCGTGGTCTGAAGGTGACCATGCTCAAACTGGATCCCTACATCAACGTTGACCCTGGCACCATGAGCCCGTTTCAGCACGGTGAAGTGTTTGTCACTGACGACGGTGCAGAGACCGATTTGGATCTCGGTCACTATGAGCGCTTCATTCGCACGCGAATGGCTAAGAAGAACAACTTCACCGCCGGTCGGGTGTATGAGGACGTTCTGAAAAAAGAACGGCGAGGCGATTATTTAGGCGGAACCGTTCAGGTCATTCCGCACATCACCGATGAAATCAAATCCAAGATCATCGCCGGTGCAGAGGGCACCGATGTCGCCATCGTTGAAATCGGCGGCACCGTGGGCGATATCGAGTCCTTGCCTTTCCTGGAGGCGGTGCGTCAGCTTCGCCAAGAGCTCGGTTCCTCGCGCGCTTTGTTGATGCATCTGACCTTGGTGCCTTATATCGCAACCGCGGGTGAGACCAAGACCAAGCCCACGCAACATTCGGTGAAAGAGCTTCGCTCGATTGGTTTGCAACCGGACATGCTGATTTGCCGTTCGGATCACGAAATCGATTTGGCCAGTCGTCGGAAAATCGCACTCTTCACCAACGTGGAAGAGCGAGCCGTGATCCCATTGAAAGATGCCGATACCATCTATCGCATTCCAATCATGCTGCACGAGCAGGGATTGGATGACTTGGTGGTGGATAAGTTAGGCCTGGAATGCGCTCGGGCGGATTTGTCTGAGTGGGTGCGTGTAGTTGATGCGCATTTAAACCCATTGCGCTCGATTGAAGTGGCCATGGTCGGTAAGTACATGGATCTGCTCGACGCGTACAAGTCACTGATCGAAGCCATGCTGCATGCCGGAATCCAGACACGGACCCGCGTCAACTTCCGCTATATCGATTCAGAGGATATCGAAAAGCGCGGACTGGATCTGCTCGATGGTGTGGACGCTATTTTGGTTCCCGGTGGATTTGGTGAGCGGGGCATTGAAGGCAAAATCGCAGCGGTTTGTCATGCGCGTGAAAATAAGATTCCGTATTTGGGTATCTGCTTAGGCATGCAGGCGGCCGTGATTGAGTTCTCTCGACACGTGGCCGGACTCGACGGTGCGACCTCGAGTGAGTTTTTCCCAGATGCGGAACATCCGGTGATTGCTTTGATCACTGAATGGACGCGCGCCGACGGCACCCGGGAAGTTCGTACCGAAGACAGTGATCTTGGCGGCACAATGCGCTTAGGCGCCGAAGAGTGTCGGTTGACCGAGGGCTCGCAAGTGGCGAAAGTTTACGGGTCGTCGGTGATCAGCGAGCGGCATCGTCACCGCTGGGAGTTTAACAATGACTATCTCGAGCGTTTGCAGGCAGCCGGTCTGATTGTGGCCGGTCGTTCCATGGACGGCACGCTCGTGGAAGTAGTCGAAGTGGCCGATCATCCCTGGTTTGTCGGCTGCCAATTCCATCCCGAATTCACCTCGACACCGCGTGATGGGCATCCGCTCTTCACCAGTTTTGTGGAAGCCGCGTTGGCCTATGCGAAAACCGGCGCGAAGGAGACACTGTTCTCGTGAAGTCGGTGATCGAGATTGACGGGCAGCCCTGCAGTAATCAGCATCCACTGATGTTGTTTGGCGGCATGAACGTGCTTGAGTCTCGGGATTTGGCTTTTGAGATTGCCAGCCACTACGTGGACGTTTGCCAGAAGCTCAACATGCCTTACGTGTTTAAGGCGAGTTTCGATAAGGCCAATCGCTCCAGCATGCACAGTTTCCGTGGCCCGGGGATGGCCCAAGGGCTTCAGTGGATGGCGGATATCAAAGAGGCCTTCAACGTGCCCCTGATTACCGATGTGCATACGCCCGAACAGGCCGGGCCGGCCGCTGAAGTATGCGATGTCATTCAATTGCCTGCTTTTCTGTCTCGCCAAACCGATTTGGTGGTCGCTATGGCCCAGACCGGTGCCGTCATTAACGTGAAGAAGGCTCAGTTTCTCGCCCCGCAGGAAATGGCGCATATCTTGGCTAAATGTGCCGAGGCTGGAAACGACCGTGTGATTTTGTGTGAGCGCGGCTCAAGCTTTGGGTATAACAATCTGGTGGTGGATATGCTCGGCTTTGGCGTGATGAAAGCGCTTGATGTACCCGTCATATTCGATGTGACGCATGCCCTTCAAAAGCCAGGTGGACGAAGTGATTCAGCAGACGGCCGTCGCGGTCAGGTGACGGACTTAGCCCGCGCTGGCGTGGCGGTAGGATTGGCCGGTTTGTTTTTAGAGGCGCATCCGCGGCCTGATGAGGCGAAATGCGATGGACCCTGTGCCTTGCCCCTGGATCGTTTAGAACCCTTTTTGACACAAATGCAGGCCATTGACGGCCTGGTGAAATCTTTTGACGTATTGGAGACAGACCGCTAATGACCGCTATCGTTCAAGTCATCGGCCGCGAAGTAATGGATTCTCGTGGCAACCCAACCGTAGAAGCCGATGTGGTGCTTGCTTCAGGCGCCATGGGCCGTGCCTGCGCCCCATCAGGCGCATCGACCGGCTCTCGCGAAGCGTTAGAGCTTCGCGATCAAGATCCTGTTCGATACCTCGGAAAAGGCGTGCTCACGGCGGTGGCGCACATCAATGGCCCTATTGCGGAGCTGTGCAAAGGGCGTGATGCGGCCGATCAGCGCGGTTTGGATCAAGCCATGATTGAACTCGATGGCACGGAAAATAAATCGAAGCTCGGCGCCAACGCCATGTTGGCCGTGTCCCTGGCTGTGGCGCGTGCCCACGCGGCCGATCAGGGCATGCCTTTGTATCGCCACATTGCGAATCTCCATGGCACGGAAGGCCCGCTGCATTTGCCAGTCCCGATGATGAATATTCTTAACGGGGGGGAGCACGCCGATAACAACGTGGATATCCAGGAATTCATGATTCAGCCGGTGTCTGCCTCGTCGTTTAGCGAAGCGCTTCGGATGGGTGCGGAAATCTTCCATCATTTGAAGAAAGTGTTGGTATCTGAGGGTATGAGCACGGCGGTTGGTGACGAAGGCGGTTTTGCCCCAAATCTGCCCAGCAATGAAGCGGCCCTTGCGGCCATTGCGACCGCAGTCGCCAATGCCGGTTACACCTTGGGCGAAGACATTACCTTGGCTTTGGACTGTGCGGCCTCTGAGTTCTACAAAGATGGGCAGTACGATCTGAAAGGCGAAGGTCGGGTCTTCAGTTCAGAGGGCTTCGCGGATTATCTGGCCGGTCTTTGCGATCGCTTCCCGATCGTCTCGATTGAAGACGGCTTGGATGAGAGCGACTGGGCCGGTTGGAGTTATTTAACGAAGTGCTTAGGCGATCGTTGCCAGCTCGTCGGCGATGACCTTTTTGTGACCAACACGGCGATCTTGAGTCGCGGGATTTCTGAAAAAGTTGGCAACTCAATTCTTATTAAATTCAATCAGATAGGAACTCTTTCTGAGACATTGGATGCGATTGGTATGGCGCAAAAAGCCGGCTACACGGCGGTGATTTCGCACCGCTCCGGTGAGACAGAAGATACGACCATTGCCGATTTGGCAGTGGGCACGTCGGCCGGTCAAATCAAAACCGGTTCACTGTGCCGCTCGGACCGTGTCGCGAAATATAACCAGTTGCTTCGGATTGAATCCGAACTGGCAGGTGATTCGGTGTATCCGGGTCGCAAGGCGATTTACGGCCAGTGAGCATCGGCCGTGTGGTCCTCGTAGGATTGGCGATTCTATTGGGACTGTCGCAATACCAGCTGTGGTTCGGCACGGGATCCGTGTCAGAGCTGCAGCGCTTGTCAGACGAGTTGAATCGGCAGGAGGCTGAAAACACCCGACTGGCAAGTCGCAACGAAGAACTGATGCAAGAAATCAGAGCACTGAAAACTGATCCGCAAGCCATCGAGGAGCTCCTTCGATCGCGGTTTGGGTACGTCAAGGAAGGCGAGACCTTTATTCGACTGATACCAGACAGCGAGACGAAACGTGACCCCTAGAATATGGGCGGTAATTCCCGCCGGAGGCCGCGGCAGCCGATTTGGCAGCCAGATGCCCAAACAGTACATGACCATTGCCGGTCAAGCGGTGTTGGACCATGTCTTGCACGTGTTTTTAAACGTGCCAGATTTTGAACGAGTGGTGGTGGCGGTGCCACCGGACGATCGGCGCTTTATGGAGCTCTATCACGCGAGCGATGACCGTGTGGTGGCCATTGTCGGCGGGGCTGAGCGGGCAGACAGTGTGGCTGCCGGCCTCGATTGGCTGGTCTCGCAAGGGGCGTCTGATACCGATTGGGTGTTTGTGCACGATGCGGCCCGGCCGTTGTTGACGGTGGCCGAAATCACCGCCTTGTTGGAAGCGGTGGAGGCGCCGAATTGTCCGGGAGCGGTCTTGGGCGTACCGGCGGCAGACACCTTAAAACGCACCAACATGTTGTGTGCCTGTCCAGATGGGGCGGACAGTTGCATAGGGGAAACCGTTGATCGGTCCGGACTTTGGCATGCGATGACGCCTCAGGTGTTCCCGTTGGCGGCCTTGCGTCAGGCACTGGTGTCCGCCAAAGACGCCGGCATGGTAGTGACCGATGAAGCGCAGGCGATGGAATCAGCCGGGACGACGCCTTGGTTGGTTCGTGGACGACGAACGAACATGAAGCTGACCTACGCAGAAGATATTGAATGGATGGAGGCGGTGTTAAGTCATCGTAATGGCACGAAATGAATCGAGTCGGTCAAGGATTTGATCTACATCGTTTAGAGCCCGGCGACGGGATCACGCTCGGCGGTCTTTGGATTCCATGCGAATACCGCTTGGTTGCGCACTCAGACGGGGATGTGGTGTTGCATGCGCTGATGGATGCCATGCTCGGTGCCTTGGCGCTCGGTGACATCGGTCAGCTGTTTCCAGACACCGATCCCACTTATCGCGGTGCCGACTCGGCTGAGTTGATGCGTGTGGTGCGTGCTCGGTGCCTGGATAAGGGCTTCACCCCCTATAACCTCGACCTGACGATTTTGGCCGAGCAGCCAAAAATTGCCCCGGTTCGCGATGCCATGCGTCAATGCTTAGCCGACCTCATGTCGATGCCCTTGGATCGGGTGTCGGTGAAGGCGACAACCACTGAGCGCTTGGGCTTCATTGGCCGGGGTGAGGCCATCGCGGTGATGGCCAACTGCCTGATGCACTCGCACGAGGGGTGATGGAGTACGGCGGCCTCTCGATAGCGTTGTCGGATCTGCCTCGATGGGGTGGCGTCAGTGATATTGCCGGCACATACCGTGCGAGACCGTCGGATTTTGTCGTTGAAGAGGTTCTAGGATACAGCCCCTCGGGTGAAGGGCCGCATCATTGGGTTTGGGTCGAGAAGATCGGTGTATCGACCGATGATGTGGCGATGCAATTGGCTGAGGCATGGTCTGTTTCTCGAAAAGACGTGGGGTATGCCGGCAAAAAGGATACTCACGCCATCGCACGCCAATGGTTCAGCGTGCCTGAGTCGGCCCAGCCGGTGCCGGGTCCAATCACTGAGCAGATTCAAATCCTCGAGGTGAGTGCAAACGCTCGGAAGCTGAAAATCGGTCAGCTGGCAGGCAACCGGTTTCAGCTTAGGGTGAGCCTGACTTCCTCTGAAGGATTGGAGGATCGCTTGGTGCGCATCCAAACCGAGGGCGTGCCCAATTATTTCGGCGACCAACGCTTTGGGCGTTCGGGGCACAACCTGACTGCGGCGCGACGGTTGGCAGCCAGGGACCCGGAAGGCCGGCGTCGGTTGCATCCTAAGGACGGCATGGCCGCCTCCGCGGCCCGGTCTGCGTTATTCAATCGCGTCGTGGCGGCCCGAGTGGCCAGTCGTCGATGGCTCGAGGTGGCTGCCGGCGATACCCTGATGTTGGCCGGTCGAAACAGCCATTTCCAAGCCAAAACGGATGAGCTGGCAGAGCTGTCGGCACGGGTGTTGTCTGCTGAGCTCAATCCCACGGCACCCATGTGGGGACGCCGGTCATTGACGGGCGAGACCCAGGCGGCCGAGGAGGCGCGAGTTGCGGATTTGGATGCGCCGTTGTCGACTTGGTTGGCCGGTGTTTTTCCATCGGAAGAGCGTCGCGCCGCGCGGGTTGTTCCGACGGAGTTAGAGTGGGCCTTGGAGGGCGCGACTCTGGTGTTATGCTTTGGGTTGCCGCGGGGCTCTTATGCCACCGCAGTTTTGCATGAATTAGGAACGATCGTGGAGGCGCATGCACGACCTTCTGCATGAGCGGGGTCAGAGCCGTTTAGTCGAATTGCTCGGTGACTTGGGCATCAATGACGTGTTTGTGTTGGATGCGTTTCGACGTGTACCCCGTCATTGGTTCGTGGATCCTGCGGTCGCCGATTCGGCCTACACCGATGTCACGTTGCCACTTGGCTATCAGCAGACGTTGTCGCAACCCTCGGTCGTGGCTCGGATGCTTGAATTGGTCCGAGGCGGGCGAACGCTGCATCGTGTCTTAGAGGTGGGTGCAGGGTCTGGTTTTCAGACGGCCCTGTTGGCGCACTTGGCTGAGCAGGTGTATGCGATCGAACGGATCGCGCCGTTGGCGGTGGAAGCCCGAAAACGGATTGAGCGCCTTGAATTGCACAATGTGGTGATACGTCACGGCGACGGGCTCTTAGGCTGGGCCGAATGCCAGCCGTTTGACGCCATTATTTTAGCGGCCTGTCCTGAGTCGGTGCCTGAGGTGTTGTTAGCACAGCTGGCCGATGGCGGTCGTCTGATCGCGCCGGTGGGGTTGGGGCAGCGCCAACAGTTATTTCTCTATGAACGAGACGGGGATTCGGTGAAAGAATCCCCCTTGGATGCCGCCTTTTTTGTGCCGGCGTTGGCGGGGTTGGAATGACGGTATTCGGCATCTGGGTGCGCGGACTGGCGATGGGTGCGGCCGATGCAGTGCCAGGGGTCTCCGGCGGTACTGTCGCTTTTTTAACCGGTATTTACGATCGCTGGTTGTCGGTTTTAACTGCTGTTAAACCCTCGTTGTGGACGGTCTTCCGAAAAGACGGCATTCAAGGGCTGTGGCGCGCACTCGATGGCGGTTTTGTGGTCCCGCTTCTCACTGGCATTTTGATTAGCCTACTGAGTTTGGCGACGTTGATTAAAGGGTGGCTTGATTCAACGCCAGAGCGTGTATGGGGCTTCTTTTTCGGGTTGGTGTTGGCGATGGGGATTCGGTTGATTTTGGATATTCGTCATCGCGTGGCGCTACCTCATTGGGCTTGGTTTGTGGCCGGTGTGGGTCTTGCCCTGTGGATTGGCATGCAAACCCCGACCGCGACAACGCCGGCCCTTTGGGTCTGGCCCTTAGCCGGCGCAATGGCCTTGTCGGCCATGTTGTTGCCCGGTATTTCTGGCAGTTTTTTGTTGTTACTGACCGGTTTGTACCCGGCGCTGATTACCGCGGTCAGTGAGCTTCAATGGGCGGTTTTGGGGCTCTTTGTCTTCGGTGGAGTGCTTGGGATTTTGTCGATGGCGCATGTGTTGAAATGGCTGCTTGATCGCTTTGAAGCGGCGGTGTTGTGCCTTTTGACCGGCATTGTGTTTGGTGCCTTGGTGCGGGTGTGGCCGTGGCAGGGTATGGCCACGGACGGCGGGTTAATGCTCTTGATGCCGGTTGATTCGGTGATTGTCTGGCCGGTAGGCTTGGGGCTACTGGGTTTCCTAGGCTCTTGGCTGGCATTGGCCTGGGCTCAAGATCAATCGAAGGGGGCTGTCTCTTGAGGATACAGTGGGTGCTTATAGGCTTCGCCTGCTTGGTCGGCTGTTCGGCACCCTATACAGCGCCTACAGACAACTTGGCCAAGCCTCTGGAGCGGGTTAAGCCGGAGGTCACGACCATCGACACCGGTGCGCTCGATGCCAGTGATCCGAGCGCTTTTTATGTGGTCCGTCGCGGTGACACCCTGTTTTCAATCGCGTGGCGTTTTGAGCAAGACCCGGACACGCTGCGGGCGCGGAACCAGTTGCCGTCGGATCAAATTCAAGTGGGCCAGCGCATTAAGTTGAAAGGCCCGGTGCCGACGCCACCACCGCAACCGGTTCGGACCCCCCCCAAAGTGACTCCGACGCCGGTCAATCCGCCGCCCGCTGTGGCAAAGGCAGAGCCACCAAAGGCAGCGCCTAAACCGGCTCCAAAACCGCCGCCTGCGACACCCGTGCCTGCGTTAACGGGATGGCAGTGGCCAGTGGATGGGCCGGTGTTAGAGGGGTTCTCCGAGCGCACTCGGTTCAGTCGCTCGTTACAACTCGGCGGTGATCGCGGTGCGCCGGTTAAGGCCGCTGCAGCCGGTCGCGTGGTCTACGCGGGCGATGGCTTGGTTGGGTTTGGGAATCTTGTGATTCTCTCGCACGAAGGCAAGTATTTGAGTGCCTACGGTCACAATGATCGACTCTTAGTGAAAGTCGGCGACGTGGTGCGTCGCGGCCAGACCATTGCCAACATGGGCTCGACGGGGACGGATCGTGTGAAGCTTCATTTTGAAATCCGTAAGGACGGCAGTCCGATCAATCCAGCCGGCGTGTTGCCAGCCCGAGGCTGACTTGGCCCAGGGTCCAAGTGATCCCTGAAAAAACGATCTTTATAAAAGGATCTCAGCCAAGGAGGTTCTATGATCGATTCACTGTCTACCCATACCTATCTCAATCATTTATCTCGTTATCCCGTGATGTCTGCCGATGAGGAATTGACCTTGGGCCGACAGGTTCAGGCCGGCTCCGTCTCAGCACGCACCGAATTCATTCAGCGAAATTTGAAACTGGTGATCAGCATTGCCGGGCGCTATCGCGCGCGGGGTGTGGATTTTGCCGATTTGGTTGAGGAGGGTAATTTGGGGTTGATGCGTGCTGTGGATAAATTTGATCCGGAGCTTGGGTACCGTTTTTCCACTTATGCCGCGTGGTGGATCCGCCAAGCGGTTGAGCGGGCGATCATGAATCAAGGCAAGGCGGTGAGAACCCCTATCCATAAACAGCGGGAACAATGGGCAGCGCGTCGAGAGTTCGAGGCGGAGGCCTTGGCGGGTGAACCGGGTTATGCCCGAAAGACCTGGGAGCAGTGGTTTAATCCGCAAGACCAGATTATTTCGCTAGACCAACCGATCGATGGCGATGAGGGCCTGACGGCGGTTGATTTGTTGGAAAGCGAGGAACCCGGGCCCGACTGTACGGTGATTGAGCACGATCAAAAGGTGCATGTGGCGCGTTGGCTTCAGTATTTACCGGATATGCATCGGCAGGTCATGACTCGACGATACGGATTGGACGGTCGCGACAGTGAGACCTTGTTGCAAATCGGTGAGCGACTGGGGCTGACGCGAGAGCGAGTAAGGCAAATACAGGTGGACAGTTTGGGTCGGCTGAGACGCTTGGTTGCCGAGGGCACCATCCCCTTGGATGCTGCCCTGTTATAGCGATCGATCGCTGGGAATGGGGCGGACTAGCCGCGGTCGAGGTGCTCGAGTTTATTGGCCACGCCGTCCCACTCTTCCGCGTCAGGCAAGGGATCTTTTTTCTCTGTGATATTCGGCCAAACCTCAGAGAGCTCGCGATTTAGTTCCAAGAAATCCTTCTGATCGTCCCGAAGTTCGTCTTCTGACAGGATGGCTTCAGCCGGACACTCGGGTTCACAGAGCGCGCAATCGATGCACTCGTCTGGGTTGATCACCAGAAAGTTCGGGCCTTCGTAAAAACAGTCCACAGGGCACACTTCCACGCAGTCAGTGTATTTGCAGCGGATGCAGTTATCGGTTACGACAAAGGTCATCAGGGTCTCCTCAACAGGCGCCGGATTTTAAGGGTTTCAGTCGGGCTCGCCAAGGGCGTTTCGGGCTTTTTCCGCGAGATGTTCGAGGGTGGCCCACGCTTCTCGCGGCGACAAAGCATCTAAATCCAACTGTGCAAGTGCCTTAACCATTGGATCAGGTGGCGAGGAAAACAAGTCAGGTTGTGGTGTGGACGCCGGCTTAAGACTCTGCTGGCCGGCTTCTAGTTCTGCCAAATAGCCAGCAGCACGACCGATCACGGTATCGGGTACGCCGGCTTTCCTTGCCACATGCAGGCCATACGATCGAGAGGTCGGCCCCTCGGCTACGCGATGCAAGAACACAATCGACTCTCCGGTAACTTCAGCGGTTAAGTGGATGTTAAACACCGACGTAAGCGACTCAGACAGTGAGGTCAATTCGAAGTAATGGGTGGCAAAGAGTGTCAGGGCCCCGCACTCGGCTAGACGCTCAGCAGACGCCCAAGCCAAAGCTAGGCCATCAAAGGTGCTGGTGCCGCGACCGACTTCATCCATTAGAACCAGCGAGTGGTCGGTGGCTTCGGCCAAAATAGCGGCGGTTTCGGTCATTTCGACCATAAAGGTCGAGCGACCTCCGGCCAGATCATCCGACGCCCCAATCCGGGTAAAGATACGATCCACCAGACCGATCCGCGCGGCCTTCGCAGGCACGAAACTGCCGATCCTTGCCAGTAACACAATCAGCGCGGTTTGCCGCATGTAGGTGGATTTACCGCCCATATTGGGCCCGGTAATCAAAGCCAGGCTGTGGTCCGGTGTGAGATGGGTGTCATTGGGCACGAAGGGGGTGCTGTGTGCTCTTTCGATGACCGGGTGCCGTCCGGCTTCGATGTGAATCTCGACAGTGTCCGTCAACTCAGGTGCGGTCCAGTGCGATTCGCGTGCCACGGTCGCAAGCGAAGCCAGCACATCCAGTTGGGCCACGTTCTGGCTCAGCGTTTTCAGCTCTGAGATCACCTCGATCAAGGGCGGGAACAGTGCCTCGTAAAGCAGTCGCTCCCGTTTGAGTGCCTGACTTTCCGCCGACAACGCTTGATCTTCAAAGGTCTTGAGTTCGGGGGTGGTGAAGCGTTCTGCATTTTTCAGCGTTTGCCGTCTTTGGAAATGCGGCGGCACGTCAGCCTGCGCAAGCTGTGCCTTGGTCAGCTCGAAATAATAGCCATGGACGCGGTTGTAGCCGAGTTTGAGTCCGCTGAGGCCCGAGCGTTCACGCTCCTCGGCTTCCATGGTGAGTAACATTTGATTGGCGTCGACCGAAAAATGCCGAAGTCGGTCAAGTTCGGGGTCGTAGCCGTCTCGAATCACACCACCAGCACTGATCACCAAAGACGGCTCCTCAAACAGAGCTTGAGTTAAAAGGTCTGCGGTCTCTGGCAAGGCATTGAGTCGTTGGGCGCATTCAAGGAGGTCGGTGTCTCCGGCCTGGGTCAGACGCTCTATAACAAAGGGAATCGCGTGCAAGCTGTCTCTAAGACGCGTTAGATCACGCGGTTTGGCCGATCCTAAACCGATTC
>CBFHVZ010000012.1:0-32383 GCA_965659195.1 Litorivicinaceae bacterium
TTCGATGAGGGCTCGTGCAGCCGGCACCGCCTGATTCAGGCGGGTCAAAAACGCATCGGTGCCCTCTTCTCGGACCAAGGAGTCTGGGTCGTGGCCCTCGGGTAAAAACAAAAATCGAATGCTAAATGCATCGTCTAAGAAGGGGAGAACGGTATCCATTGCGCGTTTGGCCGCGGTGCGTCCAGCGGCATCCCCATCGAAGCAGACAATGACCTGCGCGGTTTGTCGACTCAATTTATCGAGATGCTGACCGGTCAAAGCGGTGCCGAGTGTGGCCACGGCAAAAGACACGCCGTATTGGGCCAGTGCGACAACATCCATGTAGCCTTCGACCACCAACACGCGCTCGAGTACACGGTTGGCTTGGCGTGCCTCATACAGTCCATAGAGGGTGTCGGATTTGTGGAATAAGGGCGTTTCTGGGCTGTTTAAGTATTTGGGTTTGGCGTCGTCTAAGACGCGCCCGCCGAAGGCAATGGTCCTTCCTCGGATGTCTCGGATCGGAAACATCACACGTTGCCTAAATCGGTCGTACTCTCGTCCTTGGGCATTTTGGGTGGTCAGTCCGGCATCGAGAAGCCGCTTTTGAGAAGGCTCGTCGGTCCCCAATTGATCCATTAAAAAGCGCCAACCACTCGGGGCAAATCCCAGTCCAAACCGGTGGGCGATCTGTCCGGTGAGACCTCGATTTTTTAGATAATCCACCGCTTGATTGCGTTCAGGGTGGGATTTTAGAGCGCTTCGATAGAGGCGATCCGCGGATTCCATGACGTCATAGAGCACTTTGCGACGACGGGCGTCTGGGTCGTCATCGGTTTTAGGGATTTCAAGGCCGGCTTGTGAGGCCAGCGACTCGATCGCGCTGATGAAATCCACACGATCAAACTCCATCACAAAGCTGATGAGCCCCCCAGACGCTCCGCACCCAAAACAGTGGTAGACCTGTTTGTCTGGATTGACTGAAAAAGAGGGGGATGAATCGTCGTGGAACGGGCATCGGCCGCTGTACTCGCGTCCGGTTTTCTTCAATGGCACTCGGGCGCTGACCACATCCACGAGGTTAACGCGCTCATTGAGGGTGTCGATAAAAGAATCAGGAATGCGTCCGGCCACGGGGCACCTTCAGTGTGAAATCGACTTAGAGTGTATCCGGAAATTTAGATCAGAGATCAAGTGAGGCGATTTTTCACGCGCTGGCTGACTTGTTGCATGTCGGCTCGACCCTGTACCTGGGGTTTGACCACGCCCATGACTTGCCCCATGCCCTGTGGGCCACTGGCGCCTGTGTCCGCGATGGCTTGGTCGATCAGTGCGTCGATTTCCGCGTCGGTCAGTGGGGCGGGCAAAAAGGTTTGCAACACTTCGACTTCGGCCAGTTCAGTGTCTGCGAGATCTTGACGGTCACCGTCGATGAATTGTTGAGCGGCGTCTCGGCGTTGCTTGACCATCTTGTCCAAGAGTGCCAAACACCGCGCGTCATCGACGTCGATGCGCTCATCGACTTCGATGCGTTTGATCTCAGCGAGTGCCATCCGAATCACACCCAAGCGAAATTTGTCTTTCGCTCGCATGGCGTCTTTCATGGCTTCGGTCAGTTGGTCTTTAAACGCACTCACTGATCACGGACGCTCTATTAATAGAGACGTTCGAATTTTTTGGTTTCGCGAGACACCTTTTTCAGGTGACGCTTCACCGCTGCTGCTGCCGCACGCTTACGGAGCGTGGTGGGCTTTTCATAACATTCGCGACGACGTACTTCAGAAAGCACACCAGCCTTCTCACAGGCGCGCTTGAAGCGACGCAGGGCCACGTCAAAGGGCTCGTTGTCTTTAATCTTTACCGCAGGCATTAAAATGCACCTATCCTTAAAAAATCTGTCGAATAATTTGGCTTTCCCACTTGGGGCGCCGGATAATATCAGCGTGTTAATGAAAAGGGAACCCAATGCGCGTCTTAGGTATTGAGACTTCGTGTGATGAAACCGGGGTGGCGGTGTACGACACCGAAGCGGGCTTGTTAGCTCACCGGGTGCACAGTCAAATTGATGTTCATGCAGTCTATGGAGGTGTCGTCCCTGAGCTGGCTTCGCGTGATCACGTCCGCTACCTCCGGCCCATGGTGGATGAGACCATTGCCGCGGCCGGTTTAGCGCCCACAGATCTGGATGGTGTGGCCTACACCACGGGCCCTGGTTTGTTGGGCGCGCTCTTAGTCGGAGCGACCTTTGCCAAAACGCTGGCTTTGAGTCTTGAGTGCCCGGCCCTTGGGGTGCACCACATGGAAGGGCACTTGCTGGCACCTCTGATGGAGACTCCAGATTTACCCCTGCCCTTTGTGGCCTTGTTGGTCAGCGGGGGGCACACGCAGCTGATTTTGGTACGGGCCTTGGGTGATTACGAGCTGCTCGGCACCACCTTAGACGATGCAGCCGGTGAAGCCTTTGATAAAACCGCTAAGCTGTTGGAGCTTGGCTATCCGGGCGGTCCGAAAATTTCGGCGTTGGCTGAGACGGGAGACCCGACTCGTTTCGGATTCACCCGTCCACTGACCGACCGTCCTGGGTGCGATTTCAGTTTTTCAGGGCTAAAAACCCAAGTGCTGACCGAGGCAAAAAAGTGTGTCGATGCAGGCATCTTGGACGACGCCACCAAAGCGGATTTGGCCGCCAGTTTTCAGGCGGCGATTGTCGACACCCTGGTGTTAAAGTGTGTCCGCGCGCTCGAAGAAACCGGCGCGAAGACCTTGGTGATGTCCGGAGGCGTGAGTGCCAATCGGCAACTTCGAGACGCCTTACGTGGGTTAGAGAGTCGAGGTATCCAGGTGGCCTACCCCTCGCCTCAGTTTTGCACGGACAATGGGGCGATGATTGCCTTTGCCGGTGCTCTTCGCTTAGCGCGAGGGCAAGCCGATGCCAGTGCGCAAATTCAAATCCGGCCGCGTTGGCCGCTCGCTGATTTACCTGAGGTGGTTTGATGGACCGTTTATTTATTTCAAGGCTGCCTCTGTTGTCTTTGATTGGTGTGTATTTGCATGAAAAAGAGAACCCACAGCCGTTGTATTTGGATTTAGAGCTGTCTCTGTCACTTGAGGAGGCCGCAGAGACGGACGACCTCGATGACACATTGGATTACGCGGCCCTTTGCCATGACATCCAGGCGGCTGCGGCGCGCGAGCATTGCAATCTCATTGAACGGCGATTGACCGATTTATTGGAAATCGCCTTGTGGGATCCGCGAGTGGAGTCAGTGACCGGTCGTCTCTATAAACCGGGCGCAGTCCCCGGTGCTGAAATCTCGGTGCAGAGAACTCTAAGCCGCTCTGAGTAAATCGCTTCACCCAGCGCCGCGCCAGAGAGACCTGCCACGGCAGGGTGGGCGGCTGTGATCTCACGGACACGGGTGCGAGCGTTGAGCCAACGGGCGATGGGAATCGGAAACAGGCCGGCTTGGTCCGCGTCGGTGAGGGTTGCATCCAAATCGGCATCCGGTTCGTTGCCACGGAGCCAACCGAGGTGTTGCATGGTGGCAAGCATTGTGTCGGCATCGAGGGTCTGTACTGACGACACCCGTAAGGCGGCCAATAGTGCCTGGCGGCGGAAGGCTGAAGTCTTATACCGAGTTGTCATGGTCTGAATGCACGCCTCGGTCGCTGGATTGCAGAGCGCCCATTCAATCCAGCGACCTTCGACTGTCTGTGCTTTAAAAGACTGAGGGATCTGGTGCAGTGCCGGTGCAAGCACCGATGCTATTCCAAGAGGGGCTAGCCATCGAAGACCGGCGAGTGGGTCGGATGCGAGCAGGGTCCGGTCCATCTCGGCGACCACGCGCTCGGGTGACAGTTCGGTCAGGCGCTCTGCCATCGATGTCATGAGGGTCTGGGTAGTGTCCGCCAGAGTGAATCCATACTCGGCCAATTGCGATAGGAAGCGGAGACCGCGCAATACCCGAAGCGGGTCTTCCTTGAATGCGTCAGACACATGCCGAAGCACTCGGCCAGACAGATCCTGGTGCCCACCGTAGGGGTCAATTAACTTACCGGTGCGAGACAGCGCCATGGCGTTGACCGTGAAATCGCGTCTTAGTAAGTCGTCTTCGAGGCGGACCGATGGATCCGCATGGACCGTGAACCCTGTGTGTCCGGCGCGGACTTTGCGTTCAGTGCGAGCGAGTGCCACTTCCACATGACTCACCGGGTGTAAAAACACTGGGAAGTCAGCCCCAACCGGTTGGAATCCGCGGTCACGCAGCACGCGTTCAGTGGTGCCGACCGCGACATAGTCCACATCATGCGGTTTTCGACCGAGCAGGGTGTCACGGACTGCGCCCCCGACTACGTACAGGTCGAGGTCGTCGATCGGTACACCGGCTAGGGGTGCAAACAGCTCATCTGTGGTCATCGACTGCCTCCACCGACAGCAATGTACGGTCATCAAGTCTGAGCGCCGTCAGACGGTCTCCGTAAACACAACCTGTATCAAGCGCACACACCCGAGCGTCCTGACGCTTGCCGCGAAGCATGGCCCAATGTCCAAAAATCACTTGGCGGTCGAGTGCAACTCGGCGTTCACTGTCCATCCAAGGAATTAAGGGGTCCGGTGCCGAATCCGGCGCCTCTTTGTGACTGAATTCCAACGACAAGGTGTGACGGTCGACAAACCGCATGCGGGTGGCGGCATTAATCAAAAACCGTGCAGAGTCTGCCTCGGTATGCGCATTGTCTGGGTGCGCCGGTTCATTGCCGTACATCTCACTTAAGTGGTGAGCCCAGTCCGTACTTAGGAGTCGGTCTTGAATGGTTTGCATCCCGGCCATCCAGGTTGTGCGATCCCAGCCTGGCCAGACGCCGGCGTGAACCACCAAGGCACGGTGCTCAGGCAGATCGATGGACAGAGGGCAGTGCCGAAACCAGTCCACAATTCGATCCCGCTTCGGTGACTGCAGCAAGGCTTCGGTTCGATCTTTGGGTTTAATGGGTTTTAACCCGGCCGCAACCGCCAAAAAATGCAGATCATGATTGCCGAGGACCGCATCGACTGAGTCGGCGTGTTCAAGCACCCACTCCATGACTTGGAGCGACTGTGGCCCGCGACCGATCAGATCACCGGCTAAGGTGATGCGATCTCGTTTGGGGTCAAATTCAATGTGGGCTGTGAGCGCGACTAAGCTTTGGAAACAGCCCTGCACATCGCCAATCACATAGTGAGCCATCAGTGGAGGGCGCCTGGATGCAATAAGCTGAATAGCGGAATGGGGGCTTTGAAATTTTCGCCATCGGCGGCGAGCATCTCGAAATGCCCCTCCATGGTGCCCACTTCGGTTTCCAACACCGCACCGGAGGTGTAGGTAAAGGTGTCTCCAGGGACGATGGTTGGTTGTTCACCCACCACGCCATCGCCATGCACTTCCCGGATGACTCCGTCACCGTCGGTAATTTTCCAATACCGGTGTAAGAGCTGAGCCGGCAAACTCCCATCGTTGTGGATACTGACTGTGTAGGTGAAGACAAAACGACCCTGCTCTGGGTCGGATTGTTCCGAGATGTAGTGAGATTCTGCATCGACACGCACTCGGTAGCGAAGGTCTTCGTACATTAATGCGCCTCCTCTTGTTTGAGCGCGTTGGCTAAGTCCACATAGGTTTCTACGGCCAGGGTCTCGGCCCGGGCACTAGGATCCACGCCCCAGTCATCCCATGGAATAGGGGTCGGCCATTCCTTTAAATTATTCTTCAGGGTTTTCCGTCGCTGCGCAAAGGCCATGCGCACCAGTTTTTGCAGGCCATCCATGTCCTCGATGCGTGCTGCCTTTTGCGCGTTCGGCGTGATGCGGACCACACCCGACTCCACCTTGGGCGCGGGCGCAAAGGCCGTCGGGGGCACGTGGATGAGGGGTTCAACGTCGGCCACCGCTTGGATCATGACACCCAAGCGCCCATATGCGCTGCTGCCGGGCTCGGCACAGATGCGCTTCACCACCTCTTGCTGCAGCATCACATGGATGTCCTTAATCTTTAGACCGAGTTCCAGCAGCTTGAATAATAGCGGGGTGGAAATGTTGTAGGGCAGATTGCCCACCACGCGAAGTGGTCCCTCGAGTTCTCGGAAATCGACGGTTAATACATCTTGGTTGATCAGTCGGCACCGATCAGGCGCTTTGGTCACAAAGCTGGCCAAGAGCCCTGGGATAAGATCTCGATCGAGTTCGATCAGCGTCAAGTCTGCGCCCGAGGCAAACAGACCTTCTGTAATGGCGCCGTGGCCGGGGCCAATCTCAATCACGCGATCAATGGGGCGAGCTGCAACAGCCGAGAGGATCGCGTCGATGACCGAACCGTCAATTAAGAAGTTTTGACCGAAGCGTTTCCGAGCCGATTGCGCAAGTTCTTTAGACACAGCGTCCCCCAAAACCGGGAGTGTACCTGACCTAAGCTCCGCTGTGGTTTTGTTGCAAGCTGACTAAGCGTTTGCATTCGGCGACGGCGGCGACCAACCCTTGGGTGGAAGCCATGCCTGTGCCCGCGAGTTCGAGTGCTGTGCCATGGTCGACGCTGGTGCGAATTATGGGTAAACCGAGGGTGATGTTTACCGCGCCAAACCCGTGGTATTTGACCACAGGCAGGGCTTGGTCGTGATACATCGCCAAATAGGCATCAACCGTTTGTCGTTTGTCGGGCTGGAATGCGGTATCTGCCGGCATTGGGCCAAGCCAGGTGGTCTCAGGGCACTCTTTTTCGAGCCTCGCCATGGCAGGCTCTAAGATGTCGCGTTCTTCTGTGCCTAAATGCCCTGATTCGCCGGCATGGGGGTTGAGGCCCAAAACCGCTACCCTCGGGTGGGGCAGCGCAAATTGGCTGATCAAACTTCGATGCACAATGTGTGCCGTACGAAGCACGCGGTCTTTCGTGATGGCGGCCGGCACATCGGCTAAAGGCAGGTGCGTAGTGACCAGTGCGACCCGGCAATCGGCAGACGCGAGCATCATCACCACCTCATCGAGACCAAAATGGTCTCGTAAATATTCGGTGTGACCAGTGAACTGGCGGTAGCCTCCGTCTCTGATGGTGGCCTTATTCACGGGACCTGTGACCAGGCCGCTGTAGCGACCTGCTTCGATTCCCGCCAAGGCCGCATCGAGCGAGCTGAGACAGTAGCCGGCATTGGCCGGATCTGAGACCCCCGGTGGATTATCCGGGTGGGCCGCTGAGATGGGTTCGATGTACAAGCGCCCTTGTGTTCTGTTGGGATCGTAACTCTCGGCATCTTGGAGGCTAACAGGCAGGCCCAGCTGTTGCGCCCGGGCCTGTACCAACTGAGGATCGGCAATCACCACGCCATCCAAATCGCCGTCGAGTGCGGCTTGTAGGCAGAGGTCTAGCCCAATGCCGCCGGGATCGCCAGGGGTGATCGCCAGCGGCGCCATTATTTCAGCTCAACAAAAGCGTCCGCGCGGACTTGGCGGAGCCAGGAATCGAGTTCTTGGCTGAACTTCCGTTCGGTCAGAATGCGACGAGCGCGGTTTCTTAATTGCTCATCGGAGATGTCGGCCTCGCGCGTGGCCAAGACTTCGATCAGATGGAATCCAAACCGACTCTCTGTGACATCTGAGAGTGTGTTCATGGGGAGCGCAGTCATTGCGTTGGCGAAACCGGGTACCAACTGGTCGGCCCGCACCCACCCTAAATCGCCGCCTTTGGCCGCACTCAAAGGGTCTTCGGAAAAGCGGCGCGCCAAATCGGCAAAGTCGGCACCGTTTTCTAATTCTCGACGAATATTTTGCGCGAGTTCACGGGCTTTGGCCGGCGAGCGCACCGCATCCGGTTTCACCAAAATATGCCGGGCGTTGTACTCGGTGACCACCACCGACTGGTCACCGCGACGATCACGAACCGCGATTAAATGAAAGCCACCCGGAGAGCGAATCGGGCCAATCAGCGTGTTCTTCTGCGCATCACGCAGGGCGTCCGCAAATACGGGGTTCAATTCTAAAATATTTCGCCACCCTAAATCGCCGCCTTGACTGGCCTCTGGGGCATCCGAGAAGCGGACTGCCAATTGCCCAAAGCTAGCGCCCTGAATCAGCGCCTCACGAATCTGCAGTGCACTGTCCTGTGCTGCTTGGATCTGCTCAGGACTGGGTCGATTGGGCAGACCAACCACGATCTGGCTCAAGAGCAACTCAGGTGCCGTACTGATTTGTCCACCGGTAGTCTCTAAGAAGCGATCGAGCTCTCCGTCACTGATGCGGATACGGCTCCGGACTTCCCGTTCCCGAACGGCATTGATCAACAGTTCGCGTTCGATCTGCGCCCGAAAGACCGCAAAACTTTTGCCTTCGGCCTCAATCGCGCGACGCAACCCCAGCAGATCCGTGCCCCGATTATTGGCAATCTGGCTAAGGGTTTCATTGATGCGTGCGTCGTCAATTCGAAGACCATTTCGTTTGGCAATTTCGAGTTGGGCTTCCTCTAAGATCAAGCGCTCTAAGATTTGCGCACGAAGTGCCTCGTTGACTTGCACGACTTCGCCTCGGTTTGCGGCTTGAGCCTGTAAATCACTGATGCGCAGTTCAACATCGCTTTGCAGAACGACGCCTGAGTCGACCACTGCCACGATACGGTCCAAAACAGACGCGTGAGCGACAGGTGCTGATAGGCACAGAGCAACAGCCAGTGCACGGGACCATTTAGTAACGAGATTCAGATGCTTCATAGCCTTCCAATAGTCGATCCAATAAATTCGAGGCGCCTTGGCCTAGTGCACCAAGTCCCTTCAGTTCCAATTGTACTTTTACAGAATATCCGCTGTTTGTCGCATCCACCTGGTCTCTCTCGTAAGCGTGCACAAGTGCAGCGCGCCAACAGCAGCTCTCATATTCAAAACCCACTATTTGGTTCACTCGTTCTTCTGTGTGAGGTTCCCATTGGAAGCCCGCCAGCGCCCGCCATTGCATCGTGATTTGTTTGGATGCATAGACATCGGTGCGAGTGGCCGCTTCGTCTGTCCATACGACTCGATGAGTCAAATAGTCGGTGTCTGAGTACTGGTATTTTAATTCATGAGTGGCTGATTGGAGTTGCTCGGTGTCATTTTTAGTGCGAATACGAGTGTTCCACTGCGCATGCTCGGACAATCTCAAGGTGCTGTCAGCGACCAACGGCCCTTGGGAGTGAGTCTCAGGAGTTCCGGAAAGGGTTACCGTGCGATCTGCTAGGTAGAGGGTTCTCCCAATGCTGGCACGGTAGACTTCTTCGCCCACCGGATTCAGTCCGCGAGCTGTCATCGATAGAGCGATTTCACGCGTGTCACCCACGAAATCGCCGCCAGAGATGGGGTTGTCCAAGAAAATTTGCCCGACGGTTTCAGTGACCGCTTCATCGGGCGTGTCAAACCTGATCTGTGAAGGATCGCTGCTCGGCTCACGCGCCAGAAACTTAGCTCTTGGCGTTAAGGTATGCAGTCCACCATTCTCGCTTGGTTTGTCAAACACCAGTTGGCTGTCGAGTGCGACACCGGAGGTAAAATAGGTGCTGTCTTGCGTGCCTGAGATGGTGGTAGCCTCTGACCATCTAGCAAACCCCAAAAAGCCCGGCGTGAGGCTGCCGTACGGCTTTTGCCAAGTGGTTTCTACTTTGAAGTCTGAGGCGAATCGCTGTCCTTCGGAGGCGTCTTGTGCTTCAAGTCCTGCAGCCTCTCGCGAGAACTCAGTGAGTCCTCCTCGGATTGAGAGACGAGTATTACCAATTTTATCGGCCCACGAGGCGCTCACTTCCGGTTGCCTGGAAAACTTGACCTCCGACGGTTCGACACTAGGGTCGATCACATCCACACGGTCCACCAACCAACTTGCACTCCATTTGTCGCCCCGAAGCGAGGCACTCACCGAGGATGTCAGCTGATGTTCATCTGTGAGGTCAGCAAAATTATCTAAATCGGTTTGATATTCCGAGTCCGACGCATCTTCGTAATTCATTTGCCAAATAAACGCATGCGCTGGGTCGCTGTTGAACGTGATGCGCGAACTATGGCGATCGGTGCCCGTGATAGAGTCACCTGGCAATTGTTCTGTCTTGATATCTAACAGGCTGTAATCGTCAAACAAATAGCGTCCGTGGAGACCGAGCGCGGTTCCGCGTGCGGTCATAAATCGTGGCTGGATGGTCAGGTCATAGGCCGGGTCTAGGTTCCAGTAGAATGGTGTGACCACCTCCGTGCCTGAGCTCGAACCTAACGAAAAACTGGGATATAAAAATCCTGTGAGTCGCCGTTCATCTAGCGGAAAGCCGAGAATTGGCGTGTAGAAAATCGGCATTTCTTTGACGCGAACCGTCACCCCTTCGGCAAATCCACGACCAGAGCTTTGGTTCAAAAAAATGCGGTTAGCCCGTAGATCCCACGAATTAACGCCGGGCGCACAAAAGGTCATGGTGCCGTCCACAATGCGGATGTCGCCGTTGGGCGCACCGATAGCGAACTCTGATTCCCCGCGGAGTCGATTGTCGTGGGTGATAAAGGAAGAGTTTCGCAGATCAAAGGCATTGGTCCGGACATTGACCGAGGCCGTATCGCCGACCAATAAACTGCCAGGCCGCCGGATTCTCACGTTGCCCTCGGCATCGCCATCACCGGTGGAGTTCAAAAAGGAGATGCGGTCGGCTTCCAACTGAAAGTCGTCTCGGTTCAGTGCAGCGTTGCCTTCTAGGATGACTCGGTCGGTGCCGTCGTAATCGGTCAGGTCGGCTTCTGCGTTCAGGGTCTCAGGCTCGTCGCTGATCATGAGGGGCGGCGGGCTGTAATACCCCTGGCACAAGTAAGTACCGGAAGTGTCTACGACCCAATCGAGTGCGGCGGCCGTGGTGGGTTCGGCTTGGCTGAGCGGAGCACCGAGGGCAACAACGAGCCCTAAAGGCACCATTAGGATTGGCAATTGGCGCAGTTGGTTCATAAGCCCCACTTGAAATCAGAATGGGGATCATAGAGGAGTCAGACCCTGATTGCCTAGGGTTCAGGTGTGTGCGTCTGCAAACAATGGTATGTTTTGACCCCTCAAAGATTTGATCGGACCCCACGCATGCAGGCTTATCTATTCGATTTTGACGGCACCCTTGTCGACAGTGCGCCGGATTTGACCCGGGCGCTTGATCTGGCGCTCGCGCGTGCAGGTTTGGACGGTGTTGGACTTGAAGACGGTAAGCGGTTCGTCGGGCACGGCGCGGGCCACTTGGTCACCGAGGCGCTTCGCAAAACCACCGGTGACCCCACGATTTCCATGGATTCGCCGTTGGCTAAACTGACCATGTCGGTGTTTTTGGAAGTGTATGAGCCCCTATGTGCTGAGCATTCGGTCTTGTATCCGGGCGCTTTAGAGCTTTTGCATCATTTGCGGAGCGCCGGTAAGCGACTGGGCTTGGTGACCAACAAGCCTCGCCGCTTTGTCAATTTGATGCTGCCTGCGTTTGGCATCGAATCCTTGTTCGATACGATCGTTGCCGGAGATGACTTGGCGACGAAAAAGCCTGACCCGGGCATGGTGCATCAGGCTCTGTCGGAGCTCAATCTGACCCCTGAAACAGCCTGTTTGGTGGGCGACAGCCGAGCCGACTTAGGTGCTGCTAAAAATGCAGGGGTTGCGTCCTATCTGGTGACCTTCGGCTACCATGGTGATTTGGATGTGCGCCATGCCGGTGCAGACCGAGTGATAGAGCACTTATCGGAATTAATGGAATGACCCCAGCACGTTTTGCTCGCTACCGCGATCTTGGATTGACCCGGGTGCCGGTGAGCGTCCGCCGTCTCGCTGACTTAGAAACGCCCTTATCGTGTTATTTGAAGTTGGCCGATCGACCCTGGTCCTATTTATTGGAGTCGGTCACAGGCGGTGAAACCTGGGGGCGTTATTCGTGCATCGGATTACCCGCAAAAGAGCGGGTCGAAGTCCGTGGCAATCGCATCACACAATTTGACCGCGATACGGTGGTGGAGATCGTGGAATCAGAGCATCCGTTGGACTGGATTGCCGACTACCAAGCGCGACTGGGGCAAACACCGGCCTTTGTGATTGACGAGCTTGAACTGCCGAAGTTCACCGGTGGGCTTGTGGGCTATTTTGCCTACGACAGCATCCGCTATGTGGAGCCTAGGGTTGCGAAAACACTGCCTGAAGCCGACCCCATTGGATCGGCTGACATCGTATTGATGCGTTCAGAAGATGTGGTGGTATTTGACAACCTGTCTGGCATGTTGACGCTGATCACGCATGCCAATCCACAAGAACAGGGCGCCTTAGAAGTGGCGCTCGAGCGCCTCGACACCATGTTGGAAGATCTGGATTCTGCTATGGATCCGAGTGCCTTTGCGCCGATCCCGCAAGCCCCGATTGAGGAATCGCAGTATCAATACTCGATCTCCGAGCAAGACTTCGAGTCGGCTGTGGATGCGGTCAAAGAGTACATCGAGGCCGGAGACGTGATGCAGACTGTGTTGAGTCAGCGGATCAGCGTGCCCTACACCGAGAGTCCCTTGGCACTGTACCGCGCGCTTCGGGTCTTGAATCCTTCGCCCTACATGTACTTTATGCATCTCGACGACACCCACATCGTGGGTTCATCGCCTGAGATCTTGGCCCGATTGGAAGATGGGCGCGTGTCCGTACGACCCATCGCCGGAACACGGCCTCGCGGCAAAACAGCCGAAGAAGATGCGCGGCTTGAAGCGGATTTGTTGGCCGATCCGAAGGAACGGTCTGAGCATTTGATGCTGATCGATTTGGGGCGCAATGACGTGGGTCGAGTGGCGTCGGTTGGGTCGGTTGAAGTCACCGATCAAATGGTGGTGGAGCGGTATTCGCATGTCATGCACATCGTCAGTCATGTGGAAGGCACAGTCCCCGAATCGGTGTCGGCATTGGACGTGTTGAAAGCCTGCTTGCCGGCAGGCACCTTGTCTGGGGCCCCGAAAGTCCGCGCCATGGAATTGATCAATCAGTTCGAGCCAGTCCGCCGAGGCATCTACGGCGGTGCCGTGGGCTATTTGGGCTGGGCGGGCAACATGGACACGGCCATTGCCATTCGAACCGCGGTCATCAAACAAGGCATGTTGCATATTCAAGCCGGTGCCGGTTTGGTGGCGGACTCGGTGCCTGCCTCTGAGTGGATGGAAACCCTAAATAAAGGTCGGGCGGTCATTCGTGCGGCCAATGCAGCCTTGGCCGGTTTTACCGATCTGAAAGGGCCGCTGGTGCGCTCATGAAGGACCTCAGCGTGCGGTATCTATTGAAAGCATTGTTTTGTGAACTGAGCCTGTCGTTGCCTAAGGAGTGCCCATGTCGCACGTATTAATGATCGATAATTACGACAGCTTCACCTACAACCTGGTGCAGTATCTCGGTGAATTGGGCCAGGCCGTGACCACAGTTCGAAATGATCAGGTCACGGTCGATGAGTTGGTGGCTCTTGCGCCGAGTCATGTGGTGATCAGCCCTGGTCCCTGTGACCCAGACCAAGCAGGCATCAGTCTCGAAGCGATCTTACGATTTGCCGGTCAGGTGCCGGTACTTGGTGTGTGCCTCGGGCATCAGGCCATTGGGCAAGCCTTTGGTGGACGGATAGTGCGTGCGCCCAAGGTGATGCACGGGAAAACCAGTGCGATCTATCACGACGACCGAGGGGTGTTCTCGGGTTTGAACCAGCCCTTGATCCAAACGCGGTATCACTCATTGGTGATCGATCCCGCCACAGTGCCCGATTGTCTTGAAATCACCGCGTGGAGTCACGACGACCTCGATGAGCCCGAAGCCATCATGGGCGTTCGTCACAAAACCTTGACGGTAGAAGGGGTGCAGTTTCATCCTGAGTCGATCGCGTCCGAACAGGGACACGAGCTGTTGAATAATTTCCTGTCGGCCACCGGAGGACATTGGTCATGACCCTACAAGAAGCCATTGCCGCGGTGTGCCAACGCCGAGACCTTTACCCGGACGAAATGATTACCGTTATGCGCACCATCATGACCGGCCAGGCGACGGACGCACAGATCGGTGCTCTATTGATGGGGCTTCGTATGAAAGGCGAGACAATCGATGAAATCGTGGGTGCGGCGAGCGTGATGCGCGAACTGTCTGAAAAAGTCGAAGTGCCAACCGAATTCCTGGTGGACACCTGCGGCACAGGCGGTGACGGGGCCAATATTTTTAACGTCTCCACGGCCTCCGCGTTTGTGGTGGCGGCCGCCGGCGGACGCGTCGCCAAGCATGGCAACCGCTCGGTGTCTTCGAAATCCGGTTCGGCCGATGTATTGGAGGCCGCCGGTGTGCGCTTAGATTTGACCGCGGCTCAGGTGGCGACCTGCATCGACACGTTAGGGGTGGGCTTTATGTTTGCTCCCGCCCATCATTCGGCGATGCGCTACGCGATTGGGCCGCGCCGTGAATTGGGGATGCGCACTATTTTCAATGTGTTAGGGCCTTTGACCAATCCCGCCTCGGCACCGAATCAAGTGTTGGGCGTTTTTGACGAATCGTTATTAACGCCTCTGGCTGAAGTGTTGCATCGACTCGGGTCACGCCATGTGCTGGTGGTGTGCTCAGAAGACGGATTGGATGAACTCAGTGTCTCGGCGGCCAGTCGAGTGGCGGAATTGAAAGACGGACGCATTCGCGAGTATCGGATCAAGCCGCAAGACTTTGATTTGGATTTGAGTGACCGGGATGACTTGGTGGTTGAAACCAAGGAAGAATCGTTGGCCTTGGTGCGGATGGCACTCGCAGGCGAAGATCATCCGGCGGCTGATATAGTGGCTCTTAATGCCGGAGCCGCTATTTACGCGGCCGGCTGTGCGCACTCCCTAGAAGACGGCGTCGAGGCGGCGTGGGAAGTGATGGAGTCGGGTGAGGCCACGGCCAAGCTGGATGGGCTGGCCGCACTCACGCAGTCGATGGAGTCTCAGGCATGAGTTGTGCCACAACCATCCTCGACCGAATCATTGCTCGGAAGCGCCAAGAAGTGGCCGAGCGTAAAAAGATCATGAGTGAGGCAGATTTAGTCAGCCGGGTGAAGGATGCCGATCCGACGCGCGGCTTTGCTCATGCACTGATGGCCCAAGCGGCAGAGAAGCGATCTGCTGTGATCGCCGAGATTAAGCGTGCGTCGCCATCGAAGGGCCTGCTTCGTGCGGATTTCCAGCCCGCCCTCCATGCCCGTCAATACGCAGAGGCCGGTGCGACCTGTCTCTCGGTGCTGACCGATCAAGATTTTTTTCAAGGCTCAGATCAAGACATGATCGATGCGAGAGCGGCCTGCCAGCTGCCGGTGATTCGGAAAGACTTCATGGTGGATTCCTACCAGATCATCGAAAGTCGGGTGATGGGCGCCGATTGTGTGTTGCTGATTGTGGCGGCTTTGTCGGATGACGACTTGGTTGCACTGCATGGCCAAGCGCGGGAACTGGGCCTTGATGTGTTGTTGGAAGTGCATGATGCGCATGAGCTGGATCGAGCGCTTTTGCTCGATAATCCACTGATTGGCATTAATAACCGAAACCTCCACACCTTCGAAACTAAACTGGAAACCACCTATGAACTGATGGGGTCTGTGCCGCCTGATCGGTTGTTGATCACCGAGTCGGGTATTTTATCGGCTGCCGATGTGCAGTCGATGCATGACCGTGGCGTCTACGGATTCTTGGTCGGGGAAGCCTTTATGCGACAGAGTGATCCCGGAGTGGCCTTGTCTCATCTGTTTCAGGACCTGACTTCGTGATGCCGTGGATTATGTTGGTCGGTGCACTGATCATCGCGGCCTTATCCGTCTATGCCTTTCGCCTAACTCGGGCGGTGAAGGAACAGACTGAGGCGAAGAAAGCGGCTCAAGCGCAGACGATACAGGGCATTGAAGTACTCATTGGGTCTTACCTAGATCAACAGGTGGATCGGTCAGAGTGCATTCTACGAATTCGCGTGTTACTCGATGCAGGCCGCCCAGAATGGCACACGGCGCTGACACTGCCCACGCTCCTGTCCGTGTCCGATGCGCTGTTGGCCATGCCCTTTGGGCAAGCTCGAGCGGCCTTGGATGCCGCCACTCGACAAGCCCAAGACGCGACGCGTCGGCAGCTGTTGCAGTTGCATGAGGCGGAATTAACGACGGAATTAAAACAATTGAAAGAGTGGATCTCAGCATGAAAGCAACCGTGCGTTGGCATCAAGACGTCAGTTTTGTGGTGGAAAGTGGCTCCGGTCACGCCGTGGTAGTCGATGGGGCCCCAGATCATGGCGGACGAAACATTGGGCCGCGACCGATGGAATTGATTCTGATGGGCTTGGGCAGCTGTGCGAGCTTTGATGTGGTCACGATTTTGAAAAAACAGCGGCAGTCGGTCAGTGGATGTGAGTGCCGGCTGGAAGCCGACCGCGCGGACACGGTGCCTGCGGTATTTACCGCCGTGACCATGCATTTCACGGTCTCAGGCGAAGGCCTCGATCCAGTGAAGGTTGAACGCGCTGTCGCGCTGTCGGCAGAGAAATATTGTTCGGCATCGAAAATGTTGGAAGACGCCGGGGTGGCTTTGAGTCATCAGGTGGAGTGCGTCGACACCCGAACGGCTTAGACAGGTGCCAGCGCCATCTCAGCCTGACTCAAAACAGTTAACAGGTGCGACCGCACCGCCACATGCCTGTCCGAATCTCGGTACGCGGGATGCATGCCTAAGTGCAGGCTATACAGAGGAAACCGACCGTACTGAGTGAGCTCTGACAATGTCCCGTCTTCCTCTTTGCCCGCGGTCGGCAACGCCACAATCCCTGCACCCAAACGGGCCAACTGTTCTCGGTTTGATTCAGACAGGGGCTGACAAAGGCTTCCGTGGCGGGAGTACTCTAAGCCAAAGTGATCGTGTTGCACGATTGTTTGCCATTCCACCTCACTGTATCCGCCCACCAAAATAAAGGGTGCTGAGGGTTCTTTGGCCTGATACAGCGCATGACCGACATCAAAGCGTGCACCGCCGATTAACAGATCGCCAGCCAAGCTCGGTTCTGATCGAGGACGATCTAAAAATACGCCCAGGTGTGGCAGACCTTCTGAAATGGAGGCGGGGGTGGTCTCACCGGTGAAGACCAAACGAATTCCCTCGGCGTGTGCAAAGCTGTTCAGCTCGGTGAAGAGTTGTGCAGTCATGCCAATGGAGGGTAGGCCGACGATCACCTCGATCGGTCGATCGAACAGGCGTTGGATTTGGATTTCCGTATGCTGTGCTTGGGTAAACGCTTCATCAAGCAGCGCCCAAATGGCCTGGCCCGCTTCGGTCAGCTGCACTTTGGACTGACTTTGCCAGTACAACGGCACCGGGTGGTGGGCGTTAAACCGACGGAGCGCGCGGGATACTTTAAATCGACTGATGCCAAAAAACTCGGCGGTTTGCACTACCGAGCCGGTCAGCACATAGCGATGAAAGTATCGTGCATCTGTCCAATCAAAGGGGGGTGAATCCGCGTGCACTCCCTAGCCTCACTGCGATTCCAACTCTCTGATGGTGCATTGCACCAATCTTTGCTGGAAAAGGCACTCATGCTTTGGGCTAACGTCGGTGTTAGATATGTTCGGCGGTTTTGGTCATGACTTTGGCGCCTTCCCACATCAGACGTTTGATCGGTTCAGGCAATTCTTGGCCGCCCTCGTCGAGTGCGTTTTGACCGTGACGTATCTCATCGTCGAGCATCTGCGTCAAAATCGAGCGCGAGCTGTGATCGGCTGCCGGTAAGCGCTCAAGATGTTCCCGAAGGTGTCGTTCGACGTTGGCTTCGGTGGCATGCACGAAACCGAGTGAGACCGCGTCCGAGACCAAGGCCGCTCCGGCGCCGATGGCAAAGGAAGAGGCATACCAAACTGGGTCCAATACGCTTGGCTTAGCGCCCAGTTCATCAAGGCGTTCTCGACACCAAGCGAGATGATCGAGTTCCTCGCGAGCGGCCTCCTGGAGGGAGGCTGAGGTGGCTTGATCGGAGGCGAACAGGGCTTGCCCGTTGTAGAGTCCTTGGGCGCAAATCTCGCCGGTATGGTTAATCCGCATCAGACCTTTGGACAGCTTCACCTCGGCCTCGGTCATCGGATCATCCAGAGCCTGTTTTCCAGGAGAGGGCGTTTGCGCTTCGGGCTTGACCCGCGCCACGGTCCTTAAGAATCCATCAAACCCGTGAATCAGTCGATCTAAATGCGTCATCGCGCCGTTCCCAGATGCATGCCAAAAGATTGCCCTAAGTCTCGAATTTCGCGAACCATGCGATCGTCGTCGTCCAGTCGCAGGATATGTGTGGAGGCCAACTCCTCCGAGGTCAAGTCGGCCGCTTCCGCACTCGCCTCGTCAGTCAAAATGCCAAACAGCAATCCCTGAGATTCCGCCAGCCGACGGAAGCGTTCGCGGTCTGTGGCTTGATCAAAGGAGCCAGAACAAATGACCGGAAAGCCTGCGCGCAGGGAGAGTTCAGCGAGTTCTAGTAAGTGGCGATAGGTTTTCGGCCGTGAATCCGCCCGATCCCCATAGAGCCGCTCACGCTCTAAATCAGAGCGCAATCGAATCATGCCAAAGTCATCGATTAACTGATGCGACAGCGCCTGGCGACGCTCAGGGTCGAGACCCAGTGTGATCAGGAGAACTCTCGGCCGAATCACCGTGGCTTGTTCTGCCAATTGGGCATAGCGGCGATATCGAGCCAAGGGGGCTGTGTCTTTTTCCGTGGGCAATACCGGCGCATTGAGGCTCAACAAGCACTCTTTGGCGCGGACCATCGCGCGATACGCGCGATACCCTTGGTATACCCAAAGGCCGTGATAGTCGCCAGTCAATTCGAGGTAGCGATTTAATAAATGCCAGGCTGACGCAAAGTCATCGCGCGCCTCGAGATCCAGGGTCAGAAAAGCGACTTCACTGATCACGTCGATCCATCGAAATTCGGCGCGGTACTCAATGCCATCGAATAATCGAATGTCGCCCTCGTCGGTCTCAACCGCGTTGGCTAAATGCAAATCACCGTGGACTTCCCGAATCATCCCGAGGTCTTTTCGCTCAGCGAATCGCGGCCACAAACGTTTTAGGTATTCATGGGCCCAGGCCTCGAGTTGCACCAACTGAGCCATGTCTTTGGTTTCTGACAGGTGCGGTCTGACTTGATCGAAGTTCAGTTGGGCGGGGACATACAGCGAGTTGGGCTCACCAAAGGGCGTTTCGATGCCCGATATGGGGGCCGCACTATGCAGCGCATACACCGCTTGCACTAATTTCTCGAGTCGCTCGTGATCGATGCCTTCACGGTCATGGATCCGATCTAGGGTTTGCTCTGGGTCGAACTGACGCATCTTGACTGCGTAATCGACCACCTCGCCCACTGAGCCCCCGATCTGCATCTGTCCATCGGCGTCTCGCACCTCAACCACCTGCAAATACAGATCAGGAAAGGTGCGCTGATTCAATTGAATTTCGGCTTGGCACAGACCGAGTCGCGCCTCAAGTGTGCTGGCATCTAAGAAATAAAGATTCAGAGGCTTTTTAATTTTGTACGCAAACTCACCGGTGAGTACGATCCATGCGAGATCGGATTCGATGCAACGGATGTCAGCGGTCGCATGCGGATAGCATGTCGGCTTCATCAGACTGGCAATCATGGTCTCGCTCAAGGCGTCCTCCCGGTATACTGTCGCCATGAAAACATGGGTGCGACTGCTTTTTAAACTGACACTGGCTTCGGCCGTGGCTGCCAGCCTTGGGTTAGTGTATCTCAATGCGCATCTGACAAAGCAATTCGAATCCTTGTCTTGGGCGGTCGGTGCAAAGATTTATGCGCGTCCGCTTGAGCTCTATCAGGGCGCCGCTTTTAGTTTGGCTCAGGTTGAATATGAGTTAGGCTTGCTCAATTACCAAGCAGTGCGCTCTCTGCCCCGCCAAGGACAGTATCAGGTCACGCCGGACACTCTGGTCATCGCCATGCGAGGGCACCGCTATCCCGATGGAGAAGAACCGGATCGTTTGGTGCGAATCCGCTTCCAAGATAACCGAGTGCACTCCATTTTGACTGCCGAAGCGCAATTGGTGGATCTCATCCGGTTTGAGCCGGTGCTGCTTTCGCAGCTGTCCGGCACGCACGCCGATCGTGAATTGGTCACTTTGGCACAGTTGCCTGAGACCTTTGTGCCGCTCCTGTTGGCGGTCGAAGACCGTCAGTTTTACTCGCATCAAGGACTGTCATTTAGTGGCATTTTTCGTGCACTGGTGAACAACATCGCCGCGGGACGATTTGCTCAAGGTGGCAGCACGTTAACCCAGCAGTTGGTGAAGAACCTTTATCTGACTCGTGAGCGGACGCTGAGTCGAAAAGCGCTGGAAGCGGTCTATGCGCTGTTATTGGATGCGCAATTTGAAAAAGACCAAATCCTTCATGCCTACATCAACGAGGTCTTCCTTGGCCAATGGGGCAATCGTGCGATCCATGGATTTGGCACCGCTTCGTATTTTTATTTTGGCCGGCCTATTTCTGAATTGTCACTGTCTGAGCAAGCGCTGTTGGTGGGGCTGGTCAAAGGACCCAGTGCGTTTAATCCCCGCCGTGCACCGGAGCGGGCGACTGAACGCAGAAACTTAGTCCTCTCGCTGGCTGAATCCCAAGGTCTGATCACTGCAGCCGCCCACACGAGAGCCCAGTCAGCCCCTGTAAATGTACCGAATCGCCCTGCCGACCGAATTGGACGATTCCCGGGCTATGTCGCTTTGGTGCAGCGTGAATTGCGAGCGGATTACTCGGGTCAACAACTGACCATGGCTGGACTGCAAATCTACACAGCCCTCGACCCTCAGGTGCATCGCGGGTTGCTGGTTGGCCGGGATAAGGCATTAAAGTCCCTAGTGGACCGAGGGCTTGATCCGACGGCCTCTCTCCAACTCGGTGCCTTGGTGGTGGATATCCCGACCGGAGAAATTCAGGCTGTGTTGGCTGGGCGGAACGATCAGGCAGGCTTCCATCGTGCATTGGATGCGAGGCGGCAAATTGGTTCGTTGGTGAAACCCTTTGTGGTGACGGCGGCGCTAGAAGAGGATCCACGATTGCACGCGGGCAGTTTGATTCGCGATGAAGCCATCAGTCTGACCGATGAAAAGGGCCAAGTGTGGTCGCCTAAAAATTACGACAAGACAGAGGCCGGGGTGGTGCGCTTGGAGACCTTGCTGGCTGAGAGCGTGAATCAAGCCACTGTGCATTTGGCGGTTGGGATGGGTCTGGATCGGATACTTGATCGCTTGGCGGGGTATGGGTTGCCCATTGGCCAAACACGGCCGGCCTCCACGGTGCTTGGGGTGTCGGAGATGTCACCGTTTGGCGTGGCTGAGCTCTATCAGGCACTCTTTAACCAAGGGCATCAAACGCCGTTAAAAGCGGTCCGTACGGTGGTCGATGCCAAGGGGCAAGTGCTGACCCGGCGCCCCTTTGAATCGCGTCGCCTGATCCCGGCACAAGCCGCCGTTCAGGTTGACCATATGTTGCGGGTGGCTGCGGAGGCAGGTACAGGTCGAGCCTTTGGCCAGCGGTATGATGAGATTTTAGCGGGTAAGACCGGGACCACCGACGAGGGCCGTGACGGTTGGTTTGTGGGTGCCGATGGGCGTCGTTTGGGCGTGACTTGGGTCGGATTTGACGATAACCGACGGGCTAACTTGTACGGATCAGTGGCGGCCTTACCGATTGTCAGCGAAAGTTTTTCGCAGGTCAGTCGCCAAGATCGACCCATGGGGCTTCCGGATTCGTTACAGTATGCGTGGTTGGACCAATCTGGTCGGTTGGTGGGTGAGAATTGCGCAGGGGCTGAGCGCCGCCCGGTGCCGTTGGCGTATCGTCAAATGCCCGCCGATCGATGTGAGCCAGCAGGAAACGGGGGCTCTGTCGGGTCCTGGTTAGAACGATGGTTTGGAGAGTAGTATGCGTTGGGTGGTCATTGGTCTCTGTGTGGCGATTTTGGTGGGATGCACACGTGCCCCGATTTCGCGACCTCCGGTCGTAGATGCGTCTTGGCGCGCTAGTGAAGAAGATCGCCGGATCGTAGTTGAGTCACCTAGAACCTCTATTGACACGCCGGTGGCCAATAATCGCTCGAGAGAAAGGGGTGAGATCAACTCTGTGACCCCCATTGAACCGGTGGCTCGCATTGAGCCGATCGACAAATCTGCTTCGCCATCGAGTATGTCGCCGGCGGTCTTGTCTTTGTTAGAGCAAGCCGACAGTTTACGAGAGGCCGGTGATTTAGCCGGAGCCTCGGCCCGTTTGGAACGGGCCCAGCGCATCGCGCCGGATGAGCCCGAAGTGTACTACCAGTTATCGACGGTACGACTTGAGCAGGGTCAGTTCGAGGAGGCGGCAAACATTGCCGGTCAAGCGGTCGATTTTGCGGTTTCAGACAATGCCATGAAGCGTGATCTATATACGTTAATTGCCCGTGCGCGCGATGCCCTAGGGGATACGGCAGGCGCCGGAGAGGCCCGGCGCCTGGCACGGAGTTTCGGCTCTTAAGCGGTCATCGCCTTAAAGCTGTCTCGAGCGGCCTTTAGCGTCCGATCGATCACGGCTTGGGTATGGGTCGAAGAAACGAAGCCCGCTTCATACATCGACGGTGCGAGGTAGACGCCGCGATCGAGCATTTCATGGAAGAAGCGTTTGAATACCGCTTCATCACAGGCGGTGACCTCCGCAAAGGATCGAACCGGTTGGTCGGCGAAAAAGAGACCGAACATGCCGCCTCGCGAAACACCTTGCATCGCGATTCCATGCTCCGCTGCCGCTGCAATCATGCCTTCGACAAATCCTTCGGTGGTCTCAGTCAGCGCCTCATAGAAGCCGGGTTGATCAAGCTCGTCGAGTGTTGCCAGTCCGGCAGCCATGGCCACTGGGTTTCCAGACAATGTCCCGGCTTGGTAGACCGGACCGTTGGGTGCTAGCCAGTCCATGATGTCGGCGCGCCCCCCAAAGGCCCCCACCGGCATGCCGCCGCCAATGATCTTTCCGAGACAGGTCAAATCAGGGGTAATGCCGGTTAATTCCTGGGCGCCGCCGCGAGCCACGCGGAAGCCGGTCATGACTTCATCAAAAATCAGCACCACGCCATGACGATCACAGAGGGCGCGCAGTCCCTCGAGATAGCCAGGCTCTGGCAGGATCATGTTCATGTTGCCGGTGATCGCCTCAATGATCAGACACGCCAGTTGGTCGCCTTGTTCGGCAAAAAGCGATTCTGCGGCTGCAAGATCATTAAAGGGCAGATTCAAAGTGTGTTTGGCGAGATCGGCAGGTACTCCAGGGGAGCTTGGCACGCCGAAGGTCAGTGCACCCGATCCGGCTTTCACCAACAGACTGTCGGAGTGTCCGTGGTAGCACCCTTCGAATTTGACGATGGCATCGCGACCGGTGAAGCCCCGCGCCAACCGAATGGCACTCATGGTGGCTTCGGTGCCGCTTGAGCAAAAGCGCAATTTCTCAATCGATGGGAAAAAGGTTTTAACCCGCTCAGCCATCTGTGTTTCCACCGCGGTCGGCGCGCCAAATGACAAGCCGTGTTCGATGGCGCCATGCACTGCTTCGAGCACACGGGGATTGGCGTGACCGGCAATCATAGGACCCCAACTGCCGATGTAATCCACATACTCCGTCCCATCAGCGTCATATAGGAAGGGCCCTTTGGCATGGCTAAAGAATACTGGGGTTCCGCCAACTGCTCGGAAGGCGCGAACCGGCGAGTTAACGCCGCCGGCAATGGATTTTGAGGCCTCAGCAAAGAGACGTTCAGATTGGCTCATGGTCTGTCCTTAAAATAATGTGGCAAGCGCTTGAGCGGCCGCTCTGATATCAGGCGCTTCAAATACCGCGCCCGAGACAGCGATCGCAGACACGCCGGTCTGAATCACGCGGGCGGCGTTGTTGGCGTCGATGCCTCCTATCGCCACTACCGGGCAGGGTGTGGCCGTGACAAGCTCTGCCAACGCCGTTAATGATAAAGCACTGGCGTCCGGCTTGGTATGGGAGGGGAACAACCGGCCAAAGGCACAATAGGTGGCGCCCTCGGCCACAGCCGATTGCATCAGTGCCTTTGAATCGTGACACGTACGGCCGATCACAGCCTGTGACCCGAGTTGAGCGCGGGCTTCGATTAGGCTGCCATCGGTTTGTCCGAGATGGACTCCATCAGCACCGATCTCGACCGCGAGTTGGGTTGAATCATTAATCAACAAAGGCACGCTGTGGCGTCTGCATACTGCGAGCGTGGCCTCGGCCAAGGTTTTCTGTAAAGCCCAGTCAGGGCTTTTGTGGCGGAACTGCACCATCGAAGCGCCCCCTTGGAGCGCTTTTTCTACGGCGTCAGCTAATCGATCGGGACACGCGGCTGAGGCCGGTGTAATGATGTACAGACCCTGCATTAAAAGGGTTTGACGATAACCAAGATGACGATCGCGATGAGCGCGATGACGGGCGCTTCGTTAAACCAGCGATACCACACGTGTGAGCGCGTATTCGCTTCTTGCGCAAAGGTTTTCACAATGCGGGCACACCAGTGGTGGTAGCCGAGGAGCAACACAACCAGGGTTAATTTGGCATGCATCCAGCCCTGTGACATGTAACTCGGAACCAACGCGATCATCCAGATACCGAGAGCAACGGCCACAATCATCGAAGGGGTCATGATGCCTTTGAGGAGCTTCCGTTCCATGACCTGGAAGCGCTCCCGTCCGACGGTGTCTGATTCGTCTGCCATGGCGTGATATACGAATAAGCGGGGCAGATAGAACAATGCAGCAAACCAGGTAATTACCGCAATGACATGAAAGGCTTTAATCCACAAAAACATAGTTCCTCCTTACGACTTTGGGAGTAGACCAACTCTCGTGTGAGAAGGCAACCTCAATTCCGCTCTGTGTGGCGGACTTCAGATTGCAGGTGTTGGATGGCGCTGAATAATGCTCCTTCAGTGAGGACGCCTAAAAACCGTCCTGACTCCGCATCGATCACCGGAACGCCCTCACCCACAAAATCTGTGAGAGCGTCCATGGCTGCCTGCAGTGATTGTGTGGCCTTAAGCGTCAAAGGCTCGCGCGTGGCTAACATGCCTGCTGACGCTTCGGGTTGAGACAGCGCCTGATAGAGCGTCACTTTTCCGATCAATTGACGGTGCTGATCGAGTACGTAGCCTTCGGTAGCTTGGGATGCGGCCAAGGCACTTAAGGTGTCATGCCCTGAGCTTGCCTCAGAGACTATCACCCCAGGCTCCAGTCGGCAGTATCTGAGTGGGGTGGTGGCCAACATCATGGCTTCGCGGCCTTCGGATAGATCGATGCCGCGTTCGAGCAGTTGTCGATCATAAAAGGATGAGCCGAACAGTCGATGTGTAAGCACAGTGGTAGCAACCACGGCGGTCAGTGCGGCCACGCCCAGAACGTATGAGTGTGTGAGCTCAAGCGCAATCAGCACAGCCGCCATGGGCGCGCCGACTAATGCGGCGGCAACGGCGGCCATCGCGGCTACCGCTAAGGCCACTGATAAATCTGTGAAGCCAAGGGCCCCAGCCAACACACCGATGATGCTGCCCGCGGCTATGCCGACAAAAAGAGCGGGTGAGAATGTGCCACCAAAGAGCCCGAATCCGATGCAAAGGGCGGTCATTGCGATTTTGGCGCACAGCAAGGTGATCAGCATGCCAGGCGCATACTCGCCGTTGAGCATGGCGTTCATCGGGCCAATGCCGACACCTAGGATGTCAGGCAGCCACAGACCCACCAGACCGCATCCGGTGGCGGCGAGTACGATCAGAGTATCGGTCGACAGTCCGCTCTGTGAAGCCCAGCGGCTAACCTTTAATAGAGCGCCCATGTACACCAGTGCGGCGGCGGCCATCAACGGGGCGCTCAAAATAAGCACCGGGACCAGCGTGGTCAGGTCGGGCGTTGTGGCGGGTAGTTGGAAGCCGCTGATACTGGGAAAGAGCGCTGCATTGAGGGCGCTGGCCACGACGGATGCAATTGCGATGGGCGCCAGCGCACGAATCGAGAAATGCCGGAGAATGGCTTCATGCGCAAACACGATGCCGGCCAAGGGCGCCCCAAACCCGGCGGATATGGCGGCGGCGACCCCGCATGCTAAGTACACGCGCGCTGGAAGTCGGCTGCTGATGCGACGCTCAATCCACGCGCCGACGGTGGCGCCGGCATGCACCAGTGGCCCATATTGACCTACAGAGGCGCCACCGCTTGCGCCGACAAAGGCGGCTAGGGTGGAGCCGATGCCTTGTTTGACATTCAGTGAGTTGCCCGCGCGATGCGCGGCCAATACCGCATCGGCGGGACCGTGCCAGCGTTCGGCTTGAAACCCTCGGCGGATGAGAATCACGAGGCCGGCTGTGACCCACAGGGCAATCAGCGGCGTGACCTCCAGTGTCCAGTCACCGACGGTGATGGGAAGCGAGAGCGCAGTCTCTCGCCATTCGGTGACCACACGGATGCCCCAAACAAAACTCGAGGCCACGACGGCCATCACCGACCCGATCAGGGCGCCGATGGTCAGGATGACAGCCAAGTCGGATCCGGTGTCTGACAGTTGTTTCGAAAGCGCGCACGTATCAGTCATGCGCGCGGTCAATGTTTTCACGTATCATGAGGCATTATTGATTCATGCAGGGGTTGATGTGAAGCGAATTGGCATCGTAGGGGGCACTGGGTACACAGGCGTTGAGTTATTGCGCATGCTGGCACAACACCCTGAAGCAGACGTGGTGTGTTTGACGTCACGGTCGGAAGACGGCAGTGCCGTTAAAGAGCTCTACCCTTGGCTTGATCACTATTCGTCCTTGGCATTTGAAGCGCCTAACCTAGAGCGATTAGCGGCCTGTGATCTGGTGCTGTATGCCACACCGAATAAGATTGCTATGACAGAAGCGGGTGACTTGCTGGCTGCTGATACCAAGGTCATCGATTTGGCCGCTGACTTCCGCTTTAAAGATCAAGCGTTGTGGGAGCAAACGTACGGTGGCCCTCATGCTGCGCCGAATTTGTTGGCAGAGGCTGTATACGGCCTGCCTGAAGTGCATCGAGCGGCGATTTCGCAGGCGCGTTTGGTTGGGAATCCCGGATGTTATCCGACGGCCAGTACGCTGGCTGTGCTTCCCTTGGTGGAAGCTGGTGCGCTGGACTTAAACACGCTTATTCTTGATGGCAAGAGCGGTGCATCAGGCGCTGGCCGGAGCGCTCGGACTGACTTGATCGTCGCGGAAGCCTCAGACAACTTTCATGCCTACGCGGCGGACGGTCATCGGCATGGCCCAGAAATCGCACATCAATTGACGCAAATTTCAGGGTCATCCGCGACGGTGACTTTCGTACCGCATCTATTGCCGATGATCCGAGGCATTGAGATCACAGCCTATGCCTCCACTTCTTTGTCATTGGCCGAGGCCCGTTCGTTGTACGAGGCGCGTTATGCAGATGAGCCCTTGGTATCGGTCATCCCGGCAGGCGCTCACCCCGAAACGCGTTGGGTTCGCGCCTCTAACCGGTGCATGATTGGGCTGTACCAGCAGAGACCTGGGCAATTGATCATTTCTTCGGTGATCGATAACTTGGTGAAGGGTGCTGCCGGGCAGGCAATCCAGAATATGAATTTGATGTTGGGCTTGCCTGAGATGATGGGAATACCCACGCACCCAGTCAGCCCATAAAAGGAAGGTGATATGACAGAACTGTTTGTACCGACTCCCATTTCATTGACCGATCGGGCTGTAGCCAAGATTCGGGAGCTGGTGGAGGGAGAAGGCAATCCAGACCTTCACTTGCGAGTCTTTGTCACTGGCGGCGGTTGTTCTGGGTTTCAGTACGGGTTCAGTTTTGACGAAGAGGCACAGCCTGATGACACCGAGGTCACCAAAGACGGGGTCACCGTCGTCGTGGATGGTTTGTCCTATCAGTATTTGGTGGGATCGACTGTGGATTACTCGGAGTCACTGACGGGGTCGCAATTTGTCGTTGAAAACCCAAACGCATCCAGTACGTGCGGCTGCGGCGCGAGCTTCAGTCTAGGCTAGGTCGAAACACCGTACCCAGCAATCCGGGGGTTTTTGCGCCTGTGATTGATTGTGTCTCAAGCGATCGTTCAGACAGTCTCTGTAACGCCAACCAACCAAAGCAGGCGCATTCCACCGCCTGCGGGTCGATCTCAAACAAATCACTGGTGACCAGTAAGGCGTCGACTTCGTAATCAATGCAGCCCATGAGATGATCGTTTTTAACCCCGCCACCGCATGCAACCAGAAGATCCACCTCAGCCGGCAGGGCATTTTTCACCAAACGCGCCGTCAACTGATTCAGAGTGGCCTGCACGTCTTCGGCCGAGATCGGATCAAAGGCTTTGAGATGGGCATTGAGCCAAGCGAGATTGAAGTATTCGCGCCCGGTGCTCTTCGGGGGCGATTTCTGAAAAAACGGATCGGCCAGCATGCGCTTAAGTAACGCATCATGAACCGAACCTGAACGCGCCTTAGCGCCGAGGGCATCAAAAGGCGCCCCAAAATGGGTCCGATGCCACAGATCGGAGAGGGTGTTGGCGGGACCGAGATCCCAGCCTGTTGGGGGCGCCCCGGGTTTTAGGATAGTTACATTGGCTATGCCGCCAAGGTTCAATACGGCGACAGTCTCAGCGTCTCTGGCAAATTGCGCAGCATGAAACAAGGGTGCTAAAGGGGCTCCCTGCCCGCCTCGGGCCATATCACCCTGTCTGAATCGCGCAACCACTGGCGTACAGGTGGCTTGTGCGAGGCGTTCGGGTAAGCCGAGTTGCCAAGTGGCTTGGGACTCTGGGGCATGCCAGAGGGTCTGTCCATGGAAGCCAATCACTGAGACCGGTTCTGGGCTCTGTTCAAGCACTGTCTGGCACAGTTTGGCAAAACAGTCGGTGTATTCTGTTTCAATAGAGAGCAGTGCTTCAGCCGTTAAGGTGCCCCCGCAGACCAGTGCGTCTAAGCGCGTTTTCAATTCAGGCGGGAATGGGCTCGAAGCGAGCGTCAATACTTCGACGGCTCGCCCATCTGCTTCGCGGATCAAGGCCGCATCCAACGCATCTAAGCTGGTGCCGCTCATCAGCCCGATGGCCAGACGCGGGGGCTCAGCGGCCGGTCGTTTGGAGAGCCAGCTCAGCATTGTTTTTCTGGGCTTCGATCGAGGCGATTAACGGCTCGGCCACTTGTTCAAAGCGGGCCATCTCGGTGGCGGGAAGCGTCTTAGCCTTAGGCAGCTTGTCTAAAATAGTACGAGGGTTTCGGTGAACGCCATTGACTAAAAACTCATAGTGAAGGTGAGGTCCTGTCACCAAGCCTGTGGCGCCAACATACCCTATGATTTGACCTTGCTTGACTCGGCTGCCGACACCGTAGCGTCCGAACTTGGAAAGGTGGGCGTAGCGGGTTTCGATACCATTGCCGTGCCGGATTGTGACTAGGTTGCCGTACCACCCTTTTTTACCTCGGAACACCACCTTGCCGTCACCGGCGGCGTAGACCGGGGTTCCGGTTGAGGCGGCATAGTCTGTGCCGCGGTGCGCTCGAGTGATGCCGAGCACAGGATGCTTCCGCGCAAGATTGAAGTTCGAGCTGATTCGGCGGAAGTTTAGAGGTGCCCGTAAGAATGCTTTTCTTAAGCTGACACCTTGACCGTCAAAGTAGCCAGTATCCCCTTCGGAATCGGTATAACGGATTGCGAAGAACGACTCTTTGTTGTTGATGAATTCCGCTGCGAGAATATTTCCGTATTCAATAAACTCGCCATCGAGGTACCGTTTTTCGAAGGTCACGATGAAGCGGTCGCCTTGGCGGATTTCGTAGACAAAGTCGATAACGTTCCCGTAGATGTTCGCCATTTCCATAATCAAGTTATCCGGCAGCCCGGCCTTGGCGCCGGCGAGGAACAGGGAGCTGTCAATCACACCGCTGGCATGCTCGATATACACTTCGGGCTCACGGTAGCGTTCCTCGATCGTCCATTGGCCAGATTCGTCAGATACCGCCACGGTATGGTGAAACGGCGTTTGCACCACGGCGAGTTCGACTAAGACGTCGTCTGCGTAGCGAAACTCAACCGATTGACCCACCTTTAATAAAGAAAGCGGGCGTTTCTTGCCTTCATTGGCGGTGACGCGGATCAAATCCTGCGCCGTCAATGCTTGCCGTTGGAACAGCGAGCTTAAGGTGTCACCGGATTTTACCGTCTCCTGTGCCACACGAAATGCAGGCTCTGGTGGCTTGGACTGGCTCGGCTCTGAAGTGATCGTGTTTAAAGGAAGGGCAGAATGTGTGACGGCGTTCTGATTGACCGTTGCAGGTCCTTCGGTGGGCCATGCTAGGCCGAGTACGAGGGCGACGGCGGATGCCGCTAAGCCAAGCGCATGAGTGCCTGGAAACGGATGACAAAGTCGGTCAAGGCGTTTAATCAGCGCGTGCATTGCGGTCCGGATTTGATTCATGAGCCCAAAGTGTACCCAACCGGGCTTTTGCTTGCATATAAAAAACAATGGAGGTTTGCGTACAATACGCGCCTTGCAGTGAGAGATGACACGAGAAACAACATGACAACACAGACCGACCAAGCGGTGGAAGACGCGATTGAGCTGATCAGCCGTGGCGCGGATGAGATACTACCCATCGACGGATTGCGCGAGAAATTAAAATCTGGGCGACCTCTGCGTATCAAGGCGGGCTTCGATCCAACGGCTCCCGATCTGCATTTGGGCCATACCGTACTCATTAATAAGCTGCGGCAATTTCAAGAGCTCGGGCATGAGGTTATTTTTCTCATTGGTGACTTCACGGGGCTGATCGGAGACCCCACAGGTAAAAACCAGACGCGTCAACCATTGACGGAATTGCAGTTAAAAGAGAATGCAGAGACCTATGCCGCTCAGGTTTTTAAGATTCTGGACCGTGCAAAGACGCGTGTGGAGTACAACAGCCGTTGGATGAACACATTGTCCCCACAAGAATTTATTCGGTTGGCGGCAAAGTTGACGGTCGCGCGTATGCTCGAGCGAGATGACTTTAGTAAGCGCTTCAAAGCCGAACAACCGATTTCGATCCACGAGTTTTTGTATCCTTTGATGCAGGGGTATGACTCTGTGGCATTGGAGTCTGATGTTGAGCTTGGCGGAACCGATCAGCGTTTTAATTTGTTGATGGGTCGAGAATTGCAGCGGGATGCCGGACAAGATCCTCAGGTGATTGTGATGATGCCGATTCTCGAAGGGCTTGATGGCGAGAAAAAAATGTCGAAGTCCCTCGGCAATTACATTGGCCTGAATGAGGCCCCTGGCGATATGTACGGGAAGCTGATGGGAATCTCCGATGATCTCATGTGGCGCTACTATGAGTTATTGAGCTTTAAGAGCAACGCCGAGTTGGCGAGTTTAAAAGCCGATGTCGCATCAGGCGCAGTCAGTCCAAATGCCGCTAAAGCCGAATTGGCCCGCGAGCTGATCACGCGATTCCACGATGCCGATGCAGCCGAACGTGCGGCCAAGAGCGCGGGCAACAAGTTTAAGGCGGGCGAGATTCCAGATGAGATGCCCGAGCTCACATTGGCCGGTGATGCGCAAGGCAGCTTGCCTTTATATGTATTGTTGCGTGAGGCAGGCCTCGTGAAGAGCTCGTCTGAGGCGAAAAACTTCATCACGCAGGGCGCAGTTCGCTTGGATGGCGAATTAATTCAGGACGGCAGTTGGCGTCCGGTTGTGGGAGAAACCCATGTGTATCAATGCGGTAAGAAGCGCTTTGTCCGGGTGACTGTGACAAGTTGATGACTATTTGATTAAATTTCGTTGACAGTGGAAGTGCGCCCTCTATACTGCGCGCCTCGCCTCAGGGTGAGCCGCTTACAAGAGGCGGTCGAAAAAAGATTTCGAAAAAGACTTGCGAAGCGAATAGAACACTGTACTATTCGCGCTCCTCGGATCAGGGGCTCGCTTCGGTGAGGTGTCAGATCCAGGAGAAAAAAGGGTTGCAAAATGAGAATGTCTCATTAGAATGCGCCCACCAAATTTGAGGTCGACAGACTTCAGCAACCCAGCAAAAATTTTGCAAATAGTGGTTGCAAACAACGCGAGATTCGATAGAATGCGCGTCCACTTCAGAGAGGCCCTCTGGAGCGTTTTTTAAAAAATTGATCAAGCAATGCGTGTGGGTGCTTGAGCTGGAAGTCGATAAGATTTCAGGCACAAGCAACCTGTATAAATTTATTTAGCAGTTTTGCGATTGTCTGAGCACAAAATATCACCTGGGATTATCCAGGTACTCTTAACTGAAGAGTTTGATCATGGCTCAGATTGAACGCTGGCGGCAGGCCT
>CBFHVZ010000013.1:0-2378 GCA_965659195.1 Litorivicinaceae bacterium
CAGACGACCGTCATCCAATACCTGCAGCAAGATGTTGAACACGTCAGGATGCGCCTTTTCCACCTCATCCAACAAAATGACTGCGTAGGGACGACGGCGAACCGCTTCGGTTAGATAACCCCCTTGCTCATAGCCGACATACCCCGGTGGCGCTCCGACCAATCGGGCCACGGAATGCTTCTCCATGAATTCCGACATATCGATACGCACCATGGCCTCTTCACTGTCGAACAGAAATTCAGCCAAGGTTTTACAGAGCTCCGTCTTACCGACACCCGTGGGTCCGAGGAACAGGAAGGACCCATTGGGTCGATTGGGATCCGACAACCCAGAACGCGATCGACGAACGGCATTGGCCACGGCCGTGACGGCGGCATCCTGCCCAACCACCCGGGCGTGCAACGCCTGCTCCATCTTCAACAACTTATCTTTTTCACCTTCCAGCATCTTCGCCACCGGGATACCGGTCCAACGACTGACCACTTCAGCGATTTCTTCTTCGGTGACGCGTGAGCGGACCAAGGTAGCCTGGTCTGATTCATCGACCTGCTGCGCCTGTTCCATGCGCTTCGTCAAATCCGGAATCACACCGTATTGGATTTCACTCATCCGGCCCAAATCACCGGCACGGCGCGCCTGCTCGAGATCAATCTCAGCGCGATCGAGTTCTTCCTTGATCGACTGCACGCCCTGACTTTGGGCTTTTTCAGCGGTCCAAATCTCTTCCAAAGACCGCGCCTCTGAGGCCACCTCATCGATCGTGCCTTCAAGTTCTTTGAGTCGTGCTTGGCTGGCCGCGTCTTTTTCTTTTTTCAGCGCTTCCCGTTCGATTTTTAACTGAATCAACCGCCGGTCGAGCCGATCGAGCTCCTCAGGCTTTGAGTCCATCTCCAAACGAATCCGGCTGGCCGCCTCATCCATCAAATCAATCGCCTTATCCGGCAGTTGTCGATCGGTGATGTATCGAGCCGAGAGCCGAGCGGCTGCAATGATCGCCGAATCCGAGATTTCCACGCCGTGGTGCACCTCATACTTCGGCTTCAAGCCACGCAAAATCGCAATCGTATCGGTTTCACTGGGCTCACCCACAAACACCTTTTGGAATCGACGCTCCAAAGCCGCATCCTTTTCCAAATACTGACGGTATTCATCCAAGGTGGTCGCGCCCACACAATGCAACTCACCCCGCGCCAAAGCAGGCTTCAGCATGTTGCCGGCATCCATCGCACCTTCCGATTTACCGGCGCCAACCATGGTGTGGATCTCATCAATAAACAGGATAATTTGACCTTCCTGCTGAGCGAGCTCTTTGAGTACCGCCTTCAATCGCTCTTCGAACTCACCTCTAAATTTAGCCCCTGCGATCAAGCTACCCATGTCTAACGATAAGACCCGCTTATTTTTCAAGCCTTCGGGCACTTCGCCATTGACGATACGGAGCGCAAGGCCTTCCACGATAGCCGTTTTACCGACGCCTGGCTCACCGATCAGCACTGGGTTGTTTTTGGTTCGACGCTGCAACACTTGGATCGCCCGACGAATCTCTTCATCACGACCAATCACCGGGTCGAGGCGGCCTTCTGCTGCGCGCGCGGTCAGATCCAAACAATAGGTCTCTAATGCGCCCCGTTGATCTTCCGCATGTTCACCTTGCACCGATTCACCTCCTCGCAGTGCTTCAATTGCATCGGCCAAGCGATCGTCCGATACCCCCGATTTCTGGAATGCCTGTCTTGTGGTTTTATCCTTTGACATCACACCGAGCAGCGTCTCTGAAGACACGTGCGTGTCTTTCTGTGCCATGGCCTGCTTCTCAGCTAAATTGAACTGGCGCGCCAGGTCCTGACTGATGCGAACTTCGCCGTCGTGCTGGGCCACACGCGCCAACCCATCGAGCGCGCTGTCCACTTCTGCACGCAATCGATCGACATGACCGCCGGCCTGAGAGACCAACGAAGGCAACGAACTGCGAGCTTGGCCCAGCATCGCTTTGAGCAGATGCCAAGGCGTCATCTCAGTGTGGTCTAAGGAGAGTGCGAGGCTCTGTGCATCTTGCAAGGCTTCCAACACACGATGTGTCAAACGATCCATTTTCATTGGCGTATCCTTACCTAATAAATCCTATTTTTTTAGATGGGGATACACGAGCAAAAAATCAAGTTATCCACAGGTTATCCAGTGCGCATAATGCAACTGGCCATGCGCCCTGTGACACCCTCACGACGATACGAGTACCACATCGAGGGCTCATTCACCGTACAGGCCCCAGACGTCTGACAGACCACGCCGAGATCATTAAGCCGCGCCTCCGCCAGTCTGGGTAGATCGAGATATGCATGGCCAGGACGCGACGAGGGTCGCATGGCTCGGTCGGCGCC
>CBFHVZ010000013.1:2477-4626 GCA_965659195.1 Litorivicinaceae bacterium
CCGCGCCTCCGCCAGCCTGGGTAGATCGAGATATGCATGGCCAGGACGCGACGAGGGTCGCATGGCTCGGTCGGCGCCAGGGTCCCACTCAAGGAATGCGCTCACCACGTCAGGCCCTACCTCAAACGCGTCTGGGCCAATACAGGGACCAAGCCATGCTCGAATCGCGCCGCTCGCTGGTAACGCACTAACTGTCGCTTCGAGCACACCCGACACCAACCCACGCCAACCCGCATGGGCGGCACCCACAGCACCGTGACCGACAAACAAGACCGGCAAACAATCCGCCGTCAAGACGCCAAGCGCCACATCCAAGGCGCGGGTGACGAGCGCATCGGCCTCCCCCGGCACATCATCGGATGAACCCACCTCAACCACACGAACCCCATGCACCTGATTGGCGAATACCGGGGTCGCACCAAAATAATCGCCCAGTTGCTCTCTGGCTGCCTGCACCCGAGCAACCTCATCTCCAACATGGAGTCCCAGGTTAAACGTGCCGTAACGATCGCTCCCACCCCCTCGATGCGTTTGTATCGCTTCAACCCCGTCACCCAAATCGATTGGAAACCATGGGTCAGACATCGACCACCTCAAGTGCATTTTTCAGTGCCAACAAATCAGCCGGCCAAGGCACTTTGAACTCACACGCATCGCCGGTAGCCGGATGCATTAGCCCCAGCGCCTCGGCATGTAATGCCTGACGAGGGAAGTCATTAAGCAGCGCCTGAGCCTCGGGTGAGGCCTGACCCAGACCGGGCCGGCCCTGCCGATACATAGGATCGCCCACCAACGGATGGCCGATATGGGTCATATGGACTCGAATCTGATGGGTCCGCCCGCTCTCCAGTTTGACCTGTAACCAAGCACAGTGCGCAGTCCGGGAGAGCACTCGATAGTGAGTCACCGCTGGTTTGCCAGAGCTCACCACCGCCATTTTTGTTCGAGCGGTGCGATGGCGATCCATGGGCGCATCGACAGTCCCCTGCGACAACGGCTGCCCATACACCAAGGCCACATACCGCCGACTCATGCTGCGGTCTTTTAGTTGCTCGACCAGGCTCCCATGGGCACGGAGCGATCTCGCCACCGCCAACACACCGCTTGTGTCCTTATCCAACCGATGCACGATCCCGGCACGCGGGATCAATTCAAGCTCGGGATAGCGACTGAGAAGCGCATTCACCAGCGTGCCGTTCGGATTCCCGTGCCCTGGATGAACCACAAGCCCAGCTGGTTTATCGACAATAATCAGGTCCTCATCCTCGTGGATCACCTGCAAATCAATCGCTTCTGCAGACCAACTCACAGCCGGTTCGAGCGCTGCGGATACTTCAATTAATTCACCCCCTAAGACCCGAGATTTTGGCTTGCAGGGTTTGGAATCCAAAAGCACCCAACCCTCAGAGACCCACTGTGATAAGCGCGCACGCGAAAAATCAGGCAACAGCTTGGCAAGGACTTGATCAATTCGTGCACCAGATTCCTCCAATGGAACGCGAAACTGTGCTTGAATATGGGTTTCAGTGTGTTGTAGATCGGCCATCCGACGGTCCATGTAAACAAGGAATAGTATGATAACCCGGTCCCTTTGCTTTCTGCTCATCGCGTCCTTCATGACGGCTTGCACTTTGTTTGATCCGGATGCCAACTTGAAAAGTGAACTGACCCTTTGGGAAGAAGCCCAAGGCCACATGGACGGGGGTCGTTATCTCGAGGCCATTACAGCGCTTGAGGAACTCGATCGACGTTTTCCATTCGGTCAATATGCTGATGGTACCCAGCTTGACCTAGTCTATGCGTACTTCAAATCCTCCAACTACGAGCTCTCACGTCTAACCGCAGACCGTTTTATTCGATTGAATCCTGATCATTCTGAGGCAGATTACGCGCAATACATGAAAGGTCTTTCGAGCTATGCATCGAACGATTCGATGATCTCACGATACCTGCCAGGTGATGAAACTGGTCGTGATATTGGCGGGGCTCGAGACGCGATCGATGACTTCACCACCCTACTCGAACGCTACCCCAACAGTGAGTTTCGTGAAGACGCGACCCTCCGACTGATCTATGTACGCAATCAGTTGGCCGAATACGAAGTCAATGTTTCACGCTATTACATTCGTCGAGGCGCCTACCTCGCTGC
>CBFHVZ010000013.1:4725-8672 GCA_965659195.1 Litorivicinaceae bacterium
CGCTAACCGGGCCCGACAAGTGGTCGAAGGGTACCCGTCAACCCCGGCGGTGATTGATGCACTAATCGTCATGCACTTGGCTTATGAGGCGCTTGGTTTGCCACAAGAATCTCAAGATGCGTTGTTCGTTTTATCTGAAAATTACCCTGAATATGTGGTAGGCGAGCGAGGTACACAGCAGCTGGCATCCGGTGTGTTGTTTGACGAAGGTGAAAGCTTGGCCCGTACCCTTACCCTTGGGTTTCTAGGAAGTTCTGGCGATTTAGCGGATCGATTGGCCGCATTCAGTGAAAAACGGCGAACCGATACCACTCGCCGGCCGCAAGCCACACTCAGACCCGCAGAAGATGCGCCTGCGATGGACGCCCCGCGCGCTGTGGATGAGGCGTTTTTCTAAGCTTTGAATCGGTGCGCGATCGGATACCGCCGATCGCGTCCAAAGCCTCGAACAGTCACTCGCGGCCCAATCGCGGATTGACGACGTTTGTACTCATTCACATCAACCAAACGACACATCCGACGCACATCTTGAGCAGCAAAACCATCGGCAATAATGTCCTCAGGCGACCAGTCGTCCTCGATGTAACGCTTTAACATGGCATCCAATTGGTCATATGGAGGCAGACTGTCCGAATCTGCTTGGTCCGGCGCCAACTCAGCCGATGGTGGCCGCACAATCACCCGGTCCGGGATCACCTCGCAATCTCGATTCACAAAGCGTGCGAGCTCGTAGACGCGGGTCTTCCAAACGTCTTTCAAGACCGCAAAGCCACCGGCCATATCGCCGTATAACGTGGCATAACCCACCGCCATTTCACTTTTGTTTCCGGTCGTCAACACAAGCGCACCGGTCTTATTCGACAGCGCCATCAACAACACACCGCGACAGCGGCTTTGCAAATTCTCTTCCGTGGTATCAATCGGATGGCCTTCAAAAAAGGGCGCCAACCCCGCCATAAAGTCATCAACCATGGACTCAATCGATACCACTGAAAACTCACACCCAAGCACAGACGCTTGTTGTTTGGCATCTTCGACACTGATGTCGGCCGTATACCGATACGGCATCATGACCGCATGCACTCGTTCCGCACCTAAGGCATCGACCGCCACGGCAAGAGTCAATGCCGAATCAATCCCACCGGACAAGCCGAGCAAAGCACGCGAAAACCCGGTTTTCGCAAAATAATCCGAAACGCCTAGCACCAATGCGCGATACAACGCCTCATCAGCTGACAAAGGCGCCGCCTGTTCCGCACATACGACCCGGTCTGCCTGAAGCTGAAAATCCAGATTCGATTCTTCGAAAAACGTTGCTTGACCCACACGCCCTCCGGCCGCATCGATCACGAACGAACCGCCGTCAAAGACCAGTTCATCTTGCGCGCCCACTAAGTTGACATACGCAATGGGGCATCGGTTTTGGATCGCTCTGTGCTCGACATGACGAATCCGTTCATCGTGTTTGCCTTCCGCAAACGGGGACGCATTCAGAACGAGTAAACAATCCACCGCCCCCTGACAGGTCTCTGCCACCACGTCGGGCACCCAGACGTCTTCACAGATCAAGATGGCCAAACGCCGACCTTTCACCGACAAAATGACCGGGGCATGGCCTGGCTCAAAATAACGACGTTCATCAAACACCTGATAGTTCGGCAACCCTTGCTTGTCATACCGGGCCACACGAGCACCGTCGGTATAAATCAACGCGCTGTTGTAGAGCCGTGGCGGCCCAGCGGTCACCGCACCGAGTGGCCAAGGATTGGGTTCGGTAGCCGGAATCGGAAAAGGCGCCCCCACCACCACAGTCAAACCTTGGGACGCTGCCTCTATTTCAGACAAGGCGTTCAGGACTTGCTGGGTCATCGCAGGTCTCAACAGTAAATCTTCAGGCGGATATCCTGTCAGCGCCAATTCAGGCGTCACAATGACATCCACTCCGTCGGCACGAGCCGACTCAATCGCGGCCAGTACGCGCTGAAGATTGCCCGCCACATCACCCACCTGTGCATTCATTTGCAACAGCCGGATAGAGAGATCGTCTGACATCAAAACACCTTCGGTTGGTAGGACACAGGGTCGATAATGGGGTTTCTCCCCATCATTTGATCGGCCAATAATCGCGCAGACGCGGGGGCTAACACCACCCCATTTCGAAAATGACCGGCATTGACCCACAATGCATCGGACAAGGGCCCGATCCAAGGCAGCCCATCCGGTGAACCCGGTCTGAATCCAGCCCATTGCGCTTCGACAGGCACATTCTTTAACTCAGGGATCAAAGCCACCGCAGATGAATATAAATCCTCAAAGCCGGCTCGATCGGGTGCTCGGATAAATCCAACATCCTCAAGCGTTGAGCCAAATACAATCCGACCATCACCGCGCGGAATCGCATAACGCCCATCAGCCAACACCACGCGGGATACCAAGTCACAAGCTGAGAACAAGAGCATTTGCCCTTTCATTGGCTTAATCGGACAGGCCACCGACACTGAAGCCAATAACTGAGCGGTCCAGGCACCGGCTGAGATAACCACACGCCCGGTTGGCAAGTGCTCGTTTCCCACCCAAAGCTCGGGCAACTCCACAGAGCCTCGAAGTGCCACCTGAGCGGCTTCAATCAACTCGATACGTGGATGTTCTTGGCACAACCTACGGAGCGCTTGCCCCAATCGAGGGTTTCGCACCGAGCCAATTTTCGGCATCCACAAAGGGGGCTCGGACAACTGCACAGAGGGCTCGAGCTCAAGTGCTTCGGCATGGCTGATTTCAAACACTGCCTGCTGCAGGCCCTGACCCCACGCCAAGGCCTCAGCTCGCTCACTCATAGCCGTCACGAGCATGCCATTCTGCAGCCATTCAGGGTCTATGCCGGTCTTTGATTTCAAAAATTCAATCACGCCCGGATAGGCATGCTGAGACCAACTCGCAAGAGCCGTCACCGCGGTTGAATATCGCCAGGGATATAGAGGCGACAAGATACCGCCGCCCGCCCAAGAAGACTCCATGGCCGCTTGCTGGCGATCAATCACTCGAACCGAAGCGCCCGTATCTGCCAACTCAAACGCTGACAACAAGCCGATCACGCCGGCGCCGACTAAGGTAACGTCTGGAATGTGGGGTGTGTGCTGCATGCCCTATAGTATGGCACGGCCGAGCCGATTTCTGAGAGCGGACTACACTCTCATCATGCATCTCATGTCTATATTAACCGCCAGCGTGATCGGGCTGACCTTGCTTACGCAGAGTGTCTCGCTGTGGCACACACCGCGACAGGGTCAAGAAACGAAACTCTTGATCGCCAGTTATCAAAGCGCGATTCGGGAGGGACTCAGTACAGCCTTGCACACTCAGAGCGTGACCGCGATACCGCTTCCAACGAGCGCGTTGACGGTTTCCGTTCGAACCTTGGCAGGCGATACCATTGTGGCGTATCCCGATGGAACCCTGAGCCCCGGGCAAATTCGGATCTGTGGCCCAGTGACAGACCGTGTGTTGAACCTGTCGAGCCTCGGGCGGATACAAGCGAAACAAGAACCCACAAAATGTGACCTACCAACACAATAAGCCGCCCGCACCTCGCGTACCGTCGGTACTTAAACGCCAGTATTCACAGGGATGATGACTCAGCGGTCGTACCTCAACCGTGCGACACAAAGGACCACAGGCGGATACAGTGAACTGCACCCGAGCATCCTCTTTGACCTGATCTGGAAAGGCGCCTGTCTCCAGATACTCAACCCACATCGCATCCACACGATCCATCAGTAATGTTTGATAGGTCACTTGGTCGGTGCGATCCATGGAGGCGCCAATTAATTGCCCCGCGGACAACGCAATGAGGCCAACGATGGCCATCACCGTCAGCCATTCAATCAAGGTGAAACCGGCTGTGCGCGCCACACGGCATGCCGCTCTGAAAGCTGCCATTCTGATCCTGT